>NZ_JBFTPA010000004.1:0-461428 GCF_056398245.1 Paenibacillus sp. 01T47
ATACGATATAATTTCGCAACCGTATTAAGGCTTTCCACTCCATTTAAATAACGCGTGACTGCTTGTATTTTTGTATCTGGACTGAATTTTTTCATAGAAAAACTGCACCTCCAATGTTAGATGGTGTCTAACAATGGGGGTGCAGTTCAATCCGAAGTGGTTTATTTATTGTTTGGTGGAGCCTTGCAAGGGGCGATCCCAGAAGTCCGGTTTGTACGGACGTAAGGAAGTGAAGGGCTTCGAAGGAAATATATCCAATGATCGAGCAAGCCCAATTAGGCGATTTTTTAGGATCATGTCGTACATTTTTTAGCCTTGGGCAATTCAAAGGATATCATTATTTTGCTCAAATCCATTAATGGACTTAAGCATTTCGATAAATGTATCAAGTTGTTGATTATCCCATTGGGATATGCGTTCATAAAATACGTTTTCCTTATCCCGCAGAGCATCAAATGTTTTTTTGCGTCCAAGTTCTGTGAGAGTAAGAAGTATCGCTCGGCGATCATCCGGAGAGCCTTCCCTTTTTACATAACCCAAAATCTCTAGTTGTTTGACGAGACGGCTGACCGAGCTTCGGTCCATAGCAGTTGAATCTGCCAAAATAGAGGCGCTTGTTGGACCATGGGAGTACAGCCATCTCACAATATGGAAAGCCGCAGGTTGTATTGAGGAATCGAAATAAGCAGAAGTTCTGACATTCAGCGCATGTGAGGCGCTAATGAGGGCGTTAATTTGTTCGCCGAGCTTCAGTTCTAATTGTCCTCTCAGCGTGTCTTTACGTTCTTCATTCATTATTGGTACCACCTAACCTGGATTTTTCAAAGAAAGCACACTCTTTATTTAATTGACATATATCAATCACTTATATATAGTTGATATATATCAATTATATATTTTCAGCAATAAGATGTCAAAATGACCGTGAAAAACATGCAGTTCATATAAAGGAGAATGAAGATGATAGCAAATCCGATAATTGTAATTACTGGCGCTACAAGTGGCTTGGGGCAGCTTGTTGCAATCGAAATGGCTAAGCGAGGCGCTCATCTTGTTCTAACGGCGAGGAGTAAGAGTCGTGCAGAAGCAACTGAAAAAATGATCAAGGAGCGGACACCAACAGCTGAAATTAACTTTTTCTATGGTGATTTGTCATCAATGAAGGATGTCAATCGTTTGGGTCAAGAAATATCAGACGCAGTTCCCAAGATTGACATGTTATTAAATAACGCTGGCCTTCATGCATTTGAACAGAGGATTACGTCAGACGGATTAGCAGAAATGATGGCTGTGAACTATTTTGCGCCATGGTTATTGACCCATCTCTTGCATCATTCCTTGAAAAAAGCAGGAAGTGCAACTGTTGTTAATGTTGCTTCTGAGGCTTCTCGCCGTCATGGAGAGCTTAAGATACCAGCGGATTTACTCGATACAGCTCCTTTTACTTCTAGAGGCTCATCCGCGGTATACGGGAAAACCAAACTTTTAAATATTATGTTTACTGCTGAACTTGCACGTCAATGGGATGGAACAGGAATCAGCATTCATGCACTGAATCCGGGATTTAATGTTACGGGTCTGGGAAGAGAACTATGGTTTGCCCCGATGCTGGAGCGTTTACTCCATTTCTTTCGTATTGGAGATCCGCGAAGAGGAGCCGATATCATTATTCTTCTAATGACTGATCCTAACTATCAGGGAAAATCGGGCGGATATTATAATGTAGGAGCCGGTGATCCCATAGTACCCGTGCATCCTGGGGGATTGAAGGAGATGCAAAGTAAATTATGGAATGCTACATGTGATATTCTAGGGCAGAAAGGCTTCTTTGGAAGTTGATCGAAGCAGTGAAACTAACCATAGGAGGAGATCGTTTAGCTGGTAGGTATCAGGGATCCTCTAAGCTCCACCATACTAAACAAATTAACCACGTCCATCGGACGTGGTTTTCTGTTCATTAGGTGGATAGCTTATGAGGAGATGCACCATTAAAATATTGCCAAAATAAAAGCGTCATGTTTTATGATGAGCTGGCATGCGGAGTATTAAGAATCCAAACCGTTAAATGGATAAAATTTTCATAAATTACATCGTAATAAATGCTTTACAAGACATATGTGGGTGTACTATTATGAAATAGGACACCAAATGGTGTCTTATTAAAAAATAGAAAGGATGAGTATTTTAAATGCATATACTAGCCATTGTTCTTCAAAGTTGGCTGCTTTTTTCTATGGCTTTTTTTGGAGGAAGCAAGATTGTTGGAGCAAAACATCAGGTTGAACTGTTTGATTCGATTAAACTTCCTCAATGGTTTCGCGTCATTACGGGCTACGTTCAAATTGTTGCCTGCATAGGACTCATTGTCGGCTATTGGTATGCGGGGATTGCGGCATGGACCGCATTATTGGTGGGCGTCATGATGCTATTGGCGTGCCTCACGCATTTCAGAGTCAAACATCAAATCGGAAAAATATTCCCTGCCATATTGAATCTTTTAATAGCTGCTGCAGTAGTGCTATTATATGCAGATGAACTGTCCAATCTATTTGGGTAAGGATAGTGGAATTCACCAATAAAACAAATTAACCACGCCCATAGGACGTGGTTGATTTGTTTTAAACCTATTCAATAAATTTCCTTCAAAAGCTCGAAAACTTCCTCTAAAGTAAGGCCGAAGGTTTTGTAATAGGAAGTGTCTAGAACCATTTGCTTCATAATCATTTCGTTGCGTTTTTTCAGCATCTCATCAGGGGAGAGCTCGGCTACAAAACAGCCTTTGCCGGTTACGGTATAAATCAAGCCAAGCCGTTCAAGCTCTTCCCACGCTTTTTTTACGGTAATGATACTAACACGAAGCTCTGTGGCGGCTTGTCGTATGGGAGGTAAGCTGTAACCATTTTCTAGTTCACCTTTTAGAATTTGTGCGCTAATTTGTTCAAAAAGCTGCTGATAGATCGGTTTATCAGATGAGTTCGAAATAGCTATGTTCATTAAATTTCCACTTTCTGAAAACGTTTGATTGCAATATGATAAGCGATTATCGTAAATATCGCAAATATGACGATGCCCGAGAACAAGATGGATAGATGAATTCCCAAATGATCAGTACCATTTCCTTTGAAAAGATCATACACAAATGAATTCTGTATTCCGAGCCATTCTGCGCCTCCTGCAAACAGTATCGCAGCTGTAATGGACACAATCGTTGCTGCGCCGTATTTATAGGCTGTTTTATAATACATCGATATAAGGATAATGTTGAAGATTGCAATCATAACGAAGCATAGTCCCCAAAAACCAAAGGATGGTTTGAAGAAAAAATAGGTCAGATTTGGATATAAGCGAATAGTAATCAAACCATAAATCATGGCAACAATGATGTGCATTAATTCCAGGATAACAATAACGTATACCTTTGCTTTTACAATGTCTTTTTTGGTTACAGGCAGCATGTTTGTAAATATCAAATCATTCTGAGATTTATACCCTGCAAACATATTCGGTATCGTGAGGAAACAGAAGTAGAGGATGACAAGGAAATATAACCATGAGGGAATTAGCATTAAAGCACCCGTCAAAAAAGGCATGATATAAAAGAATGGGCTTACGCCTAGCTTTAATTCTTTCATTAGTAAATTATACATGCACAATCTCCTTTTTCGCGAAATAGATCATAATCTCCTCAAGACTAGGCAAAGTTGATTTAATATTCCAAGAGGGATCAAAGTCTTTAGTATGGATCAAGGCTGTAAAGCCGAATGAATTCTTTTTGTAGGCAATTAACTGGTCTTTTATCAAATCCAATTGCTCTTCTTTCCCGTTCACCAAGCGGTAGGTATCAATAAATTCTTCTTTCTCAGAGCTGTTGATAATATGTCCGTTATCGATAAAAGTAATATAATCGGCACATTTTTCCAAATCAGTTGTGATATGAGTGGAAAACAGGATGCTGATTTCACCATCTTCCACTAGTTCCTGAAAAATATCCAATAAATTGTCCCTTGCCACCGGATCAAGTCCGCTTGTTGGTTCATCAAGAATAAGCAGCTTTGCACCGTGTGATAAAGCGATGGCTAAGCTGTATTTCACTTTCATCCCGGTTGATAATTCAGCTATTTTTTTGTTTTCATTCAAATTGAATCTCTTGAGATAATTGTAATAGGCTTCATCATTCCAATTATGATAGAACTTTTTGATTACATTAGTTAATGTTTTGACTTTGTTTCGAGTATAGAAATTGATGTCACCAAAGGCAGAGCCAATTTCTTGTTTTAATTCGAGCTCGTGTTTGGTCATCTCCTTGCCCAAAATACTAATCTCGCCGCTATCCTTATGAATCAAATTCAAAATGGCTTTTATTGTCGTTGTTTTTCCTGCGCCGTTGGCTCCGATAAATCCCATAATATAACCCTTTTCCAGTTGAAAAGATACGTCTTTTAAATGAAAATGCTCATATTTTTTATTTAAATTTTTTATTTCTAAAGCAAGCATATAATCAACTCCTTTGCGGATTGTGTATGTTGTGCATGCACAATATATCATTGAAACCATTCGCATGTCAATAACAAGAAATTTATGGATGAGTCTGTTTGTTTCTTGTTTATCGTAGTTTGGTATACTTTTGTCGATTAAAGGCTAATCGAGTCGAATTGGCGAGAGGATTGACTTATTTCAGAAGGAGGGTTAGAAGAAGGCAATAAGCAATTGATGACCAAACTGTTTTGAAGGAGTGTCTAAGCGTGGTGGCGTTTTTTTGTATAGAATGCCAGGGGGACGATCTCCGGGATGCAGTCCGAGGGGGGAGTCAAAAGATCTCCAAGGAACAAACCATCATGTAATAAAATTCATTTTAGAACATTGGCCCATGCCCTATACGAATGTCCTTCATACGATATACAGTGCCTTATGTTAAATGACAGAGTAAGCAATTGCTCAATGAGAGATGTGATTATTTAAATTAAAAACGGAGCTTACCGGGTGAGTTGTTTTTAAAGTGTGCGGAGTGTAACAGCACATGGCTCAAGCAATCCGAAGCTGCTTAAAATAACACCAGCCCAATTTACTTGTTTATTTGGCGTGGCTTAGTAAGTGAAGATTCAAAACATCGATAAGCTAACCAAACTTTTGATTCTCAAATGGGCTAGACAAGCCAGCGGCGCTGACTCGTCCTTATTAATAAATAGTGTAGATGTGAAACCAGTTCTGGAGGGAAAACGGTCGTAGTCAGGGATGGGATCAAGGATTAGTCTAATATGATATTGCCTTGGTTATCGCTGTTTAGGAAGGCTTTGTATAATGGCGTCCTGACATTATTTTGATTCATATGGTGCAGCTAAGGAGATGAGATTACTGAAGAAGATAACAGTAAAAAAACGTTTTGCTCGTTACAATCACAGGCATTTTCAATTTAGAAAAAAACGATGCCAAAAGTGTAATAAAAGGCATTGTAAGTGCGGTATTAGACAGGAAGTTATAGTAAATGTCAAAGCAAAGCGAAGAGCAGCGAGTGTTAAAGGAGCAACAGGAGCAACAGGAGAAACGGGAGCAACGGGGGTAGCGGGAACAACAGGAGCAACAGGAGCAATTGGGGTTACAGGAGCGACAGGAGCAACAGGAGCAACAGGAGCAACAGGAGCGACAGGAGTAATTGGGGTTACAGGAGCAACAGGAGCGTCAGGAATGATAGGTCCAATTGGAACAACAGGAGCCACAGGTGATCCAGGTGTGACAGGGGCAACTGGGGTTACAGGAGTAACTGGCCCAACAGGAAATCCAGGTGGGGCGACAGGTGAAACAGGATCAACAGGGTCAACAGGAGCAACGGGAGTCATAGGAGCGACAGGTGAAACAGGAGCAACAGGAGTCATAGGAGCGACAGGAGTAACGGGAGCAACAGGTGAAACAGGACCAACAGGAGTCATAGGAGCGACAGGAGTAACGGGAGCAACAGGAGCAACGGGAGCGACAGGTGAAACAGGAGTCACAGGAGCAACAGGAGCGACAGGTGAAACAGGAGCAACGGGTGCAACGGGTGCAACAGGAGCAACGGGAGAAACCGGTGAGACAGGAGCAACGGGAGCAACAGGAGCAACGGGAGCAACGGGAGTAACGGGAGTAACGGGAGTAACAGAAGCAACGGGAGTAACGGGTGCAACAGGAGCAACGGGAGTAACAGGTCCAACTGGGGTTACAGGAGCAACAGGTCCAACAGGAAATCCAGGTGGAGCGATAGGTGAAACAGGATCAACAGGAGCAACGGGAGCGACAGGTGAGACAGGGGCAACAGGATTATCAGGATCGACGGGTACAACAGGAGCAACAGGAGCAACAGGAGCGACAGGAGTAACGGGAGCGACAGGAGAAACGGGAACAACAGGAGCGACAGGAGCAACGGGAGCGACAGGTGAGACAGGAGTAGCAGGTGTAATAGGAGCAACGGGAGCAACAGGAGCGACAGGTGCGACAGGTGAAGGGTTGTCAGCTTATGGTTATGTATTCAATACAGGTAGCCAGTCAGTGGCCGTAGAAACGGATATTATTTTCGATAGCAATGGTAATCTAAATAACATCACCCATACACCGAATACATCACAAATTATGATAAATAACGCTGGAGACTATGCCGTTTATTATATTGTAACTGCAGTAGAAAGTAATCAATTTACCTTGTATCAGAATGGTGCCCCTGTTGGCGGAAGTGTATATGGTTCGGGTGCTGGTACTCAATCTAATCCAGGCATGATTATTATTACTGCTGCCGCTAGTGATGTACTAACTTTAAGAAATCATTCCAGCGCCTCTAGCGTTACTTTACAAACCAATGCTGGGGGATCTCAAATCAATTCAAATGCATCCATTCTTATTATGAAAATAAGTTCTTAGGATTTCTTTCAAAATTGTGAAAGGATAAGTTCAATGTAATTTACCGAACTATCCAGATGAAAATGTAAGTAATTTAATGTGATTAGGCTAGTGCTGATTCTCCCCTAGACTGCACCAATAAAAAAATCACGTCCATTGGGCGTGATTTTTTTTATATGTTGGAATGCCCAATGAGTGAACCACAGCGTCAATTCGTGTTGACGGATTGAACTGAGAAAGCTGTATCGAATGAGGGAGCACACTGTCTGAATCCAACGCTAAACGTCTTCATTGAGTTACCTTCATCAGCAATTAAATCAAGTCTAGGAGAACCCAAGCTGGATAAGCCTGTTAGACGAGATGAATCTCTTTAGTGCTCAATTTCTAAGAATTGTTATATAAAAATACAAGTTTTTAATCTGCTGGTTCAGTTTTTGGGTGTGATAAAATGAAAGGTGCGCTTGATAGGCTCAAAAACGATATGAGGAGTGAATGATACACAAATGATGCAATATAGGAGAAAATGGCTCCCAAATACGTTGAAATATAGACTGTTTATCGCGTATATCACATTACTGATGCTTCCTTTGTGCATCGCAATTTATTATCTTTTCCAGCATTTCGAAACGATTCGGCAGAATGATATGATCGACCGCATGTCTGAGCGTATGCAGCAGGTTTATATATCCTTGACGGATATGATGGCATTTTCATATAAAGCAAATACCATGCTGAGCCAGGATGAAAGCCTGATCCAGATTATGCACGCTCCTGATAAATATGATCCTTTTGTACGAAAGAAAATAATAGAAAGCAAAATGTTCGGAATCAACAACAGCTTTTTTTTCCATCAGACGGAGCTGTATTTTCGTTTTATCGACCGTAATGGCAATGTATACACCTCCTATGCTCCCAATGACCAGTTGACAAACGAACGGAAAGAATTACAGGAGTGGCAAAATAAGCTGCAAATCGGCTTGCGTCCTTACCGATGGGTGGCGAACGACTGGAATGATGTAAGAGGAAGTCAAGGAAGTAAGCTGCTAAGTCTGTATACGATGCTGGACGACGAGCTGCGGGGAAATTATGGATTAGCACGTATCAGCATCAACATTCAGGAATGGTTCAACAATACGCTAAAAGATAATCCGGTCAATCAGGATCTAACCATTTTTACCGGGCAAGAAGAAATTATTTTACAAAATAAGGAATCCGCTTTCAGTGTGGACAGCATGAAAAGGATCATTTCTTCACATGCAAAAAATGGACATTACAAAGATGAACGCGCTTTGTCACTTGTCAATTACAGTTATGTGGAGGAGCTGGATTGGTATGTCGTTAGTCAAATGCCCTTAAGTGAACTTCAGCGTGAAGTGAAGCAATTAAGATTGATGATCTATATGTTTCTCATTATTCTGGTAATCGTTTTCATCACGGTAACCTTCTTTTTGGCATCCCGAATAACGAAGCCGTTGTATGTTTTGAAACGAAGCATGGAAGAGGCGTCGGACAAGAAGCTGAATGTTAAAATATCGATCAACCAAGGTGCAACAGATGAAATTCGTTCGCTAAGCGATAGCTTTAACCGAATGATTGATGATGTTGTTCTGCTAATTGCTAAGCTGAAACAGGAGGAGCGGCAAAAGCAGGTAGTCCGTTTTCAAATGCTGCTCTACCAAATGAACCCGCATTTTCTCTTGAATACGTTGAACACTGTCAAATGGATTGCAAGAAAAGAGAAACAGGACGCCATTGCGGGTATTTGTACTTCATTAGGCTTAATATTGGAGGCTAGTCTTAATTCCGATATTGAGCTGATTCCTCTTAAAGAAGAGATTACTTTGCTGCGATCCTATGAATCCATACAGGCGTTTCGATTTAGAGAACAATTTACAATCGAATATGAAACAGAGGAATCGGTGCAGTATGCGCTTGTTCCCAAATTTAGTTTGCAGCCTCTGACAGAAAACTCTATCGCCCACGGCTTTAACATGTCTGAAGGTCGTGGCACCATATGGGTCAGGGCGCGAGCGGAGGGGAGCGAGCTTGTTCTGGAAGTGGAAGATAACGGAATTGGGATGGAAGAGGCAGCCCGCAATAAGGGGAGACGCAGCGGACACGGGATTGGACTAAACAATTTAAGAGAAAGGCTGGAGCTGCTCTTTAAGCGTGAGGGTGTGATTGAACTTATATCGGGCGCGGAGGGAACCCTCGTTCGAATACGTATGCCATTATTAATTGCAGCGCCTTATTCACAGAAAGGAGATGACGGACATGTGGACGATTTTATTGGTGGAAGATGAAGTGTTTGTTCGTGAAGCCATCAGAGAAATTTTAGACTGGGAAAGCCATGGTTTTTGTGTTGTCGGCGAAGCGGGCAACGGCAATGAGGCGCTTTCGGCTATTGTGGATTTGAAGCCGGATGTCGTCATCGCCGATATAGTTATGCCTGGTATGGACGGAATTGAATTGCTGAAGGAAACACGGAAAGCTGGTATACGCAGCCGCTTTATTATGCTGACGGCTATGAACCAGTTCGATTATGCACGGGATGCGCTTCAATACGGAGCTTCCAACTATTTGCTGAAACTATCCTTAAATGATGATGTTTTGCTGGAAAGTTTGGCACGAATCAAGGAGGAATTGCTTGCAGAGCTTAAAGGGGCTGGAGAGGCGCTTTTTCCTTATTATCACCGCAAGTGGGCGGTTATTTTGAGAACAGGAGTATCGGTTCAGGCAGATGCAGCGGAGCTTGTCTTGGCGGTGGAGAAATTCAGCAGTCTGAGATTAGAGATTGTAGTCACTCTAAACGGTGCCGCACCTGCTCGCATGGATCAAGTTGGGATCCGGCCGGAAAAATATCTGCTTGTCCAAATCTTCCATGATGCGGGTCAGACCACTTTCTTTTGCTGGAGCTTTCAGATGAAGTCAGAATCGGTCAGCCAGATCCGGTCCAAGCGGATGATTGAAACAACGCCTATAAGCAACTTGTCCCGTTTGTCCGATGATTGGCTCCATGCGCTGAATCAATTAAACGGCGATTGGTACGGTCGTGATAATGATCCGATAGGGGAGAAACACGTGAAGGTGCCAATGGAGGAGCTGGAGGCTGAGTTGATTCGCTGCTTTGAAGAGAGGAATGAACCAAAATGCACGGAGGCCACAACGCTGATCTGGTCGTGCATGAAAGACTCGTCATTTTCTCATGTGGAAGTGAAAAAACGAGCAGCCCACCTCCTTCATGTTGTGACGATGCTGGCAGGACGAAAATCGGAGGATAGGACAGACATCTACTCTGCCGTAAGCCATGAATCGCTGCTTGCGCTTATGCTGCAAGCAATACGGGAGCTTATTCGGCAGAAGCAGGAGGAGCATATAAGCTATACAGACCATCCAGAGGTGAACCGGGTGATTCAATATATGCTGGAGCATTACAGGGAGAACATTAAAGTTACGGATTTGGCTAGTCTGGTAGCAATCAATGTAGACTATTTGAGCACCGTATTCGGCAAAAAAACGGGATTGACGCCAATCGCCTATTTGCGAAACATTCGTATTGAACAATCCAAACGTCTGCTGCTGCATTCCAAGCTCAGTGTAGAAGAGATTGCGAGCCAGACGGGCTTCACTGACGATGCGTACTTCATCAAAGTGTTCAAGCGCTTGGTTGGACAAACCCCCAGCTCCTTTAGGAAAGAGAACAATATATAAGTTTTATACAGCCAATCCGCAAGTTTCGTCTCTTATAGACCCAAGAGCGAGTTGGTATAGTTGGGATGTATTAAACATCCGATTAGGGAGGTTACAAGAAAGATGAGAAACAGAAAGAGGTTGGTTGCAGGCTTGACTTCGATTGTGGCGGTGTCTCTGATGCTTGCTGGCTGTGGCGGAAACGGTAACAGCAATGGGGGAGTAGAGGGACCAACGACATCCGCAAGCGCCGAGCCCACTGCAACTGCAAGCGCAGATCCGGTCAAACTGACGATGTGGGGAGCTGTGCCGGCCGAGAACGGACCCCAAGAGGTTGTCGACAACTGGAACAAAGAAAATTCGGATATTCAGGTGGAGTATGTACGGTTCGTCAATGATGAAGCCGGCAATCTGAAGCTGGATACGGCACTCATGTCCGGCCAGCCCGTAGACATGTATGTAAACTATGATTACAGCCTTTACGAGAAGCGTATAAAAGCAGGAAACGCGCTTGATATAAGCAGTTTCACTGACTATGATGTGAACGAAAAAATGGGTGAAGGTGCTGCCTTTTGGAAGGTGGACGATAAGTATTATGGCGTTCCTACCCAGAAAGGCTTATCCTTTGTCTGGTTGAACAAGGACATGCTCGATGCCAAGGGACTGCCTGTTCCTACGGAATGGGGACTGGAAGAGTTCAGGGATTATGCTGCCAAGCTGAAGGATGATAAGGTTTGGGGATTGGCGCAAAGCGATTATTACTTTAATGTGCCTATCAACGGTTCCATGCTGAAGCAAAGCTTGCAGCTGACGAATCCGGACGGTACTTCAGCTTTCGACAATCCGTTGACGGTCAAAGCGCTTCAGGTTTATTCGGACATGATGTTCACGGATAAAAGCTTGATGCCTCATACGGAGCAAATTACTTCGAAGCCCGCTTTGGACCAGATGTTTGTGAAGGGAGAAAGCGCAATGCTATTTTCCACGAACCAGATTTTCCGTACGACTAACAATGTGGCAGAGTTCCCACGGTCGTTCAAGGTGGCGGCGGCGCCGGCTCCCAAGGTTAACATGGATCAAGCCGATTACATTAACGCTGGCGGCTTAGGAGACGTGGTTGCTATCAATCCCCGCACCAAGCATCCGGAAGCCGCCTGGAAATTTATCAAGTGGTATGCGGACGGTGGCATGCTGCCGATGGCGGCAGGCGGAAGAGTACCTTCATCCAAGGACTTTCCAGTCGATGAGGCTGTTGCCCTTATGTTCAAAGGTGTGGAGGACACCTATGACCTTGATTCGATTAAGCGGGTCATGTTCGGAAGCCTTCCACTCGGTCTGAGCCGTCTGGACCGCAAGACAGGCAGCGAGCAGCAGGCAATTTATGACAACGTGTTTTCCCAAAAGCTGACTCCTGAGGAAGGCGCGAAGGAATTAGCGCGGGTGCATAACGGGAATTTGCAAGCATCATCTAAATAAAGTCGTCAGGCTAAGGGGGAGCGAACCTATAACGCCGCATCCCCTTAGCCGCAAGTTGCTGGATACTGCAAGCTACATTATAAATAGAGAAAGGCGGTGACCGATCGTGAGTTGGATGAAGCGACAGAGGCTGATTGGTTATGTATTCATTGCTCCCAATCTAATCGGAATGATGGTGTTTATGCTCGTTCCAGCTCTGTTCTCCTTTTATTTAATGTTTACGGATTGGGTATTCGCTAGCGGGCAACCCCCGCGTTTTATCGGATTGGATAATTTTAGAATGATGGTGAGAGATGATTTATTTGCTGTATCAGTCAGAAATACCTTGCTGTTGTTGGTCCCTGTACCGATTTCGATTATGCTCGGATTTCTAATTGCTGTCATACTCAACAACCGGACATATTTCCAGAAAACGCTGCGTGCGTTCTTTTTCGCTCCGTACTTTACCAGCGGCATCGCTATTGCCTTTGTATGGATGGTGCTATTTCAGCCTTCCAACGGTCCAATAAACGCATTCCTGCGATCAGTTGGTATTTCCGAGCCTCCCCTATGGTTTGCTTCCCCGGATACAGCGATGTATGCGGTGCTGATCATGGTGACTGCAGGCGGAATCGGATACAATATGATTATTTATTTGGCCGCGCTGCAGGAATTGTCCTCAGAGCAGCTGGAAGCGGCAAGGATGGACGGAGCGACGTTTGGGCAGCTGCTGCGTCTGATTATATTTCCTTTGGTTAGTCCTACCACCTTTTTTCTGATGATTACCGGCTTCATCGGCTCCATCAAGGGCTTTGGCATGATTTATGCCATCACACAGGGAGGCCCTGCCAATAGTACGACGGTTTTCTCTATTTTCGCCTATAAGAAAGCGTTCAGCTTTTATGAAATGGGGTACGCGTCAGCCGTCTCGTGGACCATGTTCCTGATCATCCTTTGCATCTCGCTTATTCAGTGGGCGGGCCAGAAAAAGTGGGTTCATTACTAACGGAGGGGAAGACGCACAATGGAAATAATAAATAACAGAATAATCAGAAAACGAATAATCAAGAGCTTTAATACGATCTTCATGGCACTAGCGAGTCTACTGCTGTTGTCGCCAATGATCTGGATGATCAGCACCTCGTTCAAGATGCCGAAGGACGTTTTCACTTTTCCAATTCAGTGGATTCCACTTGATCCTGTATGGACCAACCACTTTAAAGTCTGGATGACTGGCGACGGGTTTGCTCTATTTTATTTAAACTCTTTGAAAATATCGATCATTTTAATGATTGGAGCTCCATTGCTCGCCGCATTTGCCGCATATGGCTTCAGCCGCATTCCCTTCAAGGGAAGGGATGCCATCTTTATGCTTTATCTATGTTTGATGATGATTCCGCAGCAAGTATTGTTTGTCCCAAAATTTATCATGTTTGATTGGATGAATATTTATAACACCCATTGGGCGCTCATTCTTCCGGGCTTGTTTACTGTATTCGGCGTCTTCATGATCAGGCAATTTTTTATGAGCATTCCCCATGAAATATCTGAAGCGGCTTTCATTGATGGAGCCGGCCATTTCCGGATTTTCTTTCAATTGTTTCTACCGCTTTCCAAACCGGTTCTGGCAACCTTCGCTATCATTGATTTTACATGGACGTGGAACGATTATGAAAACGCTTTGATTTTTTTGCTGGACAAAAGATTGTTTACGGTGCCGCTTGGTATGCAGAATTTCATGCTGGAAGCGGGAGTGGACTATAACATGATGATGGCTGCCGCGACAGCAGGTGTCGTACCGCTGCTTATCGTCTTCTTTATTGGCCAGAAGTATATTATTCAAGGGTTCTCCAGTTCTGCGGTCAAAGGATAAACGATTATTATAGCAAGCAAAAAGTTATGTGTGAGACGAGCAATGATGATTGTAGTCAGTGTTCTGATGGTGATTTGCTCCGGCAATACAAATGTTCATGCCGGAGCAACAGGTGATGAGATTAGTTCAAAACATAAAAATGAAAGCGCTTTACCAAGAGCTGCGACTGATCTGTTTGATGGAACGCAATCATTCATTCTAGGAGGTGCGAAATGAATATTAGCAGAAAGGCAATTCGTATATGGTTCGTCATGTTATCCGTATTATTGGTATCCGGAGGACTTATTCCGCCAGGTGGGATATCGGCGTCCGCAAATACGCCGGATGTGATATATGCGGAACTAGGAAACGATCCTATTTTTAATGGATTGACGGTGCTGCCTGGGGATAATTCTACGTCCCCGCAAGCGGCGGTGAAAGGCGGTAAGCAAAGTTGGGGGACGAACAAAAGCGGAGGAGTTCAGTTTATGTATTTGAATGCGGCTTCTGGCTTTTTTGTCGAAGGGCAGAGCCGGGTTGAGGTTTCGGTTGATTATTACGATGGAGGGACCGGCAAATTTAATCTGATGTATTTAAAGCAAGGCGGGTGGCAGGAAGAGAAATATGTTCAGCTTACCGGAAGCAACACTTGGAAGACGCATCGATTTTACGTTTCCGATGGCATTCTGATTACGAAAATGCGTCTGGGCCTGTACGGACCCAAGATGGGGAGCAGCCAAGAGGATGTCTTCTTTAAATCGGTGACTGTATCCAAACTGCCGGATTACAGCACGGCAAGTTCGGTGCAGGCGGTGTTGAAAAGCAACCGGACCTATGAGGGTATTAAAGTGCGGCTGGGCGGTAATGAAAAGTACGCTGAGCCGATAGTCTCCTATGGTTCGAGGGAGGGGTGGTCTACGCAAATCAGCAATAATTACGCCTATATGTACTTTGATCTCGACAGTTCATATGGAAGTGGGAAAAATCAAAAAGTCGCAGTCGACTATTTCGATCGCGGCACAGGCAAATTTAATTTGCGTTTCTCCGCGGCAAATAGCAGTACTGATTCGGATATGGTGCAACTGACAGGGACAAATGAGTGGAAAACACATGTTTTTCAGCCAGTGGACACCGACTATACGACAATTCGATTGGCAGGGATCGGGGAAGATGTCGTCATCGGCTCCATTAAGGTTTCGAAAGCTGACGATCCGGAGCAAGGTCATGAGGTTGTTACGGCGACATTAGGTGCGAATCCCGTATTCAGCGGCTTGCATATGTTTCCAGGAGATCCGCAATTGCGCGACCAGAGCGGCAAGGCCGAAGTCATAGGAGGCAAGGACAGCTGGCGCACGGATAAAAGCAATTCCCGCAGCTTTCTTTATATGGAAGTGACCGATGAGGAATTCGTCTCTAGAGGAGATCATCGCGTCGAAGTGACGGTTGAATATTTTGACGGACCTGTTGGGAAGTTCGCCTTGTCCTACCTGAATGATACCGGCTGGCGTGATATGAAGCATATCCGACTGACGGGTACGAACAGTTGGAAAAAGGAGCGGTTTATCGTGCTTCAGGCGGACTTGAAGCGAGTCATGCGTCTGGGCGTTTGGTCGGGCGAAATGGGCACCAGTGAGACGGACGTTTATTTCAGAGAGGTTTCAATCCGGCCTTTGGATAACTACAGCGACGCGCAGTCAGTGAAAGCTCAGTTAAATAGCGACTGGAAGTACGAGGGAATTAATGTGTTCCCGGGAGACAATGCCAAAAATAAGGCGCCGATCGTTGTAAGATCAGAGCAGGAAGGCTGGACGACGGACACGGCTAATGGCGCGAAGTACTTATATTTTAATGTAGACGATACGTATGTTTACGATGTGGATTTGCCGATCGAAGTTGAGGTGACTTACCTCGATGTTGGCAAAGGCACGATTGTGACTGAGTATGATGCCATAAAGGGCGGATTTACAAAAGCAAACCCGATTCAATTGACGGATTCAGGGACATGGAAGACGAGTATCGTCACTCTGCCTCACGCCAAGTTTTCCAATCGTGCCAACGGCACGGATTATCGTATTTATTATACCAAAGCATCCGTAGATACGGCTCAGGATGTCGTGATCTCGGCGGTCACCGTGAACAAATTTGTTCCAGAGACGCGGGATATGAAGATTATTCCAACGACGACGGGAAATGTATTTCTTGTGGGAGAACCAATTAGCATTGATTTGAAAACGGTTGCTAAACGGGTCGATTGGAAACTGGAAAATTATTGGGGTGCTCCTTTCGGCAACGGATCGGCTTCCGTCGGCAATGACGGGAACCTGACCCTCCCGCTGCCGTCGCTGGATAAAGGTTACTATAAACTGCAATTAACGGCCAAAGACGGAGAACAAATCGTTAAGAACACGACGACTTCGGTTACAGTGCTCGCTCCCAACGCGGATCTCGCCGACCAACCTTCGCCATTCGGCGTTGCGACCCATTTCGGCCAGAATTGGGACCCTATTCTGATTCCGCTCGTTTCCAGACTGGGTGTCAGCATGGTACGCGACGAGATTGGTTGGGGTGGGATTGAGAAGGAAAAGGGTGTTTATCAATTCCCGGAGAAGTACGAAACGTATATGGCAGCCTTAAAGCAGCACCGAATCTCGCCGTTTATCGTGCTGACCTACAACAATAACCTATATCCCGGCGGTTTTCATATTAAAGACCCTGCAGGGGTAGCAGGCTTTGCGAATTACGCGCGTGCCGTTTTGAATCATTACGGTGATCAGATCAAGAAGGTTGAAGTATGGAACGAATATAACGCCTTTGGCGGCGGAGCATCTGCGTCGTATTATTTTCCGCTGTTGAAAGAGACGTACAATGCTATAAAGGAGCTTCGCGAGGATGTGCGCGTGATCGGACCTGCCGGAGTGACCATTCCTTACGACTGGATTGAAGAATTGTTTGCGCTGGGTGGTCTGAACTATCTGGACGGCGTCTCCGTTCACCCGTACCGTTTTCCGGAAATCCCAGAGGGCGGCGATCTAGCTTTAGACAAGCTGAACAAGCTGATTGCAAAATATAATACTTCTGGCAAGGAAATACCGCTTTGGCTGACAGAGATGGGCTGGCATACGAAGTTGGGCGGAGATGGCATCTCGGTGGATAAACAAGCGGAATACCTTGCCCGTTATAATGTCCTAGCGATCTCCGAAGGCGCGGAAAATATCACCTGGTACGATTTGAAAAATGACGGTACAGACGCAGAGAACCGGGAGCATAACTTCGGTATTATCGTAAACGAGGAAGATGGACGGGGCGCCTATACGGCCAAGCCGGCTTTTGCAACTTACGCGGTTCAGACGAGGCAGCTGACCGGTGGGGAATATGTTGAGCAGGAGCAGGTGTACGGCAACGTAAGGAGCTATCTGTTCCGCAAGAATGGCGAAGATCTGCGCGTTCTATGGTCTCTTACCCCGCAAAAGGTTGTCTTGACGACGGATAGTCCTGTTATCGTAACCGATTTCACTGGAGAAGAGCAGACGCTTATGCCTTTGAATGGCAAAGTCTATTTAAAGCTTGGCAATCAGGTGTTCTATGTAAAAGGCAACATTTCCGGCATTCATGCTGGCGGCTTATTCTCTGCGGATGACGTTGTTGCGGCCGTGAACGATCATGTTCGCATACGTGTAAAGCTCGATAATACGGGCAGCACTACAGCGATGGTAGCTGAGGTTGAAGTGGCCGGCGTCACGCAGACTGTATCCGTCCCGGCGAACGGGCAGCTTGACGTACCAATCACTCTACCTGCGGTTCCAGAGATTGGGAGCCGGACTTATATTGCCAATGTGAAAGTAGACGGCAAGCCCAGCGCTCACTTGCTTGTGAACGCCCGAATCGAGGAGCCGTTCGGCATGGCGGTCGAGCCGCATATCGTATCTATGGACGATCGGACGGGCCAGTTGAAAATCTCTTATACGAACAATTCAGCCGTGTCCGCTTATACGCTAACGAGCTTAGATTGGCAGTTGGGCGAGCTTTCCGGTTCGCAAACGTATAACGAAGTAATTCCACCTGCTTCCACGTGGCGGGGCAGCGTAGATATTCCGATTCCTGCATACGGCAAACCTTATGCTTACCAAGTGAAGTTGAATTTTAAAGAAACGGCGCCCATAACGTTGGATGGCTCTACCGAGTTCAATCCGATCATCAAGAAAACGGCTTCCGGCGAACGCTTGCAGGAAGTCCAGGTTCCCGGATACGCTCTGAATTTAATTGAGACGGGCAACAATCGGGTGAGAGGCTGGAAGGGGCCGGATGATTTAAGCGGCGATTTCTGGTTGAACTGGGATGAGGAGCATTTCTATTTGACCGCCAAGATTAAGGATGACATCCATTATCAGGATCAATGCGGGTCCTCATCCTGGACCGGCGACGGGATCCAGTTTGCTCTCTTCTCAGGCGTTGCGGGTAAGGAGATACCCGATAAGTACGAGTACGGATTTGCACTTTGTCCGAACGGGCAGAGTGTCGTCCACCGCTGGAGCACTCCGCAGGGCGTCGAAGTGGGAGATGTGACGAATGTGGAAGCGAAAGTGATCCGTGATGAAGAAACGAAATATACGTATTACTATATTGCCCTTCCGTGGAGCGAGCTTGCTCCGGTCCATCCAGATAAGGGAATGATGAGCTTCAGCTTGTTGTTCAACGAGAACGACGGAGCAGGACGGAGAGAGTTCTTCGAATGGGGCGGCGGAATAGGCTCTTCGAAAGATTATAGGGAGCTGCGTCCGATGCAGTTTATGGGGGCAACCGTGCAAGAAGCCGACAAAACCGAGCTGACGGGCGCGATTACCGGGGCGAGACAGCTTCATGACGCGGCCGTGGTCGGCGATCAAGCCGGTCAGTACCCGGCTGTGGCGAAGGACGAGTTTCTAGCGGCTATCGAGGCGGCGGAAGCGGTTGAGGCCGACACGATAGCCTCACAGGCATCGGTAGATGCCGCGGTGGTACAGTTGAATGCGGCAATCGCTAAATTCAAGGCCGCCGAGATCAAAGAGGATCCGAGCGATCAAGCTGTATTGGCAGGTCCGGAACAAGTTCAAATTGGAGAAAGTTTTGAGTTAACCTATGGTCTATCTGAAGGGACAAAGTTATATCAAGCTCAGGAGGTAACGTTACAATTCGATCCTGCCCAAGTACAATTTGAAGGCTTCGTTGAACCGAGCGAGAAAGAAGGATTCATCATTGTTGAATATAAGCTTGGCGAGGGAGAACTAACATTTATCGCCGTTAATGTATCGAAGAATCCTGAATCATCCAACAAAAAACTTGTGAAGCTTCGCTTTAAAGCGATCGCGCCAACGGCAGAAAATGCTGCTACATCGATTAAAGTAACGGAATTACAGCTTGCCAATGCGCCGGATGAGGAAATCTACGGTTTCGGCACAGAATATAAAGTAACGATTCAAGACGTGAAGGAAGTTGATAAGTCAGATCTGAACAAATTAATTGCAGAAGTGGAACAAGTCTTAGAGAATGCTCAAGTGGGAAGCTTGCCAGGCCAATACCCAGCGGAAGCAAAAGCGGCACTGCAACAAGCATTACAACAAGCACAAGCCACCGTGGATAATGTGAAATTAACACAAGCTGAGTTGGAAGCTGCAATTACAACATTGAAGCAAGCACTGAATGCCTTCAGCAAAGCGGTTCATGTTGCAAAACCAGGCGATGTGAACGAAGACGGCAAGTTCACTATTGGAGACTTAGTGAAGCTCGTTGAGGCATATGGAATAACGGAACAAGATTCTGAATGGAATCAAGTGAAACAACTGGACTTCAATAAAGATGGTGAAATTGGTTTAGAAGATATTGTTCTCATTGCTAGATTAATTCTGAATAAATAATGTTACATCTGGGCGACTGCGACTGTACATTTAGTTAAACCAAGAGAAGACATACCATGTTCGGATAACGAAAGGGGGATTTCGGATTCCCCCTTTCGTTAAGTTATGGCAAAGAAGGGACAGCATAGGATGAAATATTCGCGTTTTGCAATGAGAGTTATTTTACTCATTAGTTTCATCGCAGCCTCAATCCTGCAACCATCAAACAATGTACAAGCAGCAGCAAGCGATACCACATTTGAATTTACTAGTCAGTCCGATGAGGTGAAGCCCGGAGATACAATCGAGCTATCTGTTTCTGCAAAAGATGCGAAACTTGTCTATGGTTACGAACTAACTATCCTATATCCTGCAGAGCATTTGCGCTTTAAAAAGATAGTCAGTGCGTTCAGTTCGGCATCTTTTCACAAACTTTTTGACAAGGAACCGGGGAAATTATTGATATTTGGTACGAAAACAGGGAACCAGCAAGGAGATAGCGGGAATCTCGATCTAGCAAAAATTCAATTTGATGTAATCAGCAAAAAAAAGGCAGGAACAGCGATCACAGCTGAGCTATCAAAAGTGAAATTGATGACGAGAGATCTGGATGCTAGTACTATCGATGTGAGCAAAAAAATTGATTTTACATTTAAACCGCAGATTCAAATTCAATTAAAGGATATTGCCGGTCATTGGGCGGAGAAAAATATTATACGCGCGTTGGAACTAGGATTTGTGGTTGGTTACCCGGATCATACCTTTCGACCAGACCGATCAGTCACACGGGAAGAGTTTGCCGCAATGCTAGCTAAAGCGATGGAGCTATACCCCAAAGAAAACAAAGCTATATTCAAAGATCAGCATGTTATTCAAGCTTGGGCTAATACGAGTGTGTTGGCGTTGGTAGAAAAGGGGATTATCACCGGATTTCCTGACAAAACCTTCCGGCCAGCTAGAAATATTACACGCAGCGAATTAGCGGTAATCATGGCTAGAACATTAAAACTGGATACAAATGATGTTCCCCGCACTGCGTTTAACGATTCGAAAGAAATGATGGGCTGGGCCGAACCGTCTATTGCAGCTGCTGTCAATGCAGGATTGCTGCAAGGCAGAGGTAATAATTGGTTTAAAGGAAACGAATTCACTACCCGCGCAGAGGCAGTAAAGGCGATCCTCTCTATTTTGGATACTATCTCGGAAACTGATTTAGAAGAAAGCGAATGAACTCGGTTGCGAGCTTACGACTTTTGAGTAATCCCCTTTTTTGTGGTATACAGGCTAGACCCGAATCTCGCGGAAGCTTCCAGCAATCTTATTATTATAATCATAGCCCAGTCCATTCGGACTGGGCTTCTGTTCTGGAACCATTTTCTGCATGCTATCTACTAGATAGGCACTTTTTGGAGAACATGTCAGTCAGATTGAGCCTTTTCATATCGTTATACTTTGTTATTTTTCCGATAGTCAGAAGGACTGACTCCGACACGTGACGAGAAGATACGGCTGAGATAATATCCGTTGTCATAACCACACTGTACAGCAATTTCCTGCAAAGTATAATCGCTTTCCATCAAAAGAGATTTTATTCGATTGATTCGTAAGGATGTGATGTACTCGCTAGGATTGACAGAGAAAGTTTGTTTAAACTTTCTCGTCAACTGCACAGCGCTTAAACCAAATTCAGCGGCCACTCTATTGATGTTGAAAGGTGTATAGGCGAGCGTTTGCAAACGCTCGAGTATGGCTTCAAGCATAGGATCTACCGCGCTTGGCATGGATTCCTGAAATGGATTGAATTGATCGCTGGCAAGCAGGAGGATATCGTGAATAATCGTATTCTTCCAAAGCTGCGCTTGTTGATTCGAATGCCCCGATAGCTTACGAAGCATTCGAAGATTAGATTTTAGGCGATCCGGGTCCCCGATAATTACTTGGCC
This sequence comes from Paenibacillus sp. 01T47, assembly GCF_056398245.1. Taxonomy (NCBI): domain Bacteria; kingdom Bacillati; phylum Bacillota; class Bacilli; order Caryophanales; family Paenibacillaceae; genus Paenibacillus; species Paenibacillus sp. 01T47. The sequence continues at coordinate 21,675 of NZ_JBFTPA010000004.1, forward strand.
ATGTGGATAGCTTTCTGTCGTTGTGTGAATGTTGGTGTTCGTTTCGGCTAAATGAAACAAAATAAAATGAAAAGTTAACTTCTCAAGCGTTTCTCTATGGAATGCAATATGAGGAGGGCATATGACGATACTGCCGAAGCTGGATTCCCCCTCTTGGCTTTCAAGCTGGAATGAAAATCGGCCACTTTCAGGTATGAACATAACCCAGTTGGCGTAAGTGTCCACGGAAAGCTGGAATCGATCGATACTTTGCCAATAGTTATAGGATATTACAGTCGGTGTGTGCGACCATAGCGCGGGATGATCCATTCTTATAAACTCCTTGAAATAAAGTATATCCTTGAAGTAATTATAGTGCATTTTCTTATACTTTGAATAGCAATATATTTGAAATTGAAGATACACACAACTTATATTCAGGGGGAGATTGCCATGAGAAATGAGTTAGTGAAAACGGATATTACCGTAGTTGGAGCCGGATTGGCGGGCATCTGCGCGGCCATCGCCGCGGCAAGATTGGGCTTGAAAGTTGCGCTTGTTCATAACCGTTCAGTGCTGGGGGGCAATTCCAGCTCGGAGGTGAGAGTGTGGGTATGCGGTGCAACCGGTCATGGAGTAAATCGTTATGCCCGTGAGACGGGGATCATGGGAGAGTTGTTCATCCAGAACCAGTACCGCAATCCCGAGGGGAATCCTTATTTGTGGGATTTGACATTGCTGGAAGCCGTTCGCGCGGAACCGAACATCAGCTTGTACTTGAACACAGACGTCCGGGAAGTCGAAGCGGATGGTGAGCTTGAAGAGCGAGTAATCCGTGCTGTTACCGGATGGATGATGGGCTCGGAGCGGCTTATTCGCTTCGAGAGCGAAGTGTTCCTCGATTGCACGGGAGATGGGTTGGTCGGTTTCCTAGCGGGAGCCGCCTATCGTCTAGGGCGTGAAGCGCAGCACGAATACGAGGAAGATTGGGCGCCAGAGGTTGCAGACGACATTACGTTAGGCTGCACCCTGCTGTTCTACACGAAGGATACCGGCAAGCCGGTTCGTTTTGTCGCTCCGTCATTCGCTAAGGACATTTTGACGACATCCATTCCGATCAAACGAGTCATACGCAGCGGCGATTCGGGCTGCCACTATTGGTGGATTGAATGGGGTGGAGAGCTGGATAGCGTTCATGAGAACGAGCGAATCCGCGATGAACTGTGGTCGGTCATTTATGGGATATGGGACTATATCAAAAATTCAGGTCAATTTGATGCGGAGACGATGACACTCGAATGGGTTGGCTCGATCCCAGGCAAGCGTGAGTACCGCCGCTTTATCGGCGACACGGTGTTGAATCAAAACGATATTATGGCACAGCGTCCGTTCGACGACAGCGTCGCCTTCGGTGGATGGTCGATCGACTTGCATCCCCCTCAAGGCATGTATGCGTCTGAGAGTGGATCTAAGCATCTGTATGCGGATGGAATCTACCATATTCCGTTCAGCTCTTTGTATTCAAGAAACGTGAGCAATCTGTTATTTGCCGGACGGAACATCAGCGCGACGCACGTTGCTTTTGGCACGACGAGGGTAATGGCAACTTGCGCGGTAATAGGAGAAGCTGCGGGGGCAGGAGCCGCGTTGTCCGTTATGAAAGGCGTTACCCCGCGCGAGCTGCGTGAGTACCATATTGCCGAACTTCAGCAGATCTTGCTTAAGAGTGACGCTTCGATTATCGGATTACGGAACATGGATGCATTGGACTTGGCTAGGAGAGGAACCATGAGCGCTTCGAGTACTTTAACGCGAATTTGCTTGGATCAGCCATCGGAGGCGTACCCCCTTGCAAAGGACGTCGGTTTGCTATTTCCAATTGAAGGTGAGATGGGACAGTTCGAGCTGCTGCTGTCGGCAAGCGGGGAAAGTGAGCTTACCGTTGAGCTGTGGGATACCGGACGTGCGGAAAACTACGTTCCGGCAACGTTGCGTCATAGTGTGAAGGTGAAAGTAAGCACGGGTGAGCGGCAATGGGTCGAGATTCCGCTCGTGCAGGGTAGCGATGAAGCGGCGGAAAATGCATTTATCATCGTCCGCGCAAACGACCGAATCAGCTTGTTCAAGTCGGCTGTTCCGCTAACCGGCGTACTATCTTTCGAGAGCATGCATACTGAACACTCTAGTCGCGATGATGACGAGCGGTATACGCCTGTCACCGAATGGAGCATGAAGCGGTTGGTTCGCGAGCCATTTTGTTTCTCGGCGGCAACGGGAGCCTATGCGGCGAGCAAGGCAAACGATGGTTACGCAAGACCGTTCGGCGGACCGCATATTTGGGTATCGGAACCGCTGAAAGCCGGTGTTGACGAATGGATTGAGGTTGATTTAATCGAAGCGACAAATGTGTCCGAAATCCATGTGACCTTCAACGATGATGTAAACGAGGATTTAATTAACCTTCATCATCACGAAACGCCTTTTTTAGTTATTCCGGAGCTCGTCAAAGACTACCGAATTGAAGCTTGGATAAACAACGGGTGGACTGTTTTGCATAGAGAAACAAATAATCGAATAAGAAAAAGAGTTCATTCCATAAATGAAGTACAAACCAATAAGTTAAGATTGGTTGTCGAAAGTACGAATGGCAGCCCGCGAGCGGAAATTGTGGAGATTAGAGTATACAGTTGTAAATGATAAGGTTTTTAATCTGGAAAAAATGAGGATGCCTTTGCCAATCTCATGGCATGAGGACATCCTCTTTCTCATTGTATTGTAAAAATGGGGGACAAGTCCCCACCTAAATAATGATTCAAGTAAATGATCAAATTTAAGAACTATTTTGAATACCGATTCGAACAAAAGTACTGCATTCATCGAACAAAATTCCCCCATCGTGATAAACAAAGCCTCTAACGAAACAAATTTCCCACCCATCAGAAACAACTGTCCGTTTTTTCCGAGAACTCCTTTCGATACAATGAAAGCGTATACTATTTCGTAAAGGAGATTAGATATGAACTTTGACTTAAGTATAGTACCTTTCAGTCGAAGAGAATCGTTCCTAGCGATCTCCATTTTGCCTGAAGCCAAAGATAGACAACAAGGCCTATATATGCGCACCGTGCGCGGTGGCGATGATAAATTCGGCGAAGCTTTCCATATCGATATGCTCGATGAAAGCGGCCAATCTGTATCTTTCCTATCCAAAGCTTCCCCAGAGCGGATTCAGTTGACATCGGAACGCGGCTTAACGGCAGAAATTTGTATATCTGACAGCCGGACATTCCGTGTTCGCGCGAATGGCTGCGAAATTCGCTTGACCTTCCGTACGGCCGCTTATGATTATGCCTATCAAGCGTCACCTAGCAGCTGGGAAGTAAACAGCTTCACCCATGAGTGCAGGTTCATGCTTACTGCGCTTGTTGGCGAGCTGCGAATGGAAGTCCCATGGGACAAAATCAAAAGCTCATATGTTATCGCAAGTTTCTTGCCGGACAATAATACAGGTAAATTAGAATTTGCTATTGAAGAGTTTAGGACCATTTTGGAGCCGCGGATGGCTTGGGAACCTTTTGATGATGTCGTTAAGCAAGTGAAGGAAGAGTTTAATTTGTGGTTGATTAATAGTTTAACGCTGCCACAACGCTGGGAAGAAAGCCGAGTACTTGCCGCTTATATTACGTGGTCCTGCCTCGTTCCGGCAGAAGGCTGTCTCACTCGGCCAGCGATGTATATGTCAAAGAATTGGATGACGAACATTTGGAGCTGGGATCATTGCTTTAATGCGATGGCACTTGTTCGCCATGATCCGAAGCTAGCATGGGATCAGTTTATGATTTTCTTTGACCGACAGGATGAGAGTGGGCTTATCCCGGATTTCATCAACGATAAATATGAACTGTGGAATTGCAACAAACCGCCGATTCATGGATGGACACTTGCTTGGATGATGGCACGAACCGATTTTATTAAGGAAACGCAGCTTCGTGAGGTTTATGGACCTTTGTCCAAATGGACAAAATGGTGGTTCAACTACCGCGATGGCGATAGCGATGGCATTCCGCAATACAATCATGGCAACGACTCCGGCTGGGATAACAGTACGGCTTTTAACAATGGCATTCCGGTAGAGAGCCCAGATTTAGCAGCTTTTCTTATTCTTCAAGCAGAGCTTTTAGCTGGAATTGCTGAACGGCTTGGTCATGTGGAAGAAGCTGTCGAATGGAGACAGCTTGCTGAGGGAACAATGAAAAAAATGATCAGCCATTTTTGGAAAAATGGTCAATTTACTGCCTGCCGATCAGGTACGCATGAGCTATCAGAAGGAGACAGCCTATTATTGTTCGTTCCAATTATATTGGGCAAACGTCTACCTGAGCATATCCGTACTGCACTGCTAGAAGGGCTGCGTGATGAGAACAGATTCTTAACTGCTAATGGCTGGGCGACGGAGAGTGTGAATAGTCCCTTCTATAGTGCTGACGGCTATTGGCGCGGTCCAATCTGGGCGCCCTCGACTATGATACTGGTTGAAGGTGCTGCCGCAGCAGGAGATCTTGAGCTTGCTGAAATGGTCTCACGCCGGTTCTGCGCGATGCTGGACCGAAGCGGGATGGCCGAAAATTTCGATGCGATGACGGGTCAAGGTTTACGTGATCGAGCGTTTACATGGACGTCGAGCGTGTTCCTCATTTTGGGGAATGAGTATACAACCGAATGAATCACTGCACTTCCAATAAGCCAATAATAGGCTGACGGGAGGTGCTTTTGACGTTTATGGGAATAAGATCTCAATTGTGATTGGTGGGTTGTCGTCCACAGCATATTTGCTGGAATTGCTTCTCATTGTTCGGTAAAAGAGGTCCATGATACACTTCAAGTATTATGGAGTGGAGGAGGAAGGCTGTAATTATGATGAATCATGTACTTAAGAAACTCAAACTTCCTCTTTTGTCTGGCTCTTACCGGAGCATACGAACCAAGCTGCTCTTCTGTTTTCTCATTGTGACCATTATTCCGCTGCTCTCGCTTGGAGCCTTGTCTTATTACCAATCTGCGAAGGTCATTAATTCTCAGTTTGGCAAATATGGAGATAATGCAGTGGCTCAATTGGAACAGCAGATGAGCTCTTATTTGAATCGAATGAATCAGACAACAGAAACTATTTATTCCTATTTGCTTGATCCTGCGCGCGTTGATCTAAGTGATCACGTACCTACTACGTATAAAGATATCATGGATAAAAATGATTTCGAAGCACTTTTGAAAGCGCTTAAATCCGATCGAACGATTGGCATCTATATTATTACCAGTTCCGGCTATTATTATGGGGAAAATAATCTTGATGTATCCAAGCTCAGCCTTATTCCCGCATGGCAAGCCATGAACAATTCGATTGGCGGCAAGTATTGGTTAGGATTTTACTCTCAGAACCATGCTATGGGCGAAACGATGGAGAACGGGATCTCATTGCTTGGCTTGGCGGTACCGGTTAATAGTCCTTACGGAGCGCTGCGAGGCAGTAAAATATTAATCGAAGAAAATGCCGAAGATCTGCTTCATATGTTCCAGCTGTTCGAGAATGATACGAAGGCACATCTCAAAATTGATGATCCACAAGGAAGGATTATCTATGAGACGGCAACCGCCTTCCAACCCAAAGAAAGTGACATCTTATGGACTAAAACTCTTGCTGTTAATGGGTGGAGCATTGAGGCAAGATTGCCTGCTGCATCCTTTTATCGCTCTTCCGACATTATACGGTCGAATACCGTCATCGTCGCTTTTGGCTCCTGTCTGCTGGCCTTTGGACTCGCATACTTGTTCTCTTCCCGGTTTACCGCACGGATTCGCCGCCTTAAGGATGCGATGCAGAAGGTAAGCTTCGGAAAGCTGCATACGAGGACTCAGGTTGAATCCCATGACGAGCTAGGCATCTTGGATACAAGCTTTAATAATATGGTCAGCGGGATACAATCGTTAATAGGCGAAGTGGAACGGAGCGAGCGACTTAAGAAGGAGGCGGAGCTTAAGGCTTTCCATTATCAAATTAATCCCCATTTACTGTTTAACACGCTTAATTCGATTCAATGGAAAGCGAGACTGCAAGGAGCAGAAGATATCCGTCAGATGCTGTATCACCTTACGATGGTGCTTGAGGGTAATTTGGATATCTCACAGGAGTTGATTGCTATGGAACGTGAGCTTCGGATGATTGATCATTTTTTGAAAATTCAAGAAGTGCGCTATGGTTCCACGTTCGAGTATGAGCTGGAATGCGAGGAGCATTTGAAACGCTATCTGATTCCTCGAATGACGCTGCAGCCATTGTTCGAAAATATTTTTTTCCATGGCTTCGAGGATGGCAAGGGTGTGATCCGTTTGACCGTTCAGGAGAAAGGCAATCATTTATTGCTTAAGTTATCTGATAACGGAGCTGGCATTTCGCCAGATAAGCTAAAGCTTCTATTATTGCCCAATATGACGAATCGCAAGGGCCGAGGAGGACTTGGGGTGCAAAATGCCGATCAGAAATTCAAACTGCATTTTGGCCTGCAGTATGGGTTAACCGTACATTCGATTCAGGGTGAAGGGACTACGATCATCATTGAATGGCCCAAAAAGGAGGATAACCTGCATGGAAGCAACCAAGATGATTAAGGTGTTAATCGCAGATGACGAAAGTATTGTCCGCAAAGGACTTCGCTCAACCGTTCCTTGGGATAAATATGGAATGGAAGTGGTCGCTGACGCTCCAAACGGCCGCAAAGCCTGGGATGCTTTTCTTGAACATCAGCCTGAAGTTCTCATAACAGATATTGTCATGCCCGAGATGGATGGCATCGAATTATCACGGAAAGTAAAGGAGAAGGCTCCTCATACAAAAATAATTTTACTCAGCTGCCACCGGGATTTTGAATACGCGCAGCAGGGCATGAAGCTGGGCGCATCAGGTTATCTGCTCAAAACCGCCTTCGAAGACGAAGAGCTGGAAGGAATGCTGGCGAAGTTCCAGAGTGAACTGGGGGCGGCTTCGGAATCCACGGTGCTTGAAGAAAAGGGCATCGATCAAGGAGAGCGCTTGAGCACCCTGTTGTACGCTTGGTTGAATGGACATAACCATAAATTTATTGGCGAGATGGAGAAACGTACTCGCGAGGAGTGGTCTTTCGATGGCGAGCCTGTCTATATCTATTTGGTCAAGACTTCAGGCTGCGAGTCGTCCTGGCTTGATCTATTGAAGAAAGTGACATACGAGGATCAAAGGATTTGTGAAGGGACGATTATTACTTATGGGGAGGAACGATGCTACTGTATCGTCCCGCAATCTAAATTAAATGTCTTGGACATGCTGCTGGTGGAGCAAAAGAGCAAGAATACGAAGCTGCAGTGGGCCAAAAGAGGGCCGCTCATGCATGCGGATGAACGGCTTCAAGCATGGTCAGCGCTTCATAAAGAAGCAGAACTGGAGAAAGCCCACAGCGTATCCGCGGTGGATTGGCCAGAGGCAATTTGGCGAGCAGTTAACTTGCTGCATGATAACCCAGCGGCAGATTGGTCAGTCAGCGACGTGGCCAAACAGGTCGGCCTTAGCCGCAGCCATTTCTCGATCCTGTTCAAAAAAGCAGTAGGAGACAGCTTTGTCGCCTATCAGTATAAACGCAAGCTGAAATTGGCATATGTGTTATTGAAAGAAACGAACCTTACGATGCAGGACATAGCCGAGCGTACAGGGCTTGGCGATAGCAAATATTTCAGTAAATGGTTCAAGCGCTGCACGGGGCAAACGCCCAGCTACTACCGTACCCAACAAAAAGGCAGTACGCTCCAAACAGATGTGCACCTTCCCAAGTAAATCGAACAAAACCACACCAACATTCGAATGTTTAACGGTTTTGTAGCGCTTTCATTTTTATTAAGATGAAAGCAGTTCAATTACGAAGTACTACACGGATAGGGGAGCTGCCAGAATGAAGAACAAAATTTCTCTTATTATTGTTACGACGGTTATGACTGTGACAATGCTTACAGCATGTTCAGGTAATAACGAAAGTACAAATGGCACGACAGCGAAGCCTGATAATGAAAAAGGTTCTACAGCTTTGAAAACGCTTCGATTCGCCACATGGGATACTGGGGATGCGCTCAAGATTGAGCAGGATATCGCTAAGAAGTTCGAAGCCAATCATCCAGGCACGAAGGTTCAGGTAGAGGCTTACGCAGATGGATTTGACCAAAAGCTGGCTGCAGGCTTCGGGGCTACAAATCCTCCCGATGTCATGTATATGTGGGATTTTCCAACCTATCACCAGTCGCTTGAGCCGCTTAACAGCTATGCAGACAGCGATGCGGACCTGAAAAAGGATGACTTCTACAGCGGCCTATTTAATTACGCGACAATTGACAACAACCTTTATGGCATTCCGGCAGGCTTCACGACACGTGTTGTTTACTACAACAAGAAAATGTTTGATGATGCGAAGATTCCTTATCCGAAGGATGGCTGGACATGGGATGAGTTTCAAGAAATCTCCAAACAGCTGACGGACAAAACGAAGAAGCAATATGGCTTCGGAGTTCGGGCTGAGAATGACACTTATGATCTGCAAGGGTTTGTATGGAGCAATGGCAGCTCCTATATATCGGATGACGGTAAAACAATAGAAGGTTACATGAACAGCAGCGAAACAGCAGGTGTGATTCAAATGTTTGGCGACATGTTAAAGGACGGCTCTGCCGTGCTTGCAGGTGGTAAAGGCCAACAAAGCGGCGAGGATATTTTTAAAGCTGGCAAAATCGCTATGTGGGAGAGCGGAATTTGGCCGCTCGAATCTTTCAAGCAAGCTGGCATTGATGTAGGCACCGTGGAGATGCCAGCATTTCCAGGCAAGCAAGTTAAAGGCGTTGTCGCAGAATCTGCGCTGTCCATTGCGAAGGATTCCAAGCAAAAAGATTTGGCTTGGGAATTTATCAAATATTATGTATCGAATGAAGCGATCAAGATGCGCGTAGCTGATTTGCCAGTAAGATTAAGCGTCGTGGAAGAGCTCAAAAAAGATCAAGATCCTCTGTACAAGCCGTACTATACGATGCTTGAACGTTCTGACAATACACCGGCTTTCCTGCTTAATGCAAAGTGGAATGAAGTGAATAGACAGCTTTCCGCGGCAGTAGAAGCAGTTATGCATGGCAGCAATGCGCAGGAAGCATTGAATCAAGCCGTAAAAGATAGCGAGCGTTACTTGAAATAACATTATAGCTGCAGAAAGAAGGTTAGGAGATGGCTCAGACCTACCCACAGACAGCAGGAAAACATTCAGCCAGCCTGAAACGCAGATGGGGTGGGGCTGTGCCCTACCTCTTCATTTTTCCATGGATCTTTGGATTCCTCGTTTTCACTTTGGGACCGTTGTTGTTTTCACTTATTATTTCTTTTTTTGATTGGCCGATCGTGGGCAAGGTGCAATTTATTGGATTTGGCAATTATGTAGAAATGTTTACGGATGATCCGTTGTTTTGGAAGTCATTCGGCGTCACGATTAAGTTTGCAGCGCTATTTGTACCGCTCAATATTGCAGTTGGGTTGGGACTTGCGATTCTTCTTAACCAGAAGACACGGGGCAGCGCGATTTTTCGAACAGCATTTTATTTGCCTTCTGTTATTTCAGGTGTTGCTTTAGCAATGATCTGGTCTTGGGTGTACAGCGGTGATTATGGCATATTGAATTATTTTCTGTCACTCGTCGGTGTACAAGGCCCGGACTGGCTGAATGAAACACAGTGGTCTCTCGTAGCCATGGTTGTCGCAAGCCTATGGGGACAAGGCGCAATGATGCTCGTCTTTCTCGCTGGGCTCAAGGGGATTCCAAAGGATCTTTATGAATCCGCATCGATTGATGGGGCGGGTATGATCAGGCAGTTCATCAGCGTAACGATTCCGCTGCTAACACCGACGATTTTATTCAACCTAATTACTTCTATAATAGCGGCATTTCAACAGCTCACTCTCGCGTTATTGCTCACGGGCGGAGGCCCTATGAAATCTACGTACTTCTATGCGATGTACATGTATGAGAATGCGTTCAAGTTTTTCAAAATGGGCTACTCTGCTGCAAACGCATGGTTTATGTTTCTTATTGTGCTCACATTGACTTTTTTTGTATTCAAGTCGTCAGAGGCTTGGGTGTTCTATGAAGGCGAAATGAAACGTTTGCCGGAGAAGAAATCAAAGTCCAGTGGAAAGGGGAGATCCGTATGAGGCGGATCATCGTTTATTCGCTGCTGATTTTCTGCTCGCTGATGTTCGCTGCCCCGTTATTTTGGGCGTTAACGACCGCTCTTAAGTCGCAGACGGAGCTGTATTTGTTTCCGCCCAAATGGATTCCTTCGGTTTGGAAATTTAGCAACTTTGCGGAAGCATGGACGACGCAGCCTTTTAACTTATTTCTGAAAAATACGCTTATCGTAACTTCGTTGTCTACGATTGGCCAGTTGATATCCTGTACTCTAGTAGCTTACGGGTTCGCGAGATTTGATTTTAAGGGACGCAATCTACTTTTCCTAGTTGTACTAGCGACGATGATGGTTCCTTGGGAAGTGACAATGATTCCGCAGTATATGGAGTTCAACTATTTGGGATGGATTAATACGCTTAAACCGCTTATCGTACCTTCTTGGTTCGGATCAGCATACTTCATTTTCCTTCTGAGGCAGTTTATTCTTACGATTCCGCGTGAGCTTGATGAGGCGGCAACTATAGATGGGGCGAGCAAATTTGGAATTCTTGTGCGGATTATAGTGCCGCTCATGGGACCATCGCTCATTTTAGTCGCTGTGTTTCAAATTATGAGCTGCTGGAATGATTATCTGGGGCCGCTTATTTTCCTTAATGATCAGTCGAAGTACACACTGACGCTCGGATTAGCACAGTTCAAGGGCATGTTCGGCGTCGATATGCAGTCGATTATGGCGATTACTTGTCTCATCTCGATTCCTCCGCTCGCTGTATTTTTTTTCGCACAGCGTTATATTGTCGGTGGAATAGCAGGTACGGGGATTAAGGGATAGGCAGCATGAATAGATAGAGTGATAGAGATAGGTTTAGGAGAGGAGCGGCATCGATGCGAAACGAGAAAATAGAACGCGATTGGGATAATCTTGCCATACTTGCACGCGGCCGCGCGAAAAGCCGATCATATTTTATCCCGTATTCCGATCGTGCTGGAGCTTTGAGCTATGACCGAGGGAGCTCCCCTTGGTTCCGCTCATTAAATGGCAGTTGGAAGTTTCATTATGCGAAGGGGCCTGAGTGGGCACCGGATAGATTTTATGAAGACCATTATGATACATCCAGCTGGGATGATATTCAGGTTCCAAGTCATTGGCAGCTGAAAGGTTATGGAAATCCACATTATACAGACTTGTATTATCCATTCCCTGTCGATCCGCCCCATGTACCGAATGATAATCCAACAGGCAGCTATATACGAGAATTCGAGCTGCCTGCACATTGGAATGGAAGAAAGCTTGCCGTCAAGTTCGATGGCGTTGATAGTGCCTTTCATTTGTGGATTAACGGGATATTCGTCGGATACAGCCAAGGAAGCCGATTGACATCAGAGTTTGATTTGACGCCTTAAGCGAAGCCGGGTATCAACCGTCTAGCTGTTCGTGTATACCAGTGGTCGGACGGCAGCTACTTGGAAGATCAGGATATGTGGTATATGAGCGGTATTTTTCGAGATGTATATTTGATTTCGGAGCCATCAGCGGTTCGTATTGTGGACTACCGAGTCGTTACCGATTTGGATAGTGAATATTGCGATGCGATGTTATCGGTACAGGTGGGACTGAGTGGAGAGGATCTGCAAGGCGAAGTTCGGCTGGAGCTGCTTGACCCTGAAGGCGCATTTGTTCGTTCAGCGATGAATCCAATTGCTTCTGCTGATGGTCAGACTTTCGTAGCAAGTTTCGCCATTCCAATTGTGAAGCCAGCCCTTTGGAGTGCGGAAGCTCCTGCTTTGTATCATCTGACAATTAGTATTGTGGATCAGAATGCACAAATGATCGAGACCGTTGCTCAGTGGGTGGGCTTCAGGAAGATAGAAGTAAAGAACGGCCAATTTCTGGTGAATGGCAAAGCCATTTTGCTCAAAGGTGTAAATCGTCATGACCATCACCCTGATACGGGACGAACAGTCACCCTATCGACGATGATCCAAGATGTGAAAATGATGAAACAGCATAACATTAATGCGGTTAGAACGGCACATTATCCGAATGATCCGAGATTTTATGATATTTGTGATGAATACGGTTTGTATGTTATGGAAGAAACGGACTTAGAGACACATGGCTTCGAGCTTTTGGGCAATATTGCTAAGCTAAGCGATGACCCAGCATGGCAAGAAGCGTATGTGGAGCGGATGAGGCGTATGGTGGAGAGGGATAAGAATCATCCTTCCATTCTGTTCTGGTCGCTCGGCAACGAGTCTGGCTTTGGCTGCAACTTTCGGGCAATGTCGGAATGGTGCAAACAAAACGATCCGACCCGCCTTATTCACTATGAAGAGGATCGTGAAGCAGAAGTGTGCGACATCGTGAGCACGATGTATTCCTCCGTAGAGAAGATGGAAGGTTTTGGTCAGCTGGTTGATCATCCTAAGCCGCACATCCTATGTGAATTCGCTCATGCGATGGGGAATGGTCCAGGCGGTCTCAAACCCTATTTTGATACCTTTGATGCTTATCGGAGATTGCAGGGCGGCTTCGTGTGGGAATGGATCGATCACGGCATTCGCAGGAAAACAGCCGATGGCAAAGTTGATTATGCTTATGGTGGAGACTATGGCGATGTTCCTAACAACAGCAATTTTGTTATTGATGGCCTTGTTCGACCAGATCGAACGCCTTCACCCGGACTCATTGAATATAAGAAGATTATCGAGCCTGTCAGAGTCGACTATATAAATAATGATCGTATACGAATTACGAATCGGTATGACTTCCTAACGCTGGATCATCTATATGCAGATTGGAATGTGACAGTAGAAGGACGGATTGTCCAAAGTGGTGTACTTTCGCTGCCTAGGATAGCACCCGGTGAAAGTGCAGAGCTTCGTATTCCTATGCGAAATGATTTGCAGTTGTCCTTATCCGTGGAGGGAGCGGAGCGCTGGCTGAATATCGGCTTCTCGCTTGCAGCATCTTGCATGTGGGGAGAGAGAGGGCATGAGATCGCATGGGCGCAGTTTGCCATTGAACCTGCGCGGAACTGCGCAACTTCCCGAACTGACGGGGATTATGCCAATGAAGAATTGACTTTGGCAGCAGCCGTAAGTTTACCTATTCCTAGCTTATCGTGCATGGAGGATGGACGACAGATTAGCATTGGGAACGATTATTTCAATTTGGTATTCGATTCACGGCAATCAGGGATCAGCTCACTCCGAATAAACGGACAAGAGTTAATAAATAAAGGGCCGCGTCTCAACTTCTGGCGAGCCCCGATTGACAACGATATGTATGTCCTGCCCGATTGGCGCAAGGCGCATCTGGATAAATTGACGGAACGAATCGATGATTGCCATTGGGAGCGATTGAATGAAGGGACGATTCGGATCAGCTGGGCCTCCCGAATTGCTCCGCCTGTCTATGATTGGGGCTTCCGCTGTGAAACGACTTACACTGTAACAGGCACAGGCTTAATCATAATTGATGTGCATGGCGTACCTGAAGGCAAGCCGCCTGCTATGCTTCCTAAGATTGGATTTCAATTGGAAATGCCGTCAGAAATGGATAATGTCAAATGGTATGGCCGTGGTCCGGGAGAAAATTATTCCGATAGCAAGGAAGCAGGAAGATTTGGTGTGTATACAAATTCAGTTGATGAACTATTTACCCCATATATCTATCCACAAGAGAACGGGAATCGTATGGATGTTCGCTTTGTATCTATTACAGACGGCAGTGGAATTGGGCTGCTGGCGGCAGGGGTAAAGGCACTTGAATTCAGCGCTCGACGTTATACGGATGGCGACTTAGAAGCAGCGCAGCATGCGAGTGATCTTGTTCCGCGGGATTTTATTACACTTAATTTGGATTATCGCCAGAATGGTCTTGGCAGCAATAGCTGTGGACCTTCTCAATCACTGGAAAACAAAGTTGCGGCAGAGGAATTCCGTTTCAGACTTCTGCTGAAGCCTTTTCTTTCAGAAGATACGGCTCCCGAGAGGCTCAGCCATCACATGAGACAGGAAGCGAATCTACTACAACAGGAGGAGAAATAATGATGCTTCATACACAAGACATGCTTAATCTATCGGGAAAAGTAGCCGTAATCACCGGAGGCGCCTCTGGAATTGGACTTGCGACAGCTGAACTTCTTGCCAGCTTCGGTGCAGCAGCTATCCTTATTGACATTAATGAGGCGATGGGTGAGCAGGCGGTTAAAGGAATAAGGGAAAAGGGAGGCCAAGCGAGCTTTCAGCGCTGTGATGTGACCTCTTCAGCAGATTGCCAGCGCGCAGCAGCAGAAATTGATTCTGCTCATGGCCGAGTAGATATCTTGTTCAACAATGCTGGCGTTATTCGTCGCAAGACTGTCGTGGAGCTGGAAGAACGCGACTGGGATCTCGTTTTGGATGTTTCTTTGAAGGGTGTCTATCTGCTCTCCAAATATATCATTCCTATCATGGAACGCAGCGGTGGAGGAAGTATCATTAATTCGGGTTCGGGCTGGGGTCTAAAAGGCGGAGATCGGGCTGCAGCTTATTGCGCAGCCAAGGCTGGTGTCGTGAATTTGACGAGGGCGATGGCTATCGATCACGGAATCGCCAATATACGTGTGAACTGCGTTTCACCTGGCGATACGGATACCCCTCTCCTGCGCGATGAAGCAAAGCAGCTGCAGCAGGACGAGGCAGCATTCCTTGTCGCCTCTGCCAGCGGTCGTCCGCTTGAAAGGCTTGGAACGCCGCGTGATATTGCGAATGCGGTTCTGTTCTTAGCAAGCGATATGTCTTCTTGGGTAACAGGAAGCGTGCTCGTTGTCGATGGTGGCGGTATTGCTTAAGAACGGCTACAGGATACAACTATTTCTGACAACGATGAATGGAGGCGTTTATTTTGCCTAAGAACAGAACGTATGCCCATCCTTATATACCGAATACGGTACCTGAAGTTCGCGAAGCGATGCTGAAGGAAATTGGACTCACCTCGATGGACCAGCTTCACGAAGGCATACCAGAGAGCTTAAAGCTGAATCATGAGATGAACCTTCCTCCTGCGATGACGGAATATGAGCTGCGCCGTCATATCGATGGCCTGCTTGCAAAAAATAAACATGGTGCAGCTTATCTGAATTTTTTAGGAGCAGGCTGCTGGCAGCATTTTATTCCAGCTGTCTGTGATGAGATCAATCAGCGTTCCGAATTTGTAACGGCTTATGCAGGTGAACCCTATGAAGATCATGGGCGCTTCCAAACGTTGTTTGAGTATCAAAGTTTGATGGCTGAGCTAGTTGATATGGATGTCGTAAACGTCCCTACTTTTGACTGGGCGCAAGCTGCATCAACTTCGATTCGGATGGCAGGGCGCATGACAGGGCGCAAAGTTGCCTTGCTTCCAAGGTCGGTTGATCCTGACAAAGTGATGATCATCAACAATTATTGCACGCCTGTGATGGAGCTTCGATTCGTTGAAATCGACGAGGCAACGGGCAAAATGAGCTTAGATGATTTGCGCAGCAAGCTATCGAGCGATATCGCTGCGGTTTACTTCGAGAATCCTGGTTATCTAGGTATTATCGAAGACCAAGGGCATGAAATATCAGAGCTTGCGCATTCAGTAGATGCGATTTCGATCGTTGGTGTTGATCCCATCTCCCTTGGCGTTCTTCAGCCGCCTAGCCAGTACGGCGCTGATATCGTATGCGGAGATTTGCAGCCTCTTGGAATGCACATGAATTATGGCGGGGGGCAAGCCGGTTTTATTGCGACCCGTGATGAAGAGAAGTATGTCATGGAGTATCCATCAAGATTGTTCGGCATTGTGCCTACTGAGGTAGAAGGCGAGTATGGCTTTGGCGATGTGGCATATGAGCGAACTTCCTTTGCGCTGCGTGAGAAAGGGAAGGAATCTGTTGGCACCCAAACTGCATTGTGGGGAATAACAGCTGGCGTCTATTTGTCCTTGCTTGGACCGACCGGCATGCAAGAGGTCGGGGAGACGATCATGCAGAAGTCGCAATATGCAGCGAAGAAGCTCTCAGCTATTCCAGGCGTTTCTCTTCGATTCGGAGAAGCAGCCTTCTTTAAAGAGTTTATTGTTGACTTTAACCATACTGGCTTAACGGTCGCTCAGATAAACGCTCAGCTCTTGGAAGCAGGAATTTTTGGAGGCAAAGATTTGTCGGCTGCATTCCCGCAGTGGGGACAAACTGCACTGTACTGCGTGACGGAAATTCATTCGCAGCTTGATCTAGATCGCCTGGCAGACACGATTCAAACGATCGTTCGCAAATGAGGTTTGACTTATACAGAGGAAGGACGAAAGCGCCATGAAACGAATTCGCAGGGACCATAAAGTCCGAAATTTCCATCAAGCCAAATGGGATGAGCCGATCATATTTGAACTCCATCGTCAGGGCGAGCGAGGTGTCATTCCGCCTGGAACTGAGGCTGGGATTGTAGCTGAGGTAGGAGATGGTACCCAGCGCATACCTGCATCCATGCGTCGCAGCAATGCGCCAGGGCTTCCCGAGATTGGTCAAGCAAAAGTACTTCGCCATTATTTGCGCCTCTCGCAAGAGACACTGGGCTCCGATTTGAACGTTGAGATCGGTCAAGGTACTTGTACGATGAAATATATTCCGCGCATTAACGAAATGCTGATCCGCACGCCGCATATGACGGAGCTCCATCCGTTGCAGGATGCAGGTTCTGTTCAAGGCATATTAGAAATTTTCTATAAAATGGACCTGGCCATGCGAGAAATTAGCGGAATGGATGCCTTCTCGTTTCAGCCAAGCAGCGGGACGCAAGCTTTGCTCGCGATGGCTTCCATCGTTCGTGCATACCATGATTCACGGGGCGAAGGAGATCAGCGGGATGAAATCATTACGACGATTTTCTCCCACCCATCTCAAGCTGCAACAGCTGCAGTTAAAGGCTACAAAATCATTACGCTTCATCCGGATGAAGACGGATTCCCTGATTTGGAGAAGCTGAGAAATGCGATATCTGAGCGGACCGCTGGATTTGTCGTAGCAAATCCGGAAGATACCGGTATTTTCAATCACCGTATTCGCGAGTTCACCGATTTGGTTCATGAAGCGGGCGGCATTTGCTTCTATGATCAAGCTAATGCTAATGGTTTGCTCGGTATAACCAGAGCGAAGGAAGCTGGCTTTGATATGTGTTTCTTCAACTTGCACAAAACCTTTGCTGCTCCTCATATGTGCGGCGGTCCAGCTACAGGTGCGCTAGGCGTGAGCGAAGCGCTTAAACCTTTCTTGCCGGGGCCGCTCGTTGATTATGTTGATGGCCAGTATGTATTAGCGAATCAGTCAGAAAGCAGTATTGGCAAAGTGCGCAGCTTCCATGGTGTTGCCCAAACGGTGCTTCGTTCTTATGCTTGGATCATGAGTTTAGGTCCAGATGGACTAAAGGATGTTGCACAGACTGCAGTTCTTAACAATAACTATCTTTATCACAAAATACTGCAAATACGCGGAGCAAGTGCACCCTACATCAAAGGTCGCCGCCTAGAGCAGGTTCGTTACAGCTGGAAGCAGCTTACCGAGGAAACGGGTGTCACAACCGAGGATATTACTCGTCGGATGTGCGATTTTGGCCTCCATTATTGGACTTCCCATCATCCGTATATCGTGAAGCAGCCATTCACCTTAGAGCCGACAGAGTCCTATTCCAAAGAAGATTTGGACGAATACATTCACGCGCTGGAGCATATCTCGAACGAAGCTTATACGCAGCCGGAAATTGTGAAATCAGCTCCCCATAGCAGCACCGTACACCGAAATGATGAATCATCCCTCGATGATCCGAAGCAATGGTGCATTACGTGGCGGGCTTATTTAAAAAAGACGCAACCTGAATAAAAAATTCTAATTAATGACAACTATTATTTTACAAAGAAATCCGATGTCTTTGAAAAAGACATCGGATTTCTTTTTTTATTATGCGTATTGTGAAGAAGGAAGATGCGCTAGTTGTTCAATAGCGTTCCATACATTATTTTGCCAAGCTGCCAGCTGATTGTTTTTCTTTCCACATCATCGTAATGACAAGGCCAATCAACATGATGACAGCAGCAAAGAGATAAGGATAGTTGATGTTTACATCAAATAATATTCCGCCAAGCGCAGGTCCGACGATATTGCCTAGGCTAGTATAGGTGGAGTTCATTCCAGCGATAAAGCCTTGTTCTTTCTCGGCTGTTTTGGATAAATAGGTCGTTAATGCTGGCCGCAGCAGGTCAAATGCGAGAAAGATAAAGGACGTGACTATCAAAACAGCTAAAAAGCCGGAGATCATGGTGGATACTACTGCAAAAAATACGCCAGCAATCAAGCATATTTGGATAAGTTTTTTCTCACCGAGTTTATCCACCATCTTACCAAACATAAAGACCTGAACGACAACGCCGAAGATTGCACTAATGGTAATAACGGCTGCAATATCTTGAGGAGTGAAACCAAATTTATGATCAGAAAAAAGACTGAATACTGTTTCATACGCTGATAAGCCAAAGGCCAGTACAAACACAATTATAAAGGCGATAATGTATTGTGGTTGAAGCGATCGTTTCAAATCAGATACAAAATTGGTCCCTTTTTTGAGCTGACTAATTTCCAGAAGCTCCTGTTTGGATAGCGGTTCTTTTAAAATAAACAGGGATGAAATACAGGTTATTAATGCGAATCCAGCTGCAAAGTAGAATGGGGCACGCACGCCCAGCTCAGCAATAAAACCTCCGATGCCAGGACCAATAATAAAACCGATACTAATCGCGGCAGAAATATAACCCATCGCTTTGGGCCTTTCCTCCACAGAGGTAATATCAGCAACAAAAGCGGTTACGGCGGGCATAATAAATGCACCACTAATACCTCCTAAAATTCTGGAAAAGTAAAGAACGGATACATGTGTGCCAAGTCCAAAGATGACCTCTGATATGCTGAAGAGGAATAAGCCGATAACGATCATTTTCTTCCTGCCGAAAGTGTCAATCCACCGTCCTGCAAGGGGAGACATGAGTAATTGCGCAAACGCAAAGGCCGCCATTAGATAACCCATCGATTGGCCTGATAAATGCATAATATTCATAAAGGATGGCATAACCGGGACGATTAGTCCCACGCCTAGAAAAACAATGAATATATTACTTAGTAGGATAAATAAGACGGTTTTTTGTTCTTTCAATGGTTTCTTCATGAAGTAATACCTCTTTCTGTAAAATCATAGCTGTGAAATACCTCTCCAAAATACAGTCCATGAGGCATTTAATTTATCCTGTAGACGTTTTTCATTATTCCCATAAGCAAGCTCTAACATCATGGAATCAACAACACCTAAGAAAGCAAGCGTAGGGATGGAGGCTATATCTTCCCTAATGGCTTTCGCCGCGATCCAATCATGAAATTTGCCTTCGAGTACGGTTTGAATCTTATTTTCCGAGTCGAATACTTCCTCATTAATGGCTGGCGCCAAATGGAGAGGCGGAAAAAAAGACATACGCAGCCAAAACTTCAACTGTTCGCTCTGTTGAAACAAATCAATGACTAATTGCAGGTATCCAAATAAATCCTCTTTAGGGTTTTGGGTACCCACTTTACTCAAATAGTTTAGCTTCGATGAGACTTCTGCTTCTTTAGCATCTTGTAATACTTGTAGAAATAGATCATCTTTTCCTTTGAAATGAGCATAGAGAGACTGTTTTTTCATTCCGACATTGTCGGCAATTTGAGACAGAGATGCACCCTCATACCCATGAATTGTGAAAAACTTTAAAGCAATGTCTTTAATTTCTTGGCTTTTCAATAAGATCACCTCACATTAACGAACGTTCGTCAGTTATATTATCAAAAATTTTTTTCTTATGCAAATGAAAATTGCTTTGGCAGGCTAAAAAAGCTGGTTTTGAATATAATAAGCTTATCTTCTTCTAAAGGATTGACAATCCGCTTCGTAGTAACTACAATGGTTACAACGGTGGTGATGCTAAGTGAAACAAATTAGTAGCAGATTTTCCATTGCTGTCCACATCCTTTCTCTAATCGCCGTTAGCTCCAATGATTGTACGGGCGATTATATTGCAGGCAGCGTGAATACGAATCCTGTCATTATCCGCAGAATTATGGGGATGCTCAAGAAGGCAGGCTTGGTAGATATTCGACCAGGAGTCGGAGGCGCTTCCTTGCTGAGAGATCGGGATGAGATCACACTTTTGGACGTTTACCGTGCCGTGGAAGTCATTGAGGATGGTCAATTGTTTAATTTTCATGATAATCCGAACCCAAAGTGTCCGGTTGGCCGAAATATTGAAGCAGCTCTTCGTTTGGAAATGAAGGAAGCTCAATCTGCAATGGAACAAAGGCTAGCTCAAGTAAACTTAAGCCAGCTCGCAGCTCATTTTGTGTAACAAAAAAGCTCATTGAGCTTTTTTTATACCCAAGTTGTAACCAAGGTGGTTATAACGAAGGGCAATCATAATACATTAAACTAAATGGAGGAATTACGATGAAAATTTTGGTGACAGGTGTAACAGGGAAATTGGGATCAATTGTAGTAGAGACTTTATTGGAGACTATACCGGCAGAGAATCTGGCTGTCAGCGTTCGCAATCCGGAGAAAGCCGAACACCTTCGTGCGCGGGGCGTGGATGTACGTCATGGGGATTTTGACCAGCCACAAACGCTAGATAAAGCGTTCTCGGGCATCGACCGTCTATTGATCGTATCAACTGACGGCGATAACGAAACGAGAATTCGTCAGCATGCCGATGCCGTAGCAGCCGCTCAGCGCGCTAATGTTGGTTTCATTGCGTATACCAGTGTAGGAAATGCAAGCGAGAGCTCACTTTTTCTTGCGCCAGTACATCGTGCTGCAGAGGAAGCGATTAAGAACACTGGAATTCCTTATTCCTTCCTGCGCAATAACTGGTATTTGGAGAACGAGATCAGCAGCATTCAAGCGGTCCTTGGAGGTGCGCCTTGGCTGACATCAGCGGGTTCAGGCAAAGTAGGCTGGGCAACGCGTCGCGATTATGCAGTGGCAGCTGCGGCGGTGCTCGCTGGCGAAGGCCACGAAAATACCGTTTATGAGTTGTCCGGCAAGCTTACGACGCAAGAAGAGCTGGTTTCCATTCTTGCCGCTGTCTTGGGACGGGAAATTCCTGTTCAACAAGTGGATGACACTGCTTATGCCAGCATCATGAGCAGTGCAGGCGTACCTGAACCGGTTGTTCCTATTCTGGTTCAGATTCAAAGTGCGATTCGCGATGGAGCATTGGAAGTGGAAAGCAATGATTTTCAGAAGCTGCTTGGTCGTCCAGTCACGCCGCTCGAAGAGGCTCTCCGTCAAATCGTAAACGAAATTCAGTCATAATTAAGCGGTAAATCAATTCTAGAGGTTGTCCCAGAAGGTCTTAAGTGACCGATGGGACTGCCTCTTTTTTATTAATTGCTAGTTTGAATAACAAGTCAATGACAACTATTGCTTCTTACTCCGTTTTCTATGATGCTTAATCACTGTGAGCACTAAAATCAGAAGAACGGGTAAGGTATAGGCAAAATTATTGAGCAGCGGCCATGTCACATTGACGAACTCCTCCAATTGAGATTCCTTCGTATAGGTGGTTAACGACAGCATGAGGCAAATGAATGCTACGGGAAATACGACCAAGCGTTCATTTTTCAAGCCTAGAAGTTCTTTCAACATTTTGATCAGGATGAGCAGGAGAATAGAAGCTTTGAAATAAAAGCCTATGATGAGCGAGAATCCGATGATGGATTCAATTCGCTCGATTACCTCCTGAAACGATATTAGCCGGGCTAGTTGGTACAAAGAGTATTTCAAGTCACCGGACAGTGGTCCCAGTACCATAATGCTGCTTATGACCGAGGCAATCAGCGTCAAGGAATTGATTACAAGCGCAAAGTACATATGTTTGCGCAGCTGAGCGTTCTCATCCTTGCGTACAAACGATAAGATGACCGAAAATACGACCATCTCGGAGTAGGGAAAACCATAAACTACATAAGAGGCGTTCAGGATTGGTCCAATTCCATCTGGCATCACAGGGAGCAGATATTGCGGGTTATACAGGTTTGAGACCAGAATCAAGATAAGAACAATACAGCCGAACATTAGAAACATTAATACAGCTGCCATCCGAGCAATGACCTCGATTCCTGCCATCGCTGTTACTCCGATCATAATGAAAAACAATGTGCTTACAGCATAGGTAGGGGTTTCTTTCATCATCGTATTCTTGAAGAAGATTCCGATTTCAATGACAACGCCCGAAATATTCCAAAGCAATACTAAGGTGAAAGGGATCAATATCAAGAAGGTGAGTCCCTTTCCCAGCACGGAGCGACCTTGCTCAATCAACGAAAGCTCTGGGGCTAGCCGGTTTAAATAAAGGATAGCAGCCAGCAAAAGCATGCCTGTCGCCGAGGCGATGAGAAGAGAGATCCATGCTCCATTGCCTGCAATGTTCGTTAAGGGTGCAGGGACAATGACGATGGAGGAGCCTGTCATGAAAAAAAGGAACAGCATGGACATTTGAATCGAACTGATACGTTCTTTTTGTTTCATGGGGTCTCCTCCAAATTTTATAAAACTCACGTATGCAAGGGATTGAGCCAACGAATGAATAGTTTAGCTGGTTCGGTAAATAAATTGAAAATCATATCGAGGTTAGGCCATGGCTTAGCTATTAAAAAGATAACAGCAAGATAGAGGAGCGGCGCCAACATCGCTATGTACACAAACCGATCTCGTTTGCTTGCG
Organism: Paenibacillus sp. 01T47; assembly: GCF_056398245.1. Classification (NCBI taxonomy): domain Bacteria; kingdom Bacillati; phylum Bacillota; class Bacilli; order Caryophanales; family Paenibacillaceae; genus Paenibacillus; species Paenibacillus sp. 01T47. Next base: position 44,693 of record NZ_JBFTPA010000004.1, read on the forward strand.
GCTTTCACTTTCGGGATGTCATGGATCAGCATAGCGGATGCTAACAGCAGGACGCAGATGAATTTTCCTAACACATCTAGTGCTCCTTTTTCCCAAATATCGTACCAGCGTTCATGCCCGTACTTAACACATGAACTTGAACGTGGGTTTGAAATTGCATTTGAGCAAGCTTATCCTCCCAAATGGGTTCTAATTGTTTCCATAGTTTCGGGTTGTTCCGATAAATTTGATTGCCGATTCCGAGCACATCAACTTTTTTTGCCTTAAAGGTACGGATTGCATGTTGAATCTGATGTTCGATCTGCTCCTTAATCGTTTGTTCAAAACGCTCCATATCTTGCTTGGTTTTCAGGTCTGAGCATCGTAGTTCTCCGGTTGTACCTTCAATCGTCATTTGGATGTCGACGGTTACATTCTCATCTGTCACTTTCGAAACCAATTGACTGTTGAAGTTGATTATTTCAAGCGATTCTTTGTTGTAGAGCTGTTTCTTTTTTTCATGATTCATGCAAGGGAATTCAAATACTCCATACTTATATTTGTCTGTCARCATCATCAGCGTTTCGGTGTCTTTTTCCGTAAGAACCCCTACCATTCTCCCGTCTTGAATCAATGCGACCCCGGAAATTGACGCTTTATTGTCCAAGCTATTTTTATGCAGGTAAGGCATAGCAGAGGTTTTGGAGGGGCTGCTTAGCTGAATAGCGAGATCATATAGCGGAAGGTTAGACGTTTTCGCGGAATAGAGAGCTCCGGTCGTCTCCATCTTTCTATACTGTTGACCAATGGTCTGCTCGATAAACGGTTTAATATCCAAAAATGCTGCCGCCGATTTCTCAGCTATGATGGGAAGAATAGTGCCCCGTGGCTCATGGTCTCTTGAGAAAAAATCAAGCACTTCACGGATGTTCAACGTTCTGGCTAAATTCTCTTCGATGATAATGACTCGCATATGATCCCATTTGGCTTTACGTCCGAATTTTGCAGGGATCTCTCGCATCGCTTCAAAAAAGGTTTCTCCTGTTGTTCGAATATTAATTCCTTTCGCTGCTATACTCGTTGCTGGATCAGTCTGCATTTTGCTGGAAGGGTTATAAAAGTGAGTCGTAATATCGACAAAATCACCCTCGCCTCGATCAATCGATATCGCTTGCACATAGCCATACTCGTCCAGTTCATTATTATCCCAGCATCCAGTAATCAAGCAAAGAACAAGAAATGAAGCGAGAAAGGAGAGGAGTGGCTTCACTATGATTTCTTCCTTCCAGAAGATTTTTTATGTAGATGTCGACTCCGAGGCGAATGAACCAGCAAGCGTCTTGGCAGCACAAAAATCGCATCTCGCAGCCTTTTCAAATCCAGTGGAGCAAACGAATCTAGATAGGGCTCACCTAAGGATCGTAGAGTCGCTAGATGAATGTAAATGAGAATTAAGCCTACCATGATGCCTAGACCTCCAAACGTCGCTGCGAGAAACATTAACGGAAAGCGCAAAATCCGCAGTGCGATGGCCATGTTGTATTGAGGAAGCGCAAAGGAAGCGATGCCCGTCAAGGCCACGACAATGACCATGACCGGAGATGCAATCTGTGATTGGATAGCTGCTTGGCCGATAACAAGCGCCCCAACTATGCTGACCGCCGAACCAATTGGCCGGGGCAGACGAATGCCCGCCTCCCGCAGCAGCTCAAAGAAAAACTCCATAATCAACGCCTCAATCATAGCCGGGAAGGGGATGCCTTCCCGTGTATCTAAAATGGCTAGCAGGAGAACCGTCGGTATGAGTTCGGAGTGGAAGGTTGATAACGCGATATAAGTGCTGGGCAGCATAAGCGCTATGAGGAACGCAGCCAGTCGAATCAATCGAATTAACGAAGAAAAAATCGTCCGATAGTAATAATCCTCGCTGTTTGTAAAAAACTCAATGAATTTCCCAGGACAGATAAGAACCGATGGGCTTCCGTCCACTAACGCAATGATTTTGCCATCCAGCAAAGAAGTAACCGTCGTATCCGGGCGCTCCGTATACCGAACTTGCGGAAAAGGGGAGTAGTTGGAATCATTAACCCACTCTTCCAGATAGGAAATATCAATCATTTCTTCTTGATCTATACCCTCAATCTTTTGCTTAAATGCTTCTAATGTCTCCGGCTTTACGACGCCTTCCAAATAGCCGTAGGACACTTTTCTGTGAACCTTCTCCCCGGATATAAAATACTCAAATTTAAGTTCGGGCGATTTCAGCAAGCTTCGAATGACACCGATATTGCGATCCAAACTTTCAATGAAGCTGACATGCGGGCCTTGAACGGTAGGCTCCGTAATGGGCTCTGAGGTTTGACGCTGCTCGACATCAAGGGCAAAATAGGCGATAGCCTTAGGCCATCCGTCAAAAAAAATGACGACTTTGCCGTCCAGAATGCCTCTGACGGCTTGTTCCATTTCGCTCATAAGCTCAACGTTAGGGGAAGCGATGCCATGATTCTCAAAATAATGGATAACATCTTTTATCGTTACCGTCTCGGCAGGACCAAGCTCATGAGGTACCAGATTTTGCAGCGTATCCTTTGCAAAATTCGTAACGGTCGTTTTCGTTAGCGTATCGAAGTAGACGGTAAAGGCTGATTGCTCCAAGCCCTGTCCATAACTCCAACGATGTATTATCAAGTCTTTGCAGTTGGCAAAAAAACCTTCGATCGCGTTCAAGTTTTCTTCCAGATGGGGAGAAATGTTCGGGTAAGAAGGCTTGTCGGATGTAGTGTGATTAGGTGAAAAATTGGGCGATTTCCGCATGCGTGTCTCCTATCCGAAGTGAAGTGTCGAATGATTACATCTTTTCCCTGTTGAGGAAAAGATATTCGGTTGTCATTGGATTGGGGGGAGGGGAGGAGCCAATGTCTATTCTGTTTACCTGTTATATTTTATTGCATGTATGAGATTGACGACTATAATAGGTTTAAAGAAGAGGGGATTGCAGCGAATGTATTCCTAGATTTATTACCGGGTCTAAACATCGTTGGAAGAAAGGCTGGCATGAGAGGGGACTGGCTATGTTTTATTCGTTAAAAAGTCGTTTGATTGCAATCTTTTGTTTACTATTCGTTTTATCCTTCGTCACCCTGTCCATTCTTTTATTTAATGAGTCCCGTTCCATTATTCGCTCTTACATTGAATCTTCAGCACTGGAGAAAATGGATGAGTACGGGTCTTACATTGATATGGTTCAAACACAAATCTATGATTTAGCCTCTATCGTTTTTAATAGCGATATTACGAATAATTGGGATGCAGTAGCGTCTGATTCCGCATCCACGGAGGGAGAAAAAAATCTTGCCCATTACCGAATGAGCCAGTTTTTGACGCAGACAACGAACAGTTATTCCAGTGTTTCTGGTGTCGCCGTCTATCGTCAGGATGGCATGTGGGTCAGCAGCGGCAATTTAGTTGTGTCTAACGATTCCTTTCTGAAGGAAAAGTGGTATCTCGATTTTAAAAACGAGGATCAATACTGGATTCCGGCTCATACGGATGTCGCAGAGCTGCGAAATAACAACAAACATCCGGTAATCAGTATGCTGATGCCGATCAGTTCATTTGAGCCTTCACTGACAAAAAGTGTGATGAAGATTAATGTAAGCGCTGACTATTTTCTGGAGCCGCTAGGCAGAATCCATCTTGGGGAGAGCGGAACGATTTATTTATTAGATCAGCATGGCAAACCAATGCTGTCCCAGAACGAATACGGAGCCCATTCGGAGATGGTACGGCAGGTTGACGATTTACGGACAGGCTGGAGGAAGCAGGGCGTCGTTTATTTAAATAATTTAAGCGGAGAAAAAGAAATTTTAGTATACAAAAAACTGCCGAAAACGAACTGGATGCTTGTTGGGTTCGTATCAGAGAAAGATTTGTATTCACAGCTCTTCCGTCTGCGAAGCACGATTCTAATCGTTGCGGCTGTATTATTAATTGTGTCTTTGATACTGGCGACTTGGTTCTCGCATGGAATTACGAAGCCGCTTTCACGACTGGTGCTCGCAATGCGGCATGTACAAAGAGGCGATTTTGTGCTTGCCGAGAGCCGTTTGGCGCCTGAGAAGAGGGTGCGCAATGAAGTGGGCTTCGCAACTGAAACGTTCCGCAACATGGTTACGAGACTCCGACAGCATATCAAAACCGAGTTCGAGCTTAAGCTGCTAAGGCAGCAAGCGGAATACAAAGCGCTGCTCATGCAAATTAATCCGCATTTTCTGTTTAATACACTGGAGCTCATGAGCAGCTTGGCCATACAGCGACGGACGGATGATACGGTCGAAGTTATAGAATCACTAGGGAAAATGATGCGTTTCTCTCTTAAAATTAGCGATGATCTCGTTCCGTTGGAAGAAGAGCTAGTTTATGTTCACTATTATTTGTCGATCTTAAAAATCCGCTTCGGTGATCAACTGAACATAACGATTGAGGAGGAAGGCGACCTTCTGAGATTGTCGACGGTAAAATTTATTTTCCAGCCGTTGATAGAGAACGCCGTTAAATACAGCTTCATGCATCAATCCGAGGCAATCATCCGCATTCGTGTAAGCCATGCTGCGGGAAGGGTACATCTAATCGTGTCAGATAACGGACCGGGGATGACAAGCGAGCAGCAGAAGAAGCTGCTGGAGCGATCGGAATCCGTTCAGCTGGAGCAAATTCTTACCAGCCGGAGCAGCCAAATTGGTCTAGGGAATGTTCTTGCACGTTGCCGTCTTTACTACGAATCACTATTTGAGGTCCGCATCGATTCTACGCTTGGCGAGGGTACAACGATTGAGCTCATACTACCAGCACAGGAGGAACACCAGCATGTATAAAGTATTAATCGTTGATGATGAACCAGAGATCCGTCAGGGTCTAAAGCTTAAGGTGGACTGGGACAGTATTGGACTTATCATTGCAGGGGAAGCCTCTAATGGAGTCGAAGCGCTCGAGAGGCTTTCAGCAGAGGCTATTGATATTGTTATTACAGATATGAACATGCCTGTGATGGACGGTATGTTATTTTTAGATTCCTGTCACGAGCAGTACCCATCCCTGCGTCTGATCGTCATTACAGGTTATGAGGATTTTCATTATGCGAAAGCAGCCATTCGCAATCAGGCTCGCGAGTATTTGTTAAAACCTGTTGCTAGAAAAGAATTGACCGACACGCTTTCAAACGTAAAGAAGGAGCTGGACAAGGACAGGCAAAGCCATGATCAGGCGGCTATGACGCAGTGGCGGCTCTCGCAATATTATAAGGAAATGAAAGAGCATTTTATCGTTCATCTCGTAAAGGAAGAGATTTTGCAGGAGAGTACTATAAAAGATCGTTCCCGATTGTTTGAGCTGGATTCATGGGATAAACGTGAGGTTAGGTTTATTACAGCAGGGCTATGGGAGCGAGGGGAATCAAGCGCTTCGGTTGACCGTACGCCGGACAAGTTTCGATTGCCGTTCGATATCATATCAAGAGAATGCGCAGACAAGTTCCAAGGGAAGATGGAGGTTTTTCGTGATACCAATTATCCTGGCCTCATGCATTTTGTAATCGCTGCGGATCATGAATTGGAGCGGGGATTTTCTGAGTTTCTGACTCAAAGCGTAAATAAGTACATGGCCTTTGAAATTAAAATCGGGAACGGTCAAACGGTAAGCGGATTTAAGCAGTGGAAAGAAGGTTATATTAGCTCTTTGCTGGCATGGAACATGCCATACGGCAAAGCTGCTGGACTAGCTCATGCTTCTGAGGGGCATACGGCTATACCTGAGCATACCATTAAGGTTATTGAGCGCTATTTAATTCGAGGAGAGCTTTCATCGTTTGAAGCAGCGATTAGACAAGAATTACAGCGCGGAATGAAATCACAGCTTCGTTTTGTCAAATTGATTTTCCAGCTTTACTTGATGCTTGAGACCATTGCGCATGAATCGCAAATCGGTTTGGAGAGCGGCGAACAGCTTTGGCTAAGGCCGGAAATGACACTTAGTCTCGATACTGTAGAGAAAGCGGAGCGGTTTCTGATGCGTATTGCAGCTAAAATCGAGCGCAAGCGGCAAAGCGACTCTCAGGAAAGTGATCCATCCTTGCTTTTGGCGGCTAAGCAGTTTATTGACGAGAACTATATGTATGAATTGAATTTGACGATGATTGCAGAGAAGTACAATTATAATTCATCTTATTTCTCAGAAATGTTCAAAGCTAAAGTAGGTAAAACCTTTATTTACTATTTGAATGAGGTACGAATTGCTGAGGCTGTTCGGATGCTAAAAACAACAACGCTGAACCTTTGGGATATTGCAGAGCTTACTGGATTCTCCAATGCAAGCTACTTCAGCTCCAAATTTAAAAGGATGTACGGAATGACACCTTCGGATTATCGTCAGCAGCAATCGGAATTAAAATCTGAAAAAAATGATAGTGAACACCCAAAGAATTAGCATTCTATGTTCATAGCCCCTCCCTTATGATGGAACTACATCAATAAGAGAGGGGTATTCATGATGAGAAAAAGCCTCAAGCCGCTAAGCAATCAGCATAACTTAACCGCATATACCTTTTTGCTGCCATGGCTGATCGGGTTTTTCTGCCTGACGCTCGGTCCAATGCTTGGATCGTTTTATTTGTCGCTCACGAAGTATGATTTATTAACGTCGCCAAAATGGATTGGTTTTTCAAATTATATTAACATTTTTAAAGATGACGAAACCTTCTCGAATTCCTTGTGGCTTACAATCAAATACGTGTTCATTTCCGTTCCGCTGCGTCTTGCTTTCGCGCTGATGGTCGCTATGGTTCTAAACAAAGGTATTCGAGCGTTAGGCATTTACCGCACCGTATACTATATCCCTTCGTTGCTCGGGGGCAGTGTCGCTATTGCGATTGTGTGGAGACAGATTTTTGATGGCAGCGGCCTTGTGAATCAATTTCTTGGCTGGTTCGGCATTCAAGGACCTTCATGGATTTCCCATCCGAGCTACATTGTTTATACCATTATTTCATTGTCCGTATGGCAATTTGGTTCAGCGATGGTAATCTTCCTTGCAGGTCTTAAACAAGTGCCGCTTGATCTGTATGAAGCAGCTCAAGTGGATGGAGCAGGCAAAGCTCGTCAATTTTTTCGCATTACGCTTCCCATGATTTCTCCCGTTATTTTCTTTAATCTCGTGATGAGCATTATTAATTCATTTCAAGCGTTTACACCTGCATTTGTCATTGGCGACGGCCGTGGAGGCCCGCTTGATGCGACCATGTTCTACACCCTGTACTTGTATATGAAAGGCTTCTCGTTCTTCGATATGGGTTATGCATCCGCGTTAGCCTGGATTATGCTGCTGATCATCGGGGCGTTTACAGCCATTATTTTTGCAACATCGAAATATTGGGTATTTTACGGTGACAGCAAGGAAGGGAGGTAAGGCAGCTATGCAAGTGAGGAAGTTAAACGGATTAACTAAACATACGATCATTATCATCTTTGGCATTGCCATGCTTTACCCTGTACTATGGTTAATAAGCAGCTCCTTTAAGCCTAATGAGCTGATCTTTACACAGCCGGGATTATGGTCAAGCTCATTCACTTTGGATAATTATATTAACGGCTGGCGCGGCTTTCAGGGAATAGCATTTAGTAAGTTTTTTGCAAACTCATGGCTGATATCGATTCTAAGCGTGCTTGGCAATGTGATTACCTGCTCCTTAGCAGCCTTTGCGTTCGCGCGGTTGAATTTCAAGTTTCAGAAGCTTTGGTTTTCGTTAATGCTGGTGACGATTATGCTTCCCTATCATGTGACGCTTGTTCCGCAATACGTCATCTATAATGAGCTGCAATGGATCAATACGTATTTTCCGCTCGTGCTGCCAAAATGGCTGGCGCATGATTCCTTTTTTATTCTTATGATGGTGCAGTTTATCCGCGGAATTCCGAGAGAGCTGGATGAAAGTGCGACGATTGACGGCTGCAGTCCGCGGCAAATTTATTTCCGCATTATCATTCCGCTCTTAGTACCCGCTTTGATATCCGCCGCTATTTTCACTTTTATTTGGTCATGGGACGATTTTTTCAGCCAGATGATCTACTTGAGTGATATTAAGCTGTTTACAGTGCAGCTGGGAATTCGTTCTTTATTTGATCCTACTGGTCAATCGGATTGGGGCGCGCTGCTTGCCATGTCGGCATTGTCGCTTGTGCCAATAACGCTGATATTTCTTATTTTTCAACGCTATTTCTTGGATGGCATCGCAACTACCGGTTTGAAATGATAATGTGTTTTCTTGCTCGATAACCGAAAAAATTGATAATGAATACCCGAAGGAATGAAATTCCGTATAAACGGAAATCAGGGTAGCATCATAAGTGAAAGCGAATTCATAATAGGGTATTGGGGGAAATCAAAATGAAACAGCGGTTGCTTATTTTGGCTTTAGGAATGTTAATGGTGTTCACTGCGGCATGCTCAGGTGGTACAGGCAGTGGAGGATCAAGCAATGAAAAAGAGAAAAACGGAAATGAGTCAAGTGAAGCAAAACAAGTAGAACTGCGCATTATGTGGTGGGGAGATCAAAAGAGGGCGGATATTACAAACGAGGCGTTGAAAATTTTTCAAGAGAAAAACCCATCCATTAAGGTTGTTGGCGAGTTTGCCCCATCCACTGGTTATTTCGATAAGCTTAATACGCAGCTTGCTTCCGGCACAGCGCCAGACATTTTTTTCTTAGGAGGAAATGTGGTCGATTATGCGAATAAGGAAGTGCTTCTTGATCTTTCTCCATACGTGGATAAAGAGCTTAATTTAAGCGATATGGATCAATCGATGATTCAATACGGCACGATAGGCGGCAAGCTTCTTCATATTTCTGCTGGTGCTAATGCACGCGGAGTCGTTGTGAATAAGACGATGTTCGAGAAAGCGGGCCTTCCCGTACCTGAGGATGGTTGGAATTGGGAAGACTTTGCACGAATCAGCAAAGAAATCTCGGACAAACTGGGCAGCGGTGTCTATGGTACTTATAACATGTCCATTGATGGAATGGATATCGGCCTGAAGCAGCAAGGCAAACAGCTTTATGATATGGATAAAGGGACGCTGGGCTTCGAAGAGGCTGACGTGTTAAAATGGTTCCAATATTGGGATGAAACGATGAAAGCCGGCGGTGTTGTCCCTTCCGAGCTGCAAGTATCCAATCCTCCCGGCGATACAAGTAAGTCATTAGTTGTCACAGGAAAAGTAGCGATGAGCTTAATTCCGTCCAATCAATTGGCAGCATTGCAAGGACTTACGCAAGATGAGCTGATTATGGTACAGCTGCCGCGCGGCGAGAAGGGAACAGGCGTAGTGTTCGAGTCAAGCCAAGGTTTGTCGGGTTATGCCAAGACCAAACATCCAAACGAGGTAGCGACGTTGTTGAGTTTCTTCATTAATGATCCCGATGTTGCGAAATTGTTAGGCAATGATCGCGGTGTACCAGTGGTTGCGGCTAACCGCAAGCTCCTTGAAACTAGCGCGAACAGCGTAGAGAAAATTGTTTATGACTACACAAGCCGTGTTTCAGAAGCGACAAACAAGGAGCCGTTTGCGGTCAGCTACAATCCTCCGGGCTTCTCTGAATATTCCAAGCTTGCCGAATCGACGATGTATGAAATTGGTTTCGGACGCAAGAGCGTAGAAGTGGCTGTTAAGGACTTCTATAATGGCACTCTGAAAATATTCAAAAACAATCAATAGTTTCCTGTGAGTTGGTATCAGCAATGCATGAATAGACAGGCTGCCTCGCGGCAGTCTGTTTTTAAATAAGTGGAGAAAACAATTATATCGGAAAAGCGAGGCGATTAGGATGAGCGAATCATTGCTGAAGCAGCTTCGAGAGCTGTCTATAGATGAGAAGATTGGCGAGTTGACGAAACCATCTCATAAAAATAGCCTTGAGGAATGGAAGCAATCCGGCATTCGTTTTACAACACGTTCAGGCAAGCTTGAGCAGGTTTATTATGCAGCAGTGCGCAAGCTGCTCGATTGTATTGTTCCTACGGGCGGTGAAGAGCCGATTTTGCAAGAAGGAGGAATCTATCTCGGCTGTTGGCTGGAAAGTACAGGAACGATTAATGCTGAGCTACTTTCTCGCTTTATACCATCCGTATCGGATGCAACTTTCCGCTCGTTTGCCGTGCACCAGCGTGAGGATGGTTTGTTGCCTTATAAGGTAACGGAGCATGGTCCTGCATTCCGGCAGATTCAGCTGGTGACGCCGCTTGCACGCAGTATATGGAACCATTATAAGCTGAATCATGCGGGGAAGCCGTTTTTGCAAACGATGTATACTGCGATGGCAAGCTACGATGAGTGGCTGGTTCAGTACCGAAATACCCGTGGAACAGGTTGTGTAGAGGCATTCAGTACTTTTGATACGGGGCATGATCTTTCACCGCGGTTCTGGCATGTCCCTGACACCCCTCATCTTAATGATGCTGCGCAAATGAATCCTGATTCTCCGATATTACCTTTTTTGGCGCCGGATTTAACTGCAAATGTATATTGTCAACGTCTTTACTTGGCTCGTATTGCAGAGGAGCTTGAGCTTCCTAGCAAGCAGCACTGGCTAGCGAGAGCCGAAGAGAGCTTAACGAGCTTGTATCGTTATTGCTTTGATGGAGAGGATCATTTCTTCTATGATCGAGACCGAAATGATGAGCTTGTGCGAGTACAATCGGATGTGCTGCTGCGCGTAATGGCATGCGAAGTAGGAGATCAGGCTTTTTTTGATACGATGCTCAGACGTTATTTATTGAATACAAGCAAATTTTTTGCCAAATATCCATTTACTTCGATGGCTATGGACGATCCGCGCTTTGATCCGTTCTCTAGCTACAACAGCTGGGGAGGCGCATCGAACTTCCTTAGCTTGATTCGCGCACCTCATGCTTTCGAGCATCATGGACGGCACGTTGAACTCACTTGGGTGATGTACCCGATCTTAGCTTCATTTACCAAAGCAACCCGCTTTGCGCAGGCGGTTAGCCCGTGGACTGGAGATGAGGGATTTACTGAGGCGTATTCTCCGTCGATATTGTGCCTGTTAGATTATGTTGAGCGTTTATGCGGTATTTTGCCTACACCAGACGGCGAGCTATGGTTTACGGGACTTGTACCCTACAATATGGATCATGGAGAAGAGATTACCGGTGAGACAGGCTACAGCCGAATCGTGGATGGTGTTACCTATGAACTGTTAAATATGCAGGCGGGGTCGGAGCTGTATCGAAATGGAGAAAGCTTCATCCGTTTTCCAAGCGGCATTCGCGTTATTACCGATCGCCAGGGTCAAATGAAGGGAATCATTGGAATGAGTGTACGTGAGATTCAGGGTGCAATTATTTATAATAATCAAGAGATTCCTTTTCATGTGAAAGGCAATGAGTATTTGACCTTTGAGAAGGGCAAGTTTAGCGTGGAGCGTGCAATTGGCGTCGTAAATCCGACTTACCGTTAAATGCGGGGTTGAAAAGTGATTATTGAGGTTCATTGTGCAACAAAGAATAAGCCTTGAACCCGAATGGGCTCAAGGCTTGTTTTATTATTGAGGCAGCTGTGACAGACGACGTTCCCTTATCAGCACGATAGACATAATCGTTATTGAAATAGATACTAGCGCAATTGGAATGACGAATATGGATGGATCGTACCCTTCGATGAATAATGGTAACAAATATCCGATTAATGATGCCGTTAGTGAAATGAAAACGTACAAGCTTGCGCCGAATCCGGTCCGGCCTGCGAACATGCGCTGCACATACCCCATCGCTACTCCGTACAAGATGGATACAAAAAAAGAATAAATCGGCTGAATGAGGAAAAAAACGATCAATGGCGAGTGCAAGGCATAAATCGTATAAGTAATAAGCGCCCCAAAGCCGCCAATTAAAATAATTATTTTGCTGCCGTATTTCGCCGCCCAATAACCGGCGATGGTCATGAACAACAGCTCGAATACGGCTTGGGAGCTCCAAATATAAGACATATATTCCGGCTTGCCGAACAACGTTTTAACGACAAGCGGCAAGTACAATCCGCGAATGGCATCTGCGCATGCAAGCAGCAGCAGAGCAATTAGCATAATGAGGGAAAAAGGCTCGCTCGCTCCCATATTAGCTTGTTTTTTCTCTTCAGAGTGTTCCCGGTAGAACAACAGCAAGATAACGAGCATTGCGTAACCTGCAAAGTTGCCCCATAATACACCTTGAAACGTAGCAATCAAATACAAGTTCGCTCCTGCCAGCAAACCGCAAAAAAACCCAACACTGTACCCTGCGCGCAGCCATATTTGTGCCATCTCCACAATATCCCCGGCAAGTCTAGCAAAATGATTCCGAGATATAGCGAACAATTGTCCCATAATGAGTCCGGACGGAGCGCTCACAACACACATGCCGATCAGCGCCTGGACATAACCTTCTGCGTTCATATAAATGAACAAACCGACGAGACATAACAAAGCAGCTGTAATGACCAGTCTCTTTCTGCTGCGCAGCTTATCACTTAACAGTCCAACTGTAATCGTAGTTCCCATATTGAGCAGCAGCGACACAACGAAGATCGATACGACTTCATTCTTTGAAAGCCCGATGCTCTCACTTAAATAAATTGCATTCATCGGTGCTAGAATGCCCATGCCGATGCCATAACAAAATAAGGTGAAAAGCATCCTACCTGCACCATCCACCTGCAAAAAACGTTTCATATCTGCGGCAATACGCATCTTCAACCTGCTCCATTCTCCTCATGATCTTGCCAAATTCTAACAAAGTGTAGCTCACTTTTCTCGTGTTGTCTAGAAGAAAACGGTGGTGATCAGGGCAGAAAATGAATACTTTTCTGTAACAAAACACCTTTGTTATTTGTCATATAAGCAAAAACATGAGGTGATCATTATGGATGAGCGAAAAACAGCCTATGACGCTGTCATTATTGGCGGCGGTTTATCTGGTCTGACAGCTTCTATTTATTTGGCTAAAGCAGGATTACGCGTGCTGCTAGTCGAAAAGTCCAATCGATTGGGCGGAAGGGCATTAACGGTGAAAAAGAAAGGAGCTTATCTCAACCTGGGTGTTCATGCTTTCTATCAGGAAGGGGTAGGCGAGGAAGTGCTAAAAGAGCTTGAGGTTAAGCTAAAAGGAGCCAATCCACCACCATCAGTGGCCGCAATTTGGAACAATCAAGTGTTTCCTTTGCCGACTGGACCCATTCAATTGCTCACATCTAAATTGTTCTCGTTTACTGGGAAAATAGAGCTAGCACGGTTTATGATGAAATTAGCTAAAATCGATACAACGAAACTCGAAAGGGTAACATTCCGAGAATGGGCTGAAAAGGAAGTTCAAGATCCGATGATTAGGCATGTTATTTATTCGATTTGTCGGACGAACACCTTTGTACCGCACCCAGAGCTGCTAATAGCCTCAATCGCTGTGAAACAATTGCAGCGAACGTTTGGCGGAAAGGCATTTTATATTGAAAAGGGGTGGGCAAATCTTGTAGATGCGCTGAAGCAAAAAGCAGAGCAAGCCTCGGTTACGATTGTGACTGGTCGTTCAGTAGTTGGAATTGTACCAGACAAAGAGGGTTTGCGAGTCAGTTTTGCGGATGGAGAGTCATTGGTGATTTCGTCTGTCATCGTGGCCGCTGGTCTAGGAGATGCATGCAAGCTTGTAAAAGACGCTAATCAGAACCTGCTTTCTAATTGGAAGGAGCAAGCGCATACGATAAAAGCGGCTTGTTTGGATCTTGTATTGCATCGTCTACCGAATCCAAGAGCATCCTTCATCGCTGGCTTCTGGTTGGATGCTCCTATTTTTTATAACAACCCAACATCCGTTGCCAGCCATAACGACGATGGGGATTCTGTCGTCATTCATATGATTAAGCAGCTTGGAGAAAATCCGAGCTATCCCAAAGAGGATGAACAGCACTTGGAGCAAGCGCTAGATCTTATGCAGCCGGGATGGCGCGAAGTGGAAGCTGCCCGTCAGTTTTTACCTAATATAACGGTCGCTCATGATTTTGCTTCTATTGATAAGAATGGCATTTATCCAGGGCCGGATGTTCCGGAAATCCCAGGTCTTTATGTTGCAGGAGATTGGACCGGTCATGTTGGAGAAACTTTGGTTGATGCTGTGTTTGCTGGGGCTAGAAGAGCCGCACAAGCCGTAATTAAACAACATAAAGGTATGAATGGGAGTGACATGTGAATACGGAACAGCTATATGTTGAATTGAAGCCGTTATTATTTTCGCTCGCTTATCAAATGATGGGCAGTGTCGCGGATGCGGAAGATATTGTTCAGGACGCGTTTATCTCTTTGCATGAAGATCAGTCTGATCATATCCAGTTTATTAAAGCTTATATGTGCAAAGTAGTTACGAATAAATGCCTGAATAAGTTGAAATCGACAAGCAGGCAGCGGGAATTGTATGTGGGACCGTGGCTGCCAGAGCCTCTCGTTACTAGTGGTGTTAACTCAAACGATCCGCTCCAACTATACATTTCGAAGGAAATGATGTCTACCGCATACTTGCTGTTATTGCAGCAGCTGACCGCCGTAGAACGTGTTGTTTTTCTATTAAGGGAGTTGTTTCATTACCCATTTCAAGATATTGCCGCTATTCTCGATAAGAGCAGCGGAAACTGTAGGCAAATTTTTTATAGGGCAAAAAAAAGCATAGGGTCTTCTTCCAGCAGTGAATTGACTCCGCAGGAGATTGCTAGTCCTATGATGGAGGAATTCGTAAACGCAATCATTTCTGGCAATATCAATCGCATGCTGTCGATTCTTTCCACGGAAACAGTATTGTATACGGATGGAGGCGGCAAAACAAATGCGGCTCTGCGTCCGATTGTGGGGCAAAATCTTATTATCCGTTATTTTACGGCGATTAGACCGGAAGTTCCTTCAGATTTCACTTGTGATGTTGTTGAACTCAATGGAAATAGCGGCATTGTGATTAAGTCTGGCGAGCTTACGTTTTCGGTTATTACCTTCCATATCAAAGACAACGTCATTTCGGACATTTATATTGTCATGAATCCAGAGAAGCTGCGCCATTTTAATAGATAGAAAATAAATAAATAAAACAACCATAACAGCAGAGATGCAGTTATGGTTGTTTTGGCTTGTATTAGACCAAGAAATATCGAATCAAGCCTAAGAGGGCGAAGCAGAATAAAACGGTACCAGCACCAATACCTGCAATTGCGCTATGGGCTACCTTAAGCTTTGGAGATATGATTAACGTACTAATGGCAACGGCAACCAACAACGCAGCAAGTACATATAAGCTGGAATCTTTGAAAACATGTTTCAAACTAATAAAATGAATACCAACAATAAAGGCAATCCAAGGGGAAACGTATTTGCTGCGTTTTGTTTTTATGAATACAAAAGCACCCGCACCTGCCAAAATGATCTCAGTGTATACCGAAATCAAATAGTTACGGAAAGATGATTGATTAGACAAAGCGGAGGGTGCGTCCCAGTTCGTTATACTTAGGTAGACGCCTGCCAAGCATACTAGAAGTGCAATGCCAGAAGCTATGCCAATGTATTTGCGCCAACTCGCTCTAGGATTTTCTTGTGCCCAGCCAAACCAACTGAAACTAAACATGCCAAATATTGCTGCATACATGGTGTAATCTCGAAGATAATCCATACAAACCCTCCTATTGGATAACTGTTTTATTTGGATTCCTTTTCCATTATAACACCAGAGCATTTTTTTAGATTAAAAGGTTTTCGGTTTTACAGTATTGAAAATAAGTAAAGTGGTGGGAATACATGGTGATTCATGATAGTATCTATAGTACACAAACCTAATTAAACTCAAATCAAATATATAGGAGGAATGTACATGTCTAATACCACAAATGAAACATCCGTTGAAGCTTTATTTAAGCCCTTTGTCTCCAAAAATTTGCAGATTGCCAATCGTATTGTGATGGCGCCAATGACAAGAGGATACTCCCCAAATGGAGTTCCAGGGTCTGATGTTGCGGCTTATTATCGTCGGCGGGCGGAGAATGGCGTTGGTCTTATCGTCACCGAAGGAACCGTAATCGATCATAAGGCTGCTGCTGCAAGTCCGAATTGGCCTCACTTTCATGGGGAGGCTGCACTGAGCGGCTGGTCCAACGTGGTAAAAGAAGTACATGAAGCCGGCGGTAAAATTATTCCGCAGCTATGGCATGTTGGGTTAACGCGAAAAATTGGCGACCTCCCCAATAAGGAAGCATTGCCAATTGGTCCTTCGGGACTTAATCTATCAGGTGAGAAAATAACAGAGCCACTAACGGAGAAAGAGATTGGGGATGTTATCGCAGCTTACGCACAGTCAGCGGCAGATGCAGCACGAATCGGCTTTGATGGTATTGAGCTTCATGGTGCGCATGGTTATTTGATCGATCAGTTCTTCTGGGGCCAAACAAATACACGGACTGATCGCTATGGTGATGACCTTGCAGCGAGGACACGTTTCGCTGTTGAGATTGTTGAAGCATGCCGTCGTGCAGTCGGAGAAGATTTTCCAATCGTATTCCGATTCTCACAATGGAAGGCAGGTCATTATGATGCCAAATTGGCGGAAACGCCTCAGCAGCTTTTGCAATTTTTGACGCCGCTTGCTGATGCGGGAGTGGATGTCTTCCATTGTTCAACACGGCGATATTGGGAGCCGGAGTTTGAGGATTCTCATCTAAATCTGGCAGGATGGACGAAGAAGCTGACAGGAAAACCAACGATAACTGTAGGCTCAGTTGGACTGGATAATGAATTTAGAAGCAGCAGCGGGGACGCTGCGAAGCCGGCCATTTTGAACAGCTTAATTGAAAGACTAGAAAAGGAAGAGTTTGATCTGGTAGCCATAGGCCGTGCACTGCTTGCTGATCCAGAATGGGCAGCCAAAATACGCGACAATCGAACAGATGAGCTGCTGAGCTATGACGCAGGCGCTACAAAAACTTTATATTAATGTCGTACACGATAGAAGAGGAGCCTGCAATTAGGCTCCTCTTCTTCTTTATGAACTAACTGACAAAGTAACTCACTCATTCATTCGCTTGAGATAATCTCTTCTCCTCCAGATCACCCCATCGTGTTTTAGCCTGCCATTGGTTTCTTAGAAGAAATACGAATACTTGCAAATAAACTCATTAGTATTAACAAAAGATTAAATCCCATCGTTACAATCAATCCCGATTGCATTGTCATTCCGGCAGCTTGACTAACGACAAGGATAGCACCGCCTATACCGATCACCACACCCGGTGTGAAAGAATCTGCAAATTGCAAATTAGCGGACGTCTCGCCAGCTCCGTCTTTACTAGTATGGGCAAATGCAACCGCACCGCTCGTTGGATGGGATAATCCCATTCCAATTCCTGCAATGATTTGCCCCATTACGGCCAAGGCAACCGTTACGTTTGGAATCCAAACGACTAAAGCAAAACCTATTGTGAGCAGCAGCACGCCTAAAATAATTCTTCTATTACGCCCACGGCCTTGGTCTGCTGTATCCCAGCGCCCTTGCAAATAAGCAAAGAGACACCAGCTAAGCGCCGCGCTGGCAACAATTAATCCGGCATGAGCGGGATTAATGCCTTTAATATCGATTAGAGCTAACACAAGAAAATTTTGTGTACTGACATATGCGGCGAAAAAAAGTCCACGTGTTGCTAGAATAGCTGGCATGCCTCTTCGGAATAGTAGAGTGCCCGTAGGCAACAGCTTGCGCAGTGGATATGACATGACGGCTAAGCCGGCAATGCTTAGTACAGCTCCTGTAATTTTGGGCAGCATGCCAAGTCCAACGAGGAAAATACCTGTACCTATCGTTAAAAATAAAGCCATCCACGTAGCGGCGGCACCATTACCCTCCCTTGTACCTTGTACCTTCAATTTTCTAAAAGCCGGCAAGCTAAGAATGGCTGACAGAACGATAATCGGCAATATGCCCCAGAATACAAAACGCCAAGACCACTGTTCTGCAATCAAACCGGCAACGAATGGACCGAGCATAGACGGAAGGACGTAGGCTGTACCGAATGCACCGAGTATTTTGGAACGTAATTCATCGGGATAGCTTAAGGAGATAGCGGTGTATACGCAAGTCATCATCGCACCAGCACCAAGGCCTTGCAGCGCTCGCGCCGCAATCATAACGTACATATCGCTGGCAGCAGCCGCAGCAATCAGACCCGCAATAAACAAAACAAGTGCAATCGTAAACGGTACTGCTGGCCCTTTTTTATCAATAATACGACCGACAACCAGGGTGCCAACAATCTGAGCAAGCAGATAAGTGCTGAATATCCAGCCAAAGAGATGAATGCCATTCAAATCACCGGCGATGGAAGGAGCGATCGTGGTTACGGCTAAGCCCTCAAATCCTACTGCCATTACTGACAAAATAATTCCTATCGATAGTGCAAAATAACGCGGACTAAAAATGCTTTGATGATTCGGCATTGCCTTTAACCTCCAACAAAATTTTTTATGTATACGCCATATCCGGATACTTAGTAAACATATTTCTTTATAAAGTTCAGGCTACAGTTCAGCTTTGACTTTGTCAACATTTTTATTTAAAATGTAGAGAGTGATATAGAGTCAGTTGCCTCAAAAGGAGGTCCCTATAATGAGCGGAAGTCAAACGAACAAAGATTCCTCAACGAAGACGCGAAGAGGAATCATTAATCTGCTGAAGCAGCAGGGTGGTATGGATGTTATGGCATTAGCCTCAGAGTTTCTATTATCTGGAATGGCTATTCGCCAGCATTTAAATGCGCTGAAAGAAGAAGGATTAGTTACGTATGAAGAAGAAGCTCGTCCGATGGGACGACCGGCCAAGCTGTGGAGATTAACGCCTGAAGCTGATCGTTTTTTTCCAAGCGGGTATTCGGAATTGTCAGTTAGTCTGCTTCAATCTATGCGAGAGGCTTTCGGAATCGAGGGGCTGGATAAGCTGCTGACAGTACGAAATAAAAATATGCTGGAGCAATACCTTTTCCAACTTGGCGGGGAATCTCATCTAATTGGAAAACTGGAGAAACTGGCTGATATTCGCACAAAAGAAGGTTATATGGCTGAGATCAAGGATCTAGGCGATGGAAGCCTGTTGTTTATAGAGAAGCATTGTCCAATCTGTGAAGCTGCTGCTGCTTGTGCCGGGTTATGTAAAAATGAGTTAAGCCTCTTTCAATCCGTGCTAGGCAGTGAAGTTCAGATTGAACGCGTAGAGCATATTTTGTCAGGCGGAAGAAACTGTGTTTATAAGGTGATGGAACCAAATAGTTAGCTGTAAAGTACTTTGAATCCTGTATTATTAGTAGCATTTTAAATAAATTAGACCTATTGAAGGCTGCCGAGAGTTTCTCGACAGCCTTATTACGCCAGAGGAAAATGATTTTTCATTTAAAAAGTGATGGATTCACCATCAATGGGTACTAAAATATGTTTTGAAAGTTCCTTTTCATCAAGGAATGCTTGTAATTCTCTTCGAGTTAATAAGCAGTGATTGAGTGCTTCCATATGTGAAACGATAATGGTCGATTGCGGAGCTGCCATATAGGTTTGATAAATGTCTTCTTTTGTCATAATGATCGGATCGCCTTGAAGAAATTGTGCAGCACCTCCATTTACAATGATGACTTCAGGATGATGCAGTCTGATGCTGTCTTCAACATCGTTGCACCATATCGTATCTCCTGCAAGATAAAGTGTTTTTTCATCCGGATGGTTAAAGACAACGCCAGAAACCTCGCCCATCATCTTTCCAATTTCGCCAATGCCATGTTTTCCGTTTGTTCTAGTTAAGCTAATGCCTTCTATATACGAAATACGATCTATCGATTGTACATTTTGAAAACCTGCTTTTCGAATGACTGCGACATCATCTACAGACTGTGCAATAATAGGAATAGTTTTCGGCAATGCTTCGATCGCCGCGGCGTCAAAATGATCAGGATGTAAATGAGTGACAACAACGACATCTGCATCTATGATCTCTTCGATTGAAATGGGGAGATCTACTGTTGGGTTAAATGTATCCTGATTCAACGTATTTGGAAACGGAGGATAAGCCCCCTTTTTCGCCAAAAATGGATCAATCAAAAAGGTTTTATTTGCATAATTTATAATCATTGTTGCGTTTCGTATTTGTCTAATTTTCATGTTGTTCTCCTCCTTAAATACTCTACATGTATAGCATAATATTTAAGGAAAGCTGCTGTACATAACTAAAATCAAGTGTTTAAACATATAACTTGATTTATGAAAGAGGTTGTTATTTTGTTGGATTCTACGGACAAAAAAATAGTTGATGAGCTGTTAATGAATGGTCGTATCACGATGAAGCAATTAGGCGAGAAGGTTCATCTGACGGGGCAGGCAACAGCGTCCAGAGTGAATAAATTAGAAGAACAAGGTGTTATAGAAGGATACACGATTAATCTAAATCAGCACAAAGCAGGATATGCAATCCACTCCTTTATAAATATTTATACAAAGGGCACGGAACATAAGCCCTATTTGGCCTATATTGAGAAACAACAGCAGTACATCTTGAACAACTTCAAAATCAGTGGAGATGGTTGTTATCTTTTGGAGTGCAGATTTCCATCCAACCATGAGCTGGATCTATTTTTAACCGAATTAAATAATCATGTTAATTATAAGTTGTCTATTGTAATTAGTAAGTGAAAGGATTGAGCTGCTTTTTTTGCGTTTAGAATTATAAGATGAAAAGCTATGAAATACTCTGATCGTATCATAGCCTTAAGTTTATGACATTGCTCTAAAACAGACCCTAATTCAAATGGCGGTCAGTTAGAAAGTCCTTATTTTCTGCAATCGGCAGAGAAATAGGGGCTTTTTTTGGTGATCAGCTTTTAAGTGGGATGTTTCATTTCTGTGAATTTAAGGTCAGGGATAGAATTTATGCGCTCGATAAAACGTAAGATTTAAACTGCGGATCATTTTTTGTTTAAATTCAGTTTACAAAGGTACGTTACCATCACGTTATCAACAGTTGTATAGGAGGAATTACAATGGTTCATGTAAATAAGAAGAAAATAGAGCCAAACCACGGTGACTGGGCTGTCGAAGCGAACGGACTCGTAAAAACTTTTGGTGAAAATCGGGCTGTGGATGGCGTGAATATGAATGTACGCGCGGGTTCAATTTACGGTGTGCTTGGTCCGAATGGAGCTGGCAAGACCACAACGATTAGTATGCTCGCAACCTTGCTTCGTCCAGATGCAGGCTCGGCGCGAATCTTCGGGCACGATGTAGTAAAGGAATCACAGATTGTTCGTCAATTAATTGGGGTTACCGGCCAGTACGCATCGGTTGATGAATCACTAAGCGCTACAGAAAACCTGGTTATCTTCTCTAGGCTGCTAGGGCTTGGGCGTTCAGAAGCGAAGCGTAAAGCAGATGAATTGCTTGAGGAGTTTGGTTTGACGGAAGCAGCGAAGCGGCCATTGAAAAACTTTTCCGGCGGCATGCGCCGCCGCTTGGATTTGGCGGCGAGTCTTATTGCACAACCGCCGCTTATCTTCTTGGATGAGCCGACTACAGGGCTCGACCCGCGTACGCGTGCTCAAATGTGGGATACGATTCGCCGGTTGGTGAAGACGGGGTCGACCGTGCTGTTAACGACACAGTACCTCGATGAGGCGGATCAATTGGCTGATAGAATCGCAGTTATCGATCGCGGTCGGGTAGTGGCAGAGGGCACGGTGGATGAACTGAAAGCTTCAGTAGGTACATCCTCATTGCAATTGAGAGTAGTAAACCCGCTGGACATCGAAGCAGCTCGTCAAACGGTTGAACATGTGCTGAAAACACAATCCATTGTGTTATATGAAGCTGGAATGATTACGGCCCCTATGGCGGATGCCGATTTGGTCACAGATCTGCTTATCGCACTGCGTGAGAGAGGGATTCATTTGGCAGAAATGAGCGTACAAAAACCGACCCTTGATGAGGTGTTCCTCACAATCACAGGTCATGGTGTTAAAGAGGACACTGCACAAGCGTCCGATGTATCCAATAAAGCGGAGGCGGTAAAAGTATGAAAAGCACTTCCATTCAATCAGGATTTGATCGTGAGCTGAAAAACCACACGAGCTTTGGTCAAACCATTCGTAATTCATTAACGATGGCTTATCGCGGCCTGCTTAAAATTCGGCGTACACCTGAGCAATTGTTTGATGTTACATTTCAGCCAATCATCTTTACTTTAATGTTTACCTATATTTTTGGCGGTGCCATCTCAGGTGACGTAATCAGTTATTTGCCCGTCATCATTCCCGGCATTCTCGTGCAGACTGTAATTACGACCTCAGTTGTTACTGGCGTTCAATTGCGTGAGGACATGGATAAAGGTGTATTTGATCGGTTCAAGTCATTGCCAATCTCACGAATTGCTCCGTTAGCTGGAGCTTTGCTTGCAGACACCATTAGGTACACGATTGCTACTGTACTCACTTTAACTATGGGATACATTATGGGCTATCGTCCTGATGGAGGCCTTGATCATGTGGCCATCGCTGCACTACTTGTGATCTTCTGTTCTTGGTCAATCAGCTGGATCTTCGCTTTCTTCGGCGTCATCGCCCGTACTGCCTCAAGCGTACAAGGGATATCGATGATTGTGCTGTTTCCGCTGACGTTTCTTTCCAATGCCTTTGTGCCGGTTGATACCATGCCGAAATGGCTTCAATGGTTTGTCAACATCAATCCGGTCTCCCATCTTGTCAGTGCCGTCCGTGATTTGACCAACTCTGGAACGGTAGGCTGGGATTTGGCTATCTCTCTGATCGGAGCAATTGTGATCGTAGCCATCTTTGCACCGATTACGGTTCGCGCCTATATGCGCCGGACATAATGAACAGCGTGGAGTTCAATTGATGCTAGCGCCAAGCTCCACCAATCGCTCTAATCAAAACGGCAGAAATGCCGTTTTTTTGTTTTATACTTCTATAGCGAGCTCTAGTAAAGTTCACAAATTTCCATAATATGCTATGATTATTGGTAGAAAAGTATAGATGATACCATGAATGAAGCAGCCATTTGGAAAGGAAAGATGACATCAATGAAGTATGGGAAATTAATCGGAGAAGGCAATACCGCATCGGTATATGAATGGGAAGAAGGGACAGTGCTTAAGCTTTTCGTTCACGGTTATCCAAAAAGTGATGTGGAAAGAGAGTTTAGAAACGCACAAGCCATTAATGATATGAACTTCGCAAAACCAAAGGCATATGAAATGATTAGTTATGAAGAGCGTATGGGTATTATTTATGACAAAGTAGAGGGCGAATCACTGCTCGATTGGGTTTTGAAAACAGGTGATCTCCATGGATGCGCGGAGCATATGTCCAAGCTTCATAAGTCGATTCTACAGAATAGTGTCAGCACTAGCGATGTGCCGGATTACAAATCATTTTTAAAATACAATATAATAAATGCGTCATCGGCTAATGCAATGGAACAAGAAGGCGTATTGCACAAATGGAGTGAATTGAAGGATGGAGACACACTTTGTCATGGTGATTTTCATCCAGGCAATATTTTATTATCCAATGGTCAGACAAAAGTTATCGATTTCATGAATGTGTGTCACGGACATTTTTTATATGATGTTGCAAGAACTGTATTTTTGGTGGAGTATACACCCGTGCCTGAAGGTACAGAGGATATAGAGTTGGTCAGGGGATTAAAGAGAACATTGGCAGATTTGTATCTTGCCCAAATGGATGTTACCCGTGAAATGATACAAGATTATTTATCGGTAATCATTGCGGCTAGAGTTGGAGAATGTCCTGACGAACCCCGCTGGAGAGAACAGCAGTAAATGGTGATTGAAGTGGAGAAAGAAAAAGACAGCCTCCAGTTGAATGGAATGCTGTCTTTTTTTTGCTGCTATGCACTAGTGATTGAAGGCTTGCTCTTTTTGCTTATTCAAGGCGATGAAAACAGTAAATAACAGAAGGATGATTCCAGTAAAGATGAACCCTTCGATAATGTTGAAAGGAAGCCATCCCAGAACGGATGAGCCTGCAACCACACCAAGAGAGAAGAAGGCATAGAAATATCCATAAGCTTTTCCGCGAAGCTCTGCTGGCGTAGCTCTAATGAGCATCGTATTAATGGATGGGAACAAGAAAGCAAAGCCGATTCCATATAGTCCTAAAACAAAATAAAGTCCTAATGTCGTTGATGATTGGCTAATAAGCAACTGACTTAATCCCATTAAACCCATGCCTAATGCCATCGTTCGTGATGGGGAAACGCGATCGAATATACGGTTTGTAGGAAGTACAAACATGAGAACGGCAATGATCCCAAAAGTGCTCATTAGCGTGCCGCTTAATTTCGAATCATATCCAAGCGTTTGAACATGCAGCGGCAACAAATAAGCGATTACGCCTTGAGAGAACATTAAGAAAAAGGCACCGCCATAAGCTTTTACAACACCTGCATTAAAGAATGAGCCTGCTGCTTGTTCGATCGTTTTTTCTTTTTCTTTCTTTAATGGTTTGTACTTGCTTAAAAAAATAGCAGACAAAATGGCGAGTGCAAACCCTAATACAGCTACACAAGTAAAAACGAAGGGAACGGAAGTTTTGCTTGCCATAATTCCGCTGAAAGCAGGTCCAATAATGGCGGCTAATCCAACAAATGTACCCGTGAAGGCAACTTTTTTCCCTTGCTCATTATTTATCGTAGTATTTGCAGAGAAAGTAAACGCAGCTGGAACAATTAATCCGGCCACAAAACCATGAATGATTCGTACGATTATTAATACGACTGGAGAGTCAACGAATTGATATAGCAGCAGTGCGCTGCTTGTCAGAAGCAAACCGATCATTAGTATTTTGAACGGCCCTACCTTATCCGTCATAATACCTGACAATATGTTGCCAAACGTATTGGTTAATGAATAAAGCCCAACGACAATGCCTACAATAAACGAGCTTGCACCAACGGAAGCGGCAAAAGTACTCATAACCGGCAGCTGTGCAAATAGATCAATAAAAGAGAAAAACACGATACTGTACACTAATATGGCATAGTTAAATGGCTTTACACTATATTTGGCTTGTGCCTTCTTCAGCTTCCAATCGAGCAAAAAGTTGCCTAATGGCACAAAAGCCGCAATTACTGCTGCTGCAGGCCAAAGCAAACTCCACTTCACTCGAATAGCTGCGTAAAGTATTGCTACAGCATATAAACTGAAAATCCCCCCGTGAATACTTCCCATAAGCGTCACGGCTTGCTCTATTCCCCATATATATTTCAAGGGCATAGCGATACATAGTAATAAAAGTAATGAAATGCCATCTAGAAAACCTGTGATTCGTAAAATGTGAATTGGATGTCCTCGCACTTTTCATGCTCCTAATATAGATTGAATTGATCTCTCTATTCTAACATTTAATTAGGCGATAAAAATAGAACGAGGCAGATGGAAAGTGAAGGTTCAGCAACAAATATGAGATGAACGATTTATTTTTGGAAGATGTCGTCAAAAATGGTGAATTCAAAATCTCATTATTTGTTTCAATTAAAGCTTGACCTTGAAGTGTACTTCAACATTTATGCTCTAGCTAATCAATTACGGCTATCCATAATTGAAGTCTGAGATAAAGTTGGAGGTTATGTATGATGCGAGTTTTAGAGGTAGTTGTTATTTTGGTCATTATTGCAGTCACGGCGGGAATCCTATATGGCAAAAGGGAGCGGCGGCTGAATGCCGTTTTATGTACGTCCTTAGTGTTGGTTGTATTATTGCATGGAATAATCGATCATTTTCGCATACAGATGGTTTCAGCCTATGCCGCTGTTTTAACGCTAATCATTGTATTGGTCCTTAGATTGGCTAAGCCGCAGAGCAAAGTCCGCACTAAGCGTTTGTTAAAAAACAGTCTGCTAACTGTTGTCGTAATTAGATGCCACTCCTTCGGTAGGAGTGGTTTTTCTTTTTTATACCGAATATTTTGTGCGGAAAACCTCGATTTTTTTTGACTCGAGGGGTAGTGTCTATCATTGCTAATGGACATGAGATCCGCTAATTTTGAATTTTAGTGGGTTTTGACATTTTAACGGACATGAGATCCGCTATTTGTGCTGAAACACTCAAAAAGACTCGATTTATAGCAAATAGCGGAACCTATGTCCGTTAAAATCAAAAAAAGAGCTAAATCCCATAAATAGCGGAACCTATGTCCGTAACACCCGCCACCCAAGCTGCTTTTTCTGTCACATTAAGAATTCAAACACCCCACGCAACTTTGAGGCACACAAACCCACACCCAAGCAACAATGAGAATAACCGAAACACCCCCACGCCGATGTTACATTGAGTATTACCGACTTAAACCCGCGCCAAGTTACATCTAGTAATACCAGAATAAACCCACACTGATGTTGCATTGGATAATACCGGAACAAACCCATGCCAAAGCAACATTGAGTATTACCGAAACAAAAACACGCCTACGTCACATTGAGTATTACCGACATAATCTCACACTCAAGCAACAATGAGTATTTTCGTAACACGTACAAACCCACGGAACTTTGACTATCACCGTCAGATTACCCACTCTCATGCTACTAAGACGGATGTATACCGTTACAATCGAATTTTAAAAGTACGGCAACGTTGGTGGCCACTGGATACCTCTAACAGTTGGAGTTCAACGAGTTTGTACAAAATACGCCTTGCATGTCGATCACTTACTCTGAGATGCTCAGCGAGTTCTAAAGGAGTTATTGGTCGGAGCAAACGTCGTGCTAGTCGTAAGGTTTCCGCTTCAGAGCTCATTAACTGTGAAGGCACATCTGAAGAAATGAATTTACCGATAAAAGCAAGAACGAGCTGCTGGCATTGTTGCGGTTCGTCCGTAATAGAAGGGTAAGCAACAGGCAGCAGCATCCAACCGTCAAGAGCTAACAAACAATGCCTTCTACACAAATCTTTAAATCGTCTTACATCAAGATCTCGAGCATGGGACGCATATCCTTGAATCTCAATTCCACCTTTTGCGCCACCTGGCATATAGGCAAGATCCAGATATCGATAGCCATTATTGAAATCGCGAACTTCCCATTCAGGCAGCAGATAATCAAAATGTCCGACAGCAGGGAACCATACTGATCGTAGAAATTCAACTGTTCCGTGGCCAAGTCCCTTATTGAGCAATTCAAGTCTTCTATGATTACTCTCTGAATCAATATTGGCTTGTAACCATTCCTTATATTTGTGATCAAATTGAGATGCCATAACTTACACTTCCCCTCTGCAAAATAAAAACGCCGCTGTCATACAAACACTCCCAAACAGGAATGGTTGTATGACAGCGGCGTGTTCTTCACGACCTATGTTGTCAGTATATCGTCAGCTGACTATTTCATCAATAGCCGTTATTTCTAATATTCATAAGTATCTCATAGTTTTTGTAAGATGCACTATTAATTGAACAAATACGATATATTATTGATATACAGCTTGAGTAACACACCCAAACAATTGACATCTAATCAATTTTTTTCAAGAACCCAACTGATAACGCAGCTTATAAAATCGAAACAATTCCTTCACACCATATTATCATCAAAATAGAGAAGACATAACTGAGTAAAAGCACTAAAAGCACTAAAAGCACTAAAAGCACTAAAAGCACTAAAAGCACTAAAAGCACTAAAAGCACTAAAAGCTCTACAAGCTACTACAATCTCAAATGCTTTTCTAATCATGTAATCGATTTGTTCAAGCACTTAAGAACCAAATCTTGAAGGGTAACCGTAAAATATCCAATAGGAGGTTCGACATGAAAGCTAAGATTGTTATTATAACAGGAGCAAATTCGGGGATCGGAAAAGCAGCAACGCTGAAGTTTGCAACCGAAGGATATCATGTTGTCATGGCTTGCCGCAATTTGCAGATTAGTAGACCTGTGCAACAAGAAATCATACTAGCAGCAAACAATGTTAATGTAGATTTGATGGAGCTGGATATTTCATCGTTTGATTCTATTCGTTTATTCTGCGCTGCATTCAAAGCTAAATACTCACGTTTGGA
This sequence comes from Paenibacillus sp. 01T47, assembly GCF_056398245.1. Lineage (NCBI taxonomy): Bacteria > Bacillati > Bacillota > Bacilli > Caryophanales > Paenibacillaceae > Paenibacillus > Paenibacillus sp. 01T47. Next base: position 72,847 of record NZ_JBFTPA010000004.1, read on the forward strand.
CATTTTAATATATAACGCAGCTTACTTAAATCATGGAGAAAAGCAATATAAGCTTAGTCCTGAACATATTGAGCTATCTTTTGCTACAAACACATTTGGTCCCTTCTTAATGACTAATTTGCTGACAGACCATCTTCAAAAATCGCAGGACCCGAGAATTCTTAATGCCTGTACGACCAATATTAAAAATTTCTTCGATCCCAAAAGAAAAATTGACTTCGATAATTTACGCGGTGAACTGCAAAACAAGCAGCGTCACAGTGTATATAAGATGTACGGTGACTCCAAAATGGCATTATTGATTTTAACCTTCAAATTAGCTGAACAATTGAAAAGCAAGGGAATTAAAATCAATGCGCTTCAAATCAACCGAGTAAAATTATCAAAAGAAACGATAAGCAAACTTAGCCCATTTTGGAAAGTGCTTGCTACGGCTCAAAATTTAACGAATCCGCCACCAGCCGGCATGGCAGACAATTATTTTTATATTTGTACTTCAGATGAATTCCGCGATGTAACAGGTCAGCTAATTAACCACAAGCGAGAGATAGTTGCACCATCCACAAGCGAAAAAGGTGTAGAGCAATTGAAAAACATATTTGGTTCGGGAAGCTATCCTAAATACGCTATTGACACTGAAAATTCGTCGAAGCTATGGGTTTTAAGCACGGAGCTGACTAGTAATTTTTATGAGTCGTAAGCACAACAGGAGTAGCAGAAGTTAGAAGGAAATAAAGTTCTAGACTGAAAAATAAAGTGTTAGACTGACGATGCGACGATGCTTCATTAAGCTAACGAGCAGGATACTTTAATCACTGCTCTAATACTTTAGTGGTGAGATTCAAGCCTTTCATTGTACTTTCGGATAGTTACATTTAATGTTAGTTGAGGTGGTGGTTGATAATTGAAGAAAAAACTATGGATACCAATGGTACTTCTTATAGTGGCATTTATTGTATGGATATTAATGTATACATACCCAAAGCACTATAAATTTACGATTCAAGGGGTATTGTATCAATTGGGTGAAGAAAATAGTGATTTTGTGAAGCCAGATACCATATTTGTAAATGGTAAAATGAAAAAGAACATAAAAGGAGTAAGAACATTCACAGGAATAATCGATATTAAAGGTGAAAATATACCTGTTCCAGAAGAGCATCGACAATTAAAGATAACACTGAGCGAATATGGTGAAGCAGTTCTATTTTATACCTATAATGAAAAGGGACAACCTAAACATTTTGCTTACGGTAATATTTTTATTAACGACGATTTTAGTAAACTTACAATTTTAAAATTTACAAAAGATGCTAGGAACCCTGATCAATCAGGTTTTGATGGTCGTAGCGGGTATATCATATCAGCACCTGCACAAAAAAGGGATGATGCATTGGAGATCACAAATGAACTGATACATGGTGCTCTGAAAGGAGACATACTAAAATGAAGGGATGCCTACTTAACTAACGGTTAACTTTAGCTTAATCATATCTGGAGGTTATGTATTTATGGAACGACTTTGGCCATTTGAAGATCCTGAAAATGTAGCTGTTATTACAACCCAAAAAATAATGAATAGACATAGCCCTATTCTATAAGTATCCCATGACAGCGATGATGGAATGTGGCAGTTTCTCGATGGTGAAGAAGTGATTGAATTAGACGCTCGTATTCTAGGGTTAAAAGAATGAATAGACATTGACCCGAGTTTGGTCCAACTTGCTGATCTGCCAATTGGATGGACAGCATGGAGGGAAACTAAATTCAATCGATGGATTAGAGGAAAAAGATAAGAACTTGTTATTCAACTAACGTAGAACGTTAGTTCAACAAAATAGCCGCTAGCCCGAACTTAATTTCAGGTTTGGGCTAGCGGCTAATGCAGCTTAATGATTCAATCGAGAGGCAGTTGGCAGTTGTTAATTCATCAGATTCTCTATCCGATCTGCACGGACCCAGCACATTTCCTTGATATCTATGGTCGCTTTGAAGTCGTCAATCAAGGTAAAACGATCTTGAAGACTGACCAACGACTCAATACGGAACATATCTCGCAGTCTATCAAGTCCACCCGAATCGATGTTGAATAACGCAAAAGCATCCACGTCAAGACTCATTATAAGTTTCTTTACTTTGTCTTCCTTACTATGTTCCATATAGAATTCCCCAAGTATTTTAACCCTAAAAGCGTCTGAATCAGGGTTCACATAGAGTAATTCAATAGCTTCTTCTTCAGGAAACCGTTCTTGTACATAATTCTGTAATTCAATTTCATCTTCCTCATACGAATAATCGAATGCAGATACAACTCTGCTTTGATGAAGGATGGTGAAACCCCAGCCGTGATCTTCGAAATTATAAAAGTATAATACAGGTACGCCAGCAATCATTTTTATAATATCCTCAGGATAGGTGTCACTAACGTCTGTACCTTCCGTAAAAAACACGCTCCATTTGTCATTAAGCGGTTTTATAAAAATGGGATTGAAGTCTTCGATAGCTTTCCTATGTATATTCAATACAAGACTGCCTGAAGTAAATTCACTCATTTGTTTACCCCCGTAATGTCATATCATCAATTAAGATTAATATTTCGCTGGATACCAGCTAATCACCTTCATTTTCGAAGAGTATTGCTATCGGTTTGTTAAGCTAACGGGCAGGATAGTTCGATAACCACTTGGGTAAAATAACCAAAAATTTATGGGGGTTATTTCTCATGTGGTGGAGAGGTATAATTTTGATTTGGGCAATAGGGGTAACCTGCTTTACAGTAATGGATTGTGCTGAAGCTTACAGCGAGGAGTCACCAACTAACTATAATGCCGACATTCAACGTAAGAGTTTGGAAGAGGTGCTTATTTTCGAACTTAGTCCTAAGATTATGAGCGTACTTAGAAAGGAGTATGGTAATAACATTCTCATCGGCGGCGCTCATATCATACCAATCAGGAAATCGGATTCTTATCCTCAACAAGAGTTCATACTTGAAGGGGAAGTTACGACACACGATTCTACCTCGGATATAGTTCAAATTACTTTCAAAGCTAGTACAGACGGATACAAAGCGAGTAATTTCCGTGTTATCCGTACGCAAAAATAACAATCTTCCATTGAGCTAACGGGAAACGATAGTTGAATAACGTATTGATGAGCAGCTGCTGCGGTGGCCTGCTCATTAATGGGCAGGATAGCATGGTGTCCGCCAGTTATATTTGTTCAATTAATTACAATCATATATCAATCACATTCAAGGCTAAGTTGATGATAAAATAGCTTTAAATACAGAGATTGATGCTGCTGACACGAATAAGTGTCTGGCAAGGGGGGGGGGGGCATTACCAATGACTGATTTAAAAAAGTTCAAGCAATTATTAAAAGATACATTTGAACAAGAACTAAAAAAGCATGGATTCAATGGTACAGGCGGTAAGTATAGAACAAAACCAAATAATCATTTCATCTATACTGTCAATATTCAAGCTGATAAAAATGGCGGGTGTTGTTGTGTTGAACTTGGAGTATACATAGACTTCATCCCAAACCCTTTGGGTGCTCATGTCCCATTTAATAAAGTTTCATCCTATGATTGTGATTTTCGGTGGCGACTTTCAGACCTTGAAGATGAAGACTTATGGTGGAGTTATGGTGAAACGGAAATCGAAGCCCTTGAAAACATCGGACATATGACAGAAACTTTTGTAGAATACGGTTTACAATACTTTGGGAGTTTCATTAATTTCCCTGAATGTCTCACCAGTATTAGCGCTGAGGACATAGAACAAAGGAATAAGAATGTAAAACGGTTAGGTGACGTGCTAACAGATACTAGACTAGCATTAGTTATTTCTAGAGTGCATTTGCAGGTGAACAACAATGAGCAAGCTATTTCTTTTGCAACTTGGGCAATTAATCGGATTGGAGATAAAATAGTTGGTAGTGCTTTGATTCCTGAGTTTAACGAGATAATTAACAAAGCAACTGCTGTAAAGAGGTTGCAATTAAGGTGATAGATAATTGAACTAACGGGACACGATAGTTCAATGACAACAGGCTGAATCGTTAAATTACCATCGCATCTTATTCAATGATTGGGGTATCTAGATGTATAAAAGCATTCATTGGCATGCGTTTTTCAAAGTGAATACAGAGGAAAAGGCTCGAAAATTACTCTCAAGATTCGAAGAGGTTTGTGAGACGAATGCTGTCCTTTTATCCTGTGAACGTTATTGGAAGGATTCGGCTTTATATGATGTTGGTTTTAGCACATCCTTAAATAAGGACGATATTTCTCATGCCGTTTTCTCAACCCTAGTAAGTGCTCACAAATTGGCTTATGAATGGCAGGTTACTGGTCCTTCCAATTCAGAATCGGGAATTTGGGAATTTAGTGGACTAACCACTAAAACAAAAGTTACAGGTATCGAATGGATTCAGTTTAGGATAGTAAGCGAACCATTATTCAATTAACGGGACACTATAGTGTAACAATCACCAGGACAAGACTGCCGGAAATGAACGGTAGCCTCGTTGAGCTAACGGTCAGGTTAGTTTAGCACACCGTAATTTATAAAAAGTTTCAATTAAGGAGGTGTGTTGAATTATCAGAAGGAGATGGAGATATTACGGAGCAACTTATCTTATTGGTTACATAATTTCAATTTATGGAACGGGCATTCCTCAATGGTACTACTTAATTCCAGTAAAAATAGTGGCCTGTTGTTTTATGCTGATTGGTGGAAGTTCTATATATTACATGGCGGAAGAAAAACTTCATTTATTATTGGCTTTCTATAGGTCATTAAAGTATATCGCAATATCATTTGCAATCTTATTCGTCTTTGCTTTGATACAGCATATTTTTGATATTAACTTATCTGCAATAGTAGGAATTTAATAGTTTAACTCGCTGAACTAACGGGAAACGATAGTTGAAGACTAAAAGGGCTGCCACGTGGCAGCCCTTCGTAGTTACGCTAACGGGCAGAATAGTTCCAATAAGTGGTATTCTAAGATAAGGGATTTGAACAGGGGGGCAATGTTTATGGAAATAAAGCATCCAGTTAAGAGTCCATCAAGGATTGGAACCATTATAGGAATGATTGCTATTATATCGAGTCAATCTATTCTTGTATTGAGGTTATGGGATCAGAGGGGTATATTCTACGCTTCGTTAACGGTGATTCTTCTATGTTTAGTTGTACTGTTACTCGCATTGTACAGAACATTTTTTAAGAAACCAACCGTGTTATGCCTATCCAATGAGCAAATCATATTAAATGGGAATATAATTAATTCAAGGGATATTAAAGTGATAATGACCAGGGGGTACTTTAAACCTGTTATTGGGATATTACCTTACAGGAGGAAGATCGTCCCATTGGATATGGCATTTAGGTATTCAAAGGATGAAGATAGAGGCATCTCGGATTTAAAGAGCTGGGCAAAAATGAACAATGTAAAGATGGTTAATAAATCGTTTCAAACGTGGATATAAGTGTATTCAAAAGCACTATTCGGTACGGTTATTACCTTATTCAGAGGATGTGCTTAACCAGGGTGACATGCTTGTTCGTTACGCTAACGGGAAACGATAGTTGAAAAGTCGTAGCCATAGCAATGGCAGTCTAGATCTTTATTTCGCGTCCTAGTCTGCTGCTGTTGCTGCGGATTTAATTTGCAAAGTCTGATGATAGTTGAGGACGAGTTACATGTTTAAAAGCAGCTCCTCTATGATTTATCTTGGTAATTTGAATAAACTGTTTTGTAGAAGGAATCTCAATGAAAGGACAGATGTGAAATGGAGAGAAAAGCAACAGTAAAATTAGATGATCTAATTACTGAAATTGAAATTCAAATGGATGAGACCCTAACATACATAAACATCCAGACAGGAGAAGTAATAACATTATCGAGAGAAGAGATGAGAGCGGCAGAAGATGAAGAGCTGCTTGACAATTATCCGGATTGGGAACGAGAGAACATTGAACAAGCCATAAAAATTATAGAGGATGAAGACGAGGTTTACCTCGAATTCACATTAAGAAACGAGTTCCATGAGTATGAACTAATAGAAGAATTTATTGAGACATTAGACAAAGCAGAGGTTCGAGAAAAATTGTTTGGAGCTATTCAAGGAAGAGGAGCATTTAGAAGATTTAAAGATGGAATCATTGAACATGACGTCGAAAGACAATGGTATGAATTCAAAGAAAAAAAGGTGAAGGAATTAGTTATGGAATGGTGTAAAGAGAAGGGTCTTGTAATAGAAGAATGAAGTGTTATTTATTGGGAGGATAAACATGGCTTTAGACAATTAGATATCTCTACAAGAGTCAAGCCGTCAGTCAATTTGTATAAGGAGGAACCTTCATTTGAAATGGGACGATCATTCCCATACCCCATACTGTCATCATGGTAGTGGCACTTCACAAGAAGAATATTTAGAACGAGCGATTAATTTAGGATTCGAGCGTTACACGCTCAGTGAACATGCCCCTTTACCATTGAACTGGATCGATGATGCTTCGTTATATAAAAGGCTAGCAATGCCTTACAGTGAGCTTTCTCTGTACATCGAACATGCCAAGCATAAAAACAAGAATACAATGGAAAGATAGATGTTGCTGTTGGTTTAGAGCTAGATTACTTACCAGGTAAACTTGATTTCACTGAAAGAATAATAGATGACTTTGATCAGGATTTAGAAGACATTATTTATTCTGTGTACTATATACCCGGTATGGGTGGAATGTGATTAATTGATTACCGACCAGATTATTTTAAAGAATATATATTAAAGCATTACGGAACGATGGAGAAGGTTGTTGATGAGTACTACAACTATATTGAAGAAGCAATTGAGTGGATCTCCCAATTCTCTATACGGAAAAGAATTGGACATATTAATCTAATTGAAAAATTTAAAACCGTCTTGCCTGAAATAGATGAAGGGCAAATCAAAGATCGCATGGAGAAAATTATTCCGCTCCTCCTTAGAATGAATGTTGGACTTGATGTGAACACGGCAGGATTAAGGGTAGATACATGTGGGAAAGCGTATGTACCTGAATGGTTCCTGATTAAATGTAGGCACCATGGGGTTTCGTGTATATACGGGTCAGATGCCCATTCTCCAGATCACTTAGGGGATTGGTTTGTGGAGCTAGAGCACTACGCTAACAGGTAACGATAGTTGAAGACTAAAAGGGCTGCCACGTGGCAGCCCTTCGTCGTTACGCTAACGGGCAGGATACTTCCAATATGTGTTAGTATGAGGAGATTAGGAGCCAGGATTGAAATAGGAATCATTGGTTATATAGGAGCGTGTATACGGTTGAATGATCGACTATTGTTTTATAAAGGGTTAAAGGAGAATATCGAGCGAACGGAGGAAAGGAATCGGGGAGATCTGAATGAAGGATACTCAATCGACAACCACTTTTTTTTAGGACTTTATGAGTTTCGAGGATTACTAGGTCCGTTATATGAGAATGGCGAGCTCGGTAAACTGGCAGATTATTTTGAGTTACTTGGGACAGCCAATCGTAATTTATATCGAGACCATAATAAATATTTTTGGTGGATTTATCCACCTCTTGTCTGGTTGCTGTGCAGCTCTTTCTACAACTATCGTACTGGCAGAAGTTCTTATGCGGCAAACTTAGCTCGCTTCAACTATTCCTATATGGAAGAGGTAAAGCCCGGCTTAACACATGGTTTTACCAGAATAGAAATTGGTCTCACTGAGCGAGGATTGTTCGAAGAGTTGATGGGTTATTTTTCATTACTATTTGATCCGAATAGATTCATTTCCCATATGAACGAAGCTAAGAAATTATTCGAACAACACATTCAACTTCGTGAAGAAACATCTGCTAGCTCAAAGATTGAAGACGACGAGGACCTTAGTGATTCGGGAGGAATCGACGAACAAACAATCGTGAATGAATTTTCATTTAGTGAGGCAAATCAACCCTTTGATATTGCGCTCATCCTCTGCTTTGAGATTAATGAGCGTACCTATTGGTTCAAAGAGCGAGAACAAATCTTTGATCGACTGAAGACTTTCTTCACTGATCCACCAGATTGGAGCGCAATGAAGAAACCGTCATTAAACATATCACAACTTCACTTGGATCCTGATCAATAAAGTCGTTAGGCAACGTTCTAGAGGATTAAGCTAAAGGGAATCGTTAGTTTAACGCACCATGGAGTAGTTTGCGAACGCAGCTGAATGACCCAGCAGAAATAGGCGTTTAGGTCGTGTATCATATTTTGAAATGAGGAAAATCAGTATGGAATACAAACAAGTTGATATTTATGTTTACGGTAAAAGAATTATTATGATTGCTAATGGAATTATTAATAAGTGTGGAGGAATTATTGCAAACATTGATGTAGTAAAGGAGGTTGAAAATCCTAACAGTGAGGAACAAATTGAGTCAGCGCTTGAATATGTATTTCAGAAATGCCATTCTCTAACTCCCGTGGAAAACGACATCACTCCGCTTGAGAAGTATTTAGGAGTAAAAGGCTATGAAAAAGCAATAAAAGGGACAAAACTAGTTATATACTCATGTGATAGGGAAGAAGGTTATTCTTTAACTCCTACAAAGAAGCAAAAAGGTTTTGATTTTTTAGATGATAAAAAAATACATTTAGGTCATGAAATTATTAAAGGTAATCTAGCAAAAGCCTTAAGAGAAGCAATTGAGAATTCAAAGTAATGAAAACCACATGTGAGTATTGTACTGTTCCTTAAGGTTCCGGAAACTCGGAACCTTTTTGTATTGAGGAAAATTGCAGTGGGCTGCGAGAAATCATTAGTGTAGATACGAAATAGGAATATCCTTCGAGGGAGGTACATACGCTCGGCTCTATACCTCGTTCGAAAAGGGTTCTTTTGGTTGAAGGAAATTCGCTAAATCATTAAGCTAACGGGCAGTTTAGCGCAACAAAATGCCTCCTTTTACGTTAATGTAACAAGGGGTGAAATAATGAGGAGTATTTCTCTTGTTTTTCTAATATTGATGATTTTAATAAGTGGATGTAGTGGTCACAATCCAAACAAAGAAAGAAGTATCCCAATGATGCGTTATGATTTCAATGAACCGTTTAGATTTCCATTTGAAGTTAATGAAGTTCGTACGGAGATATCAATTGATGATCCATATGAACTTCACCAATATGTTTTTCATTATAAAAACAAGCAGACCACGCAAGAAATAAGCTATATCTTGAGTAAGGTTATTGATGAACCAGAGAAAGTATCTGAGCAAGGCAAGCAACCCATTGAACTTGAAAATGGGAAACAAGCATATTACAAAGAGGACGAGACCAGCCAATCAATTTGGTGGAAAAGTGAAAATGGGTTTTTGGCTCGATTTATTTATTATATAAACGGATACCATATTCAGTTAGGTAATTATAAATTAGATGAGTCCGACCTAATAGACTTAGCTAATCAGGTTCAATAGTATCTTTGGATGCCTGTAAATATTCAGTTCATTATTAAGCAAACGGGCAGGATTGTAGAGCAAATTATAGAATATTTTTACTAGATTGATTGCCAAATAAGGTGTGATAAAAGGTGAAAATAAGTACCAAGCTTTTAACTGAAGTGATTAACAATTGGGATCCTATCGGTCTATTAGCTGGAGGTGCTCCACAGAACGAGTATGATATTGAGATCAATCAGATTGCACAAAAGTCTATAACATGTACAAATGAAATAGATTTAGCAAAACTTATATACAGAGTGTTCAATGATATGATGGGTGTGAAGCTAGACCATCTAAGTTGCTTAAATCAGGCATTTAAAATAACTGATCGTAATAACAATACTTTCTTCAACTAACGAGGAACGTTAGTTCAATGAAACAGCGATAGTCTAGGACTTTATTTTTTGTCCTTGGCTGTCGCTGTTTCAATTTCTGAGGTCAGTCTAAAACTTATTGTATGAAGTCTGACGATATTACAATTGAGAATCAGCGTGGAATAAAGACACCCAGTCTAATGCTTTATTTTCTACCGCCAGCTGAGTTTTGGGAACGAAATGTGTTGCTGGCAGTAAAGAGGGGCAAATTGCTTTTGACCATTAAGGTTAGCAGCCGTTCGAGAGAGGATAGAAATTAAATCAACCTCGGTGATTTTCTCTTGCCCTATCGTAAACTCAATAACGTAGAGCAGTTCTCTTTGCATAGCTGCAATGGCTCCAACTGATCCATTCACGCGAACTGACTGCGCAGCCCGCGCACTTCCCCTTTAAACGGTCGCTCAAGAAAGTGAACTTGGAGGGGATATTTTTATGGGCTTTTTATCTCCATTCCGTTTTCGATCACGATACTGCTTAGGTGTGAAATCGGCATGTTTTTTAAACGATTTAATAAAGTGAGTCTGGTCATAATAGTTCAAACGAGTAGCGATGGTTGAGACCGATTCACTTGTGAAATCGAGCAGCTTCTTAGCTTCTTCTATTTTCTCCTGATGGATGAAATGACTGATCGTGAGTCCTGTTTCTTTTTTGAAAAGGGTGGATAAATAGGTACCGTTAAGTCCAGTCAGCTCAGCCAGTTCAGAGATAGAAATCGCATCATATAAATGATTAAAAATGTATTCGCGGCATTTCGCGATTGGCTTAGAAACGGTGCCTTTCCGATTTTCGCTAACGCGATCCGTAATATCTAAGAAGGCGTCTATCATCGCGGTTTCAACCGAGCGAACATCAGTTAAATCCTCGATATGCTGAATGTAAGTATCGCTTAAGCGATATGCCAGCTCAGTATACAGTCCACCCTCCATACCCGCTCGAACGGCTACAGCAATTGCGCAGATGGCAATGTTTTTGCGGCTTCTCAAATGACTTCGTTTGGAAAGTGTGCCTGCCTCCCCAATTACACCCATTACGAATAGATTCTTAAGTGCAGTTTTATCGCCGTTCTTAATATGCCGTAATAATATCTGTTCAAATTCCTGGCTCGTGTGAAGATTAGAAAATTCCTTCATATTAGACATCGATAGCTCGATAGCTTCCTCTGACAAAAACCGTTGGTCCAACCGGAAATTATACTCAAGAACATCCGTCAATGCTAACGCCTCTTGATTGACAATCCAATGTGCCATGATGCCAATGTGAAATAATCTCTGCTTGGAAACAAGTGGGAGACTGCGCAAATATTCAACCCAAGCTGGATGGAGTTTTCTTGGAATATTATTGTCATTCATGAGATTTCGAACAGTTTCTTCGGAAGGAACATAATCAATTGAGGGACCTATAATAATGGTTCCTGCTCGCTTCAAATTCGAATAAACGGGCTGCACGATAAAAAATTCCTCGAACTCCGTTGTCTGAATAACGGGAAAAGTTTTATCCCAGGTTCGTTTTATTAATTGCTGGAAGTATTCTGGATTTTGTAAGGCGGAAAATGGGATAGGAGCGCTGGATTCGAAATATTCCTGCCCGCTTGGATCATCCGCACTCAACCAATAAACAGGCAGCTGCAAGCTCTCATGAAGTAATTTAGCTAAAAAGGAAGGATTAAATTCCATCTAATGCCTCCAAATAAATTTACTTTTATTCAAATAATCATACCATATTTCCGTTTTTTTGATCATCTATAATGAGTGAGTAGTGAAAAATGAAAACGCTTCACAGTTTGTGAGTTTATTTAAGGATGATTCAAAAAGAATTTTGACATAAAGAAAATGGTTTCACAAATGATATTGGAAGAAAAAGCAGATATGTACTCAGGCTTGGATGTTTGGCATTTAAAGGTGCTTTTTCAGATGAAATGGTCGAACAGCTTCTCCTCCAACTAAACGGACAAAAATAATTATACAATCGAGGTTGCTACTATGGATCAGACTAAACTTTCATTTTCGGAGAAGCTCGGGTATGGCGTTGGAGATATTTACGCTTACGTGACCTATCTCATTCTAAACATTATTTATTCAGGAGCGAACGTTCCTTATGGTGTGTTGAATTCATTGATTACACAAGATCCTTATGAGCGATCTTTGCTTAACATATTCCGTATGTTGATGGCTATCTTTGGCGCGGTGCTCGTCTCGACCATGACGGTTCCCATCGTAAATGCATTCGGTGGCGGCAAACAGGGATGGGTGATGACGTTTATTATTTATGGTGCGATTACAGCGGTGTTGTTCTTGATTACTTTCCGTACGACGAAAGAGAGAGTCAAGCCAGCAGTAGTCCAAAATACGGTCCCGCTTAGCGGCTCTTTGAAAGCGCTTTTCCGCAATAAATATTGGGCGCTGCTCGTGGTCTTCATGATTCTGAGCTTTATTATGACGTCGGTTAATACAGCGGTTAACATTTATTACGTGCAGTATATTTTAGGTAATGCTGAATTGATGTCCATTCTCGGTGTTATTTCCTTTATCCCGTTGTTAATTGGCTTGCTGTTTGTTGCTCCGATTATTAAAAAGTTCGGTAAACGTAATTCCTCACTCCTAGGGTTAGCCATCACGATTTTGGGAGCAGCGATTACGGTTATTGATCCAACTAGCATTAAAATCGTAATCGTCGCGTCGGTGATCAAATCACTTGGCGGCGTTCCATTAGCTGCAACGATGTTCGCGATGCTTGCAGACACCGTAGATTATGGAGAATGGAAAACAGGCATGCGAACAGAAGGTTTAGTTTACAGCGCTGGAAGCTTCGGCTCAAAGGCAGGCAGCGGGCTTGGCGCCGCAATAGTCGGTTGGATGCTCGCATTTGGAGGTTATGTTGGTGGTCAGGAGCATATTAGCGAATCCGCTCGTTCCTCAATCCTGTTCATGTACATTTATTTGCCCATCATCATTAGTGCGCTCATGGTCGTTATTCTCTACTTCTATAAATTAGATAAGTTATTCCCGCAAATTGTAAAAGAGTTAGAAGCAGCTAAAAACATATAAATAGGCAGGGAGGAGACAAGGCCGCAGATAAAATATAATTGAAAAGCGCAATGTGCTGAAAGCTGGCTCCGGTATTTTAACGGCGTCAGCTTGTTTGGCTTTATTCGGAGGCTGACTCTTTAATCATGTGAAGCTAGGAATGCATTAGCATTATTGTGTTTATTTACATTTTCATTCCGTAGTATAATAGGAAGTATGCTGCTCCATAGGCTTGTAAATGAAAAATGAAATTGTATTTTTTTGCATAATTCTTTAGGATTAAGAAATGAAATGATAATTAAAAAGCTGAGTAGAGGTATTGAAGTGACCCCATAAAGTGAGACAGGTTATTTTATTAGGCGATTTTCTGGGAATGAGTCCGGTACAGTACCGGACTCATTCCTTTTAATTTTGTCTTAATACGCTTGTTATTGTAATAATCGATATATTTTGAAAGTTCATGATTAAAATGTTCAATCCTTTCAAATTCATTTATATAAAGAAATTCAGGTTTCATTGTGCCAAAGATGCTCTGGATGACGGTGTTATCGCAGCAGTTACCTTTGTCGGGTATCTGGTTGACAAAGATGTGTTTGTTAATGAACTGGAAAGTATAGTACTGTATTGGTATATGAATAGCTTATGTTAGTGGTAAACTCCCATTGAAAATATTTCTGGCGAAATGTGGTGATGTACTTGTTAAAAATGCTTGTTGTTGATGATGACAAGTTCGAACGGGACGGCGTTAGGTTTCTCGTTGATAAATACGGACTGCATTTGGAGATCTTTGAAGCTGACAGTGGTGAAAGCGCTCTCTTGTATATCGAAACCCATGATATAGACATCCTGCTCACCGATATCCGGATGAACGGGATGGACGGATTACAGCTAGCAGAGAAGGTTCGTGAACTAGGTAAGCCTATCAAAACGATGTTTATGAGCGCCTATGGTGAGTTCGAGTATGCACAGAAGGCAATCGATCTGAAGGCAATCCATTATATTTTAAAACCTGTGCAGGTTAGCGAATTTATTAAAAATATGACCGAGATCATCCAGCTTTGCGAGGATGCGTTGAAATTGAAGGTTCAGCAGGAAAGACTCGAAGCTGCCTATTTGAAGGAAGTCAGATACGAGAAGCAGAAGCAGCTTACCGATATTATACTCAGCAAGGCAGAGGAGACGGATGACGAACGAGATCTGAAGGTGCCTACCGGCAGGTTCGATAAGTATCCTTACATGCGGATGCTGATGCTGGATTCTCGTAAACGTTTTTTCGATCGGCTTGATCTCGATATCGAAGAGCAGTTGGGCGAGCTCATTCATCGCAACGTCGATTTTATTCACTTGAATGAGTTTCAAGCGTTGCTGTTCTTGGAAACAGCCCCCGACGAGTCGCTGGAAGCTATAACGGAGCTTGGCCAGCAATTGATCCGGATATTCCAGGATATGTACGATAATGATATTTGTGTTGTGATCAGCGGATTGATGGATGATGTGAAGCAGCTCCACAAACAATTTCACGAAATGGAAACGATGCTGGAAAACAAGTTCTTTTTCGATGAGGGTACGGTGATGCTGGCAAACCGCACATCATTTGCTCAGGGCGATATGACAGCAGCAGTAAATGATGTGTTAACGCAATTGACGCAAAATATTCAGCACAACCGATATGATATCGCGCAACTGTATGTCGAGCAACTGTTTGATGCTCTACAAAACAGTGAGCATTTAACGGTTATCTATGTAAAATATGTGTGCACCGAAATTGTCAAAGCTGCATTCAATGCCTCTATAAAAAAGAATAACGATAGATTCAAGCATAGTTTGGAGGACATCTATAAAACGGTAAAGTTGAGCGATTTGCGTAAAGTAGTACTGAGCATTCTAAAGGAAAACGAGTCTTTCTGCGAAACGAATTCGGAAGCGACCTCCAAAGCGATTGATGAAGTCGTCCGAATAATCGAGAACGAATATCAGACTGACTTGTCGTTGGAATTATTGTCGGAGCGGGTTTATTTATCTCCTAGTTATTTGAGCCATCTATTCAAGAAACAGAAAGGGATAAGCCTTAATAAGTTCATGACCGTGCACCGAATGGAAAAGGCAAAGGAACTGCTTATAACAACCAATCGTAAAATCATCGATATCGGCCAGGATGTTGGTTATAATAACTTCTCCTACTTCAGCTCGTTATTCAAAAATCATTTTGGCCGAACGCCTTCCAAATACAGAGAAGAGGCATAAACGATGAAACGGCTGATCTATGGTTTGTTCAATCGTTTACGGTTTAATCAAAAACTATTTCTTTCTTATTTAATTGTTATTATCATTCCTATTATGGTGCTTGGCATATACGCCTACAATCAATCAAAGGACATGCTCAAATTGCAGGCACTGCAAGGGATTGATAAGAATGTGAATACCGTTACTCAGAATATTGACAATTCGGTTGAACGCTACAATCATGCGATTCGATCGATCGTATTCACGAAGATGTTTCAGAAGATTGTAGCCAACGATTATATCGACTTAGTCAATCTTTCACGGGATTTGAAAGATTTCTTGGATCCGTATTTTATCATGATGATGAACCTTGACAAGGACATTGAGAAAATAACCTTTTACACGCAAAGCACTGTTCCGGAATTCGGCGATTCAGTAGTCTCATATAAAAGGGTTAATGAGAAGCCATGGTACAACGAAGCTATGAAGGGGATAGAACCGCTATGGAAATATGAGGATAACGAACTGTTTGTCATTCATAAATTCCCAAAAAATCCAAAAGAGCCCAATACGAATATGGTCTATATGCGAATTAATGAGAACAGTTTCTTCAAAAACATTACCGATCTCGATCAGGAGTATGCTGTCATTATCTCTGATGACAATAACCGCATCGTATATGCAAATCAAAGTGCAAAGTTGATTGCCTTCGACTTCAAAGAAATGACGAAAATGAATGAGGGGACGGTACGCATCGGTCAAACGGAAATGTTTCTTGTCAAGAAGAAGATCGTGCAGGCTAATTGGACGGTCTATTGTTTCGTACCCGCAGCGCTTGTGTCCCATAACGCAGGTTCAATCATTAATGCGACGCTAATCGTGATCCTTGCTTGTATTGTCAGCTTGCTGATCATTATTTCGATCTTTTCCAAAACATTTATCAAACGGATATTCTCACTTAATGCGATAATGAAGCGGGTCGAATGGGGAGAATTGGATTTACAGGTTCAAAGTGAGGCCAGGGATGAAATCGGCGAATTGACTAATCGGTTCGGCAAGATGCTTAATCGGCTTAATGAACAGATCGATGAAACCTATCGAAGTAAAATCATTCAGAAAGAGGCAGAGCTGAAAGCGCTGCAATCGCAAATCAATCCTCACTTTCTATACAATACGCTCTCATTCATCAATTGGAAGGCGCTCAAAAACGATGCGCCGGAAATTAGTCATGTCGTTACATCGATGTCGAAATTTTATCGGACGGCTCTTAATCAAGGCAACAATATTATTACTGTGCGTAACGAATTGGAAAATATCAAATCCTATATTGAGATTATTCAGGTTATGGGTGATTATAGCTTCGATGTGGTTTATAAGATCGATGAGGAGGTTAACGATTATTCAACAATAAATTTAATTCTTCAACCGCTCGCAGAAAATGCAATCAAGCATGGTATCAAACAGAAAAATAATGGAAAGGGTCTACTGTATGTTAGTGCCTGGCTTGGTAAAGGGACGGTCAATTTCGCGATTGAAGACAACGGTCCAGGTATGGAGAAGGAGATGATCGATACGATACTTACGATGCAATCGACAGGATATGGCCTCAAAAATGTCAACGAGCGTCTGCAACTGCGGTTCGGCACTAAATACGGCATCTCCATCCAAAGTCGACTTGGCTATGGTACAGTTATGACCATCGTTATTCCACAAAGCTTGTATAGTTCCACAGTATAAACAACTTATTCTCCCAAATTCAACTTCGCCCGCCGGCTAGCCGGACGGGTTTTTTTAACTCCGTAATAAACTGCATCATTTCTAAAATATTTGATAATTATTAAATAACTTTCCTATGATATATTCTCTTTAGCACAATGGAACCGCTTACAAAAAGGAGGAGATAAGCAATGAGCGATACGATTAGGGCAATTAGCACGAAACAGGTGCTGAGGAGGGAGAAGATAAAAAAATATAAACAATACCGTGTGCTGCTGATTATGATGATTCCGGCAGTTGTCTATTACATTCTATTTCATTATCTCCCCATGTACGGCGTATTGTTGGCATTCAAAGATTTTAAAATTACACAGGGCATCATCGGAAGTCCATGGGCTGGACTTCATCATTTCGAAAAGATCATGAACGACACGTATTTCTACACTGTGTTGAAAAATACATTAATTATCAGTTTAAGCAAGCTGGTGTTTGGTTTCCCGGTACCCATCATTTTTGCATTGTTATTGAGTGAGATTTCTAATATGAAATTCAAGAGGTTAGCTCAGACTGTGTCCTATTTACCTCATTTTATATCATGGGTTGTCATGGCTGGGATATTTTTTACGTTGTTTTCCTTGGACGGTCCTATCAATGGCATTGTAAAACTATTAGGCGGCGATCCGATGTTATTCTTGGCGGATGATCGCTACTTCCGCACCATACTTGTGGCGACGAGTATTTTCCAAGGTTTCGGATGGGGTTCAATTATCTATTTCGCAGCCATTTCGAGTATCGATCCGCAGTTGTACGAAGCTGCTGTACTCGACGGAGCTGGCCGGTTTAAACGGATGGTTTATATATCTATACCAATGCTTGCGCCCGTTATAGCCATTATGCTTATTTTATCAATGTCCGGTATTTTGGATGCGGGTTTTGATCAAATATTCAATATGTATAATGTCAAAGTGTATAACGTTTCAGACATAATCGATACTTATGTGTATCGTAAAGGTTTAATTGAGATGAACTATAGCTACGCGACGGCCGTTGGATTGTTCAAATCCGTGGTTGCTTTGATCCTGATCGTTATCGTAAATAAGATAGTGAAATGGATCGGCGGCAAGGAGCATGCCATATGGTAATTTTCTTAATTAGACGAGGGAGCGAGAACGATGATTAACATAAAAAAATCAACGGCAGACAAAATAGTCGACGTCTTTTTGTATCTCATTCTGGCAGGTATTATCTTTATCACATTGTATCCCTTTTGGACGCAGGTCGTGATTTCTTTAGATGGCGCAGGAGCAGACAGTGCTGCCTATTCATCAGGCTTCATATGGTTGCCGACACAGCTCACGTTCGAGAGCTACAAGCTGGCCTTTAAGTTCGATGCGCTATGGACGGGATACTGGAATACGATTATTCGAACCGCGCTGGGTGTTATATTATCTATATTTTTCACAGCCATAACCGCCTATCCATTAGCAAAAAAAGACCTTCCCTTCAACCGATCGTTTACAAGCATGATTTTGTTCACGATGTTGTTTGCTGGGGGGACGATTCCTTCGTATCTGCTTATTAAGGAGCTGAATATGCTTGATACGATTTGGTCGCTTGTTATTCCAGGTATGATAGGTGCGTTTAACGTGTTGATTATGCGAAATTTTTTTCGTTCGATTCCGGAAGAACTGGAAGAATCGGCACGTGTGGATGGTGCAGGTTACTTGCGGATATTTACTCAGATCGTCATACCATTATCGAAGCCAGTTCTGGCTACGATTGCTTTATGGGTAGGTGTGGGTCACTGGAATGCATGGTTTGACAGCATGATCTACATTTCAGATCCTAATAAGCAAGTACTGCAGATTGTTTTACGCAAAATTATTATCCAGAACAACATGGCGGATATTAACAGCGTCATTCAAAATATCGGTAAAACAACAGAGTTTTCGGGAAGACAGCTGCAAGCCACGGTTGTCATGTTCTCGATCATTCCAATGCTGGTCGTTTATCCATTTATCCAAAAGTATTTTGTCAAAGGCGTTATGATTGGTGCTATTAAAGGGTAACCCCCCTAATAGATAATATTTCATAAACAGAGAGGGCTGGTTGAAATGATGAAAAAGCGTATATTGCTAGGAGGGCTGTCCGCAGTCATGCTGATGTCGATCATGGCGGGATGCGGCAAAAATGATTCTTCGGGTAATCAGACTGATAATGGGAATAAACAATCGGCAGTCAGTGGAGAAGCAACGAATAAAAAAATGAAATTGATGTTTTGGAATTTAGATGAGAATCAAACGACAGACTCTGTAGGATTAAATGCACTGAAAGAGAAGTACAACGTCGATTTGGAAAGTATTGCATCAACCAGGGAAGCGATGAAAGAAAAACTGAACCTTCTTATATCCTCTGGTGAAATTCCAGATTGGTGGAAAGAGCCATCGTTTACGGATTACGATAAATTTCTCCAACAGGATGTTGCCGCTGAAATTCCGCAACAATTAATTGAACAAAATATGCCGAAATATACGGAGTGGCTTAAACGTTACCTTGGGGAAGATCCATTTAAGTATATAAGAAGAGATGGAAAAATCTATGGATTACCGGTCATCTGGGATATTGGTATCGATGGTATACAGCTTGGTTTTCGTGAAGATTGGTTGAAAAAAGTAGGCATAACAAAAACACCGGAAACGCTTGATGAGATGGAAGCTGCATTGACGAAATTCCGGAACGAGGATCCTGACGGCAATGGCAAAAAAGATACGTATGGCATCACTGCAGCAGGTGAAAATATCGAATCTATTTTCAGCTCCGTGTTTGGCGCATATGATGCTTATCCTAATATATTCCGTGAGAAAGATGGAGTAATCGTCCGTGGAGAAATTGAACCAGGCGCGAAGCAAGCGCTTGAAGTTCTGAACCGCTGGTATAAAAATGAATTGATTGATCCCGAATTTGTCGTTAATAAAGGTAATAATGTTGAAGACAAAGTGCTTACGGACAAAATAGGAGCGATTGAATATTATTGGTGGGCGTTCTTGCCGGGCAACGCATTCCTTGGTGGAGAACAGTGGTATGACAAGCTGGCTAAGAAGTACCCGGGCTTTAATTTTGCTATTGAAGGCGGAATTAAGGGACCCGATGGGAAATACGGCATATCACAGTACAACCCAGCATTTGCATCGGGTGTTATGTTCGGTAAGCATTTAGAAAAAGACCAGGAAAAACTGATTAAATACATGCAAATTTTCGAAGCTAGCCAATTTGATCCGGAAATTTATGAAAAAATGAACTTTGGAGAGAAAGGTGTCCATTGGAATAAGAGCGACAAAGGAACGGTTGAATTCATCGCTCCATATACAGACGAGAAAGAACGCAAAAAAATAGGGCTTGGCGGTTACTCGATGGCAGGCTCATTCAATGACTACGATTTTCAAACGTCATATACATCTGAAGAAAGTCTGCGTCAGCTTGCGAAGGATACACGTGCCAAGGGAACGAGAAATATTGATATTCTAGCACCATTCAACAAGCCCATCTACAATGAAACGCAAGATAAGTTGAAACAGTATACACTGCAAAATTTTATAGATTTTATTACGGGTCGCAAACCGCTGAGCGAATTCGATAGTTTTGTAGCTGAATGGAAAAAGATGGGCGGCAATGATGTGTTAAACGAAGCGCAACAAGTATATGACGACAATTTAAAATGATAATCATTTTGAAAAGATAGTTATCGATCTAAGAATGCGCTTAAATGAAAAATTATGCAGCAGGGAGATAGGAGAACTATGTATACCATAAACGCTGGTGCCTTAAAATTGCAGTTGAACGAAAAAGGTCAAATCACAGCTATGAACGATAGCAGGGATCATGCGTATGCATCAACTTCGCAAACTACTGTGCTTATACGCATTGTGATCGATGGTCGAATGGAAGTGCCTTCGAAGGCATCTTTCAACGCGGTACTGGGGCTAATAACATTTGAATTTGCAGATAGCGGTGCTGTGGTCGATGTATTGATAGCAGAAGAATCGCAGTATGCGACATTTGAGATTCAGCGTATTGAAGGCGCCGATGTGGATGGAGTCATATGGGGACCGTATATGACAACGGTTGCCGGTTCGATCGGTGAATCGGTAGGTGTCGTTCATAATGGACATTTCGCGATCGGCCTTCAGGCATTGAATATCAAGACTGTCGGAGGGTGGCCGATCGAGCTCGATCGATTGGAAAATGTGCAGCAAAGTTATTCGGACAACGGGAACGTAAAGCCGGATCCTGACAGTCCGCAAATATCCGATAGTAAATTTGAGTATGATGTTTGCGCAGCATGGCCGACAAGCGAAGGAAGCCTGCTGCAGGCATTTGCCAGAAATCGGTTGAAGAGCTTTCGTCGTCCAGCATGGAATTTACCAGATGTTCATGTAGCGCCTATTAGTGGGGATGACGCATCTATTGTTGGAACAAGTATTGCTTTGTTCGGTTGTGAGTTACAGCATGTGCTTGAGACGATTGAAGCGATTGAGATTGGAGAAGGACTGCCTCATCCTATGATTGAAGGGGTCTGGGGTAAAATATCGCCTATGGCAAACCAATCCTACCTGATTACGGATTTCTCCGAATCTACAATGTCCGAAGCTGTACGTTTTACAAAAATGGCTGGTCTCAAATACGTGTATCATCCCGATCCATTCATCAATTGGGGACATTTCACTCTGAAGCCAAAAAGCTTCCCGAATGGGGATGAGGGTTTAAAGTCTTCTGTGGCAATGGCAGAAGGTGAGGGTGTTCATGTCGGCGTGCATACACTATCCAACTTTACGACATTAAATGATTCCTATGTAACGCCAGTGCCGGATGAAAGGCTGCAAATGGCAGGCATGTCGCGATTAGTTGCAACGGTTGACTTAGAAGCAGATTGTATCGAGGTTGATGATCCCGCGCCGTTTCAACTACATTTGTTCCGGCATACAGCACAAATCGGAAGTGAACAAATAGAATATGATGGAGTTACAGAAAGTGCGCCTTGGAAGCTGACAGGCGTTAAGCGTGGAGCAAATGGAACAACCATCGCGACGCATGAAAGTGGTACGATTATAGGTCGACTATGGGATCACCCTTACGATGTATTTTTCCCGAACATTGAGCTGCAGGACGAATATTGCGTCCGTATCAACGATCTATTTATGAAAACGGGCTTGAAGCAAATATCATTTGATGGTTTGGAAGGCTGCTATGCAACAGGTCATGACGGGTATGGAGTGAATCGTTTTGTGAAAATGTGTTATGACGGTTGGGGAGAAGAAGTTATTAACGATGCTAGCATTGTCGTTCCGAACTATTTGTGGCATGTATTCACAAGGTTCAACTGGGGCGAGCCTTGGGGTGCTGCAACACGTGAAGGGCAGCTTGAATGGCGGCTTACCAACCAGCGGTATTTTGCCCGTAACTTCATTCCGTCAATGCTTGGATGGTTTCTTGTTCGTTCTGCTTCCGATCAGTTCGAAGCGACGTCACCTGATGAAATAGAGTGGGTATTATCGAAAGCGGCAGGTTTCAACGCTGGTTTTGCTTTAGTTGCGGATATGCAGGTGCTTGGGCGAAACGGTAACATCGAGTCGGTATTCACATCCGTGCGCGAGTGGGAGACAGCAAGACAAGCCGGCGCCTTCACATCCGAACAACGGGAACGGTTGAAGGACCCGAAAAGCGACTGGCATTTGGAAGCTTCAGGTGAAGGGAAGTGGAATTTATACCCTGTCCATATCTCAAAACCGCTCGTTTGCAACCCGGCGGAGCTGCAGCCAGGTCAGCCAGGGGGAGCAGATTGGACGCATTTCAACCGATATGCGGATCAACCGCTTAAATTTACGCTGCGTGTCATTCCTTCATATGGTAACGATGATGCTTCGATTAAACGTCCAACTTTTTATACGAACGGTGTTTATATGACGTTTGATACAGAAATTTTCGTGAATCAATATCTCGTTTGTGAAGGTGACAGAATCGGTAAAGTTTACGATCAGAACTGGAATCTGCTAAGAACCATTCATGCTTCCGCCGATGCGCCAATCGTAAGAGCGGGTGGACAGCCGCTATCATTCAGTTGTAAATTCGAAGGCGATCCGAAGCCTCTAGTTAGCGTCAGAGTGACGACTTGGGGAGAACGGGAAGAAGTAGTAAAATAGTAAATTAAGCGGCGGCCGTTTTCCTATACATAATAGGGGAACGGTCTTCTTTGGAGGAAGCAAGTTTGCAGGAAACCTACTCCCCATTATGTAAGTTTTCCAGTTAAGCCCAATTCTGATTTCTGAGATGGTCCTCCCTTTTGTTACCTCGACTTTCCAGCCCTTTGTAATGATCATAAGTCCATTGCTACATACTTGTAGTAGCCAGCTTGTCACGCCGCTGATTTCGAGATGAGATATAATGGACAATCTGGTATGTCACTTCAGCGAAGAGAATTCCCCCAAATACATCAATGAGTGCATGCTGCTTAGTGAAGACAGTGGAAATGATAATAAGCCACAACAAAATGTACATAAAGACTCTAACAGACAGTTTGACAACTAATTCACGTTTCAAAGTTATGAATAGCAAATAACTCGTTAAGCAGTGGACACTTGGAAAACAGTTAAAGGGTGCGTCAGACTCGTAAATAAAATTAACAAGCCTGCTTGCCAAGTCAGCGCCATCAACATCGGGCCGAGGTACAAGGGTAGCAAAAAACCAGAAAACAACATTGCACGCCATGACGGAAATATTATAGATCAATAGAGTACGCCAATAAATACGGCGATGTTTAATAGCTAGATACAAAAAGCTTAGATATAAAACAGGCATCCAGCTTATATAGGGGAAGATAAACCATTTTACAAAAGGAATTAAAGTATCTATCCAAAAATAATCCAAAATAATGTCTGGTCCAATATTGCTGGCAATCCCCATATAAATAAACCCCTGAAGAGGAATGGAAAGAATGCCTAAAAGGTGTTTCCATTTTTCAATCCACATTTTCATTTTAGTCCTCACTCGCTTCTCTTGAAGTTTTATTCATTCTAAACTTCATCAGATGCCAGAACAATACACAAATGTAATACATTATTGAATTCGTTTTTGGAAAAACATATTTTAACATATGTTATTCTGTATTCTGTAATGGAGTAATGTTGCTCCTGAAGGTGCGGAGGGATCATATATGACAATTTCTCAAAGTAAAAAAGAGTATTTGCGTCGCATTCATAAAGTGCAGGATTATATAGAAGCAAATGTATGTGATTCTCTTTCACTAGATGAGCTTGCTTCCATTGCCGGGTTTTCAAAGTATCACTTTCATAAAATTTTTAAAGGGATCGTGAATGAATCATTGCTGCAATACGTAAACCGAGTGAAGCTGGAGAAAGCACTAAATTTTCTCATTCATCGGCCAGATATGACAGTTACGGCAATTGCTTATCAATTTGGTTTTACGGATACTGCGATTTTTTCACGGGCGTTTAAAAATTATTATGGTGTAAGCCCGAGCTATTATAGAAATCAATATCGCAAGAATTGCAAAGACTTGATAAAAATATCTCCTTATCATGAAAGTATGCTGAAAATGACAAAAAAGGATGATGAAAATAAGGTAAAAGGAAAGGTAACCATTGAGACGATTGGCGAGATGAATGTTGCCTATGTGAGACATCTTGGCAGCTATGAACAATTAAAGCTTGTTTTTGAATCACTCCTGCGACAGCTGTTCGCTTATTTAAGCAAATGGAACTTCATCGATTCGAGCAGCATAAAAGTGTTGACGATCTATCATGATCATCCGGAAATTACAGAGGATCATCATAGAAGAACCAGCCTTTGTGTGACAATCCCAAGCAGTGCTGCCAAGGTCATCGAAAAAGGGGATAGTGATGTCGGAATCATGATTATACCTTCCGGCAAATACGCTGTAGGTCATTTTGAAATATACCAAAATGAGTATAGTGAAGCTTGGGACTATTTATGCGGCGAATGGCTGCCCCAAAGCGGTTATCTTCCTCGTGACACCTCAAGTTTTGAAGTATATGTCAGCGAACCAGACCCAAACCCACAAATAAAACATGTCGTAGATATTTATTTGCCGATAGGACCTCTTGCATAGTCAAATCTAGAATAAGGGGCGATGAGATGGAGCAGAAAAACATAACGATAAAAGGGGCACGAGTGCATAACCTCAAGAACATAGACATTTCAATTCCAAAAAACAAGCTGGTGGCAGCAACTGGCGTCAGCGGATCAGGCAAATCCAGCCTTGTGTTCGATATTATTTTTGAGGAAGGACGCAAGCAATACTTGCAATCCTTAGGTATTGTTGCTGGGCTTGATAATGAAGACAAATTCGATAGTATACAAGGTTTAAGCCCAGCCATAGCCGTGCAGCAAAATACGATCCGTCAAAGCAACACGCGCTCAACCGTAGGCTCAAAGACCAATATTATGAATAGGCTGGCACTGCTCTATGCTGGAGAAGGGTTGATCCGTTGCTCCACCTGCGGAACAGCTGTGAATGACAACCTATTCTGCTTAGAATGCGGGAATAGGGAGGAGCGATTGTCGCCAAGTTATTTTTCCAACCTTTCTCCAAATGGAATGTGTATCAAGTGCTCTGGGCGAGGATCGTGTTTTGAAGTTGACATGGAAAAACTTGTTTCAGATAGCCGTATGACTTTGGAGCAGGTTCTTGATGGAGTCGGCTTAACTCCTGGTTATTTGCGATTATTTCAAAGGAAGTTCCATTCATATTTAGCTATTCCTTTCTTACAGCTGCCAGAAGAAGTAAGGGGAGAAATCATCTATGGGCATTATGCAAACGGCAATTCTGAAAAACGCAGCGCCTGTTTAACGAACATATTTCATACTCGCCTTCATAGAGGAGAACCGTTAAATGGTGTGTATGCTAATATTGTATGTTCCGAGTGCCATGGATTTAGAGTGGGTGAAGAGGCAAGGGCGGTGCTGTTAAATGGGAAGCATATTGGTCAACTTGGGCGGATGACAATCTCAGAAGTGAATGAAT
Source organism: Paenibacillus sp. 01T47 (assembly GCF_056398245.1). Taxonomy (NCBI): domain Bacteria; kingdom Bacillati; phylum Bacillota; class Bacilli; order Caryophanales; family Paenibacillaceae; genus Paenibacillus; species Paenibacillus sp. 01T47. Next base: position 98,747 of record NZ_JBFTPA010000004.1, read on the forward strand.
TACTTGAAGATTTGCGCCAGCAAAACACGTTCACGATGATGGGTAAAAACCTGCTGCAAGAAATATTGCTTAAAACGAATAACTTGATTAAAGCACGCCTCGGCCATCTGTCCCTTTACAGAGAAATGCCAACTTTGAGTGGTGGAGAAATACAGCGATTATTTCTGCATTCACATTTGGATGCAAAAATGGATTCAATGATCTATGTTCTCGACGAACCTACTGCAGGACTGCATGAGTTTGAAAAATTGGATGTTTTAAAATTTATACAAGAACTCAAAGACCTGGGCAACACGGTGATTGTAGTAGAGCACCATAGTAATGCAATCAAAATAGCGGAGCACATTATTGACATAGGACCCATGGCGGGTATTGAAGGTGGAGAGGTTATTTATGAGGGTGATTTAGAAGGATTGCTCGAGTGCAAAGAGTCTATCACTGGCCAATATCTTTCAGGCAAAATGACCATGCCGTCCAGATCTAAACATCCGTGTATTGAAACAGTACCTTGTCTGACCATTCGACATGCCAAAACGAACAACCTCAAGGATGTGACAGCAGCTATTCCTTTAGGTGTAATGGTCGGGATTGCAGGTATGTCGGGAAGTGGCAAAAGCTCGCTGATTTCAAATACGCTGCTCCCTCTCCTGAAAAACCATTTTCGTAATAAGCAGGATAGCAACGAAGAAACCGAAATGGGCAATGAGGTAGAAGCAATGATGACTCAAATGGCTGCGGACAGGTTGGAGGGCTTGGAGCATATTTGTGGATACGCCGAAATATCACAGGCACCTATAGGCAGGAGCTCGAGCTCCAATCCTGCATCATATATAGGCATTTGGGATAAAATTCGCAGCCTGTTTGCCAAACAGCCGGCAGCCGTGAAGCGGAATTTTATTTCAGGCCACTTCTCATTCAACTCGAAAGGTGCTTGTTCGGAATGCTGCGGCAGTGGACATACGGCAATCTGGCTGGGCGGCAATTTGAAAATAGAAAAACCATGCACAGCATGCTATGGGAAAAGGTTTAACCATGACACGTTATCGGTCGAATACAAAGGTAAAAATATTTTTGACATCTTAGAACTGAGCGTCTCGGAAGCGGTTGTTTTCTTTGAAGGTAACAAGGTGATTGTGACAGCTTTGAAAGTAATGGATCGAATGGGGCTCGGATACTTAAAACTGGGTCAGCCCACTCCCACTTTAAGCGGCGGTGAAGCGCAAAGAATAAAACTCGCTAAAGAGATTGGCCGAAGACGGAAAGGGAATACCCTGTATATACTGGATGAGCCTACCACTGGTCTTAGTCTGTATGATACCGCAAAGCTCATTGAATTGTTAGACGAGCTTATAGCAAATGGGAATTCAGTAATCGTCATTGAGCATAACCCGGCTGTTCTCGCTTCCTGCGACTGGATGATAGAACTTGGACTTGGCGGCGGCCCAGAAGGAGGTTATATTATTGCAGAAGGTTCACCCGATGTGCTGAAAGGAAATCCAAAGTCCTTAACCGGGAGGTATCTATAATGCAAAGAGATTATTGGCCAACAACAGAGTGGCGGACGAGGGAGCCAGCAGCTCTTGGCATGGACACGGAGAAGTTTTCCGAACTTAACCATTTAATTAAAACCCAATATAACAATCTAAATGGTATTGTTGTTGTGCATAAGGGGTATATCGCCTTTGAAAAGTATGAAAACAGTTTTGTGGCTAGTGATACCCATCATGTAGCTTCGGTTACGAAAAGTGTGACATCTGCTCTCATCGGCATCGCTATAGACAAAGGATTTATCAAAAGTGTAGACGAAAAGGTACTGGATTTCTTTCCCGAATATGTTTCCGTTGCCAGCGACATTCAGAAGCGGGCGGTAACGATCCGGCAGCTTCTCACGATGACGGCGCCATTTCCTTTTACATGGAAACCAGGAGGGGGAGTGCGGGAGCCGCTGGACAGACTGCGGAGGCAAAAGGATTGGACCAAATATATGCTTGACCTATTAGGACAAAAAGGGCGAATGGGCGAGTTTCAGTATTGTACTGCGGGTGCACATCTGCTGTCGGTTATTTTGACACGCACGACAGGTAAAAGCGCTCGTGAGTTTGCAAATGAGCTGTTGTTTGGGCCAATTGGGATGAAAATCATTGCTGATCGCCAAATGAAATCGTTTGGTATCGAAGATGTTTTTGGGAAAAACCTAAAAGGATGGATTCATGACCCTAACGGGAATTCGACAGGGGGTTGGGGGCTTTGTCTAACGCTCAGAGACATGGCGCGTTTTGGATTTCTATATTTAAATGACGGTATTTGGGAGGATAAACAGATCGTCTCCAAAACGTGGCATGATGAGTCGATCGCAATGAATGCGAACAAATACGGTTATTTGTGGTGGCTGCATGAAGAGGATGGGAATTATGCATATATGGCAATGGGTGATGGAGGCAATGCTATTGTTTGCATTCCGGCCAAAGATTTGATAGTATCCATAGCTTCCAAAATCGTCAGCAAACCTCGTGATATATGGCCTCTGATTAAAAATTGCATCATTCCTTCTGTAATAATCCGCTAAATATCCTCTATTTGCTATCGTATAGTGTTTGCTAGTCTGATTGACACATGCCTATAATAATAGATGTAGCATTTGTGGCATTCTATAATCGTATTCAAGAAGAGTTACCCTACGAGATAGCTAAATATAGCCTGCTTTACGAGATGATAGTAGGATAGGAGACAGGTGAGACTATGACAACGAATAATGAGACAACTAACGAGGAAGTAAATAATAAGGAAGCTGCGATGTCCGAGGAGAAATGGGCTGAGCTTATAAAGGCTGTTCACCATAATGGCCTTGTAGCTTTAAAAATGCATTTTAACGAGGTTGAAGCACAGGTATCAAATTTCGTAGATTACGGCCCGGTTTTTGTATTTAATGTGAAGGATGAATCGGGCAGTGTTTATTCGTGTGGATTTTTTCTGCGTGAGTTAATTGCTAGATTCCAATCGGATAATGATCCAGCCGTATGGTTGGCTTCTTTTTTCGTCGATCTTATGGAGACAGAAGGTGGCAAGCCTCTTCCTAAACCGGCTACGAATGAAGATGAGGCTAAAGAGATCATAGACAAAGTACTCGTACCGCAATGTATAAAAGCTGTAACAGAAGAGTTTGCTCCGGAACAGGTACATGCGGGGCTGGCTTGGAAGGAAGACCACGGTCCGATTTTTGAAGTGGGTTTTCCAGCAATCATAGATGGAAATAACGTATGTGCTGTTTCTTTGCATCTATTGTTAACACATTTGCAGTTGAATCGTGATCCAGGGGAGCTGCTGATTCAAGGATTGTATGACATTCGGAATGAGCATGGCTTAGAATAAATAACGTAGATAGGATTTAACGCAGCCTGATTAGGCTGCGTTTTTTTTATATGATAACATCGATCTAAGATCATAAAAAGTGTACAATTTAAGAGACTAAGAATAATAAATGGGTTGACTCTAATGATTCAAAAAATCATAACAAATCGGAGAAGAAAACATGAATATAAATCTACATACTGAGCTTTGCCAACTGTTTAATATTCGTTATCCGCTTTTTTTAGCTGGAATGGCTGGCGGGCCATCGACTGCAAAATTGGTAGCAGCAGTATCGAATGCAGGTGGACTAGGAACGCTTGGCGCTGCATATATGGAGCCGGCTGCCATTCGAGAAACGATTAATGAAATCCGCAAGCTGACAGATAAGCCTTTTGCAGTTAATCTGTTTGCGATGCAAACTTCGGATGACAATACTCGAATTGGAGAAGTTCAGCGAGAGTTAAATCTTGTGCGGAATGTGCTTGGAATTTCTCATGCGAGTGCGGAACATGTGACGACTCCCGATCGTTTTGACCAACAAATGGCTGTTTTGCTCGAAGAGAAGGTTCCTGTCATCAGCACAGCATTCGGTATTGTTCCGGAGCTTTTCTTGCGGCAAGCTAAAGAGGCTAATCTTCTTGTTGTTGCGATGGTAACTACGGTGAACGAAGCGCTTCTGGCGGAGCAAGCAGGCTGCGATGCGATAGTTGCCCAAGGCAGCGAAGCGGGCGGACATCGAGGAACATTTGATATAACCGAACATCAGCTAGGTGCAAATATTGGAACATTTGCTTTGATACCGCAAATTGTAGATCGTGTGAGCATTCCGGTCATTGCTGCGGGCGGCATTATGGATGGACGAGGATTAGTAGCGTCTCTTATTTTAGGAGCACAGGGTGTCCAAATGGGGACGCGATTTCTTACAGCGATAGAATCTGGTGCGCATGAGGTTTATAAGCAGGCTCTGCTGAAAAGTACAGAGGAGAGCACAGTTATTACGAAAGCTTTCTCGGGTCGACCAGCTAGAGGCATACGTAATTCATTTGTTAAGCAATGGGAAGAGAACGGGATCGAGCCCCTTCCGTTTCCTACTCAAAACACCGTGACTCGTGATATAAGAAACGCTGCAAGCAGCCAAAACAATTCAGAATATATGTCCCTATGGGCTGGTCAAGGAACGAGGATGCTTACTTCTGGCCAAACTGCGGAGGATATTGTTGCAGTGACAATTCGGCAAGCACTTTCCATTTGTGAGACGGGCACGTCCCAATAACATAAATTTCCGAAAAAAGGAGGGATAACAAAATGTTAACGGAAAAACAAGAAGAATCTCTAAGTAAGTTCATGAGTAAAATTTTAAGACATTCTCCTGATGCTTTTGGCATTACATTAGATCAAGAGGGATTTTGTAAACTGGATGATTTCGTTTCCTCCATTCGGAATGAAGCAAGATGGAGCAGCATTCAAAATAGTGATATTGAGCAAGTCGTCCGCCATTGTAAGAAGCAGCGATATGAAATTGTTGGTGCCTTTATTCGTGCAAACTATGGGCACAGCGTTGAAAGAATAACTTATAAAGAGGCGAAGCCCCCTGCCCTATTGTTTCATGGTACGAACACTAAGGTTTCGAATATTATTTTAGCCGAAGGTTTAAAGCCAATGGGAAGACAATATGTTCATCTTTCAGAATCGCTTGATTTTGCAACACTTGCAGGAAAAAGGCGAGGAGAACTCGTCATCCTGCATATTAACACCGAGCTTGCATTAACTCTTGGCGTCAGCTTTTATTTAGCTAATAATGGCGTTTGGCTTTCTGATTTTATACCGCCTTCCTGTATCTTTATGAAGTAAGTGCTTTCATTTTTTTGTCCTTTTGTATCGTTTATGGTTAATTCTGTGAAAATGTTAATGCTTAAGTCCCAATAAACTGTGATATAATTTTGCCCAGAAGATGAACGTTGGATTTTACACCAACTTAATTAACTGGGAGGTACGCATGATCAGAGATGCCAAGCGGATTAGAGGTCTTATAATCACCATGATATTGGGTTTGTTTCTGCTTTGTATCGGACCTATGACGAGTGTCCATGCAGGGAATGCAGCTGCTGCGGAAGATTGGACGATTAAATTTAATGGGAAAATAGTGAAGATAACAGATCCGCTTTATGTGTCAGAAGGAAGATTGTTTGTTCCGGTAGCCCGCATAGCTGATATGTTCGGTGCGAAGTCGAGCTGGGATAATGTAAACGAAGAAGTAACAATTCATACAGAATTAAAAGATAAAGTCGTGCTGGGAAATGGAGTACCAGTCGTATATTTCAACGAAGCCCGTTATAAATTGGACGCGGTGCCATTTTTAAAGGACAATAGGCTGTATGCTCCTCTGCGCCAATTGTCAGAAATGCTGCATGCTAACGTGGTATTGAATGCAGAATCAAACGTTATTGAGCTTATAAAAGTACAGCCTGCTGTAATAACAGCAGAGTACGGCTTGGATGAGATCAGCAAGGTGTTTGGCAGCACCAAATCAGAGCTGCTCAAATGGAATGGACTCGATAGCAAGGCGAAGATCAAGCCGGGAACAAAGCTCAAGGTCATCATTCCTTCAAATGTTGATCAAATAGCAAAACCGTTCACGGAAGCGGATTACATGCTGCTAGCGAAGATTACAATGGTGGAAGCAGGCAATGAATCCTATGAAGGACAGCTTGGATTAGCGAATGTTATATTAAACAGAGTGAAGGATGAGCGGTTTCCGGATACGATACGCGACGTCATTTATTCAGGCAAGCAGTTTCCTCCAGCGCATAATGGACTCTTAGATAAAAGTAAGCCAAACGCAAGCTCACTTCGTGCAGCGAAAGATGCGCTTAACGGTAAAAATAATGTGGAGAATGCCGTTTATTTCTTCAATCCCGATATTTCCAAAGGATCGTTTTGGTCCAGCTTAGATGTTATTGTGACAATCGACAATCATAGCTTTGCAAAATAGTTGTAAAATTGCCGCTGAACCATTGCAAGGCGCAGAAACAAGGGGAACAAGTCCAATAGATTTGTTCCCTTTGTTGTTAAGAGGATGAAGACAGAGCTGCCGTATCGTTGTTGGATGACTGAAACCATTTGTGGTAATCTATAATAGATTTGCAGTAGAGTTGCCGTATGATATGATCGCAATGAAGCCTACTTTACAGGATGATAGTATGATAGGAGACAGGTGGAACTATGAACTTAAACAATGAGACAACTGACTTGGAAGTAAATAGCGAGGAAAAAGAGATGTCCAAGGAGGAATGGGCGGAACTTATAAAAGCTGTTTATGATAATGGCCTTGCAGCTTTAAGAATACATTATAACGATGTTGAGGCACAGGTTTCGAATTTCCATGATTATGGCCCAGTTTTTATATTTCATGTGAAGGATGAATCGGGTAGTCGATATTCCTGCGGTTTTTTTCTGCATGAGTTGCTTAACAGGTTCCAATCGGACAATGACCCTGCAGTATGGATGTCTTCCTTTTTCGTTGAACTTATGGAGACGAAGGGCGGCAAGCCCCTCCCAAAACCAGCAACGAATGAAGCTGAGGCTAAAGAGATAATTGACAACATACTCGTTCCGGAATGTATAAAAGCAGTAACGGAAGAGTTTGCTGCGGAGCAGGTGCATGCAGGTCTTGCTTGGAAGGAAGACCACGGTCCAGTCTTTGAAGCTGGATTTCCGGCACTCACAGGCGGAAATAACGTATGTGCGATTTCTTTGCATTTCTTGTTGATTCATTTGCAGTTGAACCGGGATCCAGGAGATCTGTTGATTCAAGAAATGTACAACATTCGAAAAGAGCATGGCATAGGCTAACATTTACAAATCAAAATGTATTTAGCGCAACCCGATATGGGTTGCGTTTTTTTATTCGTACACAGCGAGCAACTTCAAATTTTAATAGTCGATATTTGCTTTTTTGCGCATGCTAAGTATATCCAACTGTTATGCATCCGACTTGTTTCAATACTGTAAACTTTTGTGGGCTTAGTTGTTTGTGAAAACGAGGCTGTGATACGATCAAGGGTGAATGGAGATGAACGAATGGAGCTTACCAAAATATTGATCATAGAAGATGAAGAAGCGATAGCTGATTTGCTTGCATATGGCTTGCAGAAAGAGGGATTTCAAACCAAGCTTGCGCATAACGGCAAGGATGGCTTAAGAGAAATCGAAGCGTTCAAGCCTGATCTGCTGCTGCTTGATTGGATGCTTCCCGATCAAAGCGGACTTGATATTTGCAAGCAAATTATGGGGAAATACATGCTTCCGATCATCATGATTACGGCTAGGTCTGATATTTCCGACAAAGTTATCGGAATGGAGCTTGGCGCCGACGACTATATTACGAAACCATTTGATATGCGTGAAGTAATCGTCCGCATTCGTACATTACTGCGCAGAATCAATCCTATAACGGCAGTGAACGAAGAAGCAGCGCCAGCAATCATCAAGTTCAAAACGATAGAAATTAATGTACCCGAAAGAATGGTCAAAAAAGACAATGAGCTCATTGAGCTGACACCAAAAGAATTTGACCTATTGATGACTTTGACGAGCTCTAGAGGACGCGTATTTACTCGTTCAAATTTGCTTGATTTAGTATGGGGCTATAATTATTTTGGTGATACTCGAACCGTGGATATTCATATTCAGCGTTTGCGCAAAAAGCTTGATGCCAATGACATCATTACTACGGTATTTCGTGTCGGGTACAAATTCGAGAAGAATGTGGAATGAATATGGTACAGTCTATCAAGGTTAAGTTTTTAATCGGATTGTTAGTTATTTTTGTCACCTCGCTATTGCTGCTGCATCATTTTGTCATGCAAATTATTGAATCCAGCAACGAAACTATCATTACGCAGGATTTGAATACGATGAAGAAAAACAGCAATGTTTATGTAAAACAGACGTTTATGATCAATCATTATAGTCATGATGAAATTTATTTCGAGCAGATGTCTAAAGAGTTGGTTGTTGATTTGAAAAATATTACGTCTAGCCAAGTGGCTGTTTATTCATTAAAGGGCAAGCAGCTTGCTGCATCGGACAGTGCTCCCTTCATGAGTCCACTTGGAGACGATTTCAAGCATGCTCTCAAGGGAGAAACCGCTTATACCATCTCCCATCAAGAAAAAATATCTACGATCTATTTTTCATATCCGGTTGTCATTGACGGTGAAAAAATAGGTATTTTACGATTTTCCAAAGACGTATCGATGCTTTATGAGAACAGCAGGCAAATATTAGATGTCATTTTGTATGTCACGATCGCTATCTTTGCCATGGGCTTGCTGCTTTGTTATGCATTGTTCTGGAACATTACACTGCCCATCGTCAAGATGACCAAAGTTTCAACGGAAGTGATAAACGGCAATCTTAATGTCCATATCTCTTTAAACCGAAAGGACGAGCTGGGCAAGCTTGCTCATAACTTCAATCAAATGATTGAGAAAATTAGACTTCAAATTGGCAAAATAGAAAAGGACCGTGACCGCCTTAAAGAGTTAAACCAGCATCGCAAGCAATTTTACGACAATGTTACCCATGAGCTGAAAACACCTCTAACTTCTATCATGGGCTACGCGCAGATGATCAAAGACAATGGGCAAAATGATGAGGTTTTTTTCGAGAAAGGTATTGCGCATATAGCGGATGAAAGTGCTCGTCTTCACGAAATGGTTTTGCAGCTATTGGAGTTGTCTAAGGAAACAGATTCTAAAGCATCCTATGAAATGGTTGATGCAGGGTTTATTTTGCTAAGCGTTTGTGAAGGTATGGCGTTCAAAGCCCAAAAGTATAACAAAAATATTGTTTGCGAATTAGAAGATCATCTCATCATTGAGGGCAGTCCAACTAAATTAAGACAGCTGTTTATCAACTTGATTGATAATGCGATTAAATACAGCGATGCTTCCTCTGAAATTATAGTGAAGGCAGGTCTGATCTCCGAGGTCATACAATTCACTTTTATAAATCAGGGAGATGTCATTGCACCAAAACATTTAGCCCGTATTTATGAACCCTTTTATAGAGAAAATGGTCGTCTTGTGAAAGAAGTCGGGAGCCGCGGATTGGGGCTTAGCATTTGCAAAGCCATTGTTGAAGAACATCAAGGAACCATTCAAATCCAAAGCGAGGATAGAGAAACAAGCGTAATTGTTCACATCCCGCAATTTGATAACAAGCAGGTGACCTCGTGATTAGAAAATCAGTATTTGCTCTGCTTATCCTCGTTATTTTGTCGGGCTGCGCATCTACGAAATTTAATTCAAGAACCGTCGTTATACCAGATACAGAAGCGGCACCAGAATTGGCCCATTCGAACGGTGATTTTGAAGTAAGCAAAATCTATCGCATGTTTGAGGAAGAGGAGAGTGAAATCCAAATTCTCGGATGGTCAGACAATGAGCAGATTCTAGGCATGCTCAAAAATATAGATTTTACTCAAACCTTGCAGCGCTTTGATTATAAGAATCAGACGATGAAAGAGGTTATGAATTTCAATCAATATTCAGAAGCAAGCATGGTGTCCCCAGATGGGCTTAAAATCGCAGTTTACGGTTGGGATAATAACAAAAACAGAACCCTGAAGATCTACAGCCAGATTGATGGCAAGGCGATTACTGTCGAGGATATGCAGGACTCTTTGTCGGCTACGATGATCTGGTCTAACAACAGCCGGTATCTCTCTTTTTTCATATGGGATGATCAGAAAGTAGAAAAGCTTGCCGTTTACGACGTTACGACTAAAAAGATGAAGAAATATGATGTTCCGTATGAAAGTGAGAAAAGCTGGTCGAGATATGCGAAAATTTCTGATAATGGAGAAACGGTATTGATCATCAGACAAATGTATGATGGACAATCGATCTTGTTCGGTAAAATAGACGGCACTGGAATTTCCAGTTTGTATAATCATCTGTTGAATCGTGATGGGACGGTAGACTTTCTCAATAATGATCAAATTTTGTTTGTCAGCGAGAACAATTTGCTGTTTGCATATGATCGCCGCAATAAAGCTACCACGATTTTAGGTGAGCAAGTGGGTAATTTCCGTTTAACAAGGGATCGCAAATATATTGCTTACTCGAAAGATTCGCTGAATATCTATATTGCCAAATTGCAAGGAAACAATCTTTTGAATGAACAGGAGGTGTTCAAAGGAATAAATCCGGGTCAAATGGAGTGGAGTCCATCGGGCAACAAGCTCTATTTGAGCGGCTGGAAATCATTTGACGCTCAAGTAAAAAGCCAATTGTCCGTACAGTTATCGATGAATTACATCATTGAGTTTAAATAAAACATGTTTCCAAACAGCCATCACTGCTTCCATCGGTGATGGCTGTTTTTTTGTGTTTCATAAGCCGACGCATTTCAACATTTTTAGATACAACTTGTTTACAAATTGGAGAAGTGCTCGAAATGAGGATTATGTATAAATAAAGAAGCTGCTAAACATCTATTACTTAGGAGGACAACATGTACTCGTATACGAAAAAACGAAAATCGCGAATAGTCAGGCTAATTGTGCTTTTATTCACTCTAGTTTTAATTAGTGTAACTTTAATAGGCTTTGCCGCAAACAAAGAAGAAAAGTCGCAAGCGCTGTCAGCCAATCCGCCAATTGTTCCAACGAAGCAGCAATCCTTGGATGGAAAACCAGATAGGATATACAAAGTTGTCATTGATGCAGGGCATGGCGGCAAAGATCCTGGGGCGGAAGGAGCTAGCGGAAAAAGGGAAAAACATTTTACACTATCGTTATCTCAGAAAGTGTACGAGCTGTTAAAGCAAGAGAACATGTTTGAGCCGCATCTAACCCGGAATGATGATACGTTTATTGATCTGGACGTACGTCCTGATATAGCAAATCAAATGGAAGCAGATGTTCTTCTATCCATTCATGCGAACACCTATAAGGACGAGAATGTTGGTGGAATTGAAACGTTTTATCGTTTTGATGAAAATATTGAATTAGCTCAGACTATGCATAATCAAGTTGTAAAGGCAATGGGCTTTCGGGATCGCGGAATACGGAATGAAGAGTTAAAGGTTCTTTCACTAAGCAAGGTGCCGGCGATTTTGCTCGAAGTAGGTTATTTGACAAACCCCGTTGAAGAAGCCGTTTTACTTGGAGAAGATGGACAAGATCGTGCTGCGAAAGCTATTGTTGAAGGTTTGAAGCAATATTTTAAAAACAATTCAGAAGATGCAATCATACAATCCTAATTCGAATGTAATCCGTTTAAAGGAAATGAAACAATAAGCCACGTCCAGAGGACGTGGCTTATTGTTTCTCTGTCATTTGTTTTCGGTATGCGCCAGGTGAGATGCCGTAATATCGCTGGAACACGCGATGGAAGTAAGTATAGCTGCCGAATCCGGTTTCTTCGGCAATGCGTTCGAGCGTAAGCGGACTTTTGCCCATTAGTTCCAGCGCCATCGCCAGACGCACCTTCTGGGCATATTGCATAATGGACATGCCGAATTCAGCTTTGAACAGCTGAACCGAGCGGGATACGCTAAGTCCCGTATGTTTCGCAGCATCGGATAAAGTGAACGGAATCGCTGCATGCTCCTCGATATAAAGCTTTATTTTATAAGAGAGAAGCTTGGGACCGGAGTTGTAGGAGGTTGCTTCATCTATGGCTCTATCGAGCAAATAGCAAAGTGATTGCATCAGCGTACATAATAGTTCAGGATTCCCGCCGTCATGCCGTCTGCTTTCTAATATTAATTGCTGCCATAAAGCTGCTATTCTGCCGTTCTCACCTATTTTTGTTTTTTGGGGTCTTCGCTGAAGCTTCCACCATGCATCAAGCCAAGAACCGCTGCAGATCACATAATAGTCTCCGCTTGGCCCAAGCTCGCCAATTCTCAGATCATAAACTTCACCGGGGGCAAACAGAAGAAGGTCGCCAGGCTCGATGATATCGACCTGCCCTGCAATCAATGCTTGGCATAAGCCTTCAGTCTGCAATCGAATGATATAGGTTTCGAGGCCGGATTTAAAGGTATGTCTAAAAGGCGTATTATGGTACATAAAGGCACAATAATCGAGCTTTATTCCAGTTTCCTTCATTACTGTTTCTCCTCTTCCATAAGCAGATCGTTGATGTTTATCATTAGTTTGTTTCTACACATGCCTGTCTATTTCCTTCATAATGGACAGTATATACATGAAGGAGTTGTTATCGATGGCAGGAAACAAGAAGTTGTTCTCGTCGGAAATAAAGGAGAAAGTATTGTCCTTGATTTCCCAAATGACATTAGAAGAAAAAATTGGCCAAATGTCGCAATTTGACTGGGGCTTTCATGCGATAAATCCGGATGCCGGCGGTGAGATCAATCTAATCATGAAGGATCTCATCGATAAAGGAATGTTAGGCTCGTTGTTTAATTTATCGGGCGTTGAACAAGCGAATACACTGCAAAAACAAACCATTGAAAAGTCACGGCTTGGCATACCGATGATCGTTGGGAGAGACGTTATTCACGGCTACCGTTCAGTATTCCCTATTCCACTCGCTCAATCGGCAAGCTGGAACCCAGATCTGATTAGAAGAACAGCAGCAGCAGCGTCTAAGGAAGCAGCTTCCGACGGTATTTCATGGGTGTTTGCGCCGATGATCGATATTACGAGAGATCCTAGATGGGGAAGGATTGCCGAAACGATGGGAGAAGACCCTTATGTAGGCGAGGTTATGGCAAAAGCGTGGGTTGAGGGCGCCGAGCTCGATGATGCTTCAAGTGAAAGCCTCTCTGTAGCGAGCTGTCCTAAACATTTTGCCGGATATGGATTTGCGGAAGCGGGCAGGGATTATAATACGGTAGACGTCTCGGACCGCGTGCTGCGTGAAGTTATTTTGCCGCCGTTTCGTAAAGCGGTTGAAGCTGGAGCGCTTAGCATTATGGCATCCTTTAATGAATTGAATGGCATTCCTGCATGTGCCAACCGTTATTTGCTTACGACTATTTTACGTGAGGAATGGGGCTTTGAAGGCGTCATCGTTAGTGATTACAATGCTCTAGGCGAATTAATCACTCATGGTGTTGCCCGAGACGCGGAGGAAGCGTGTGAAATTGCGATTAAAGCAGGTACGGATATGGATATGCATTCAGGCATATTCTACAAATACTTGCCGAAGCTCGTTCAAGAGGGACGGGTTGCCGAGAGCCTGATCGACGCCGCTGTAGGCAGAATTTTAGCTGTAAAGATGAAACTTGGATTGTTCGAGAATGCATACGTAAATCCAGAACGAAGCCAAAGTGTTATTTTGTCAGAGGAGCATGTGTCATTGGCACGCGAGGCAGCAAGAGAGTCTATCGTTCTGCTTAAAAATGATAATCGTATACTGCCTCTTTCTAAGCAGCTGAAAACGCTGGCTGTTATTGGACCGATGGCAACGAACACGAAAGATCCTCTTGGTTGCTGGGCAGCCGACGGCAATGCGGATGATGTCGTTTCACTGCTTGATGGCATTAAGGCGAAAGTATCGCCAGACACACAGCTGCTATATGCGGAAGGTTGCGGCATTGAAAGTGAAGACGAGAGCGGCTTTGAACAGGCGCTGGCAGCAGTTGCTGTGGCGGATGCTGCTATTATTGCAGTAGGCGAAAGTCTGACGATGAGCGGTGAAGGAAACTCCAGATCAGAACTGGACTTGCCGGGGAAGCAGCGTGAGCTCGTACAAGCAGCAATACAGCTGGGCAAGCCGGTTATCGTTGTATTGTTCAATGGCCGTCCGCTGACAACCGTTTGGCTGGATGACACGGCAACAGCAATTGTAGAAGCATGGCACTTAGGTATTCAAAGCGGCAATGCAATAGCTGATGTCTTGTTTGGTGACTACAACCCAAGCGGCAAGCTCACAGCAACATTCCCGCGGAGTGTAGGACAAATCCCGCTTTATTATTACCGGAAGAACACAGGACGTCCTCCAGGAGGCGTGTATTCTTCAAGATATATCGATGCTCCAGTGCAAGCATTGTATCCGTTCGGGTACGGTCTGAGCTATACCGACTTTGAATATGACAATCTTGTCGTGAGCTCAGCTCGCATAAGCAGCTCGGATTCCGTATCTGTTTCTGTAAATGTTACGAATACAGGCAGCGTTATAGGTGAAGAAGTAGTGCAGCTGTACATTCGTGATGCAGCGGCAAGCGTAACACAGCCTCTCAAAAAACTAAAAGGTTTTGCCAAGGTGAGCTTAAGTGCCGGTGAGATGAAGACGGTGACATTCTCGGTAACCCCTTCGGAGCTTGCCATCATAGGAGCAGACGACCGTTTGTCGGTTGAGCCTGGCATTTTCCAGCTGATGGTTGGTCCTCATTCCGAGAAGGGCTTGATCGGTGAAATCACAGTAGAATAAATGTGAACAGGGGATGCTGTTCCAGCAGTAGTAGTGAATTCGCCGAAGTGATCGCTCGCTTTGAGCAGAGACATTATAAAACATGAAAAAATAGCGGTGAAGGGCTGACCCTTCATCGCGATTTTTTTATTTGGTGAATGATTGTTTGCTTAAACCGATTATGGGCAAGCGAGAGCAAGCTAAGCACTAGTTTTACCTTTGGCAAGCTGCGATGCAAAAATCGATTTGCTCTAGTCAGCCCCAAGTCGACTCTCTAAGGAACTGTATCATGCTTATTATGCAGAAAACGATTGTTCTCAGATTTTAACGAACCTTATTGGCGCTATTACAAGTTTTACAGGGTCTTATGAGCTGTTTTTCTCGAAATAACGTTTCTGGAGTTCGTTACAATTTTATTCCACTACGAATGCTTTAAATAAGCACTTCTGGGTTCGTTAGTTGTAGTCTGACAACGTTTTTCAAAGCAGTTGGAGGTTTATAGATTTGATTGAAGGCATGCTTCACCAGCTGTCATTTATGGAGGTTTTGTATAGTCATCACGCGATAATACCACCAGAAATTCTAGTAAAATAAGCACACTCCAAGTCAACAAATGGCTAGGAGTGTTGTTTTTTGAGCAAATTTAAAAGCATGGATAACTATAATAAATAATGAATTTCCAATATTGTTCTTCTAAAAATGGTCGTGCTACACTAGGCAAGAAATGTGAATGAAGGGGATTTATTAAGTACATATGGGCAGCATTAACTCATATCATCCGAAATAAATAAGCAAAGGAAGGTAACGATGAAGAAGCGATCAGTTATGTTATTTACTTTTGTAATGGTTATCGCCATAGCTCTAATATTCGTAATAACACCGTAGAGTAAAGAACCCGAAACGGTTCAAACACCATCACCTTCGGAATCTACAGACAAAGAGATATCCAATGCGAGCAAAGCTAAACAGCTTGTAAGTCAAATGACGGACAAGGAAAAGATAGGCCAGCTTGTAATGTATACACCTACGGGTCAAGCAGATTCGTTCTCAAATAAAATGATCAAGGAATACGGTGTAGGCAGTGCCCTCTTGAATCGACGAATGAATTCTGCTGCCGATACTGCCCGGTTTACTAATGCGCTCCAGCAACTGGCATCTGAATCTAGATTAGGTATCCCTCTATTTATTTCTGGCGATTTGGAATATGGCGCAGCTCAAAGAGTACCTGATGAGGCAACGGTATTGCCAAGACAGATGGCAATTGGAGCTACACAAAATGTGGATTATGCGGAACAAGCTGCGCGCTTGACGGCTGTTGAATCCGAAGCAATGGGTTTTCACTGGAGTTTCTCGCCGGTCGTTGATGTCAATTCGAACCTGATGAACCCAGTGATTGGTGTTCGGTCTTTTGGAGAAGACACGAAGCTTGTAAGCGATATGGCTGTTGCAGAGGTGAGGGGTTATCAAAGCGAAGGAATGATATCCAGCGCCAAGCATTTTCCAGGGCATGGGGATACAGGTTTTGATACTCATATGTCGTTATCCAAAGTGTCTTACAGCGAAGAAGTGCTGCGGACCGTGCATCTCCCTCCATTTCAAGCAGTAATCGACCAAGGAATCGAATCTATTATGACTTCACATATTATTATTGAAGCAGTTGATGCTGAACTTCCTGCGACACTCTCAAAGAAAGTTCTTACAGGATTGTTGAGAAATGAAATGGGTTTTAAAGGGATCATTGTCACAGATGCTATGGTGATGCAAGCGATATCCGACAATTGGGGAGCGGGTGAAGCGGCGGTTATGGCCATCAATGCGGGAGCAGATATCGTCATGGCAAATGGCTCTGAAGCTGATCAATTCGATACGTTGGAGTCCCTTTATGAAGCATTGCAGGCTGGCAAGCTCGAGAGAAGCCGAGTGGATGAATCGGTGGAACGGATACTAACCTATAAATTCAAGCTAGAGATGTTTGAGCATCGTTTGGTAGACATTAATCATGTGAGCCAAGTAGTGGGGAAAAAAGAACACCGTGAGTTATCTGAGCGAATGGCACTGGATTCCATAACGCTCATCAAAAATGACAATGTCCTTCCATTTGATGCGGAAGCAAATCAGACAACGCTTGTCGTAAGTATGGCTTATGCGGATCAGATTGCAGAAGCAGTTAGGCAAATAAGCAAAGGCAAAGTCATTTCTTATCAGGCAGCAGAAGCTGCGGGAGAAGTGTTAGATGCTACAAAGTCAGCGGTTAAGAAGGCGGTCGAGAAGGCTGAAAATGCAGATCGAATTATTGTGTTTACAAAGTCGGATCAGCAAATACCACAAGGGCAAGTGGATCTGGTGAACGGAATACTTGCAACTGGAAAGCCGGTAGCAGCTGTCTCCCTTGGAAACCCAAGCGATATTTTGGGATATCAGAACGTGAAGGCATATATTTCAACCTATGCGCTTGATAATTGGTACTGGATAACACCGATTCCGATATCGTGGGAAGCTGCTGTGAAGGTCATATTTGGTTCCAAGCCACAAGGGAAGCTGCCTGTGACCTTAAATAACGAATACTCAAGAAACTTTGGCTTGAGCTATCGCTAGCCTGACAAAAGAAATGACCTTCTTAATTTCCGAAAGGTCATTTCTCCGTATAGCAATTCCATTCTAGCTTTTAAGCTTGTTTACTCGGAGGGAATAGGCCACAAACATCATAATTGACGGGACTAGTAAAATAGAGAAAAATACCAAACCTACTGCAGCGGCATTTTGAATAATGACATTCTGCCATACTTCAGCAGATAAATAAAGCAGTCCGATAATGCCAATCGTTAAAACCAACAAGATAAATGAAGCCATTTTGTACAAACTAAGTGTTCTTGAATATTTCTCAAACGTCGATGTTCGATCTGTGTATATGGGTTCTGTTCCTGGTTCCGCCGAAAAAACATGAAGATCACCTGATGAGCATACATGGTTCCAACCGCCAGCTTCGAATATTTCTCTATAATTGTTTAGTTCGTTCTCTTGTAATTGACGTATATCGAGGCAATAAATAAGTTTATGGCTGGGTCCATTGCGCAGTGTATAACCTAAAAAGGAGAATTCTTCTAAAAACCATCCTTGCTCGGATAGTTTGCTTAGCTTGTTCATCTCTTTATGTTCTGCAAAAGCAAGCCCTGCTGATGCCATATAACGAGTCTTTTTATCCATTTCCATCATTAAATTCCTCCTTCGCAGATTGCAGTGCAACATTACCGTGCTGCGCCATTCTCAGTCTTCTCTCGATTTCACTAGCGATAATAGATCTTCCTTTTTCGGTGACGTGGTAGGTTTTCCGGCGCTCGTCTTCGTCTTTATTAAGCACAATAAAGTCGGTTTCTTGCAATTTCTTGATCAAGGTATAGAGAGTAGCTGGCCCAATCTTAATCTCACCGCTCGTCAGTTCTTCGATATACTTCATGATTGCGTACCCATGTTTTGGCGATAGTAGAGCAAGCAAAATGTAGTAGGCAGAATCAGTTAACTGATCCATTTGCAGCGAGTTATTTCTAGACAATAGATCACCCCCACTTCAAAGATGTATCTTTAATGGATATATCCATTGTTGATATATCTGTTATGGATATAATAAGTGCTTGATGATTAATTGTAAAATTTTATATTATTGGGTTAAGTCACTTAAACATGCAGAGTAAATCATATGCTATTTACATACATACTGTATGTATGTTAAAATCCAACTATATTCAATCCTATAAATACTAAAGGAGAGCTTCCATTTGAAAATGAACAGTTTTTATCCAGTTGTGATGTCACAGGATGTAGCGAAAAGTGCTGATTTTTATCAACGTTACTTTGGTTTTGAAGTTGTGTACGAGTCTGACTGGTATGTGAGCTTGCGGAAGACGGGTGGAGGGCAATGCTTTTATGAATTAGCGCTGCTATCAGCAAGTCATTCCACGGTTCCCGCGAACTATCGTAAGAGAGCTGAAGGATTGATTCTTAACATGGAAGTTGATAATGTAGATAGTGAGTACAAGCGCTTGGTCCTTGATGCGAAGCTGTCTTTGGAGCAGGATATTCGCGATGAGGATTTTGGGCAACGACATTTTATTCTCTCTGATCCCGGCGGCGTATTAATAGATGTCATTGCAATTATTCCGCCCTCGGAACAAGAAAGCATGAACTATGTGCAATCCGTGTGGCAGCAAGAGGGAGCAGCAGCTGATAATTAAATAAGCTTGCTTAAAGCTCCTTCTGAGCTTTTAAGAAAATAGGAGCAACAGGATGAGGAAAACGAAAAAAGATACGGAAGAGACGATTCATAAGCTAGAGGATGTGGCGAGGCATCATTTTACCACTTTCGGATTTGCGGACAGTTCACTAGAGGAAATAGCCAAAGATGCTGAGGTCACTCGGGGGGCTGTTTATCACCATTTTGGCAGCAAAAAAGGTTTATTCCGAGCGGTGCTTTCACTTGTTCAATCTGAAGTAGCGCAGCGGCTGGAGGAAGAGGCTTTGCTTAGCGACGATTTGTGGGAGCAATTATGTCTGGGATGCCGCGCATTTGTGACTGTTGCAATCGAGCCGCAAAACAGGCGGATCATGCTAATCGATGGTCCTGCCGTGCTTGGCTGGGAGGAGTGGCGGCTTCTGGATGAGCAGCAGTCGATGAAATTGCTGCTTGAACAGCTGGAAATGATGCAGCAGCAGGGCTACCTTAAGGGTGTTCGTCTGGATGCTGCCACTCATTTGCTGTCGGGAGCTATGAATGAAGCGGCACTTTGGCTCGCACAAATATCGGATACCGCTGAGGCTGCTGAAGCGATGGAGGATTGTTTGCAGACGCTGCGTAAGCTTCTAGACGGCCTTCGTTAAATGAGAGGCAAACAAAACAAAGCCTGACCGACAGTTATCGGTCAGGCTTTGTGTGTGTTTACCTATTAAGAGCCGTATACCTCGAAATCAAAAAGTGAGTATCCGTAAGCTGTGCCTCGCGCCGTGCAAAGCACTCTTACATATCTTCCGCTTTTGGATGTAAACGTAATATCATCGATGGCTCCATTGCCTGTTGTCGTTGTAAAAGCGTCTGTCCAAGTTGTACTATTTGTGGAAACTTGGATTTTATAGCCTTTACCGTAAGCGGCTTCCCAGTTTAATTTCACACGGTTGACGTTTTGAATGGAACCAAGGTCTACGTAAATCCACTCGTTGTTGCTTCCTTCAACACTCGCCCATCTTGTCGTCGAATTGCCATCCGTCGCTTTGGAAGCTTCAAATCCTGTTCCCTCAATTGAGCTTGCTACAGCGGTCTTGCCTAAAGCAAGGTTCGTTGTTGTTGAATTCGGACTCGTTGTTGCGCTGGCTGTATTGCTGCTCGCAGAAAGATTGCCCGCAGCATCAATGGCCTTCACTGTATAACTATATGACGTGGAAGCGTTTAGGCCAGTGTCAGTATAGGTCGTGCCAGAAGGAGAGCCTACTAATGTGCCGCCGCGAAATACTTGATAACCTGATACGCCAACATTGTCGGTAGAAGCTGACCAGTTCAAATTAATTTGGCTGCTTGATGCAGCGGATGCAGTCAAATTCGCTGGTGCAGTAGGTGCTTGGGTGTCCGTAGTTCCCCCAGCAGTTGGTATCCACCAGTTTCCTGAAATGAATAACATATTAAGCAAATTGAAGGAATCGCTGAAATAGGATTCTTTTTTGTTTTTCATCCAATCCCATCCAGCATTTACCCATGCTTGGTGCGTGCTGCTCGTGGTTGCTGCTGAAATAAACGGCGATACAAAAACAGCAGTTGCGTAGGAACCGCTAACTCCGCCATTTAGTTTATATCCATCTTTAATGTTATTCGGATTGCCGCTTGTGGCGCCTTTGATCCATACGGCCATTTTGTTAGCAATATCCCGGCCTCTCGTGTCGCCGTAGAAAGCATAGTCCATTACGATTCTTAACGGAACCCGGCTTGCATTGTAATTGTATTCATTAGTTTCTGGAAATTCATCTAAGTAGTTTTGTGGAGCTGGCTTTGGAGGATTGTCGACAACAAAATCTGAAATCAGCCCTGTGCTAGCTGAATAGGCGCTTGAGAACTGACTATAAACCGTGTACAAGTTGTTAATGACATTCAACCAGGTTTGATCTCCTGTCACCTCATAAAAAGCTCTTAAATGCGAGAGCATCCAGTCGGAGGGACGGGTATTTAATGCACTCTTAGCATCCCAATCGCCAAGGTTCAGGCGGTTATTCGTCGTGACATTGCTCGCCTTGATACCGTTCGTAATCATTTTTTTGGCTTCTGCCAAATAATTTATCGTGCCAGCTGATCCCCATTGCTGGTCAGCAAGTATTAAGGAATAAGCGATGTCCAAATCACCGTCGGTAGCGGAGCCAAAATGTCCTTGTGCTCCAGCAGCATCTGCAACAACCCAGCCCATAAGATTTGAGTTGCCCGAACTTTTAAAAGCTCTAGCGGTTTTGAATAGGCCGTCATAAATGGTTTTGGCATTTGAATCGAAACCTGCCATCAAAGCGGTGATGACCATGCCATAGCCTTGCCCCTCTGAAGTACCAAGCGGGTCGTAACCTTCAGCGCTTCCTGTAATATCCCCTTTGACATAATAGCCGCCTGGCAATGAGGAGAGGTTATTTTTTAGATAGGTTGATTTCCAGTAAGTATAATAACTCGAAACTGCTGTATTCATAGCTGCCTGAGTGACATGGTTAGGTTTTATAATGCCAGGATAGCTCAGCTGCTGCGGAAATGGTCTAAGCTCTCCTGCAGCATGCACCTTCGTTTGAAGTGGAGCGGGTGCACCCAATAAAGTTAGAAGCATCGCTGAGCAGAGAAAGACATGACCCATCCATTTCATCATACTTTTGTTTGCTTTTAAAGTGCGCAATTAAAACTCCTCCTAAAATTATAGTTGTATAACCGTCGACAGATTCGCAGCCTCCTTTGCATGTAATCAAGCTTAAACAAAATTAAAGCGCTTTAATTTAAACACAAAAAATAAAAACGTTTAAGCGCTTTAACTTTAGGCCTATAAAAAAAGTAATTCAGATGAGACTAAAGGTGCAGGACACACTATAGAATCAACCAAGTTACTTCTAGCCATCCATTCTTGATGGTTGTTTTTCGTTCATGCCTCTATGTTAATCAATGTAACACACAAAATTTGTATATGTCTACAGCCAATTTCAATTTTTATATTATGCCTAAAACGGAACAGAATAGGGCGAGGCAGCATTCTCAAAGCACAGAAAAACGGTACGTTACTACGCACCGTCATCTTTTTATTCACCTATGATTCTGAAGTCAATATTGGTTGGCGGCGGAAATTTATTTTTCGCCTCTTCAAGATGTATTTCGGAATAGGATTCAACCCTTGATTGTGCAAGCTTCTTGGCATTGTATTTATACCATAGCTCTATGATTAATATTTCACCTTCTCGTATGACCGCAAATTCCTTAAGGAACAATTGCTTAACGAATGCATCCTGTTCAAGCTCAAGTGCGGCAACGCCTACTATAATTTGAATGCGGTCACTGCTCGAATAGGCTTCAGGCAATTCATTGTACATTTGCCACGCCTTTTCGTACTGTTTGTCAGCAATGAGCAAATTTAAATATTCTTCAGCCAAAGCTCGATCAGGGAACGAGTTGGAAACGAGATAGGCTTTCTTCCAGTAGGCAAGCGCCAGATCGATTCGTCCGACATATTTCATCGCTTCTGCTAGGTTTCGATACACCCATACGGATGGTTGAATGTCTATCGATTTCTCCCATGCATCGATAGCTTCCTGCTCCATTCCTCGCTCATAAAGCATGATGCCCAAATGCATATAAGCGTTCCATGATTGATTCTCTTGGTGCTCAAGGCTCTCTTCAAGCAGGGCAAGCCACTCATCCTGAACCATCCATGCTTTTGGCACTTCTTGCACGTCGTGGACTGGAAGCGTTCCTGTTTCAAGAAGGGAAAGCCAATTGCTATGCTCGGCTTCTGGTGCTGTGCTTAGCTTAGTAAAATAAAAGCCTTCAGGAATCGTTCGATTTTCCTTCAGTTCTCGGCGCAGCTGCTCTAGCGCACCCCATGGAGAGCCCGTATAAAGGACTTGCTCAGGCGCTTGTTGTGCGAGAACTCGCATGGACTCATGCAGCTTCTCCATTTCTTCGGCATCGATATGATGATCCACACAATCTTGAATGTATTGATTCGCCTGATTCCAATCCTGTTGGTGGGCTTTGTCGATTTTAATATCGGTCATGCCGATTACTTGCGTGAAATCCCACTCCGATTGAGCAGGCATATCAAGTCCATGCAGCTGCGTAGGCGCTAAGCCGCTTTGAATTTCAATGTAATTTCCTTCACCGGGGTTAGCAAGATAATCGCACCATCGTCTTCCTCCGGCATGGTTTCCCCAGCAAAACATTTTGCGATAACGGAGAAGAGAGGTGGAGCGTTCATAAAACAATCGTCCATCCTCATAAGCGACAGCTTCCCAAGGCGCATCACAGCCTGCCTGCGTTTGAAAGAAATATTCATTCGAGAAAGGAAAGCTCAGCGGATAGGTGACGTCTTTGCCCGGTACAGTCGGCAGATACGGCAGCTTGCCAAGGCCAAATCCTTTCACTTTATGGTCAATATAAATGACTTCATCTGTTGATGAAAAAAGACGGGCTTGCGGTGTTTCCTCTACAGCGATGTTCGTCCACCAGTACATCGGAACCGACTTGTCATTGTCATTAACGATCCGCACATAAAGAATGAGCTTGTTTGAACCAGCGGGCAAATGAAAGTCAATTTGCCAGAACACGTTTTTACAGCGCTCATAATCATAAAGCCTTAGAAAATCGTTTCCGTTCTCATCTTGCAGAATGGCTGCATGAACGGGGGAGCATGTGGTAAACGTATGTCCGAGCTGACCGATATTCCACTCGATTCCTCCAGAGAACCAAGCGTTCAATATGGCTAGGTTGGCAGGCTGCAGCACCGGATTCGTATAGAGAAGGCTGCGATTCGTTTTTTTCTCCGTAAGAGAATACAATCTTCCACCATAAGCAGGTAAAAAAACAGCCTGCAAATGTTCATTTTCGAGCACGATAGTTTCTAGCAATAGATTTTTCCGATCTCTAGTATAACGATCCTGCATTCGATAGGGTAAATAACGTTCCCCTGCTTCATATCCTAGCTTCGATCGCAGCTCGCTTGGAAGAGTGCCGTTATCGCTGACTTCTCTATGTGTTTGACGATTTCGGAACATAGGCAGCGGATTTTGACCGCCAATGCTTGAGCCTTCGATCCGTAAGGTAGATTGATATACACGCATAGTGAATGAACTCCTTTCTATCCTTTTACTGATCCAACCGTAATGCCTGCAACAATTCGCTTGGAAATAAACAAATACAAAATGAAAGTAGGCAAAAATACGATGATGGATGCTGCAAAGATACCGGAATAGTTTCC
This sequence comes from Paenibacillus sp. 01T47, assembly GCF_056398245.1. Classification (NCBI taxonomy): domain Bacteria; kingdom Bacillati; phylum Bacillota; class Bacilli; order Caryophanales; family Paenibacillaceae; genus Paenibacillus; species Paenibacillus sp. 01T47. Next base: position 122,955 of record NZ_JBFTPA010000004.1, read on the forward strand.
TGTGTTGGTAAAGCCGAGTACGATGGATTGCAATGCAAGCGCGAGCGTATGATATTTCGGATCACCAGCAAATATAAGCGCATACAAATACTCATTCCATATCGACATAAAGTTGAAAATAGAAACTGTAATGAGGCCAGGCTGGGCAACGGGCAATATAATTTTGATAAACGTTTGGATAGGTCCGCAGCCGTCAACAGCTGCTGATTCCTCCAACTCCTTCGGAATGGAAGCGAAAAATCCGGTGAGAAGGAATACGCTAAACGGAATATTAGTGAAAATATAGATTAGTACGAGCGTAATAATGGAACCCGTTAGCTTCAGCTCAACGAACAATGAAAAAAGCGGGATGGATATGAGCAGGCCAGGGATGGAGATTGCGGATAAAAACATCAGATTGACTATTTTTTTGCCGCGGAATTTTACTCTGCCCAAAACATAAGCGGCAGGAGCAGCGAATACGAGAACACCAACGCAAGCTGAAACGGTATAAATGACACTGTTCAGAAAGTACCGTCCCATCTTCTGGGTTTTGAATAAATCTATATAATTGGAGAAATGAATGCCGCTCTCAAATAGTGAATTTGTAAAAATGCCTCTGGTTGTGCTCAGTGAAGCTAGAATGGCGAAACCAAACAATACAATCGTGAACAGCAGCCACAAATAGAGCGGGACGTACCGAATTTTATTAACCATGCTAACACCTCATCTTTAATATTCAAGACGTTCTTTACGGAAGAACTGATTGATGATGGCGGATAGGATTAGAATTGATATCGTAATACTAACGCCTACTGCCGCGCCTGCTCCTACATTAAAGGCATCCGTCGTATAAACTGAAGTGCCGTCGCCAAACACTTTGAGATACATAAAGTAGCCCGGCGTCATCGTAGCGACGCTTTCACTCGCACCGCCAAAGGTAGCGGACCAGACAAAGAAATTCACGGCTGTTACCGTCCATAAAACGAGCGTCATACGGAATATGTCCTGAAGCAGCGGCAGCGTGATTCGGAAAAACTTGTGCAATGGATTAGCCCCTTCGAGCAGAGCAGCTTCGTAATAATCGCGTGGAATACGGTCCATTCCGGCGTTAAGGATAAGCATAAAGTAGCCGATGGAACCAAAGCAGTACGCCAGCAGCATGGAGAGGAACAAATAACTGTCGCTCGTCCACTGAATATCGGCAAGCATATCGAGTCCAAGGAAACGGAACAGCTTCGTTAAGAAGCCATAGCTTGAATTGAATATATAATGAATCCAAATAACGGATAACACGACTGCAGATACGGTATTCGGCAAATAAACGAGCGAGCGCCAGAACGTTTTGCCGCGGACGCCGGATGATAAAATAGCAGCAAATAGGAAGGCGGAGCAAATCGTGATGATGCCGCCAAACAGCCATATTTTCAATACATTCCATGCAGAGTCCATAAAATAGCTGTTGCGGAACAGGTCTGAGTAATTTTCGAATCCGATAAATGACCACTCTGACATTTTGCTTGATATGGACGGCAAGGAATAGAAACTCATCAGCAAAGCTCTAAGCGTTGGATATAGAAAGACTGCAAGATAGATGAGTACCGCCGGCAAAAGGAAAAGGGCAATCATCGGTTTTTTAATTTGCATGTAAATTTCCCTCCCGGATATGATTCATAATCCGTTATAACGTCATTGTGCAGCAATCCGAAGGATCGCTGCACAATGATCGAAGTATTTAATTAACGTTATTTTGTGCCATAAAACTTTTTGGCTTCTGCACTCATTTTGTTGACGTAAGCGTCTGCCGTTAATTTACCAGCGGCAAGCTCCATAAATACAGGTACGATTACACCTTTGGAGAAGTCAGCGGAGTTGTTGATTCCGTAGCCCCAAGGCGCATTGACCTTAGCGTTGTTAATTGCTGTTTCTGCTTCAGCGAGTGCTGCTGGCCATTCTGTATCGATAGAAACGGGAATAGCTTGAGCTTGCTTCACCATTTCAGCTTGTGTTTTTTGGCTTACCAGATATTTAACCAATTCGATAGCAACTTCTTTATTGCTACTGTTTTTGTTCAGCATAAGAGCTTGTGCGCCAAATGTCAGCTCATTCTGGCCTTTTCCGTTGCCGTTAGGCACAGTTGGGAATTGGAAGGAGCCCCATTTGAAATCAGGACCTGCTGTGGCAGAAACTTCATTCGGAAGCCAAGTGCCGTTCAGATAAGCTGCGGATTGACCGAATACGAGATCCTGCTGTGCAGCTGGGTATTTACTGCCTGCAAGCTTAGAAGAGAAGTAACCTTTCTCTTTCATCATGACCATATCTTTGGCGAACTGAAGGATGATCGGATCCTTCCACATCTCGCCTGTTTTGTCATTCACGAGTGCGTCGACCCATTCATTGCCCATTGCGCTGCTGAGGTATCCGCCGATGAACAAATCACGGTATGCATCATCGAATGTAATTGGAGCAACGCCAGATTTCTTAATCAGCTCACAATATTCCATAAACTGCTCCCATGAGCTAGGCGGAGTCGTAATTCCTGCTTTCTCAAACACTTCTTTGTTGTAGAAAAATAGTACAGCGAACGGCTGCTGCGGAATCGCATAGTGGCCTTCTTCAAGTCCTGCTGTTACTGACAACGATTTTGTCCAATCCATTAAGCTTGGCATAAGTGAATCTTGCAATGATTTTCCTTCCATTCCTACAGAGGGTGTAGCCAAATATTCATCCAGCTTCAGCAAATGGTCCTTAACTATCGCCATTGTAACGGAAGGATCATCCTCGAATATATCGATTTGTTCGCCGCCGTCGAGTGCTGGTTTAATGAGCTTTCTAATATCCCGTCCTGTAAACTTCAGATCGACGGTAACTTTTGGATTAGCAGCTTTAAATTCATCGACTGCCACTTTAATCACTTTTGCTTGCGGTTCAGTGTCACTCCACATGGACCAGAAGACGACTTTGCCTTCAAGGCCGGCAGCATCAGGACTTGGCTCGGCAGCAGAAGTGGGCTCGGTTGTTGCAGCAGGAGCGGGAGACTTGGTAACCTCCGGGTTGTTGCTCTTCGAGTTTGAGCACCCGACGGCTAAAAAGATCATCATTACTGTTAATAAAATCGAAAATATTTTGTTTCTTTGCATTGTTGACTCCTCCTTTTTTTGGTAAGTATACAGCTGGGTATGCAACCGGGTACATGACCATTTTTGAACTGAATCCGTCATATTTTGTACTCAATTTATATTTGGTTATTGCTCATAAGGAAGCGGTTACAGCAAACAGCGAGCTGGTGCATTACTTTATTAATAGAAAGGAAACTGATTTTGCCAAAATGAATATTGACAGCGATGAGCTTGAGGTGGTTATATACGAGGAGTAAGCCTAACATCTAATCAAGGAGCCAATATGCAAAAAAACTTGCGCATGTCTACCATATTAAAACTATTTTTTATTTCAGTTGTTATCGTACCTGTCTTTTTAATATGCTCCGTTATATTGAACATTTACGAACGGGATATTCTCGAACAAAACACTGGGCGCTCGCTGCAAATATCGAAAGCGCTTTCATATTCAGTAAGTCAAGAAATCAATCGCATGTCTGGTCTGTTTGCTTCGATTGGCGTAGATCAGGATGTCATTTTCACCATTTTTGATATTAATCGTTTGAGCGGCATCGAGAAGCAGAAGGCTGCCAATAAGCTGAAAATAATGATCGAGAAGTACACCGCATCCGTCTCTGGCCGTGTGCTCTCTGTTAACTTTTTTTTTGATAACGGAAAATCATATTCTTATTTAAAAAACATGATGATGGATGACTCTGCTGTACGCGAGCAAGATTGGTACCGTGACACGATTAGCAAGCCTGATGTCATACGGTTTCAAGGCATGCTTCCCAACGCTCTTTATGGGAATTACAATCCGTACATGATGGCCGCTGCGCTCTCTCCAAGCACGACTAATCGAATGTCCAAAATGGAATTGATCCTATTTACATTTGAAAGCGGAACTTTCGATCATATTTTGCAGTCACGCGATAATTCGGAATCAGTTCTGCATATTGTAAGCGGCAAAGGTCAAATCATCGCTTCGAATACAGTTATTGATAGAGGAAGCCACGTTGTGAACAATTGGTCGAAAGAAATAAGCCGCGGGGTAGAAGGGTCTTTCGTGGATGACTCAGAGGACAATAAGAAATTAATAACGTATGCAAAAGTAGACAATACGGATTGGTACATTGTTCAAATTATTCCATTCGCAGATTTGCTCGCCAATTACCGGAATGTAAATTCGTTTGTGTGGTTTCTCGCTATTTTGATCATTTTAGCGTTTGTGCTCGTTTCCTTCTATTTTGTTTCCAATGTGACAAAGCCGATCCGTGTGCTGCTCCACCAAATGGTTCGTGTAACGGGTGGAGATTTAAATGCGAAATTTACAGGCTCAGGCAGCTTGGAGATGGTGAGGCTGGGCCATTCCTTTAATCTAATGACCGAACAGGTTCGCCAGTTAATAAGCCAGCGTGAGAAGCAGGAGGTCGAAAAGCGTAAAGCTGAATTTGCCGCGCTGCAGTCGCAAATTAATCCGCATTTTCTAATCAACACGTTAAACGCAATTAAGTTTATGGCTTTAATAAGCAAAGCGGACAATATCCGCAACATGACTCACTCGTTGACACAGCTTTTAGCTTCCTCTTTTAACCGCGGCGGGCTTCTAACTACGATAGCGGACGAAGTCGACCATTTGAAGCATTATTTGTACATAATGGAGATACGTTTCGGCAGGTCCATCCAAATGGAATGGAACATCGATCCTGAGGTTACAGGACATTATCTGTTAAAGCTATTGCTGCAGCCTATATTGGAAAATAGCATCATTCATGGTCTGAAGGATATTGATTACCCTGGAATCATCACAATCACAATCGCAAAGGAGGATAAAAATTTACTCATTACGATCGCAGATAATGGGATGGGAATGACGTCAGACGTCATTGATCAGCTTGAAGATAGAACGGCCTCCTATACGTTTAGCGGAATGGGTAATCGAAATGTACATCGACGGATACAGCTGCACTACGGCTTGCAATATGGATTACGGTACGAGTCTAATCTGCCGCAGGGAACAAAGGTTAGCATTCGATTGCCTTTGATTAATGAACCGGATGAGGAAATGGCTGATTTTTCAGCATAAATGATCATGTTTGAACTAAAAATGTCATCTTTTCTAACCATAAACGCTGTATAATAAATGCCATATACTTGAAAGCGCAATCATTCGTTTGCGGGTTCAGGTTTTGCTGGGAGAAGTGGAAATGAAATTTAACAAAAATATTGTCACAGTCTTAGTCGTTACTTTGATATCGGTAGGCTTGCTTGCAGGATGGATCGGTATGTTTAAGGCTGATACCAATGATACGATTTATTCTTTGGTTGTTAATACACCGCAGAAACAAACCTCCAATCAAAATCAGCCGGTAAAAATGAAATTTGGAATATGGGAATCGAAGACGGATATCGAATTTTGGACGGAGAAGGTGAAGGAATATTCGGCTCTCAAACCAAATGTAACAGTGGAAGTAGAGACGATTCCAGATAATAGCGGCCAATATTTAAAGGTGCGTCTGACGGCAAATGATTTGCCTGACCTATTTTATTTGAAACCGGGTCATTTGCCTATTTATAAAAATTCATTGTTGTCTCTTAATCAATTGCAAGCAACGAGCAGAAATAAATACCCAGCTGAAATAGAGGGGGAAACACTTGGCTTGCCGCTCATATCCTTCTCTGAGTATGTGTATTATAGACCAAGTATTTTTGAAGAGGTGGGCGTTAGTGTTCCGCAAACCTTAGGACAATTTATGGATGTGCTGAATCAAATTAATTTGCACGGCAAATATATTCCGATTGCTATCGGGGGCAAAGATGATTGGACCTTCTATCCATTTATTGAATTTGGACCGCCAATCCTTTCGAAGGACGAGAACTATTTGGCCAATATATCAAACGAATTGAAGCCATTCGGAGAAGGCTCAGCCTTTGGCAAAGCAGCCGATATGCTCAAGACGATCGCTGAAAATAAATTAGCTGGTCCCAACGCGCTCGAAATTGGCTTTGATCAGGCGAAACAATTGTTTCAGTCCGGAGAAGCGGCAATGATCGCACTCGGTCAATGGTATTACTCGGATCATGTGGCAAAAGTGAGCAATGATGAGGATATAGGTGCTTTTGCACTGCCGTGGAGGGAAACGACCAAAGAACCGCTGCTTTCTGTAACGATGCCGGACCAGTATATGGCGATTAACAAAAACTCCAAAAACAAAGAAGAAGCGATACAATTTCTAGAATGGGTATTCAGCCCCGAGGTTTATCAGGCTTTTATAAATAACTCACAAAGCTCATCGACGTTAACGGATGTTCAGTCCATACTTCCCTTTTTTAATGAGGAGAATAGAGAGCATCCATTTGTACCTTTTATGTATTCCGCGTTAGATGAGAAATTTGTACAAGTGAAAAACGCAGCGCAGTATGACGAGAAAAAGCTGGCGCAAGAAATTTTTGCAGGCGAGTCGGTAGCAGGCATTCAGAACAAGATGAATGAAAACTGGAGCAAAGCGGTGCAATATGTTCAGCATAATTAAAGCCTATCGATGTATGAGGGGGAGTAAGATGCCGAAATACCAAGCCTTTATCGTGGATGACGAGCCTTTAGCCAGATTAGCGCTTCGGGAATATATCGCTTTAACTTCAACAAATATTGAAATTGCAGGAGAGGCTGGCGACGGAGAAGAAGCATTGCATCTTCTAAAAGATCGTCAGGATATCGACATCATCTTCGCAGATATAAAGATGCCGCGCATGAATGGTGTGGAGCTGCTTGCAGCACTTAGAGATGTGTCGTTCGAACGCCCGCCGCTTATTATTATGCTTAGTGCATATGGCGACTATGGCTATGTAAGAGACTCATTTGTACTTGGGGCGTTTGATTATATGCTAAAGGCGAAATTGGATGAACAATATATTGCGCCTGTGCTGAATAAGACAGTGGAGGAATTGAATAGGCGTGAGCAGAGCAAGGCTGCGGAACCTGAATTGTCTGCCCTAGATGAAGACGAAATCGTTTGTTCCATGCTCCATCAGCTGTCGGTGTCAGATGGATTGAGCTCATCTGAATATGAACTCGATGAACAGTTGAAATTAGGATTGAATATCGTTCGGAAACAGTTGGGCGAGAAAAATCAGAAGGTAGCCTTCATTAGATTATCTCAAGTGGTTCACTTCGAGCATACGAAGCAAATCATTATGCAAACCATTAGAACCGTAACGAACACGGATAGAAATGAAGGAATATGCCGCGTTTGTCGTCATGATGAACGGAACTATATCCTATATTTCACCTTCCCTGAGCAATGCAGTGCGATGGCTATTCGAAGTTTGACCCAAGCCGTCTTAACGGATGTGAAAATAAGGCTGCGGCAGTTTTTGAATCTTCATTTATCGATCGGCATCAGTGACTCTGCCAATGGAGTCATGCAGTGGAATCGTTTGTTCCGTCAAGCTGAACGGCTTTCCTTTCTTAGTTACTATCAAGGATATGACCACTTGATCTATCCAGAAGCTGAACGATCAATGGGTGCAGAGAAGGACAATTGGAAAGAAGCATGGGCGCCATTTAAGCTCGAGCTGCTGCAAGCGCTAAAAGATACCGACCCTATGCGATGGAAACAGTCCATTCAGCACGGATTCAAGCTGCTGCTTGAATACTTTCCATCCTCGCCTGATCCTATCAAAAAAGCACTCAGCGATTTGATCTGGGAAACGGGTACGCTGATGCATGAGCGAGGAATGTCGTGGGATAAGCTGCATGAAAGATTTCCTCAACCGTTTGAGCATGTCCGGAGTATAGAGACATGGGAGGAGACCATGGAATGGCTGCAATTATTTCTTGATGCCTTGCATGATAAGCTGCATCCTAAGCTCGACAAAACAGCTGCTTGGCTGAGCCCTGTTGTAGCGAAAGCTAAAGCGATATTAGATAATCATTTTAATGAAGATTTGCATTTGTCTACGATTTGCGCCATGGTCGGTGTGAGCGACAGTTATCTTAGCAAACAGTTTGCGAAAGAAATCGGTATTAATTTTATCAACTATTTAACTAATTTAAGAATTGAAAAAGCGAAAGAAGGACTAGAGAACGGGTTGAAAATTTACGATGTAGCAGAAAGTGTAGGGTATGTTAATCCTGAGCACTTCAGCCGAATTTTCAAGAAGGTGACTGGACTTAGTCCAGTAACCTATCGCAAGAAATGTGAGAAACGTCCCATGACGGCTTCCTATTATTTAAAGCATTCATAAATGCTAAGGGGTTGCTTCTCAAGTAGGTTAATCTACTTGAGGAGCAACCCCTTATTTTGTGAAAAGGTAAGAAGGCAGCGAAGACTAAGTTTCTGTCATGATTCCACCATTGACATGCAATACCTGGCCTGTAACGAATGATGAATCGTCTGAAGCTAAATAAATGTAGGTTGGAGCAAGCTCGAATGGCTGTCCTGCGCGTTTCATCGGCGTATTGGCGCCAAATGTTTGCACATATTCAGCTGGATAGCTGGAGACGGTCAGAGGTGTCCATATCGGACCCGGTGCAACAGCATTAACGCGTATCCCGCAATTAACGAGCTGCAGCGATAACGAACGGGTAAAAGATACGACAGCCCCTTTTGTTGAAGAATAATCGACCAGAAGCGGGGCACCTGCATAAGCCGTTACGGATGCTGTGCTGATGATGGTGCTGCCTGGATGAAGATATGGAAGCGCGGCTTTCGTCAAATAGAAATGAGGAAAAATATTGGTCCGATAAGTATCTTCCAGCTGCTCATTCGAGATGTCCAAAATACTCGTCTGAGGAAACTGGACTCCTTGGTTAAGCACCAAGCAATTGATTTTTCCATAATGCTCGAGTGTTATTCTGATGATTTCTGTGGAGAGCTCTGGCCTGCGAAGATCACCTTCAATTAGCAGGCAGCGACCACCGTATTGCGCTACCATTTGCTGAGTTGTAAGCGCGTCTTGACGTTCGTACAAATAAACGATAACGACATCAGCACCCTCTTTGGCAAAGCCAATGGCAACAGCTCGGCCAATTCCGCTGTCTCCTCCAGTAATGATCGCTACTTTGCCGGCCAGCTTTCCACTGCCTTTATACGCGGGGTTGTCGGAAATCGGTAATGGGTTCATTTTGTACTCAAGGCCTGGCTGCCTGTCTTGATGCTGGGGCGGAAAGGTTAGGGGCTCCTGTTTGCACTTTGTTTCGTAGCCATAATAGGGATAAAACGGAATCATCATGGTATCCTCCATTTGAGTTCATTGCAATAGGGTATTCACCCAGTGGCAAAAATGCAACTCTTAGTTAGTTTGCATAATGGAGGGAGTTTATAAAGATGGCTGTTTAGAAGAAAAGGACTTATGATGCTGCACGAAGCAAAGCGATCATTCTTGATGCAGCCGAGCAATTAATTGCCGAGCAAGGTTATTCCGCAGAAATCCGCTAGCGAAAGTTTACGCTTTCTAAGCTTTCGCTAGCAGGAATCAGGCATTGATATGCGGTGTTTTATTGATCGTATGTTTGTGAACGGTTTTAATTGAAAGTCTATAAACAAGTAGGATATAAGCAATGTCCAGTACAAGGATCAAAACATACATGATAAACAATAATAGAGATTGCGGAAAGAGCGAGAAGCAGAGGATCGAAGCGAATAAGGTACCTATCATTTTGAAATAAGCGATAGACAGGGATTGTCCCTTCAAGTCTTTGATCATCAGCATTCGGATGAAGAGAATCGACATGAGCAGATTAATGCCAAAGGCCGAATAAATGCCCATCTTATCATGGAATTCAACCGCCATACCATAATGCAGCAGAAATGCGATCACAAGCAGCGCGAAAACAGAAGCGTGAATAACGAGTTTAGGATAGGTGCCTTTGGAATAGTAGAGGAATTGAAGCAGAATAATGCAGTCAAGCAGGAACCACACTAAGGTCCCGATTTGCTGAAGCGGGTGAAACGGCATAATAAAGGTAAATAGAAATTCCCAAGTAATATTTGCACATATGCAGGCGAGCGGCATTCCACAGGCTTGATCCTTAAACCCTTTGTAAATAACGAGAATATAGACGATCGTCCAAAATAGTGCTACCCCAAACATGAGAAGAAACTCTACTTTTAAAGGCAACAGATGCTCCATATACCGACAATCGCATCCTTTCTAATATGATTCGCCCAACTAGTACAGGCATCTAGCTTGTCTATCTATATGAAATTAGTATGTCCTGTAGACCCTTGAACGAAAAAAGAGAAGAATTGTTATGCCCACAAAGGGAAGCCAGGCTATTGTTAGTTGGAAAATGAAAAAGGAGATCGACAAGGATCTCCTTTCTCAAAACTTAGCGTTTTCAACAAATTAATAGCGTGGTGAAGAGAGGATGAATTCACGCATTCTTCTGGTCGACAACTTGTTTACGAAGCTCCATTTCCTTTGCAAGGGTTTCGGGATTGTTCATTAAGTCTTCTGCCTCGAATACTTGTCGCAGCTCAATTACGCCTTGGCCAAATCCATGGGGGTCCGGGAATCGAAGCGCCCATTCAACGGCTTCCTCTCTGGATTTGACCTCAATCAACGTGTAACCGGCAATTAATTCTTTGGCTTCCGTAAACGGCCCGTCTATCACCTTCGGCTTGCCGCCTGGTTCCGGATAAGTAATTTGAATGCCGCTGGTGCTTGGCAGCAGTCCATCAGCAGCAAGCAAGACACCGGCTTTTACCAACTCCTCATTATACTTCTGCATCGCATTAATGAGCTCCAAACTTGGCATAACCCCAGCCTCTGAATCTGTTGTAGCCTTTACAATCATCATAAATCTCATAGGTGTATTCCTCCTATTTTTTAGTGAAGCTTATACCGATTGAAGTAAGTCCGATAATTCAGCTTCTACTTATTCGACGAATTAATCATCGATAGATCGACATCTCATCTACATCTATTCGTTATTATTTTTATTTAGTGATTGTTCTTAAAAAAAGCGATAAGCTCCACAGAAATTCGTTTGGCGTCGAGCTTCTTGGTATGTCCAAGCCCTTTTTTACTAACGAGCTGGGCATGTGGGAGCACCTTCGCAATGGCCTGGGCACCCCGCCGCAGTGAAGCTGGACTTTCGGTTCCTTCAATCACCAGTGTTGGCATTGTAACCGTACTCCAAAGCTTGGCAGGAAGTGGTTTTCCATCCATAAAGCCATCCAATAATGCTGCATCGTAAGGGAGCGTATGTGCGACGGCCATAAGGTTAGACCAAACGCTTGGCATCATGCGCATCATGGCAACTATAAAGGAGGGGGCTCCCATTCCTTTAGTCATAAAATATTTGATAGCATCGGCACGGTGATTTTGTGCAATCAGCTTCTTGACCTGTTGTGCAAAGTCTTTCGGCGCTTTGCGATCTGCTGAATCGACAACAAATGGCGGCTCATGCAAAGCCAGTTTCGTGATATTAGCTCCATTCGAAGCGGCCTGTAGGGCGAGAACTGCTCCAGATGACAGTCCCCAAACATATGCTGAGCCGCCAGCCTCTTCAATCATCGCCTTAAGGTCATCGATTTCATGGGTTGTGTCATATGGCTGTGTATCGCCGCTATCGCCGCGGCCTCGGCGGTCGTAGTTGAAAACCGTAAAGTGCTCGCTCAATAATTGTGCTAACTGTACTTGTGCGGGGAATTTTCGGTAACTGAAAGCACCCGCTACTAATAGGAGTGCTTGCCCTTTACCCATTTTGTCATATGCGATTTTGGTTCCGTCTTTAGAAGTTGCGGTATACATTTGATTGCCTCCTTAGAATAAATAGCCTTATGTCTTTATTAAGACGACGAACCGCTGATGGGAATATCGACACTATTTCATAAATAATTTAAAAAATATTTTTCCTGCTGTTTAATAGCAACAACGAGGGTTATGTAAACTTGCATAAAATGAAGGATTGAAAGGGATTTGCTATCTAAAGCGCAGGATTATTTGTTTATATCTATTTTATCCCTAGTATCTCTGATTTGCAGTAACTATGCTTAAATAGTTGTAGATCGTCAAAGGCGCAACCGAATAGCAGTTTGAGAGGAATGATTTTATCAGGGTTAGAGATTTTCTAAAAAGTATATTTGGAAAATGGTCGGTTGGTCATGTATTTATGCCAGCCCGGTGGGAATATATCGTTTTTCATCCCAATATCGTTCCGCTGAAACAAGCTGGAGTGTTCGAACAAATCGGACTGTGGGAAGAAGATGGAGAAATCGTAGCAGTTGCTCATTTCGAGAGCGAACTAGGCGAGGTATATTTGGATGTAGACCCGAATTATACATTCCTGTATTCGGAAATGATTGAATACGCGGAAGCGAATTTATATGAAATAAAAGAAGATGGCCGGAAAAGTATAGAGTTTCATGTGGATGAGAGCAATGAAGCATTGAAAACTTTATTAGAAGAAAGAGGATATATACGGGATGTTGCCCTCTATGAGGTTTACTCCGGCAGGTCAATCGTAGACGAGCTCCCTGATCTGAAGCTGCCTGAAGGACTTCATGTAAGAAATATTTGGAAAAAAGAAGATGATGGACGTAGGCTGCGCGTTTTATGGCGCGGATTTGATCATGCTGGCGAACCGGACCCCAAAGATTTATGGAATTCAGGCTATATGCAGAGTGCACCTGGATATGATCCTTCTATAAATATCGTAATTGAAAATGAAGAAGGGAATTTTGTTGCGTATGCAGGGTTCTGGTATGATCATCTTAGTCGAGCAGCCTATATTGAACCTGTTTGTGTAGATCCGGATTACCGGCGTATGGGACTAGCAAGCATTGCACTTACGGAAGGAATGCGGAGATGCAGGCTTTTAGGTGCTGAAAATGTATATGTCGCATCGGATGCAGGTTTATATACATCACTTGGATTCTCGCAGGTTAGTATTAGTTATTCCTGGTTAAAACAACTCTCTGACAAATGAGTGAATGAATACGGAGGATGAGTTATTATAAACAAAATTGTTCCCTATCAAGAAAACGATCACGATAAATTAGTGGATATTTGGTATCAGGCTGTGCGACATACGCACACATTTTTGACAGATAAGGATATTGCATTCTATCATCAGATGCTTCAAAACGGTGCGTTAAAGGAAGTTGAGATTTGGGTAGAGGTAAATGAAAACAAAGTACCGACAGGGTTCATTGGGCTTGACGGAACAAAGATCGAAATGCTTTTCGTACACCCCGACAACCACGGAAGGGGTATAGGCAGTCGATTAATAAAACATGCCGAAGCATTAAAAGGCAGCAATCTCCAAGTCGATGTCAATGAGCAAAACGAAGGAGCATTCACCTTCTACAAACGATATGGTTTTGTGCAGCAAGGACGATCTGAACTAGACAGTTCAGGACGACCATTTCCGATACTTCACTTAGTATTAAAGCGTTGAATGCAAATGAAACACAGGATTGAATAATACTTTAGGTAGAGGGGGAAAGGAGGATACTTGCTTTGAAAAACTGCAATAAGATACATATCATTGGCGAAGTTGGGAGTGGTAAAACTTATCTAGCAGAGAAGTTATCAAAGCAATTAGACATTAATTATTATCAACTGGATAACGTTGTTTGGAGAAGAGGAGAAGAAAGCGATACTCGAAATTCTCAGGAAGTGCGTGATGCGACTCTTGGAGATATTGTAAATCAAGAGAAATGGATTATTGAGGGTGTTCATTACAAATGGGTTCAACGAAGCTTCGAGTCTGCAGACATAATCATCTATCTAGAAACAAATGTTTTTATACGAGATATTCAAATGTTAAAACGATATTTCAAACAAAAACTTGGATTGGAAAAAGGGAATTACAACCAAACGATTAAGAACTTGTATAGCATGGTTGTATGGAATCACAAATTCGAATCAGAACGAAAGCCAATAATTGATAAGATACTACACTCATATGATTACAAAGTACAGAAATTTAAAAGTAATAAACATGTTCGTTGAAGTAATAGAGATATTCAAAGAATGGGAAATTGAAATATCTGTTTACGTAATGATTGCAAAATAAACAAAAGAACAACCCACTCCAGGTGGGTTGTTCTTCTATAAATTATCGTTCCGCTATTTCTGTGCACCAGCTTGCTGCAAGGCTTCAATCATTTCTTTAAAACCCCGGTTCTGGGCATGTTTCAGCGGGGTTACGCCTTCTGAATCCGCAAGATTTACATTAGCGCCGTGATCGATTAATAATCGCACAATCGCCTGATGATCTGCTCCGCCATCCCCGAGAATAATAGCTTCAAGAAGTGCGGTCCATCCAAGCTGATTTACATGATCGATATTGACGTCGGATGTGGTTAGCAGCTCTCTTACAATCTCGACATGTCCACGATCTGCAGCTGGAATGAGTGCGGTACCGCCAAAGCGATTGGTGATGGTTGTATCTGCGCCGGCAGCTATCGAAGCTTGAACGAAGTCCATTAGCCCTTCTGCGCCTGCATAAAGGAGCGGGTTATCAGAGCGATTATCTTGAATATTGATATTTGCTCCTTTCTCTATGAAGAGGTTAAACACATCGAGCTGGTTCGTATGCACTGCAATCATTGCAGAGGTTCTGCCTTGATCGTCGGTCGCGTTGATGTCGGCACCTTCGGCTAGCAGCTTAGTTATTGACGCTCGATCTCCTTGTTTTGCTGCTGCTAACAAAGCTTTATTCAACTTGTCCATTTCGTTGTTCACCGATTGGGCTGCATGCTGCTCATCATTTGTTAATTCCTGATCATTATTTTCCTGACAGCCCGAAATGACAAGAGCCAGCATGATTATAATTAATCGCAACATCACACACCCATCCTTTCTCAGAAATTAATTTATTTTAAGGACATTGTAACATCTTGGGCGGTTGCCCACGAGCCTATCGGTTTTACTGTGTACGTTGTTCCTGGCGTTAATTTCGTGTCTTTCGCCAAATCAAATACGCCAACTGCGCCTTTACGGCTGGAATATTTATAGGAAGCAACGATCTTCTCGCCAGTTGGCGCCGTTAACTCAACACTGCGGCCAGAGAATAGTTCATCTCCAGGGTCTTGTGCTAGAGTCAAGAGAATCGTAGTTTCACTAGCAGCTTCAGCACCAGTTAACTGCAAGGTTGGTATTTCTTTTGCTACAAAGGAAGCGTTCGCGATAGCAGCCCAATCTGACGTTACCATATAAGTCACGCCCGGCTTCAATGTTTGCCCTTCGGGAAGGCGGAATTTAGGCTCCTGCTTGCCATCTGTTGATTGTGTGAAAGGTACATATTTCGCAATGATCGGTTGACCGCCTTCAGGTGTAATCGTCACTTGGCGAGCTTGCATTGAAGAAATGATTTGGAATGTCTTGCCGCCTACTTGGTTGTTCTCATCGAGGATGAATGCATTCGCACCTCGACCGCCGCTATAGGCTGAGATGATATAGCCATAGTCAGTTACTCCGTTTGCTTGCAGCGCTTCTACCTCAAACGTATCATTTGTTACTTGGCTTGCTGTTGTCATATTTACTTTCGTTGCATTTCCAGTAAAAGAAGCGGCATGTTGTCCTTTATAAGTGAGATTATAGGTTGTGCCTGCTTGCTGAACGGAAGTAGGAACGATATAGGTTGCGATGGAACCGGTTTTTAGACGCGGCATATTGGTTAAAGTAAGACCATCGTTAAATGCAAAATCTGTTTTTGCCTTCGTGAATTCTTCATCCGTTGTCGTAAGCGGTTTATCGAAAGTCACGATGAGGGTAATGGCATTTAGCGTTTGGACGTTTGTGATTTTAGCTTGGTCCGATGGAATAGCCTTGTGAGCGGTTTGCAACAAATAAGCAGCTTCGCCGCGGGTTAAGTTATTATTCGTAGAGCTGAACGGACTGGCCCATGCATTCACGGACTTGAGATCACGCTTTAATGCTTTGGATACGGCTTGAATCAGCTCTTCATCTGAGACCACAGCTCGAGGCCCAAATTGACCGTTCTCAGCTTGCATGATGCCAAGCGCTACAACCGTTGCAGCATAATCTTCATACCAAGCATTCGGACTCACATCCGTTAAGGTTACTGTATTTGGAGCAGTGTCTTCGAGAAGGAAAGTTTTTACGATCATTTTGGCAAGTTCGGCACGATTAATGGGGTTTAGGGTACCCATGGATTGGTCGGGATAACCTTGCATAACACCAAGCTTTACGAGCTCATTAACAGCTGCTTCTATATCTTTATTGGATAATGGTGAGGATGCAGAAACTTTTGTAATGACTGCTGGTGCTGCGGATACGTTCATAACAGCATACGGAATGGTCGATGCTCCAAGTGCAGCTGCAACCAAAAGGGCTGCTGCTTTTTTCTTATAGTTTCTCATTTGTAAATCCTCCTCAGATCGTTTCGGTTGTTATTGCCTGTTTCTATAATAGAGGATAGAGTTAAACGCCCAAGAAACCAGTTATTAATAAAATATAAAATCCACATTAACATTTTCGAAATTATGTTCGCGCAATGAGATAAGCCTCACTGAAAGCAAATTCAGCAGCATAAATGGAAACCAAAAACGGCAGAGATGCCGTTTTTTGATTTTGAGCCACATATAAAACTTCATTTCATGGTAGAATAAAAGATTGAGATAGCTATATTTAAGAAACAAGTGGAGGAACTAAACTTTTATGAAGGCATCAAACTTATTACGAGGCTTTAATTTTTTGTATTTTGCACTGCTGGCAATGTTTATTTCATTCCTTCCGGTTTATTTAGATGTACAAGGACTAAGTCCTTCGCAAATTGGCTTCATTATAGGAACAGGCGGATTTGTTACGCTCATCGCTCAACCTTTATGGGGGATGATAAGCGATAGAACCAAATCCATTCGTAAAGTATTGTTGGTACTGTTATTTTTCTCAACCATAATTGGTTATTTGCTTTATGATTCCAGCAGTTATCCGCAGCTCATTCTGTACGCGATGCTGCTGTACTTCTTTCTCATGTCCATCGATCCATTAACGGAAAGCTTGAATTTTACAATTGCCGAATCTTCAGGAACCAGCTATGGCTCTATTCGTACTTATGGCGCATTGGGTTATGCCTTAGCAGCGCTGCTTACAGGTTATGTTATCTCTTATTTCGGTGAACATAGCTTGGCGCTGCTTTTTGGAGGAATCGGGTTAATCAGTTTTATTATAGGTTGGATTATGCCGGATGCGCCTGTGACAGGCAAGCCAGTTACCTTAAAGAGCCTCAAGCATTTTATTAGCAATAAAGAGACACTAATGTTTCTGCTCTTGGTGTTTATCTGTTCCGTCCCTGCACGGATGAACGATACCTTTCTTGGCGTATACATTCGTGAGCTTGGCGGGAGTACCGAATTGGTTGGTCAAGCTTTCTTCTTGGCAGCAGGCAGTGAAATTGTAGTGTTCGCTCTGAGCTTTTGGTGGATGCGCAAAGGTAAAGAGCTGCTTATTATTTCGTTTTCAGCCGTGTTCTATTTCCTTCGGTTTTTCCTGTCAGCTTGGATTACCGATCCGCACATACTCGCGTATTTGCAAATTTTACAGCTGTTGACTTTCCCTGTGTTCTATTCAGCAGCTATACAGTATCTTTATCGAATAGTACCAACCGAATGGCGCGCGACAGGTCAAACGGTGCTTGCGCTGCTGTTTTTTGGTGTTTCAGGCATCTTAGCCTCCTATGTAGGCGGAGCTGTGTATGGTAGCTTTGGAGGCAAAACATTGTACTTGTCTATTTCCGCCATATCTTTTGTCGGCATGCTGTTTGGTCTCATTCTATATCGGGTTTATGGAAAAAGGCTCTCTGCATCAGATGAAGCTGCATCATAATAGTGTTCAGTTTTTTTAATTCACTACCTCTATATCATCAAAGCCATGAGAAACGACAGCGATGTCGTTTTTTTCATTTCTTCATACAGCAGCAAAGTTTAGCAAGGAAATCGTTAATTATGAAGTCAAAATGAAATCATTTATAATGAAAGGATAATAACGTTTTGAAGGAGCCAGCTCTTGAATAGGAAAATAATAAAAATAGGGAAGGTCACTATTATGATCATCGTTCTGATTGTTCTGGTCGGATTGATATTCCCAACGTGGACACCTCGCATTAAAGGTGACAACAGCATAAGTACGTTAGAGCAAATTGAAATCAATGGTACTGGGCATGAAGTGATGATTAGGGGAGTAGACAAACGCAATCCGATTGTCATTTTTGTGCATGGCGGCCCGGGGTGTTCTGAAATTCCGTATGTAAGGAAATATCAAGATCTGCTTGAGAAAAATTATACAATTGTACATTATGACCAGCGCGGGAGCGGGAAATCTTATCATTTTAATGAAGACTATTCTAATCTAACGACAGACGTGCTTGTGGATGATCTGCTTGCGTTGACCGATTATGTAACCGCGAAATTTGGACAACAGAAAGTGCTGCTGATCGGTCATTCTTTTGGCACATACATTGGGATGAAAGCTGCGGCTAAGGCACCTGACAAGTTTGCGGCTTATATCGGAATTGGGCAAGTGGCTGATACGGTAACGAGCGAATTGGATAGTTTGCAATACGTTATAGAACAGGCGAAGCTGGCTAACAATACCAAGGAAGTGGAAAGATTAGAGTCACTTCGAGAACCAATCGAAAAAGGGGAGGAAACGACGCCTAGATCGATCATTCGAAAATATGGCGGTGCAGCAAGGATAATTGACGACAACATGGATTATTACAAAGGATTTCTGTTTCAGCCTGAGTATAATTTGCTTGATGTTGTTCGCTATTTAAGAGGAATTTCTGTAACACAAAAGATGCTGCTCGCTGAGGAAGCGAGCAATAATATTATTGATGTAGTGAAGACACTGGATATTCCTAGTTATTTTGTGATGGGGAAATATGATTATATGACATCGGTGAATGCTGCAAAACAATATTTTGACGTGCTGCATGCTCCTGTGAAAGATTTTGTTCTGTTTGAACAGTCCGCTCATTATCCGCAATTCGAGGAGAAGGAGTTATTTGCGGAGTGGCTCAATAAAATATGGAAGCAGCTTGAACACTAGAGGACATGAATGTTTCAATTCTTCATTTATTAGGTAAGAAGGAAAGATGAGGGAGGAGCATCGTCCTATTATTTTTCTTATAATCAGTTTCGACAAGGTTCCCTCCATCTTTCGATGGAGGTTTTTTAATCTGGCGCTCTAATTAGAAAAGCAAAGCGGTTAAAGGTCTTTTTTTAAATAAAAGTGCGTATAACCGCCAGCATTCGGTATCGAACCAAACACCTCGAAACCTTGCTTCTTGTAAAAATCGAGCGCCTGAAAGCTTAAGGTATCCAGCTTTATGAAATCACAGTTTTTCGCTTTAGCTATTTTTTCGGCCTCGTCTAAAAGCTGCTTGCCATACCCGGATTTACGAATTTCGTCCGCAACAAATAAGTACTCAATCTGCATCCAGTTCCAGCATATTTCGCTAAGAAGCCCGCCGAAAATTTGCCCATCAGCGTTTTTGAGAAATAAATTCACCTCCTGATAGCGACCTTTAAGGTCATCAGGAAAATGCTTTAAATTAAAAGCAAACATATTGCTGCTAACATACGATTTATCATCGTTAGTCCATTCATTTGATATGTATAATTCCATACTTCACACGCCTCTCTAATCCCTGCATTTACCTCATGCAAGCAAAAATACCTATCTATTTTAATCTATCACAATTGTTAGAAATAGAAGCAGTAAAAAATAGTTTATAAACGTATTTTATTATAATTGAAATCGTCTATTAAAGTTTGGTAATGTTGTAGAATGAAACCAGTTGAAATGGAGTGGGGAAAAAATGAATGGTCCGTTGATCGAAGATTTATTTCAAGCGATTCAGTCAGGAACTCAGCTAAATAGCTTATTAGAATTGGACCCGAGCCTAGCAAATGCCGAAAATAAGGATGGGCTTACACCTCTTGGTTTCGCAGCACATTTTGGCAATAAAGAAGCGGCACAGGTATTGCTTGACTATGGTGCTGACATTAATGCTGTATCTCATTCCAAGATTTCTTTCATTCCCTCCAATACAGCCTTGCATGCTGCAATTGCAGGCGAAAGGAATATAGATCTCATTAATTTGTTTATGAAGCATCATGCCGATACTAATCTTCTGGACAGCAATGGTCATACTTGCTTGCATACTGCAGCTTTTCATG
This sequence comes from Paenibacillus sp. 01T47, assembly GCF_056398245.1. Lineage (NCBI taxonomy): Bacteria > Bacillati > Bacillota > Bacilli > Caryophanales > Paenibacillaceae > Paenibacillus > Paenibacillus sp. 01T47. Next base: position 143,194 of record NZ_JBFTPA010000004.1, read on the forward strand.
ATGATAATATTGAAATCATTCGCTTATTGCTTGAGCATGGAGCAAATTTAAACACTGAAGATCGAGAAGGGAATACTGCCTGGTCTCTTGCAGTCAAGCAAGGAAACCATAATGTGGCTGAGTTTCTTCGTAGGTGATTATGAGTCTGGAAAATACTTGCATATAAACAAAGTAAGTAATTGTGGTAATCTATAATTAATGAGCAGAAAGCTTGCTGATGGATAGGCTAGTGAAAAAAACGAGATTTACAAGATGATGCTGTTATAGGAGACGAGTAAAACTATGACAATAAACAATGAGACAACAAATGAGGAAGTAAACAGTAAGGATTCGGCGATGACCGAGGAGAAATGGGCGGAGCTTATTAAGGCTGTTCACCATAATGGCATCGTAGCTTTAAAAATGCAATTTAACGATGTTGAAGGACAAGTGTTGAACCACGAAGCTTATGGCCCAGTTTTTGTATTTCATGTGAAGGATGAGTCGGACAGCGTATATTCCTGCGGATTTTTCCTGCATGAGTTGGTCAACAGATTCCAATCGGGGAATGATCCTGCGGTGTGGATGGCTTCTTTCTTCGTCGATCTTATGGAGATCGAGGGTGGGAAACCTCTCTCACAAGCAGCTGCAAGTGAAGAGGAGGCTAAAGCGGTAATCGACAAAATCCTCGTTCCGCAATGTATAACAGCTGTGACGGAAGAGTTTGCTCCGGAACAGGTACATGCGGGTCTAGCTTGGAACGAAGAACACGGTCCAGTCTTTGAAGCTGGATTTCCAACGATTAAAGACGGAAACAACGTTTGCGCTATTCCGTTACATCTATTGTTGACACATTTGCAGTTGAACCGGGATCCTGCGGAGCTGCTAATTCAAGGCATGTATAACATCCGAAATGAACATGGCATAAATTCCTAAAATTTTTTCATTAAAAGGCAGCTTCTGATTCGTAATGGAATCGGGAGCTGCCTTTTTCTTTTATATAAATGAAGAATATCAAGCCAGCCTAACCTTTCTTTATTGCGATATTCTCATTTACAACGTAACAGTGTTATGTTACGATCATTTCGAGAGGTGATTATAGTGGATAAGGATTTAATTTCGAAAAAGGAGCTGCTGGATTTAACCGGCATTTCGTATGGGCAATTATATCGTTGGAAACGAAAGAAGCTTATTCCTGAGGAATGGTTTATTCGAAAATCAACGTTTACAGGACAAGAAACCTTTTTCCCAAAACAGACGATATTAGCGCGCATCCATAACATTATTAATATGAAGGATGATCTTTCGTTAGATGATCTAGCGGGTAAGTTATCTGATACTTCCGCTATTAACGATATGACATTGACTGCTGCAGAAATTGGAGAACGTAACATTGTTTCGTCAATGACCCTGAGCAGATTCGGAGCGTTATCTGGAATTGGTGGACAGTATTCTTTTGACGAGCTTGTGCATTTATTTGCAGTTGACTACCTGCTTGGCCTCGGAGAGCTGAGCTTAGAGGAAGCAGAACTGTTGTTTCAAACCTTGAACGAGAAGGTCAGGAAGTTCGAGGGGAAGAGCTGGGATCTATTTTTTATTCGAAAAATGGGGATGACTTCCTTTATCATGGCGCACTCGCCAACTGATTTAGTATTTGACGAAGGTGTCCGACTCGTTGCCAAGCTAAGCTTAGGTGATTTGATTGAACAATTAAAAGGGAAGCTTTCTTAATGGAGGGAAGAGCGATGACGGAATATCAGCTGTCAGATTTAAAGATTAGCGGAGTTAGCGGTGCCGCAGGTGGAAGCTACGATAACGTATCTATAGATGGTGTTGGCAAAGTAAGCGGACCTATTGTTGCGCGTAGATTTAAGGGAAATGGACATATACGAATGAAGGCACATCTTACGGCAGATGAGCTTGAAGTTAATGGTACGATGGATGTGAAAGGCAATATGAAATTTGGAAATATGAAGGCGGATGGTTTGCTTACTATCGCGGGCGGAGTTAGCGGCGAAAGCTGTGAATTAAATGGCATGATGAGCATAAAAGGTGATTGTGAGCTAGAGCATTTTACAGGTAAGGGCGGCTTCACGGTTGGCGGCTTGCTCAGTGCGGGCCAGCTGGAATTTCAACTGCAAGGCCAAGGAAAAGCGAATGAGATTGGCGTGGAAAACCTGGTCATCAGGCAGGCAGACGTGGGAATGTGGAATAAATTATTCAGTGGAATTATTCCGAAGCTAAAGCCTGAGCTGCGTGTTGGGGTCATTGAAGGCGACAATATTGATATTGAATTTACAACTGCAGATATCGTTAGGGGTAATGTTGTCATCATTGGTCAGGGCTGCTCGATAGGACGAGTAGAATATCGCTCGAAGCTGTCCGTACATCCCGGCGCTGCAATTATGAAGGAGGAGAAGGTTAGTGACTGAGCCTATACGGAATCCATTGAAAGTATTAGGTGAAACAACGTCAGCGGGCGGGTTTTATCAAAATGTGAATATAACAGGCGAATGTAAATTTAACGGCGATGTGGATTGTGAGAAGCTCAGGCTGACGGGAGAAGTCAAGATTGCTGGAAATTTAATTGCGAAAGATATGAAGATAACGGGCGTATGTGCCGTTGACGGCAGCTTAAACGGGCTTAGCTTGCAAGGACGAGGTGAGATGAAGTCAAAAGGAAAAGTTAGAGTAGACAAAATTAAATTAACGGGTCAATTGGATGCAGCAGGTGATTGTGAAGCGGAAGAGCTGCACATAAATGGCGCAGTAAATATCGATGGATTATTAAGCTCAGATAAGCTGGCTATTAGTATGTTCGGGCCTAGCTTTGCCAAAGAGGTCGGAGGCAGCAAAATCAAAATTAAAAGAAGCAAAGTGGGAACATTGCTGAGGCTGATGAAATCGATGGACGGGGTTATATTCAATGCGGGGTTGATCGAGGGCGATAACATCGAGCTTCATTATACGAAGGCAAGTATCGTTAGAGGAGAGAATGTAATTATAGGTATAGACTGCGAAATTGAGACGGTGGAATACCGTGATGAACTGAAAATTCATAAGAGTGCAGTTGTGAAAAACAAGGTAAAACTATGATTTTTTTAATACGCCCTGAACAAAATAAGCTTTCCCTATTTAGGTGGGAGGAAATGAATGCGCCGGCAGAGTGTATGCTTTATATCTGCCGACGCATTTTTTTTATTTTATAATTTGAATTTGCTAATTAATGTTTGCAGCTGCTTGGACATTTCATTAAGTGATACAGCGGAAGCGCTAATTTCCTTCGTAGAATCGAGCTGTGCATCCGATGCATTAGCGACGTCAATAGCAGCCTTTGAAGAGCTTTCAGCTATAGTTGAGAGCTCCTGAACAGAGGAGGCGACTTCCTCAGAGCCCGCTGACATTTGCTCAGATATGGCTGAAACCTCTTGAATCAGCTGAGCAACATTGTGCGTGGCCGCATATATGGTTTGAAATTTATCTCCCGTCTCCTCCGCGATTAACATGCCTTGTGTTACTTCCTTCGTTCCTTCATCCATGGCATGTACCGCCTGCGTTATTTCTCGTTGAATCTCAAGGATTAATACGCCAATTTGAGTGGCAGCCTGATGGGATTGATCAGCTAGCTTCCTAACTTCGCTTGCGACAACTGCAAATCCTTTTCCCTGTTCGCCGGCTCTGGCTGCTTCAATGGCGGCATTCAGTGCCAATAAGTTGGTCTGTGATGCAATTCCAGCAATGACCTCGACAATTTGCACAATTTCGTTAGAGCGATCGCTTAGCGAGTTGATGGAAGCGGACGATTGTTGAACGGATTGATGGATGCCATCCATCTGATGGATAACTTTCGTAATATAGAGATTGCCTTGTGAGGCTTCCTCAGACATATCCTCAGAGGCAACCGCCATACTAGCTGCGGATTCAGCTACACGCTGTATGCCCACTGCCATTTCCTCCATCGCACGAGAGCTTTCGAAGGCTACCTGTTCCTGCGTTTCTGCGCCAACAGCAACCTGGCGAATGCGGTGTGAAACCTCACTAAGCGACTTCGAATTTTGCTCGGCATTCGTTGCTAGTTCATTCGCTTGAATCGTTGCTTGATGGGCATTTTGCTGTACACCATTAATCATGTCTCGTAAGCTTAATATCATTTCATTGAAACGGGCATTCAATAAGCCTAATTCATCCAGACGATTAGTGGGCAGACTCACATCAAGCTGACCCTCGCTAACTTTACGAAAAGCACCGTTCAACTCTTTAATAGGTGAAAGCAATTTGCGCAGCACAACAATTTGGATAAACAAAATGACGAGAAGCGCTGCTATCAGAACGGACAACGTCCATAGGAGCAGCTCTTTTTTTCCTTCGGAGACGATATCCGCATGAAGATCAATCGCAAATGCCGCAATGACATTGTTCTGCTCATCCATGATGGGATGAACGACGGTTATCCATTGTCCATAACTGTTTGTGTAAATGTCTGTTGTTGCTGCTTTTTTGCTTTCGAGCAGCTTTTTCATGACCTTCAGCATGACGGGGGATTGCTCATAAGCGGTGCCCGGCGTGTAGCCGGAGTCAATATAGTCTTGCGGGACGGCTAGCAGAATCGGCGTTTTTCCTTGTGCGATATCAACAGAGTATAAATAGGATTGGGATACACTGTTGTTCGTATTTTGAAAATGTGCTATTTTCCCAATAAGTTTTTTGTGGAGCGGACTGTTTACGTCATGATTTTGGAAAGCTTCTTTAACTTCGGCTAATTCGAATTCACTTGCAGCAAGCGCTGCAAAACCTTCTGCCTGTTGATTTAAGGTTTTGACTAAAACTCGTTCTTGGATAAAATAGCTGGCTGTAATGAGGATAAGCGCAATCAAGACGATGTTCAAACCGGAGAGAAGCAGGTTTTTTCCAAAAAAAGATAGTTTCATTTGTTTAGAATTGCTGATTTGTTTCATCGTTAGGTAAACCCCTTTTCTAAGCAACAGTTATCAAAACAAATAGCCACCATCATTGGCGGTACCGATCTCACCGTCCAATAAAGTGGCTGAATTTATGCAGGTGGAAGTCACTACGTATGTTTAGGCGGAGCGATAATTTCTGCTGCTGGAACACCGGCAATTCCCCAATGGGTGGAGGGGATTTCTGTAACTAAAATGCGAATTCGCTCCTTTGGAGAGTTCAATTCTGCTGCAATGGTCTCTGTTACGCTGGCAATAAGAGACTTTATTTGTTCGGTTGATCTTCCTTCCATCATCTGAATCGTTACGATTGGCATATCTCATGATTCTCCCTTACACGGCAACTTGCTTAGAAGGGGTATTCAAATAGTCGGAAATGTCAATGTAATCGTATCCGTGTGCATCGGCAACCGCTTTATAGGTTACATTGCCCTCAGCAATATTAATACCTCTAGCAATGGCTTTGTTGTCTAGAGCAGCCTGCTTATAGCCTTTGTTGGCAATTTGTACGCCATAAGGAATCGTTACATTAGTTAAAGCAATCGTAGAAGTTCGAGCGACGGCACCAGGCATGTTCGCAACGGAATAGTGGATGACACCATGTTTTTCATAGGTAGGATTGCTGTGGGTAGTAATACGGTCCACCGTTTCAATAGAGCCGCCTTGATCGATGGCAACGTCGACGATGACAGACCCCGGCTGCATCGTTTTAACCATTTCCTCCGTCACCAAGCGAGGAGCTCTCGCTCCTGGAATAAGAACAGCACCGATTAAAAGATCAGCCTTTTTTACCGCTTCTGCGATGTTATAGCTATTGGACATTAGCGTTCGAATACGCCCGCCAAACATATCGTCAAGCTGCCGAAGGCGATCTGGACTTACATCGAGTACGGTAACAGAAGCGCCGAATCCGACAGCGATCTTAATCGCATTTGTACCAACGATTCCGCCGCCGATAATGACCACCTCACCAGGCGCTACCCCAGGCACGCCGCCTAATAAAACACCTTTTCCGCCATGCGGCTTCTCAAGGAATTGGGCACCGATCTGGATCGACATTCGTCCGGCAACTTCACTCATCGGCATGAGCAGCGGCAAAGCTCCATTATCGAACTGAATTGTTTCATAGGCGATGGCAACGACCTTGCGATCGACCAATGCTTTCGTTAACTCTGCTTCTGGAGCAAGGTGAAGATAGGTATATAATAATAAGCCTTCACGAAAATAAACATATTCTTCTGCAAGCGGCTCTTTCACTTTAATAACCATTTCTGCAGACCAGACTTCCTGAGCAGTGGACACAATTTTAGCTCCTGCGGCTAAGTAGTCAGCGTCCGAGAATCCGCTGCCTGCTCCTGCTTGCGCTTCTATCCAAACCTCATGACCATTGTTCAAGAAGGCCGTTACTCCGGCTGGTGCAATTCCGACACGGTTTTCGTTGTTTTTAATTTCTTTTGGAACCCCGATAATCATCTGCTTTTCCATCCCTTCAACCAATTTTGTGCAAACAAGTTGACGCAGCATCAATATAAAATAAATATGACAAAGTGTCAATATTATTGTGCAAGAATGCCAAAAAGGCATACCGAGCCCTTATAAGTAAAGAGCGTCGGTATACATAGTTGTGATGGTATTCGCAATTTCTTCGAGAGAATATTGGTGTCTGTTATGAACAATATCCCATTGATACATTTCATTCGAATAGAACCATTGGCATGCAACGAGCTCTGCTTTTAAGTCTGTTCGAGCTAAACCATGCTGCTGAGAGTAGGTGATGTCAGTCGTTATACTTTGAATAAGCTTGTGTCGTATTTCTTCCCATTTTGTATTTACCGCGGATGAGAGTCCCATAGCTTCAGCAAACACTTTCATCATGTCTCGTTCTGATTCGGCTATTTGGAAGAAGGTGAGTACTTGACTCTTAATGACCTTTTTAGCCTCTTCTTTGGATGTCGGTTGGAAGGAGATATTCGCGATATCAAAAAACTGCTGCATGACGTCTTCCATCAATACGATTAGAAAATCATCTTTTCCGGTAAAATGGGTATAGGCTGTACCATAACCGGTTTTTGCCAATTTAATAATTTGATTAATTGTACTGTTCTGGAAGCCTTCTTTTAAATAAACGGTTCTGGCTGCTTTTAAAAGCTTTTGCCTCGTTTGCTGCGATCTAAGGTGTCGACCATCGATATCTTTTATTTCGTTTTCCATATAGGATCTCAACCTTTCAAGAGAATATTGCCTGTAGAGTACTATACATTCTAGTCGAATGACATCCCTATTGTAAATATAAAAAAGAATGGCGGTTCATCGACTAACATCCAAAATCAAATTTGCATAATTCTTATTGACATGATGTCATAATCATCATAATATGATAGATATCCAAGCTGAAAGTTTACAAAGGATGCACAATTTGTAAGCGGTTTATTTAAATAGTATACCTCATTTGGGATTCGATGGTGTTTTTTTTCAAAAAAACTGACATCTCGTCATCTTTAATCCCAGCACATGCTTTTCTACTTAGAATGATATCCCTTTTATAAGGAGGTTTCAAATCATGCGAATCGATACGCATACGCATATTATACCTGAGCAGCTACCCGATTTTTATCAGAAATACGGGGGCGATCGATGGCCGATATTAAATCGAACATGTACTTGCGGTGCTACGATTATGGTAGCCGGCAAATCATTTCGTGAGGTAACGGATCAAGTATGGAGCCCCAAAAAAAGAATAGAGGATATGGATAGGGAAAACGTTGATATGCAGGTTTTGTCTCCAATTCCGGTTACCTTTTCTTATTGGGCACCATTAGATGAAGCAATAGAGATGTCACGCATTCAGAATGACTTTATAGCTGAAACGGTTGCGCAGCATAGAAACCGTTTTGCCGGGCTCGGTACCGTCCCGATGCAGGACGCTGATGCCGCTATTCTTGAAATGGATCGCTGCATGCATGAGCTTCATTTAAATGGAATTGAAATCGGCTCCAACATAAATGGTAAAAATTTAGACGATCCTTCCTTTATTGCATTTTTCCAAATGGCTGAAGAATGGAGGGTCCCCTTGTTCATTCATCCATGGGAGACACTCGGAAAAGATAGAACGCCAAGGCATAATTTCATGTATACGATAGGCATGCCAAGCGAAACGGCTCTAGCAGCAGCTACTTTTGTTTGGAGCGGCCTGATGGAGAGATTCCCAGATTTGCAGGTTTGTTTTGCTCACGGCGGAGGATCGTTTCCCTATATTCTGCCGAGGCTTGATCAAGGGTGGAACGTTTGGCCTCAGCTTCGTTTAACAACACATCCGCCCAGCTATTATGCCAAAAAAATGTTTTATGATTCTTTAGTATTCGATCCCCTTAACCTCAAATTCATGATAGATAGATTTGGTCATGAACAAATTATGATGGGCTCTGATTACCCCTTTTTGCTAAGGGAAGTTCCTCCAGGCCAGGTCATCGAACAAAGCCTCAACTTAACCGAAGAAGAAAAGGCCGCTTTATTTGGCGGAAATGCTGCAAAATTCTTTCGTATCGGAGGTTCACCGCGTGATTCAATTTCGCAAAATAAATAAACATTATGGCTCGAACCACGTCCTGAAAGATATTGATCTAAACATCAAAGAAGGAGAAGTGGTTGTCATCATTGGTCCATCAGGATCTGGCAAAAGCACGCTTCTGCGCTGCATTAATCGATTGGAGAATGTTACTTCTGGAGAACTTGTTGTGAATGGCCATAAAGTGAATGACAAGCACACGAATATTAATGTCATGCGGCAAGAGATTGGAATGGTGTTTCAGCATTTTAATCTATATCCACATAAATCAGTGATCGAGAATATCACGCTTGCTCCTATCAAAGTCCGAGGCATGCCAAAGAACGAGGCTGAGAAGCTGGCTATGTATTACCTTGATAAAGTTGGGATAACGGAGAAAGCAAATGTTTTCCCCTCCAAACTATCAGGTGGTCAGCAGCAAAGGGTAGCTATTGCTAGGGGACTCGCAATGAAGCCCAAAGTCATGCTTTTTGACGAACCGACCTCTGCATTAGATCCTGAAATGGTTGGTGAAGTTTTAGACGTCATGAAAGCGCTAACACGCGAAGGCATGACTATGGTTGTGGTTACGCATGAAATGGGCTTCGCACGTGAAGTAGCCGATCGCGTTATATTTATGGATCAAGGTCAGATCGTTGAAGAAGGAAAACCTGAACATTTCTTTGCAAGTCCGAGTGAAGACAGAACAAGATTGTTTCTTAGTCGAATTCTGGTTCATTAATAAAAGGGAATAAGGGGGATTTACGTATGAAGAAATGGCAGAAGAATCTAAGTATAACGGTTGCATCGGTGTTGCTTACTGTTAGTCTGGCTGGGTGTGGAGGTAAAGCAGAACCGGCATCAGGCAAGGATCAGAAAAAAATTGCCGTCGGAATTGGCGCAGATGCTTTTCCATTTGGTTATGTTGACACGGGAGATAACAAAACCAAAGGTTTTGACCTCGATATTGCAGCAGCTATCGTAAAAGACATCACGGGCTCGGAAGACAATATTGAATATGTTGAAGTGAATGGTAAAACAAGAATACCGATGCTGAAAAATGGCGACATCGATCTGATCGTTCGCACGATGACAATTACAGAAGAGAGAAAGCAGGAAGTGGATTTCTCTGATCCGTATTTCAGTGCAGGGCAATCACTGCTCGTGCCGGAGAATTCAGCAATTATAAGCATTGCAGATTTAAAGGGCAAGAAGGTTATCGCTGTTAAAGGAACGAGAGACGGCAAAGTAATTGAAGAGAAATCACCGGAAGCAGTCGTATCTGAATATGAGAACCTTGGCGAAGCGTTTACGGCGCTTAGCACGGGCAAAGGTGATGTGCTAACGACTGACAATGCTATTTTAATGGGACTTGCCTTGGAAAACCCGGGATATAAACTAGTTGGCGGTGTTATTGAAGATCAGCCATGGGGAATCGCAGTTAGAAAAGGCGATAAAGAAATGCTGGATAAGGTTAATGCTTCGCTTAAAAAATTAAAAGAAACCGGTGAGTACGACAAAATATATGAAAAATGGTTAAAACAAAAACCAGAATAATGGCAGGAGGGGACGAATGCGTTCATTCGTCCCTTTATCTCCTTAGACATCTAGAAGCGGAGAGGACTGAGTTAGATGTTGGATTTTTCAATTTTACTTGAATACAGGGAACAATTTTGGGCTGGTTTTCTAACAACGCTTCAGGTCAGTCTGCTCGCGCTGCTATTAAGTTTAGTGATTGGAACGATCGTTGCCGTCATGAAGATTTCTCCCGTGAAGCCCGTTAAGGGCTTGGCTACGATGTATATTGAATTTATTCAAAATACACCCTTGCTCATACAAATCTTTTTCTTCTATTTTGGTTTACCGGCGGTAGGGATCCAATTAAATGCCTTTGTAAGCGGAACGCTTGGATTAGCCGTATATTCGGGTGCCTATATTGCAGAAGCGATTAGGGCAGGAATTCAAGCAGTACCTCATGGGCAGGTTGAGGCGGGGCGGGCATCAGGACTTACTTACATTCAAACGATGCGACATATTATTTTGCCGCAGGCGATTAAAGTTGTTATCCCGCCTCTTGGCAATCAATTTCTAAATTTGGTGATGGGATCTGCTATTCTGGGGTCGATATCCGGCAAGGATCTTATGTACTACGGGGACATTATTTCATCGGATACGTTTATTGTATTTGATGTATACATTTTTGTAGCTATTTTCTACTTAATATTGACGCTTCCGCTCAGTCTCTTTATCGGCTATCTAGAACGGAAATTATCGGCGAGCGATTAGAAAGGAGAGCTGTCATGGATTTCATAGGTGCTTACTCAGCGAATAATCTTCTTTACTTACTTAAAGGATTTTTAGTAACGATTGAAGTATCAGCTCTCTCTATTGTATTAGCCTTCGTATTTGGTACGATCATGGGCATTATTAGATACGCCAAAATTCCTATTATTGCGAGAATCATTGCTCTCTATGTAGGTTTAATTCGCAACATTCCGCTTCTGCTCGTCTTTTTCTTTATCTTTTTTGCACTGCCGGAAATTGGCTTAAAGCTGGACGTGTTTACCGCATCAGTAGCGGGCTTAACGGTTTATGCGTCAGCTATGTTATGTGAAATTGTCCGCAGCGGTTTAAATTCCATTTCTAAGGGGCAGGTGGAGGCTGCAAGGGCTTCCGGCTTAACCTATGTCCAAACGATATGGCATATTATTCTCCCGCAAGCGCTAAAACGGATGATTCCGCCTATCGTCAGCGAGTGTACTTCTATTCTCAAAGGCTCTTCGCTTGCTATCGTAATTACACTCCCAGAAATGATGCGAAGTGCACAAATTATTTATAACTATAATGTTAAGTTTGTTATTCCAATTTTATTGTTAGTCGCTATTCTTTACTTCATCGTAAATTATACGCTTTCTTTACTTGCACGCAGATTGGAAAGACGTTTAATGATTTAATTTTGTGTGATCGATAGGGAATGATGACTGAAAATGAGTCTTGGCGAATGGTAATTTCGACAGACTCTTATTTGTCGTTGCAGCCTTTTTTTTGAATAAAAAAAATGAAATTAATCATATTGACACTGTGTCATATTCAATATATTGTTAGGTTGATTCTGGAATTACATCTGATGTTTTTGAAGGAGGCTGTTAAAGGGGCTGAATACGTTCGAGCTAAGAACAGCATGAATGTTTTGTCAGGGTTGCTCGATCAGATCAATTGCAAGCGTTTCCAAAAGGTAATGAATATATTATTCCTGGAGGTTTTGAACTGATGAAAAAAGCGGTCAGGCAGCGAATTTTTAGTAGTGTTCTCCTCGTAACTGTTGTTAGTACGCTTATCTTTCCGTCTTTACCTATCTTTGCATCCTCAGATACAACTGTCGTGAAGGCAGAATCCAATTTAGGCGCCTATGTTGCGAAGCGCACAGGCGTCAACGTGAATGCACCTGATGCCGGACAACCGTATCCAGTAGACGAAACGCATAAACGATTGCCGGGTGAGCCCGCCGAACCAGCAGAAGGCAGCTGGGGTTACAATGTAGAGACTGGCGTATTTACTCATCCGACGGTCATGCCGGAAAATGAAGGACCACAGCCGTTCAACGGCAGCTTGCCTTATCTAGACTTGAATCAATATATTAAAAACATGAAGGTTGAAGCCTTTTATCCATTCGTAGCGGGGTACGGACACAGCTGGCAAACATCCTTTGATTTGGATGGACGTCGCTATTTGTATGACTATGAGACCAATCAATACAATTTGTTTGATATAACGGACCCGCTAAAGGCCGAGCTTATTACGACAAAATGGATCGACAAACAAGCGGGTGAGCATCAATTTGGCCCGTTTAACGTGAAGTACAACGAGGAATTAGATAAAAATTTAGCTGTTCAGTGCTATGAGGTTCCGCGCTACGGCAAAATAACGAATAAGTACACGAATCCAGACGAAGTAAAGGCAATTCGCGACTTTGAAATGCTGCGCGGCTTCCGAATTTATGAGGTGAACGGCCCGAACTGGACGGATTGGAAAATTCTTTCCGAGACGCCGCTTGATTCGAGTACTTACTCCAAAGATAAGCCGCAGCAAGGATCTGGCTGCCAAGACATCCCGGTCTATTCCGGCGATAAATATTTATTTGTTGCAGGTGCTCCAGACGACAGCTACGCGAACACAGAATATAAAACCTATCTTTATTCAGGTGCACAGCTTGTCTATGACATCTCAGATCCAACAAAACCAAAGCAGCTATCGATTTGGTCAGTACCAGGACAACGCATTGGCGAAGAAGCACAATATAATCTAAATCCGCGAGCAGGTAATAAAACAAGCTGGATGGGATCGCGAATGCCGTTGTTTATTCCCAAAACAGTAGAAGAAGGCGGAAAATACGGTTATGCAGCGATGGGTGGATTAGGCTTCTACATTGTAGATATTTCTGATCCGAACAATATGAAGACGGTATCGCATCTTGAAATGCCGATGAGCTTTGCAGGAACTGAGGGCGATAATATCGACGTCAGTAAAGTAGAGACGACAGGCATGGTTTATTACAGCGGTTATCCGCTTAGCGAGGATTGCCATGAGCCGTATAAAGAAATTTATGCAATTGATGTTAAAGATCCGCTTAATCCGAAAATAGCAACGATTATGCCTCGTCCAACACCGCCGGCAGATGCGCCGTTTACGGACTATTGCCAGCGTCGAGGCAGCTTCGGACCGAAGCGTACCGGCTATGCTGAAATTCAGCCAGGTACACCAAGCCAACAATATATGCCCTATGCATTCTACAATGCAGGCATTCAAATGTTTGATCTTAAAGATCCGTTAAAACCAACAATTGCTGCTTATTTTGTGCCGAAAATGTCAGGCGAATTGACTGACGATGAAGGTAAAAAATATATGAGCGATCAATCTGATCCTGTGCATGGCACCTTTGTAGAATGGGATCGCCATTTAATTTGGGTGTTCTCTGGCCATGGGATGTACGTCCTTTCTTCGCCGCTTCTTGGTGATCCTGTAAGCGGACTGCCTAAGGCGAGTCTGCAGCATAACGGTGAGGCGGCACTCCCTTTGGCAGCACAGCCGTTTAGCAAAGATGGTGCAACGCTCGTTCCCTTACGTACTATTTTTGAGAAATTAGGTTATGAAGTGAAATGGAATGGTGCTTCCAAGACGGTAACGGGGACAAAAGACGGCGTTACCATTCAATTGCAGATTGGGCAGAAGGAAGCAACGGTGAATGGAGTGAAGAAACCGATGGCTGCTTCTTCAGTCATGGTGGGCGGTACAACGTATATTCCGATCTCCTTTATTGAACTAGCAACCGGAAGTAAAGCCGTGTGGAATCAGGATGATAAGGCGATTGTTGTGACTAGTATTTAAGATGATTTGGCAGGGAGAAGACCGTAGTAGTGCCGATTGGCGACGCGGTCTTTTCCCTTTTTTAATGCGCTTTCAAATAAAACTGACATATCGTCAATATTAATATTGACATGATGTCGACATTATCTTATAGTGAAAACAAGATCAGCTTTTATCCAAAAAATATCGATTTGAAGGTGAGGGTTTATTATGGCAACTGCTAAATCATTAACCGCTTTTAATCTTTTGAAATGGATTGAAGATAACAAGGAGCAGCTCAAACCACCGGTTAATAACAAGGTAATATGGGAAGATTCTGAGTTTATTGCAATGGTGCTTGGCGGGCCGAACAGACGCAGAGACTTTCACATTGATCCGTCCGATGAGTTCTTCTATCAAGTGAAGGGCTCTTGTTATGTGGAATGTATTACCGAGGCTGGCGAGCGTAAGGTTGTTGCCGTTAATGAAGGCGAAGTATTCATGCTGCCGGCAATGGTACCGCATTCACCGCATCGTGTGGCTGACACGTTTGGCATCGTTATTGAGCGCAAACGCGACAAAGGGGAGCTAGAGGATTTTGTATGGTTTTGCGAGAGCTGCAATCACGAGATGCACCGCGTAACCGTACAGTTAACCGATATTGAAACACAGGTAAAAGGAGCGATCCACAGCTTCAATTCAAATATAGAAGTGCGTACTTGCAAATCATGCGGACATGTAATGTCTGAAGAAGTTAAGGAATGGAAACCAGAATAAGAAGGTGACTTAGGTGGAAAATCAAGCGCTGGCAACACCGGAAGAAAACTTGCAAAAGCTTGGCATCACGCTTGGCTCCTCACGTCCGCTGGTAGGCAATTATGTAACCTACGTTAGGGCGGGGAACCTGCTCTTCACAGCAGGCCAGGGAGTAGATGAGTATCATGGAAAACTGGGCAGGGATTTAACCGTCGAGGAAGGTTATCTGGCTGCACGGCAATCGATGATTAATTTATTAAAAGTCGTGAAGCAGGAGCTCGGCGAGCTTAGCAAAGTGAAACGTGTGGTCAAAATTTTAGGTTTCGTAAATAGCACAGAAGATTTCACACAGCAGCCGAAAGTAATGAATGGCGCATCTGACTTGCTGGTTGATGTATTCGGAGATAAGGGCAAGCATGGAAGATCCGCAGTTGGAATGGCGCAGCTGCCAAACAACACAGCCATTGAAATTGAAATGACTCTCGAAATTGAAGAGTAGGAGGGCTGTAGATGAATCATGACTTTATAGCAAATCCTGCTGTAAAAGATGCGAAGCTATTTATCGGCGGCGCATTCGTAGATTCCATTTCGAGTGCCACATTCGATACGATTAATCCGGCAACGAATATGAAGCTGGCCTCAGTGGCAATGGCGAATGAAGCAGATACGATCAGGGCGATCGAGGTAGCGCAGAGAACGTTCGAAAGCGGCGTTTGGAGCCATATGACAGTAGAGAAAAGAGCCGAAATTTTATGCCGCATGTCCGATTTGATTATGCAAAGGCATCAAGAAATTGCGGTACTAGAAACACTTGATGTCGGCAAGCCGATTAAAGAAAGCCGTGGCTTTGATATACCGAGAGCGGCATCGAATATGCGATTTTTTGCCGAAATGGCACTCTATCATCATGCTGAAAATTTTGAAAAGCAAGGCATGATGTCCTATACCAAATATGCACCAGCGGGCGTAACCAGCATCATTATTCCTTGGAACTTGCCCTTCATGCAAATGACCTGGAAGGTATCGGCAGCACTTGCAGCTGGCAATACGGTTGTTGTTAAACCAGCTTCGAACACACCGCTCAGTGCTTTTGTTCTTGGGGAAATTGCAAATGAAGCTGGGCTTCCTCCGGGCGTATTGAACATTATTGCCGGATCAGGCAGCACGGTTGGCACAATTATGGCTTCCCATCCTTATGTTCGCCGAATTTCATTCGTCGGCGAGTCGGGTACAGGTAAGACGGTCATGCGAAATGCAGCAGAATCATTGATTCCAGTTTCTCTCGAGCTGGGCGGCAAATCAGCTAATATCGTTTTTGAAGATGCTGATTTGGATGAAGTTGTGAAAGGCTCAATCGATGCCATCTACCGTAATCAAGGACAAATCTGTCTTGCTGGCTCTCGAATGCTGCTTCATGAAAGCGTATACGATACGTTTTTGGAAAAATTTATTGCAGCTGTTAATCAAATAAAAGTAGGTATGCCGCTTGACGAAGAGACGGATATGGGGGCACTCGTATCCAAATCACATCTCGAAGAGGTCCACAGCTATGTGGAGATAGGACTCGCTGAGGGTGCGAAGCTCGGCTGCGGAGGCACACGCGTTGAAGGGCTTGGAAATGGCAACTTCTATAAGCCAACTGTGCTTTATGATGTAGACAACAAGATGCGAGTTGCGCAGGAGGAGATTTTTGGACCGGTTCTCGTGGTCATTCCATTCAAAACAGAAGAAGATGCGATTCGAATAGCAAACGACTCGATTTATGGACTTGCAGGCGTCGTTTGGACGAATGACCTGCGCCGCGCACATCGTGTGGCCGCTTCTGTAAACTCCGGATTGTTTTGGATTAATTGCTGGTATTTCCGCGATCTGCGTACCCCATTTGGAGGCTCGAAAGCAAGTGGAATCGGCCGTGAAGGCGGTCGTCATAGCTTTGATTTCTATACAGAAGCCAAATCGATCACGATGAAGCTATAAGGAAGATGGTGACGATATCGTCACCATCCGCTTTATTTTTAGGAGGAAAGAGAGGACATTTACTATGAACCCAATCATCAATACGCTGGCAAGTGAACTATTGGAAGCGGAAGCGACACAAGTGGCTATCGCACCTTTTACTGAACGTTACTCGGAAATAACTGTAACCGATGCCTATCACGTACAATTGCAGGTCGTCAAGCAAAAGCTGGAGGCAGGTCGTCACATTATAGGCAAGAAAGTTGGACTAACAAGCAAAGCGATGCAAACGATGCTGAATGTCAATGAGCCAGATTATGGACATTTGCTTGATGATATGGAAGTGCAAGATCAAAGCATCGTAAAAGCAAATGAAATGATCGCGCCGCGCATTGAGGCGGAAATTGGCTTCATCCTTGATCGGGATCTGAAGGGGCCGGATGTAACGTTCCTCGATGTGCTGTTAGCTACAAAATATATTGTGCCTACATTAGAAATTATTGATAGCCGAATTGCAGATTGGAAAATCAAGTTGATCGATACGGTAGCTGACAATGGTTCATCGGCAAAAGTTGTAATCGGGAAGAAAAAAACGTCTATCGACAATATAGATTTACGCGATCTTGGAATGATTTTATTTAAAAATGGCGAGCAAGTCGCAACGGGAGCGGGAGCAGCTGCACTCGGACATCCAGCCCATGCGATTGCATGGCTTGCGAACAAGCTTAGTGAATTTGATATTTCATTAAAGGCTGGAGAAATTATTTTGCCGGGTGCTTTGTCTGGAGCGGTTCAGGTTAAAGCCGGAGACCACATCGAAGCACGATTTGGTTCTATCGGGTCGGTATCCGTAGCATTCGAGTAGGAGGACAAACCATATGGGGAAATTGAAAGCAGCTATTATCGGATCTGGCAACATCGGTACGGATTTAATGTACAAGCTGGAAAGAAGCGATTGGCTTACACTTACAGCGGTAATCGGCATCGATCCGAATTCGGAAGGACTTGAGCGGGCCAAAGGACGCGGATATGCGACTTTTTCGAATGGCATTCAGGGGCTTATCGACAATCCTGAGCTTGCGGACATTATTTTTGATGCTACTTCCGCCAAAGCTCATGTTAAACATAATGAAGTGCTGCAAAAGATGGGGAAAATGGTCATTGATTTAACACCGGCAGCAGTTGGGCCATTCCTATCCCCTGTCGTAAACATGGGCAATCATCTGCAAGCGACGAACGTCAATATGATCACATGCGGGGGGCAAGCAACGATCCCAATCATTCATGCTATAAATGAAGCAGCAGACGTCGTGTATGCTGAGATTGTAGCGACAATTGCTAGCAAAAGCGCGGGGCCAGGCACGCGGGCTAATATCGATGAGTTTACGATTACAACACGCCGCGGTATAGAGGAGGTGGGCGGTGCAGATCGTGGAAAAGCGCTAATCGTCTTAAATCCAGCAGATCCGCCGTTTATGATGCGAGACACCGTCTATTGCGAAGTGAAAAATATGGATGAGGCTGTTATAAGCAAAGCGATTTATGACATGGTTGAACGCGTAAAAGAATACGTGCCAGGCTATCGCTTGAAGCAGGAGCCTATTTTTGATGGAAATCGAGTATCGGTGTTTCTCGAGGTAGAGGGAGCAGGAGATTACTTCGCGCCATACGCAGGCAATCTTGATATTATGACGGCTGCCTCTGTCCGGGTAGCAGAAGATTATGCAAAAAACCGCCTATCAAACCAGTCTAGCGAAACGAATAGCGAGGTGTAAAGGGTGAACCGAAAAAGTAATCAGCCGGTCCAAATTACGGAAGTGTCCTTGCGGGATGGCAGCCATGCGGTTGCACACCAATTTACAGAGGAACAGGTGCGGAGCGTTGTTCGTGCGCTTGATGATGCGGGCATGCACAATATTGAAGTCAGCCATGGCGATGGTTTAGGCGGGTCAACTTTGCAGTATGGCCGTTCGCTCGTTGATGAAATGAAGCTGATTGAAGCAGCCGTAGATGAAAGCAAACAAGCGAAGATCGCCGTTCTACTGCTGCCAGGCATAGGGACGGTCCATGAGTTGAAGCAAGCAAGAGCTCTAGGGGCAAGCCTAGTACGAGTAGCAACTCATGTCACGGAAGCAGATGTGTCAGCCCAGCATCTTTATATGGCTAGAGAGCTCGGCATGGAAGCGATTGGTTTCCTGATGATGTCGCATTCCGCTCCCGTAGAGAAACTGGTGGAACAAGCGAAATTGATGGAAAGTTATGGCGCTGAGGCTGTGTATGTGACGGATTCTGCCGGAGCGCTGCTGCCGCATCAGGTTCGTGAGCGAATTGAAGCGTTAAAACAAGCCTTATCGATCGAAATTGGATTCCATGCGCACAATAATCTGTCTTTGGCAGTTGCCAATACGCTTGTAGCAATCGAAGAAGGTGCAACTCGAATTGATGGCAGCGTGCGATGCTTGGGAGCTGGAGCGGGCAATACCCAAACAGAGGTTTTAATTGCGGTGTTAGATCGATTAGGTGTGAATATCGGGATCGATTTGTATAAAATGATGGATTTGGCTGAGCATATCGTCGGTCCACTTCTTCAGCGTCCGCAAGAAATCGTCACGGGCAGTCTCGTGATGGGTTATGCGGGTGTATACTCCAGCTTCCTGCTGCACGCGGATCGCGCAAGCAAAAAATTTGGCATTGACTCGCGCGACATTCTAATTGAGCTTGGCAGAAGGGGCATTATCGGCGGACAAGAAGACATGATTGTTGATGTTGCCGCAGAGCTGGCGGACAGAAATAAGAACGGGGTGTTGTAAACGATGGAGATCACACGCGAAATGGAACAAGAAATCGTAACGTATTTGTACGATGCCGAGAAAGAGTGCAGAGAAGTAATTAAGGTTACAGATCAATATCCAGACTTAACAATAGAGAAGGCTTATGATGTGCAAAAGCAGCTGTTACAGCGCAAGATTCAAGCTGGCACGCGTTCGATTGGCTATAAGCTGGGGCTGACTAGCAAAGCAAAGCAGGAAATGATGGGTGTCTATGAAGCGATTTACGGTGAGCTGACTAGCGATATGCTAGCTTTGGAATGGGAATCTATCGATTTCGAACAGTTGATTCATCCGAAGGCTGAGCCGGAAATTGCTTTCTTTATAGGCGAGGATCTGCAAGGAACGAATATAACCGGTGAAGATGTGCTGCGTGCAACGCAGTATGTTGCTGCAGCAATCGAAGTAATAGACAGCAGGTATTTGGATTTCAAGTTTACGCTTGCGGATGTTGTAGCGGACAATTGCTCATCGGCTAAATTTATAATTGGCAGCAAAATGGTTCCCGTGCGAGAGTTGAATTTGCCTGAAATCGGCGTTGTGCTCTCGAAAAACAATCAAGTGATGGCTACTGG
Source organism: Paenibacillus sp. 01T47 (assembly GCF_056398245.1). Lineage (NCBI taxonomy): Bacteria > Bacillati > Bacillota > Bacilli > Caryophanales > Paenibacillaceae > Paenibacillus > Paenibacillus sp. 01T47. The sequence goes on from NZ_JBFTPA010000004.1 coordinate 163,133, forward strand.
CGCCGGTGCCGCGGTGCTGGGCGACCCCGCTGTATCGGTCGCATGGGCTGTTAATAAGTTAGGCGAGCGCGGCTTAGGGCTGCGCAAGGGCGATATTGTGCTGAGCGGAGCGATTACGGAAGCAATTGCTTTTCAGCCGGGAGATACAATTCAAGCACAGTTTGCTCATCTGGGAAGCGTATCTTTAAGCTGCGTATAAGCATGGCTTGGAAATGAAAATGACATTCAAACTGATAACAGTTTGGGTGTCATTTTTGGTTTGTTTTGGTTGAGGGGATGCTCATATTACAATTGCATTTTCATTCCTAACGAACTGAGTAGACGCTATTGGGCTGAAAATTGTGTTTTTTGAACGCTAACGAACCCCAGTGGCGTTATTGCTCAAAAGGATGTCCAAATGTGAGGTAACTTAGGTGAATAGCGAGTGTGGGGTTCGTTAGAATTTAAAACAAGCCTAATTTGATCAAATAGCACCTGTGGATTTCGTTAGAATGTGTCGAGGTAGGAGCTAAGTTGCGTGATTAGTCTACCAATTCCTAACGAACCCAGTAGATGCTATTTGGCAGAAAATTGTGTTTTCTGAACGCTAACGAACTCCAGAGGCGTTATTGCTCAAAATGATGTCCAGATGTGAGGTAACTTAGGTAAATAGCGAGTGTGTGGTTCGTTAGAAAATAAAACAAGCCTAATTTGATCAAATAGCGCCTGTGGAGTTCGTTAGAATGTGTCGAGGTAGGGGATGAGCTGTGAGCGTAGTCTACCAATTCCTAACGAACTCAGTAGACGTTATTGGGCAGGAAATTGTGTTTTCTGAACGCTAACGAACCCCAGTGGCGTTATTGCTCAAAAGGATGTCCATATGCGAGGTAACTTAGGTAAATAGCGAGCGTGGGGTTCGTTAGAAAATAAAACAAGCTTAATTTGATAAAATAGCGCCTGTGGAGTTCGTTAGAATGTGTTGAGGTAGGGGCTGGGGAGTGAGCGTAGTCTACCAATTCCTAACGAACTCAGTAGACGCTATTGGGCAGGAAATTGTGTTTTCTGAACTAACGAACCCCAGTGGCGTTATTGCTCAAGATGATATCCAAATGTGAGGTAACTTAGGTAAATAGGGAGTGTGGGGTTCGTTAGAAAATAAAACAAGCCTAATTTGATCAAATAGCGCCTGTGGAGTTCGTTAGAATGTGTCGAGGTAGGAGCTAGGTTTCGAGATTAGTCTACCAATTCCTAACGAACTCAGTAGACGCTATTGGGCAGGAAATTGTGTTTTGTGGACGTTAACGAACCCCAGTAGCGTTATTGCTCAAAATAATGTCCGAATGTGAGGTAACTTAGGTAAATAGGGAGTGTGGGGTTCGTTAGAAAATAAAACAAGCCTAATTTGATCAAATAGCACCTGTGGAGTTCGTTAGAATGTGTTGAGGTAGGGGCTGGGGAGTGAGCGTAGTCTACCAATTCCTAACGAACTCAGTAGACGCTATTGGGCAGAAAATTGTGTTTTCTGAACGCTAACGAATCCCAGTGGCGTTATTGCTCAAAATGAAGTCTAAATGCGAGGTAACTTAGGTAAATAGGGAGCGTGTGGTTCGTTAGAAAATAAAACAAGCCTAATTTGATCAAATAGCGTCTGTGGAGTTCGTTAGAATGTGTTGAGGTAGGAGCTAGGTTGCGAGATTAGTCTACAAATTCCTAACGAACTCAGAAGACGCTACTAGGCAGGAAAATGCGTTTTCTGAACGCTAACGAACTCCAGAGGCGTTATTGCTCAAAATGATGTCCAAATGTGAGGTAACTTAGGTAAATAGCGATTGTGGGATTCGTTAGAAATTAAAACAAGCCTAATTTGATCAAATAGCGCCTGTTGAGTTCGTTAGGATGTATCGAGGTAGGGGCTAGGTTGCGAGCTTAGTCTTCCAATTCCTAACGAACCCAGTAGACGCTATTTGGCAGGAAATTGTGTTTTCTGAACGCTAACGAACTCCAGTGGCGTTATTGCTCAAAATGATGTCCAAATGTGAGGTAACTTAGGTAAATAGGGAGTGTGGGGTTCGTTAGAAAATAAAACAAGCTTAATTTGATCAAATAGCGCCTATGGGGTTCGTTAGAACATGTAGGAGGAGGGATGGGTGAGAAGGCTGACCAGATGCGTTTATTAAACGTGGGTGGAAACTCCTTCCATACTATTAATAAACTCCGTAATAATATCTACTGTCTTTCTTCAAAAGCCCCCGTTCCGCTATTTGCGGAGAGGGGGCTTCGTTACGTTTGTTATTCGGTTAGTCAACTAGGCAACAACGCCGCGTTTGGTATCAAATGCTTCGTATTGCTTCTCTACGATGATGTTCTTGAGAATTTGTACAGTTTGCCAAACATCTGCATAGGTCGTGTAGAGTGCAACTGGTGCAAGGCGCACGACGTTCGGAGAACGGTAGTCGGGGATGACATGATTTTGCTTCAGAGCTTTGCATATTCGAATCGCCTCATCGTGCTCCAAGCTGATATGGCCGCCGCGGCGGTCATCCTCTTGTGGATTTGCAAGCACATAACCAAGACCCGGCAGCTCATGATTAATTAACTCAACCATGTAGCGTGATATATGCAGTGACTTCTCGCGAATTTGTTCGATCGAAGTCATTTCAAAAATTTCCAATGCTCCAATGAGCGGTGCGATGCTGAATATATGCGGTGTTCCGATTTGATAAGCGCCTGCAGTGTGCTCGACTGTTAAATTGTGCTCCATATCGAATTGCTTGCTTTTATTAGAGCTGTACCAACCCGTTAAACCAGGAACACGGCCAAAATGCTTCTTGTTCACATAAAGAGAGGCAACGCCGCCCGGTCCGCCATTCAAATATTTATAATTGCACCACAGCGCAAAATCCACGTCCCAATCACTGAAATAATGAGGAATAGAGCCTACCGAATGACAGCCATCAAACCCAATTATAATACCACGAGCATGTGCTTCTGCTGTTAGACGTTTAATATCTAGCAATTGTCCGCTTCTATATAGAACGGTCGGAAGCAGAATGACAGAGATCTCCTCGGACATTGCTGCGATAATATCATCTTCTTCAATCATTCGGCCATCACGGCTGGCTACACGAATCAGATGTGTCTCGGGATCATACCCTTTTAGGCGAAGCTGGCTTTGAAGAGCATAAATATCGGTCGGAAAATCGAGATCAGTTGCCATTATTTTCGTGCGATTGCCTGATGGTTGATAGAAGGTCGACACAAGCTGATGAATATTCGTTGATGTAGAACCTGTTATAATCACTTCCTCCGCATCTGCTCCGACAAGGGCAGCCATCTGCTTGGAAAGGGATTCAGGCAAGAAAAACCATGGTCGCGCGCCCTGGGTCCAACCATCGATCGTTTGTGTTTTCCATGACTCAAGCATCTCAAGCATCGTTCGTTCAGCGCGTTTGGAAATGAGGCCTAGCGAATTTCCATCTAAGTAAATCATGCCATCAGGTACATAAAACTCTTCGCGCAAATGTGCCAGCTCATCCATATGATCTAATTGTTTGGCGTACTCTAACGAATAATCCTGCGTAATCGCTTTCAATTATGTCACCTCTTCTTGAGTAAATTCTACTATTGTTTAGATAACTATATTATAATTATGACATGGTGTCAATATTATTCAGAATGGTGTACAATCAACAAAAAGAGTCGATCAAGTGGCGTGCGTAAATCGTCTTAACATTCATACTCACTTCAGTATATGACGCATATATAAAAACTAAGTAAATAATATGCGATTTATGCGTCTTATATAATTATATATTGCACACTAATTATTTATATGTTATGTATTATATAGATTCAAATCATAACAGGGGGTAATGGTAATGGAGGTTGGAGTAGGCATTAGCGGCACGGGGAGAATTGGCAGATTACTTATACGCAGAGCTTTTTCCAAAAAAATGAAAGGACTGAGGGTTAAAGCGGTCAACTCAACCTATCCTGTTGAGACCATTGCACATTTATTAAAATATGACACGGTACATGGCATCTGGGATGCAGATGTATCTGTACAAGATGGAGATCTCCTGATTAATAATAATAAGATTAAATATTTGACGGAAAAAGATCCTTCGCGGCTTTCTTGGAAGGAGCTTGGCGTAAGGCTGGCAATTGATGCGACGGGTAAGTTTACTGATCGTGAAGGTGCATCAAAACATATTGCGGCAGGTGCCGAGACGGTACTGATTACTGCTCCTTGCAAGGGAGCCGACCTTACGGTTGTGATGGGAGTTAACGAGCATCGCTTTGATTCGAATCGACATCGCATTATCTCCGCAGCCTCTTGTACGACAAACTGTGTTGCTCCAGTACTAGATGTGCTAGATCAAGCTTACGGCATAAAGCAGGCCTGGATGACTACGATACATTCCTACACCAGTGATCAGAATCATATGGACAATCCTCACAAAGATCTTAGACGTGCGCGTGCATGTGCACAATCCATTATCCCCACTTCAACGGGAGTAGGTAAAGCGCTTACTGATGTACTGCCGCACTTAGCTTCGCTCGTTCAAGGTATCTCGGTACGTGTTCCGACTCCTAATGTATCACTTGTTGATTTGACAGTTCATCTGGCCAAAAAGACTTCATATGAGGAAGTAAAACAAGCTTTTGTATTTTCCGCTGCGACGAACTTAAAATCTTATCTTGATGTAGTCGATATACCGCTTGTTTCAACGGATTACATTGGTAATGAGTTTTCAGCTATTATTGATGGTTCATCTCTTATGGTGAGCGGAGACCAATTAAAGGTTTTGGCATGGTATGACAATGAGTGGGCTTATTCCTGCAGAGTCATGGATTTGGCGCAATGGGCATGCAATCCACATTCTATCGGAGGTGTAGAGGGATGGAAACAAACCGCTGCAAGGTGAAAATGGGAGTGATACTCTGTAAGCATTGCGATTCAGTCATTGATACCTTGGATACTGAAAAAGTAACGGTCTATTACTTGGAGTGCGGTCAAGCCAATTGCACGAATTACAATTCCGGGGGAATACAAGGAGGCATGAGTGATGACGAGCAATAGAGTGCTGTTCTTTCATGAAGGCAACGCAGGGATGAAGCATTTGCTCGGAGGAAAAGGTGCGAATTTAGCAGAAATGACGAATGCCGGACTTCCAGTTCCTCCTGGGTTCACAGTTACAACGGAGGCTTGCAGAGCTTATTATGCTGGAGGGCAGCTTTTGCCGGAAGGTCTATTCGTGGAAATCCGGAATGCTTTAATGAAAGTGGAAAAGCTGAAAGGACAATCATTCGGTGGGGATGAGAATCCACTGCTGGTATCAGTCCGCTCGGGCTCGGTTAATTCAATGCCTGGAATGATGGACACTATTCTTAATCTAGGGCTGAACGATGTTACTGTAGAGGCGCTTGCTCGTCAAACGGGAAACCCGCGTTTCGCTTATGATTGTTATAGAAGACTCATCCAAATGTTCGGCAACGTCGTATTTGATATCGAAGGTTTATATTTTGAATCACTGCTGCATCAATTGAAGCTAAGCAGATCTATAGAAGATGATAAGGATTTGCCGGCTGAAGCTTGGATGGAATTGATTGTTTCTTATAAACAGTTAATAGAAGCTAAATCGCGAAAAACGTTTCCGCAAAATGTTTACACCCAGCTTGAGCTAGCCGTCGAAGCGGTATTTCGTTCGTGGAACAATCAGCGGGCAATCGTCTATCGGAAAGCGTATAACATTCCAGAGTATCAAGGAACAGCAGTAAATATTCAATCGATGGTGTTCGGCAATATGGGGGATAACTGCGGAACAGGTGTATTGTTTACCCGGAATCCTTCAACGGGCGCCAAGATGCTCTACGGGGAGTACTTGATCAACGCCCAAGGTGAGGACGTTGTCGCTGGCGTGCGAACACCTCTGCCGATTGCAAAGCTGGAGCAGGAAATGCCAGCAGTATTTAAACAACTTGTAGAAACAGCGGCAAAGCTGGAAGCTCATTATAAGGATATGCAGGATATTGAATTTACGGTGGAGAACGGCACACTGTTCATTTTGCAGACACGGAATGGGAAAAGAACGGCACAAGCAGCGGTTAAGCTAGCTGTTCATTTTGCCAAGGAAGGCATACTGAAGCGGGAGGAGGCGCTCGCTCGAATAGAGGTGGAGCATTTGGATAAATTGCTTCACCGAGCGATTGATGAGGATGCTAAGCTGGATGTGCTGGCAACGGGACTGCCAGCCTCGCCGGGAGCAGCTACAGGGCAAGTTGTTTTTGATGCTGACAAGGCTGAGGAATGGGTGCGCGAAGGTAGAAGGGTTGTGCTTGTTAGCGCAGAGACAAGTCCGGAAGATATTCACGGCGTAATCGCTGCCGAAGGCGTGTTAACAAGCCGCGGGGGGATGACAAGCCATGCCGCCGTCGTGGCTCGGGGAATGGGCAAGCCATGTGTATGCGGCTGCGAGGAAGTTCGCATCGATAAAGATGCTGCGTTATTCACTGCCGGCGAAATCACGGTACGTGAAGGCGATTGGATTACGCTGGACGGTTCCACTGGACGCGTTATTATGGGCGGAGTGAAGCTCAAAGAACCAGAAATTACCGTGGAGCTGGAGGAACTGCTCGAATGGGCGGATGAAGTCCGCGATTTGGCCGTTCGAACGAATGCCGACACACCGGAGGATGCCGAGAAAGCAAGAGCATTCGGCGCAGAAGGCATCGGTTTATGCAGAACGGAGCATATGTTCATGTCCGCGGAGCGCTTGCCTGTCGTTCAAGCCATGATCCTGGCGGATACGAAGGAGGAGCGGCAACGAGCACTCGATCTGCTTCTCCCGATGCAGCAGAGCGATTTCGAAGGTATATTTACCGCGATGGATGGTTTTCCTGTAACAATAAGGCTGCTCGACCCTCCTTTACACGAATTTTTACCGCATTTGGAGGAGCTGGTTGTGAGACAGCAGCAAATACTCCTAGCTGCAAATGTTCACGAGCATGTCAGCGAAAAGCAAGCATTGGATGCTCTTATACGCAAGGTGCGCAATCTGCAAGAGATGAACCCGATGCTTGGACAACGAGGCTGTCGTTTAGGCATTCTTTTCCCCGAGATTTACGAAATGCAAGCCATTGCGATATTCCATGCTGTACTGAATTGTAAAAATAGAGGCATTCAAGTTTTACCTGAAATTATGATTCCCCTTGTGGGGCATGCGAACGAGCTGAAAGTGATGCGATCGCTCGTTGAAGGTGCCGCTAAAACGGTACTAGGCCCAGATAATGAACATATATCCTATAAAATAGGGACGATGATTGAGGTGCCTAGAGCGGCGTTAACCGCAGACAAAATTGCCGAGCATGCTGACTTTTTCTCTTTTGGTACAAATGATCTGACACAAATGACCTTCGGCTATAGTCGGGACGATGCGGAGGGCAAGTTTCTCAGTCACTATGTTGACCATGAGATATTACCCGTAAATCCATTTCAGGTGCTGGACATAGAAGGGGTTGGCCTCTTAGTCGAATGGGCTGTTCAGAAAGGCCGATCGCTTAAACCGCAGCTCAAAACAGGCATTTGCGGGGAGCATGGCGGAGATAAGGAATCGATCTTTTTCTGCCACAACGCGGGATTAGATTATGTCAGCTGTTCCCCTTACCGGGTGCCTCTGGCAAGAATAGCTGCGGCTCAAGCTAAGCTGAAATTCGGAAAACAATGATGCACAATAAGCAGCAATATTTAGTCATTTGCTCTGACTCAATTGGCGAAACCGCCGAGGCGGTTGCTCAGGCGACCATTCGTCAATTTAACCCAGAGCAAGTTACGGTCAGGCGGTTCAGCAATATACGAAGCGTAAATGAGGTTCGGCAAGTTGTTAAGGAAACGGCAGAAAAGGGTGGTTTTATCGCTTATACGCTAGTCCAGCCAGAACTGCGCGAGATGATGAAAGCAGAAGCCACACGATTTCAAATTCGCGCAGTGGACATTATGGGTCCGATGCTTCAGGCGTTCGTGGACACGTATGGAAATACGCCTAAACGACAACCAGGCTTGCTCCATGAAATGAATGAGGATTACTTCCGGAGAATAGAAGCGATGGAGTTTGCGGTCAAATATGATGACGGTCGGGATGCCCGCGGCATGCTGCAAGCCCAAGTCGTTCTGATTGGCGTATCCCGTACATCAAAAACGCCGTTAAGTATCTATTTGGCGCATAAAGGCATAAAATCCGCGAACTTGCCCATCATGCCAGAGGTCAATCCACCTATGGAGCTATTCAAAATTCCAAGCCGCCGCATCATTGGACTTACGATGGATGCTGAGCATATTCTTAATATCCGTACGGAGCGGTTGAAAGTGCTTGGACTTCCTACGGGGTCCCAATATGCAACATTTCAGCGTATCATAGAGGAGCTGGAATACGGGCAAGCGTTAATGAAGCAAATAGGCTGCGTCGTTATCAATGTGACGAACAAAGCGATAGAAGAAACGGCTGGACTTATTATGGACTATATTTAATTTTACTAAAACGGGACTGTCCCTTAAGGTCTATGACCTTGAGAGACAGTCCCGTTTGCTTTTTACTCTGAACAGGGCACCAATAACGCTTGAAGCTCATATACCCATTGAAAAATGCCTGTAAAAATAACCGATTGGACAATAAATGCTAGTTCAGCATCATATTTCGTTTTTGCATCATTTATCATATTTTGCATGGCCAATGGTTTTTGCTCTTCGGAGCAATAACCATAAATATACGTTCCGGCTGGCAATACGGCCATATTGTCTGCCTCAGCAGGCCACTTTTCACAGACACCAAAGAGGACAGAATGGTTTTCAGACTGCTCTTTCTCTAATGTCGTCAATATAAATGCTGTATGTTCGAAAATAAATGAATCTCCCTCGCCGTCACTGCTATATTGCAGGAGCAGATCTTGAAGCTGCTGGAAATTTTCAATGCTCGGTTGCTGGATAGAAGGAAACGTTAAGATCATTCTTTTTGGAATCATTTTGCTTGAAAAAATATGATCGGAAAGCTGCTCAGGTATGAGTGTCGTACGCGTTTCATACTGTTCTCTCAAAGCTAAAAGCAATTTTTTAGTTTGTTGCAGTTGTTTGATTTCCTGATCTATTTTATCTTCAGTCGCTATCAGACAAGGAATTATATATTCATAATGGTCATTTGCGAACAACTCTTTAATATCGTTCAAAGGCATACTTCGTTGTTTGCAAAAGTTAATCACGTTCAGATAAACCAATTCCTCATCTGAATAATAGCGATAACCTGTGTGAACATCTACTTTTGCAGGCTTCAACAAGCCAATTCTGTCATAATGCCGTAAGGTTTCTATGGTCGTGCTGCTTCGTTTGGCAGTTTCTCCGATAGAGTAGTATGTCCTCATGTCAATCTGCTCCTATTGACTCTTATGTTACACAAGAGTTTATGATTTTCATTGTAATTAAATTCGATTGATTATACAAACAAGAGCTAAACAGCATGAATCTAGAAAGGAAGAAATTCCAATTGAACAAATGGTATAAGCTCGATAATGCTGCAAAGCTTTTTCCATCCGTTACGAATACAAAAAACACTTCAGTTTATCGAATTTCAGCCGTATTGAAGGATAGAATAGATGCTGACGCCTTGCAAAAAGCGACTGATACCGTATTTGATCGTTTTCCGATGTTTACCGTTAAACTACGTAAAGGTGTGTTTTGGAATTACTTGGATGAAAATACGGAGAAAATTGTGATAGAAGAGGACGAGCAGTATCCATGCAGGGATATTGATCCGAATACGAATAACGGCTACCTATTTAAGGTTTTATATTATCAAAATAGAGTATCGATTGAAGTTTTTCACTCCCTTACGGATGGCAATGGAACCATTGAATTTTTAAAATCACTTTTATACTATTACCTCATATATTTGGGGGAAAACATCGATTCTGAAGGAAAAATTTTGCTCGCGGATACTGGAGTGGATGTGCTTGATATGGAGGACAGCTTTCGCAGGTATTACCAGGATTGTTATGTTGAACGAGTGATAACGAGCAAATCTTATCATGTTAAAGGTACACGCTTTGAGCACTTCGGAAACAATGTGGTGCACGGCGTTGTTAGTGCTTCTGCATTGAATGCACTTGCCAAGCAAAAGGGCTGTACGATAACAGCGTATTTAACGACATTGCTCATTTACTCGATTTATCAAACAAGGATTAAATTTAGTGAGCAAAATGCCCCGGTGGTCATATCTATTCCAGCCAATTTACGCAAAGCCTTCCCGTCGCGAACGCTTCGCAATTTTTTTGGCGTTGTAAATATCGGAATAAAAGTAACCGAGGACGCTTCATTTGATGAGCTCATTATTCGAGTAAATGAAATGTTAAAGCAGAAAACTGGAAAAGAAAATTTGCAAAATATTATTTATAACAATGTAGCGCTCGAACGCAACAAAGCTACTCTTTTTATTCCGCTGTTTCTCAAAAGCTGGTTTGTTGATTTTGGTTTTCGCACACTAGGAGAAAGCAGAAGAACGATGACGTTATCCAATGTTGGCAACATCATTTTGCCGCAGCAAATGTATAACTATATCGACGTTATTGAGGCTGTAGTCTATCCATCAAATAAAAGCCCAGTAAGCTGCGGCGTCTGTACGGTTAATGATAAGCTGACGATTACGTTTACGAGAAGTATTGTAGAAGCCGATATACTGCAATATTTTTTCTCTTATTTAGCGGCTCAGGCTGGGCTTGACGTGAGAGTATATTCAAATGATTGGGGGAGGAATGGATGAGGTTATGCAATCGATGCAATGTGAGCGTTGACGATCAGCACGACTATTGTCCGTTATGCTCGAGGCCTCTTGGGAATCGCGGGAATAGTGCGTCAGAGTACCCCTCCTATGCAAAATTACATCAAGAAACAGCCGTATTTACACGTACGAAGCTGTTTTTGTTTTTAACGATATCGGTTATAGTACTCTCGATTACGATTAATTTATTAACGTTGCAGCTCAATCCTAAATTGTGGTCTGCGATTGTGACGACCGGGTTAATCTATGCATGGGTGATCGTAAAAGATACGATTTTGTCAAAGGCGCATATCGGCAAAAAGATATTGTTTCATTACGCGATATTAGCGCTTTTTTTACTCGTAATCGATATTTTTGTTGGGTTTATGAAGTGGTCAACCACCTATGCTATTCCGCTGTTTGGTATGGCAGCAACTTTTATGATGACTCTGCTCGCCATTATAAAAAAATCGTTATGGCATAATGATATCGGTTATTTATTAGCGATGTTTTTCATCAGCCTATGTCCTGCGATTTTATTTATTTTTCAATTAGCGGATGTCATTTGGCCAAGTGTGGCAGCGATTGTGTACTCATTGCTCACGATCATCGGCATGATTATTTTTTCGGATCGGCAATTTAAAGCAGAAATAAAGAAACGGTTTCATTTTTAAAAGGTTTAGAAAGGTTTATTTCATATCAATGAAGAGGAGGAGCAGGTCACAAAATCATGCTCCTTTTTTTGTTACATATTGACAACTAAATTGTACTAGTGCAATAATACAACCAAGAGATAAGGCAGGTGATGTGTACGTGCTAAATTTTTATGAATTAAAGCTAAACAACAAGGAGCCCGTATACGTGCAGGCCGCATTGTATGTGAAGAGGCAAATACTGCTGGGGAAAGTTGAATTGGGGGATAAGCTGCCGTCTAGGCGAGAAATAGCTGCACAACTGAACATTAATCCGAATACAGTGCAAAAGGCTTTTAAGCTTATGGAGGATGAAGGTTATGTTCGCACGAGCAGTACGCTCGGCAGTGTCATTTATGTAGATGAGGCGATCTTAAAGCAAATTGAAGCTGAGCTGACGGATGAGTTAGTGAAAGCGTTTATTGGCTCCGCTAAGGAGATTCATTTGTCGTTCCAACAAGTCATTTCCCTCATTAGCGAGCGTTGGGAATAGTTTTTTTTGGCGTATCTGTACTACTACTATAATACAATTGAGGTGGTATTATGAGAACCTTTTATCGACTGCTGCAATATGAATTTTCAACCTGGTTGAAAGCGATTATGCTGCTTTGCACAGCTGTAATCGTTATCCCTCTTTATCTGCTCCACATGTTTGTCAAAGACTATGGTGAATATACCGTTCACGAGCGCTATGAACATATTTATGCCTCTTCAGGCTGCATCATCGTATTCCTCCTATGCATAGCAGCAGCATGCGGATTTTTCTTAAAGACGATTTATGCAGGTTATTGGGGCAGTAAAAGTATATACATGTTTTTATCACTGCCTGTAAGGCGTGAATCGATTTATTTTAGCAAAATCGTTGTTTTTTTCATTTGCTTGCTCATGCTGCTCGGGTCGCAGCTAATTAGTATAAAGCTTGGATACGATGTGGTATCGGCGAAGTTTACGAGCTATGGTGAAGGCCGCTTTTCGATGACAAATGGACTTTTTTTAGCGGTTATCCGTTCTGATTTTTTTCGAATCATCATGCCATTAAACCTAAGCAGAATCATATCATCAGCAAGTATTTTATTTATGATTACAACAGCTCTATATTACGGGGCTTTATGCGAACGAAGCAAAAGGTACTGGGGTTTAGTCGCTATTGGATCCGCGGTTATAGTGGGAATTAAAGTACTGAGCTATCGAATGAGTGAAACCTATTCTTATGCAGCACCAAGTCATTTGTATATTAGCAGTTCAATTATGCTTATTTTAAGTGGATTTTTCATATGGCACAGCATCAAGCTAATAAAAAAAGCAGCTATCGCTTAAGAAAGGGATGGGATCGCTATGAAAAAGCTGAAAAACCATGCAGTTCTTGTTGCTCTAATTGCAGCGATAGCTGTCATAGGGATAATGTCCGGCAGTATCTACGCGAAGAAGGATCAAGGGACATTTTATTTAAAAGATTTGCAGGGTTCACGTCAAGCAATTGAGGATGCAGTCATAAGTGGAGAGCTGAAGGATGGGAGCCATCGCACTAGCTTCCGTATTGAGAAAGGTCAAGTGAAAACGAGTACCGTGTTATTTGAGCAGATGCAGCAGCAAACCCCAAAACGATTTATTCCGGGAAATGCTAAAATAATGAATGGCATTGAATATGATATTTCGAATACTGGACCGCTTTTTGAAATCGTTGCTCGTGATCGAAGGAACACGATTCCCATTCCTATCGGTACGGCAACGGTTAACCCGCCTGTTCATTATAATAGAGCGGATCAGAAGGATAATAGCGTCACTTATACGAATGCTCTCGAATATGGACTTGCCAAAATTGGCGATAACGTATATTTTACATTGCCAACGACAACGCATTACACAGGAGAGAACGGAATCTATGAGTTAAAGTTTTCAGATAATTGGGGTTATCGAGGCATAACCGGAGACACAGGCCTGAAGCCGCGTACCGTGGCAACCTTCAGCCTGGATAAAAACAAAGATAATCCGAATTCAAACATTGAAATTCTGGGATTAGAAGCCGTTGGCAGCAGCTTGGCATTAATTGCAGTTGAAGATAACCAGCTTATTATTCGTGCATATGACAGTATCAGCGGGAAGCAATTAGGTGAGACAATAGTTCCTCATTTTTACTTGGCAGGACGGGATCGAGCGAGCTCATTCAATAATCCGAGCGGGGATACCTATTATGAAAACTATGAAGCATTTAGCGATCACGATCAGAACATGCTAAATGTGAGTTTTAGCCGGTCATCTTCAGCAGAGGATGCTGTTGCCAATAATAATAATAATAAAACAATGTTTAGTTTTCATTTATCGAGTGAAATGAAATTAAACGAAACGATAAAAGAAAGCTTTGCGGACGGAGAAGAGGACAATTTCAGCGGTATGCTCGCGATGAGCTATCATAACGATAAGTTATATGTCGTCAAAACAATGAGAAGCAAGCCTAAAGATGAAAGTCAGCTTCAATATGATATTGTGCTTCCTAAACGATTTATGATTTATGTGTATCAAGCCTCTACATTGCTCTACAAAGGCGAGCTTATGACTGATCTGAATGACGATAATATTAGAGCGATGAATCTATCGCCGCTGCCAGGCGGGTTTGGATACAGCCAATCAGAGTATAGGTATTACGATAACCTCACTATTGAATAAAAGGATGGCAGGCAGGAGGGACATGGATGATCGAGCTGAAATATGTGGAAAAGCGCTATCCTGGAAGCAGTGAGTACTTATACGTGGATAGCTTAACGATAAACAAAGGTGAAATCGTTGGTATTCTTGGCGGTAACGGCAGCGGAAAAACAACATTGCTGAAGGCGATTATGGGAATCGTAGAAATTCAGAACGGTACCATAACAGTAGAAGGCAGACCAGTAACGGAGCAATATGACAACATTGCGTTGATTACGGAGGAAGGCAGCTTCCTTCCTGATCTGACACCCGTTCAGTATGCAGAGTTTTTAGCTGGTTTTTTCCCTAGATTCAATAGAAAACATTTTGACAAGCTAATCAGCTTTTATGAGCTTGAACCGCAGCAAAAAATCAAAACATTCTCCAAAGGGCAAAAGCTGAAGCTTGAAATTTGTGCGGGGTTTGCTAAGGACGCAAAATATATGCTGATGGACGAACCTTTTCAGGGCAAAGATATGTTCACTAGAAAGGATTTTTTAAAGCTGATGGTTTCCAATTTAAAAGGCGATGAGACGATCCTGCTCACGACGCATTTAATAGAAGAAATTGAGCATGTTATCGACCGTGCCATTATTGTTCATAAGGGCAGAATTAAAGCGGACTTTTATATAGACGAGATGAGAGAACAAGGCAAAAGTATAAGTGATGTCATGTCTGAGGTTATTGGCTATAAAGAGAATAAATATAAGGAAGCTTTGGATGATTCATTTCCCGAGAAATAGTTAAAGAAGGTTTCTAGTATGAATGCCATATTTTTAAAAATTAGCTTTAATTATTATTAATTGTGTTCACTATTTTTTGCAATACTTCTTCTCTATTGGACCAATGAATGTAATGCTCAGAATCAGAAATAGTTTCTTGCTTACTAAGGCTAGACCATTGTAAAAGCTGTCGCTGCACTTTCGCCCATTCGCCTCCGCTATCTGAAGATAAAATAAGCAGCGGGGTGTCTTTTAAGTAACCGCCATCTAATACAGCACGAGCATTCTCATTCATATTTTTAATGAAACTCAAATTATTGGATTCTCCAATATGATTATAATACATGGCTAAGTCAGTGGCTTTCCATGCGATAGGGAGCCGTTGATTACGTATGTTCTCAGCGGTAAATGGAAGTAAAACGCCTATATTTCCTAAAGCTCTAGCTATTCCAGTTACACGCAGACCTGCCATAAAGCGATTTATCAAATAGGGCTGCAACTCCCCAGCATTTGCATAATATTCAGGGCTGCCGCCATCTAATAAAATGATTTGTTCTACTTTATCAGGGTATCGTTGTGCAAAACGAAGCACCTCTAAGGATGCGAGCGAGTGTCCAATTAAAACGTAGGGCGCGGTTTCATTTGATTTATTAAGCAGTTCATGCAGTTCATCAACTAATGTATCAATCGTTCTAGGGATATATGTTTGCTCGCTCCAACCAAAACCAGCATGGTCAAAACTTACGGTTCTCGCATATTGTTGCAGTTCGTTTTGTAAGTAGTAAAAATCAGTAAAAGCATTAGGCGTACCAGACCCAGCAACAAAAACAATGGTTCGGCTACCAGCAGTTCCAACACTGTATACGTGCATGTCATGCGAGTTTATTGTATATCGTTTTCCTTGCGGCAAAAACATTTGTGATTCTTTATTCATCATATTGTATTGCCACATTCCTCCTATTAATAAAAGAATGACAACGGACACTACGATTTTCATTATGACTTTTAATTTTTGTTTACGAGTTTTTTTGTTCATGGCTGATCCTTTATCGACTTTGAAATTTGTTCAGTTGTTTACTTTTTCGTACCACAATTAGTATATTATAGCCTTTTCGTTTTGGCATAACTACAATGCTATTTTCTAATTAAACGTTAAGACCTATGATCAGCCTGTGTGTCTCTTCAGAATAATCTTTCAACCAACATAAGAGGGGGATTGAAATGACCGGTTATTTGCGAGGGCAAATTGCAAAAATGGCGAATGTGAATATCGAAACGTTAAGATACTATGAGAATCATGGTCTAATACCGGCGCCGATGCGTTCTGAATCAGGTTATCGGATGTACTCTGAGGAAGTATTAAGTCATCTTACGTTTATAAAAAATGCTAAGGCTTGTGGATTTACGTTAAAAGAAATCAAAAAAGCATTAACAAAGTCTAGCAGCAGTCAAATTAGTCTCGCTGATTTTTTGACTGTGATCGATAAAAAAGTGGATAAAATCCGTTCAGATATGGAACGGCAAGAACAAACATTAGCAATGCTCGCAAGCTTAAAAACAAATCTGCAAGAAGAAGAAAAGCACCCGGAAACTCAGCAAACACTTCACATCCTTCACATGGAATCTTAGCTTGACGTTGTACTATGCTACAGGCTGTAAACTTACGTTATTAAGCCTGTAGGAGGAGTATTACATGGAAAAATCGAGTATCGAACAGCTTACAGCGATTAAACAATTTTTAAAACAATCGAGCAATTTTAGCGAAATGCCTGTGGAGAATATACGAAATGAAATGAACAATACCGCAGCTGCAATGCAAATGAATACAGATATTATTGTCCAAGAGGTAGTAATCGGAAACCTATATGGTGAATGGATTACTCCAGCTAATCTAACTGTAGATGTGAACAAGGTCATTCTTTACTTCCATGGCGGTGGTTTTATAGCAGGCACTTGTGCATTCTATCGTGATTTGACGGCAAGAATAGCGAAATCCAGTGGGGTGAAAGTGCTTGTCATTGAATATAGACTTGCACCGGAGCATTCGTATCCAGCTGCAAACGAGGATTGCCTCACTGCCTATCGTTGGTTGCTTGAGAACGGTTATTCCGCTGCTAATATCCTATTTGGCGGAGATTCGGTAGGCGGAAGCCTTGCGCTTATGACCTTGCTTTCACTTCGAGATCAAGGAGAGACGCTTCCAGCAGGTGCTTTTCTCATCTCCCCCCATACGGATCTAGTTCATTTGGATGGTGAATCCTATACGACTCGATTGGAGCTTGATCCTACAGGGAGCTTGGAGGGAAATCGCAGGATATTGAACTTGTATTTAGGCAGCAGTACGGATGCTATCCCGCTCTTATCCCCCCTTAGAATGAATTTGAGCGGACTGCCAGATTTGTTTATCCAAGTAGGCGATCATGAAGTTCTGTTAAGTGATTCTACACGGTTTACGGATCAAGCAAGAGCAGCAGGTGTCGCTGTTACGCTGGAAGTATGGGATCAGATGTGGAGTGTATTTCATTTTCTCGCCTACATGCTTCCGGAAGCGCAGCAGGCTATCGACCATATTGGTCATTTTGTGAAAAAGAAGCTGCCTTAAATCTTTATTTTTTCATCTCGATTAACGAACTGGAGGAGAAATGGATAACATTCAATATTTATCGCAATTCAATTTGCTTCATTCACTCACAATAGAAGACTTGATAGAGATGGATGAAATGACCTCTATTACCGTTATCCCGAAAAAGACATTTATTCAAACACCGGAATCTTTTTCAGAAGGGCTTTATTTTGTGAAAAAGGGAAAGGTTCGTTTATATAAGCTTAGTGTGGAAGGCAAGCAATTTACTTCGGATATATTGGGTGAAGGAAATGTATTTGGCGAGATGAATATCATTTCATTTGGTACACGGGATCACTATATTGAAACGATTGAAGAAAGCCATATTTGTTTGATGAGTAAAGATAGGTTTGAAAATTTTTTAATGCAGCGGCCACGCTTCATGATGAACTTATTACAGGTATTAAGTGATCGAATTAGTGCGATGAGTCGTTTAACACAAAATTTAGCACTAGGAGGTCTTCATGATAAAATTTTGCATGTTCTCATGAAGCTTTCTGAGCAATTTGGACTTACGAGCATGGATAGGGATGAGTATTGCAAAATTGATTTTCCTCTTTCACATCAAGAAATTGCAAATCTGGTTGGAGCGACAAGAGAAGCGGTAACAGTAGCCTTACAAGAGCTATCGGAACAAAAACACATTAAGACAGGTTTTAAAACCATCTACATCCATAAAAAAATGTTGTTGCTAAGCTAGGTTATGTAGAAAGGGTTGTAAACTAGATTACATCTTCGCTTATAAATAAGAAGTATGATTGGCGTACTTCCAATTTTAAATGTCGTATAAGCGAGGGAACCGTGTTATGAATAATGAGAAAGCGATGGTCATTTCGGACTCCATTTTATACCGCAAAGGTGCAAGAAAGTTGAGCGATATTCCAAATGAAGTGATAGAACTGATTCATATGGGGAAACTGGAGACGGTCAATTTGACGGAATGGCTCGTTGTCGATCATATTGTACTGCTGCAAAATGTACTAAACGAGCTTAGTTTGGATCAAGAATCCGATCCCATTCTGGATAGGCTGAAACATTTGAACGAGAAAAAAATTATGAAAATCATACCTGCTATCGCAAAGGAATGGCTTAGTTTAATCGCTCGACTAGCAGAAGAAGAGCAGTCTAAACTTTACGACATAGTAGCTGCTCACCCTTCAGACAGTGTTCGCTGCTGGGCTGCTTTTATTATCGGAGTGGATCAACGTTTAAGTTTAGTAGAGAAGCTTGCATCGATTCGTCCTTTTGCGGCAGATCACCATTTTGGCGTTCGCGAGATTGCTTGGATGGCTCTAAGGGAATCCATCTCCAATAATTTAGTGGGAGCACTTCATTTACTCGAAGATTGGGTGCGTGATCATGATGCGAATATTAGGAGATTTGCCATTGAATCCACTCGACCGCGAGGCGTATGGGCCAAACATATTGCTGAGCTGAAAGAAAATCCTGCTATGGCTCTTTCTCTATTAGAAGCTGTGAACAGCGATGAAGCCAAATATGTTCAGGATTCAGTAGGCAACTGGATGAATGACGCTAGCAAAACTAAACCTGAGTGGGTAAGAGCTATTTGTAATGATTGGCTGGAGCGCTCAAAGGCGAAGGAAACGAAAAGAATTGTGGCAAAAGCGTTAAGAAGCTTGCCGGTGTTTCAACAAGTCCAGGAATGAGGAAAAAATTTATACATATTCAAACAACAGGGCTATCCTCAAGTAGTGTTATCTACTTTATGGGACAGCCCTATTCAGCATTTGAAAACCGTTTAGAAGTAGATGAGCGGATGACAAGTTCGGGCTCCAAGTGGACGGTCTTAATCATGTTTGGAGCATCGATAAGTTCAAGAATAGTTTTGGCTATTGCCGCTGCGATGGAGGAGAGGGCAACACCTACGACGGTCATTGGAACCTCAAGGTTCTCCATCTGCGGAAGATTGTCGTAACTAACGACAGAAACATCATGAGGGACGGAGAGGCCGAGTTCATTGACGGCGCGAAGGATACCGCGAGTTAGATCGATACCGCCGCTTATGACAGCTGTTGGTCGAAGAGGACGATTCATCATCATTCGTGCAGCAATATATCCATCGTGAAATTCTAAACCGTTCATTTGGAGAATGGAATCATCCGTTAAACTCAGCCCATGATGTCTAATCTCTTCTTGAAAGGCTTCGATTTTTACAGCTTGCAGCGGGTCATGCGACTTCGGTTCCCCGATGTACGCTATTTCTTTATGTCCTAAATTTGCCAAGTGACGAACCGCTAGACGAATGGCTTGACCACGGTTAACATCAACTGCGGAGTAGGGCGTATAGTCAGCGGCACCATAGGTGAGAATTGGGATATGCATGGCGCTGGAGTCGATTGGATTAGGTTTATTATCCCTGTCTCCAAAGGCGAGTATGGCATCCACTTGATAGCGGCGAAACGTTTCGATCGCGGATTCGATGTTGCTAATAGACAGCAATGTGATATAGCCGTAATTCTCGAGCTCCTCATTAAGCCGTGTAAGAAGGGATGATAGGGCTGCGCGTTCTATTGATGGCCATACGATGCCAATCGCTCCGCTTTTTCTCGAGACGAGACTTCGAGCAGCAATATTAGGTTGATAACCCATGTCTTTGGCGATGGAAAGGATATGCTGTTTCGTTTTATTTTGTACGAGCGGGCTGTCTCTAAGTGCCTTGGATACTGTAGAAAAGCTGACGCCTGCACGCTCTGCGATATCTTTGATGGTTACCATAGCTTCCCTCCGAAAGGAACTTTAACGACTATTATCATAAGTCATACATCCTATCATAGTCCAATTATTATGCAAATGAAAGCGGTATAATTGGTGTAGACAGTATGGGCTTATTGCGATATTATGAAAAATAACAACGTTGTTATTTTGATTATAAGGTGGTTTTCTCATGTTTAATTTAACAGATACCGTATCCGTTGTAATCGGTGGAAATGGTGTTCTTGGCAGTGCCATGGCTTCTGCACTGGCTGAAGCGGGATCAAAAGTAGCCATCGTTGGCCGCGATATGGAGAAAGCAAAATTAGTATGCGATCAAATAAATAGCAGCGGCGGAACGGCGATCTCTTTGCAAGCAGATGCAACAAAAAAAGATGAACTAGAAGCGGTACTGAACGATATTCTGCAATGGGGAGGACGTATTGATACCCTTGTAAATGCTTCAGGAACAAACAGCCCCACACCTTTCTTTGATTTGGAGATGGATGAATGGGATCGAATTATGGATGTCAATTTAAAGAGTGTCGTGCTGGCTTGCCAAGTGTTCGGTAAACAAATGATTGAACAGGGCGGCGGCGGCTCCATTATCAATATCTCTTCTGTTTCCTCATCACCACCGCTCTCTCGCGTGTTTACTTACTCAGCATCGAAGGCAGGAGTTAACAGCATCACGCAATTTTTAGCACGCGAATTTGCGCCAGACCGCGTAAGAGTTAACGCTATTATTCCAGGTTTTTTCCCGGCGGAGCAGAACAAAAAAATACTTTCACCCGAAAGAGTAGAGTCGATTATGCAGCATACGCCAATGAATCGTTTCGGAAACCCGGATGAGCTGAAGGGCGCGGTTGTTTATTTGGCTTCATCCAAAGCCTCTTCATTTGTTACCGGCTCATTCCTCCGCGTGGATGGCGGATTTGGTGCGATGACGATATGACAAGACCGCGTTTACAACTAAAGGGAACGGACAACAACGATTGTATTTGAACACATAAGGCGCATAAAGCTTTGGAGGAAACTGTTGAAGCCAATAAGAGAGGGGAAAAGAAAATGAGTACTCAAACCATTGCAAGCCTAGCAGATATTAAAGCGACGGTTGATCGTTTAGCTATGAGCACGCCTGTTACGGATATGCATACGCATCTATATGCTCCTGAATTTGGGGAACTGCTATTATGGGGCATCGATGAGCTGTTAACTTATCATTACTTAATTTCAGAGTCGTTCAGATGGTCAGAGGAGGAGTACAGCCAATTCTGGTCGATGACAAAGCGTGAGCAGGCGGACTGGATATGGGAGCAGCTGTTCATTGATCATTCTCCTGTAAGCGAAGCTGCAAGCGGATTTATTACGATTCTTAAACGTCTTGGATTCGATGTATCCTCACGCAATCTGGACGATTACCGGCAAGCACTTGCGAAGCGTACGGTAGAACAGCAGGTAGATACGGTCATGCAAATCGCTGGAATTGAGAAAATCGTCATGACGAACGATCCGTTTGATCCGGTTGAACGTCCCGTTTGGCTGTCAGGCAAAGGAAAAACGGATGCCCGTTTCTACGCGGCGCTGCGAGTTGATGCGCTTCTTAATGATTGGGATCATGCGGTGAAAGAGCTGCAAAATCTCGGTTATGATGTACAAGCGGAATGGTCTGAGCGGACAAAGGCAGAAACAAGACGTTTTCTCTCGGAATGGATTACTCGGATGGATGCGCTTTATCTTGCTGTGTCGATGCCTGGTGATTTTGAATATCCAGCCGATGATCATCGAAGCAAGATGATTGATGAGGTTATGATTCCTGTATGCCAAGCAAAAAGTATTCCGTTTGCGTTAATGATTGGCGTACGCAGACGGGTGAACCCATCACTCAGATTAGCAGGCGATATGAGCATGTTGTCTGATGTATCCGCAGTGGAAGCCTTATGCCGCCGTTACCCCGAGCAGAAGTTTCTCATCACGATGCTGGCAAGAGAAAATCAACATGAATTAACGGTACTTGCCCGTAAGTTCCGGAATCTGATGATATTTGGCTGCTGGTGGTTTCTGCATATTGAATCGATGGTTGAGGAAATGACACGTTTCCGCATAGAGCTTCTAGGCACTTCGATGATTCCTCAGCACTCCGATTGCCGTGTGTTTGAGCAATTGATTTACAAATGGGAGCATTCCAGAAAAATCATTGGCAATGTTCTTGCAGCGAAATACGAGAAGCTGCATCATAGTGGATGGACGGTGACGGAAGAGGAGATCAAGCGGGATCTGGATGATATGCTGAATCAAAACTTCTGGCGTTTTCTAGGCAGGTAGTAAATCATTTAAGTTTATCCGTTAAAAAAGTTAAAGGTGATTCTATCCGTAAAATGCGGTGTGGATCACCTTTTCTTATGGCAATGGCGGATATGGAAACACTGGAAATATTGCTCAAAATAACTATTGAAATCGATTTCATTTTTTGCTATATTATTAAATATCAACTTGATAGCGCTTTATTTGTTTATATCTGACAAAATTTATAGCAAAGGTCGAATCTTATGGATGTTAATATCGTTGATGTAGCTAAAGCGGCAAAGGTATCACCGACTACTGTCTCGCGCGTGTTAAACAATAACCCGCT
This sequence comes from Paenibacillus sp. 01T47, assembly GCF_056398245.1. NCBI lineage: Bacteria > Bacillati > Bacillota > Bacilli > Caryophanales > Paenibacillaceae > Paenibacillus > Paenibacillus sp. 01T47. The sequence goes on from NZ_JBFTPA010000004.1 coordinate 185,977, forward strand.
CGTTAAGAACAAAACGAGGGAAAAGGTTCTCATGGTTATTGAGCAGATGAACTACGTTCCCAATGCTGCAGCCAAAAATCTACGCCAGCAAAAAACGTTTACTATTGGAATAATTGTGCCTGATATTATGGTTGCCTATTACTCTAATTTAGTAAAAGGAATTCAGAACAAGGCGCATTTGGAGAAATTTAAAGTCATTATCTGCGATACCCAAAACAGCAGAGAAATTGAGCTCGGATATCTTCAAATGTTAACGAACAGAACGGTTGACGGCATGATCCTAATTGAGTCGTTACTGCCGAAAGAGACGGTTATGGAGCTGCTCGACAGAGGATATGTTATAGGATCTATTGGACGCAGCATTCTGGATTCCAGAATTTATAACGTCCAAACGAATACGACAGAGGTTGCCATACACGTGGTTGAGCATCTCATCGAGCAGGGGCACAAAGATATAGCATTCATAAGCGGCTATAATGATGCTATCGATAGCTTGGATCGTCTGGAAGGCTATATCAAAGGATTAGAAAAACACGGCATTCCTTTCCGGCCAGAGCTTGTGGAAAATGGCGATTTCAACAAAAAAGGCGGATACTCAGCTTTAAAGCGCCTTTGGGATGCAGGGCAGAAGTTCACAGCTGTTTTTTCTGCCAATGATGAGATGGCATTAGGCATTTATGCCGCGTGCAGAGAAGCGAATGTAAGAATCCCTCAGGATCTAGCTGTTTTTGGCGTAGACAATGAAAGAGTTTCGAGATATTTGGTACCTCAGCTTAGCACGGTTAATCAATTGAAGATTGAAATGGGCTATGCTGCTGCGGAAATGCTTATCAAGAAAATTAAGGGTGAGATGGCGGAGGACGATGAGCGTATTGTTGTTGTTGATTCTCAGCTGTGCATTCGTGCTTCTTCTAATTATAAAAGAGTGCAATCATAATTTCAGATTATGAATATCTCTTTTTCACAAAATGAAATCGATACCATTTTAAAATATAGCCGCTTTGCATACTAGAGACACGACTTCCATGTTCTCGTATGCGACAGCAACCATTTATGAAATCGTTTTCAAAAAGTAGCGCCTAACCTTAGGTACATGCAAGTGTATCCATATATCATTTGAAAAAAAGGGGATAGTGAAATGAACAGTAAGAAAATATTTTCATTATTACTGGTATTGTCGTTATTCGTCACCGTATTAGCTGCCTGTTCGGGCGGGAACAACAAAACAAATGAAGGATCTACTTCTACTGCTACGAATAAGCCGGCAGAGGACAATACCAAGGCAGAAGAAACGCCATCGTGGCAAACAGAGAAAATTACATTAAAGTTTGCAAGCTGGGAAGACCCGAAGATGGAAGGCGAATTGATGAAAGCCTTCATGGCAAAATACCCGAATATTACAGTAGAGAAAGACGAAACGATTAACTGGCCTTGGACAGATGCGTTGACTGCAGCAGCCAGCGCGAGCAAATTGCCTGACGTGTTCTGGGTAGAAAGTGTACCTGTAGGCGTAGAGAACGAATGGCTGCTCGATCTGTCACCATATTGGGATCAAGATGAGGAAACGCAAGCTATTTATCCGAATATTGCGAAGCAAGCGGTTTATGGCGGCAAGCGCCTAGCATCGCCTACTTTCCAGTTTATTATGGGTGTCTATGTGAATAAAACGCTGCTTGAGAAAAACAACATTCCGCTTCCTGGATATAATTGGACCATTACAGAGATGATCGACATCGCCAAGAAGGTATCCAAGCCTTCGGAACATATTTATGGGATTTCAGGCCCTTGGGGCAATCTATCTTTCAATGAACACTGGCCAATGGCGAATGATAGTGCGCTAGGCTACAACACATTTGACGGTGAGAAATTCCATTTCACGAATCAGCAGTGGATCGATGGCTACAACCAACAGCTTGAGCTTCGCAGGTTGAAAGTGGAAGAAAAAATGACTGGCGAAGAAAAAACAAAAGTATTCGGCGAAGAAGGAGCTTGGCCGCTGCAGAAAGGGCATGTCGCACTCGGAATTGACGGTTCTTGGAATATGAATTCCTTGCCGCCGGAAATGGAAAAGTCGGGAGCTGGCGTCGTAGATTTCTATCCATACCCAGCTGGAAATGCGGGACAAAAGATGCCTGTAGTTCTTGACTACATCGGTGTATCCTCTACAACCAAACATCCAGAAGCTGCTTATGAGCTGATGAAATTTATGTCATGGAGCAAGGATGGCTGGCTGAAGCGTCTTGAGCTGAACAAGGAATTGAACATCAACATCGATAAATTCCCAGTTGCTGATTTCCCTGAGGTATGGGAGAAGCTGACGGGCGAGCTGAAACTAGACGGTGCGAAAGCAGCCATTGGATTGCTCGGCGATGCAGTTCCAGATTATAACAAGGTTCTTCCGGGCTGGAGAGAATTCAGTGCTTGGGCATCCGATGAACAAAAAATATATGAGAAGTTTGCAAACGGTGAATTGAAGCCTGCTGATAAAGCGAAAGAAATGGAAGACAAAGCAAATGAGTTCGTAGGTCAAGCGCTGCAAAGATTAAGTCAATAATACAGATTGACCGTAGATGCGGAAGAAGCTATATGATCTTTCGCATCTGCGGCATTAATGAAGCATAGGCAGGGAAGAGACCATGAAAAAAACTTATCAAATCTTACTGATATGCTTGATGATTGCAGCTCTTCTTGCTAGCGGACTCCCGGGATCGTTAGTACAAGCTGAATCGGAGCAAGCGGCAGCGCCCAAGGCAGAAGGCTCAGCGGATGCGCTTAATCTGCTAGAGAAGACCTATTCAGAAAAGCTAAAAGAGTGGTCTGAGGTTCCTATCATTCCAAACGCAAACATCATCGTTTCACCTGCCAAAAATGTGGAAAACGCAGCATTACTAGTCTCTCTGCAAGATAGCTTCAATTACGGTCAGGAGACACTTCGTTGGAATAAAGACGCAAAGATCACGTTCGACATTCATGTTGAAAAAACGGGGTTATATCAGCTAGCTTTTGACTATTACATGCTGGATGACAGCATTTTGCCCACAGAGGGTTATTTGCAAATTAATGGACAATACCAGTTCTATGAAAGCCGTCATATTTTGTTTCCTAGCAGGTGGGAGAACAAACCTCTTGCAGAAAAGTGGGATCGTTATGGCAACGAGCTGCTGCCGCGTTCCCAGAAAGTGAAGTTATGGCAGACGGTATATGCCATGGATTCTAGTTATTTTCATATGGAGCCTTTAAAGTTTCAATTAAAAGAAGGCTTGAACACCGTTACGTTAGTCAATACCAGGGGAGAGTTGCTGCTTGGCGATGTGAGAGTAGAAGCCCCTGCCCAAATACAAACATATGAAAACTATTTAAAGAGCTTCCCGGCAGAAGAAATGGGTGCTGAGCGCATCGACACACTGCTCATAACCGAAGCGGAGCAAATGCTGTATAAAAACGATTCCTCCATCAGAGCAGCCTCGTCACGCGACAGCAAGGTGACGCCCTACGAAACGAAAAAGCTGTTGCTCAATATGATCGATGCGGGTTCCTATGAAGAAGGCGGTCAATCGCTGACGTGGGAGCTGGAGGTTCCCCAGGATGGGTACTATCAAATTGCTTTGAAATACTTGCAAAATACTCAATATGATTTGCCCGTGTTTCGCCGAATTGAGCTCGATGGCGTAGTTCCTTTCCGCGAGGTGGACAATTATGCTTTTCATTATACGAAAAAATGGCGGAATGAGACGCTTGGCAGTGAGGATAAGCCTTATCAATTTTATATGACTAAGGGCAAGCATACGCTTAGCATGACAGTGAATCTATCTCATATGCGTCCTCTAGCAGAGGATATCTTCGCCAAAATGAGAGAGATCAGCCGCATGACGCTGGAAATCAAGAAGCTGACAGGAAATAAACTAGATTTGTATAGAGATTGGAATCTACTTGAATACATGCCAGAACTAGATAAACAGCTCTCTGCCTGGGCGGATGATCTTGATCAACGCTTTGAAGAGATTAGTCTGCTTAACCCGAAGGTGAAGGAAATCGGCGAAATTGTCAATTTGAAGCTGGCATCGAAGCAATTGCGATCCCTTGCGAAAGACCCCAACGAATTGCCCAATCGCTTAAATCTGTTTTCTGAAGGGTCGGCGTCAGCTTCTCAATTGCTAGGTACGCTTTTGCAGAGCATTTCGGAGTCGCCGCTTGCACTTGACCGGATTTATGTTTCTCAGGATGGCAAGCTGCCATCTCCAAATGCAGGTTTTTTCAAGAAATCAGGGGAAACGGTTAAACGCTTTTTCTTATCCTTTACGAAACAATCCTATTCAAGCTCAAACAAAATAAATGGTGAGCTGGAGGTTTGGGTCAATCGCCCAAGACCTTTCGTTGAGCTCATGCAGAAGATGATCGATGAGCAGTTTACGCCGGAATCGGGCATTGCCGTTAAGCTGTCCATTATGCCGGACGAGAATAAGCTTGTTCTGGCTAACGCATCCAATCGTCAGCCGGATGTTGCTCTTGGAGTGAGCAACTGGATACCCTATGAACTGGCCATTCGGAATGCGGCTATGGATTTGCGGCAATTCGCTGGTTACGAGGAGAGCATCAAGCGGTTCTCCAAAGGTGCCATTATTCCATTTTCGTTCGAGGAAGGCGTATATGCATTGCCGGAAACGCAAAATTTTTGGGTGCTGTTTTACCGTCAGGATATTTTGGATTCGCTGAAGCTGTCGCCGCCGGATACGTGGCAGGACGTGGTTGAGATGCTGCCTGAGCTGCAGCGGCTTGGCATGAACTTCTATGAGCCGCTTGCCCAGTACAAGGGCTTCAAGCCCTTTAATGCAACGACGCCGTTTATTTATCAATTCGACGGAGAATTGTTTGATGAGAGCGGGATGAACACCGCAATCGACAGTGAGCAAGCGCTTGAGGGCATGAAGTTTATGACCGACTTGTTTACTATCTACAACTTGCCGCAGGACGTACCGAATTTCTATCACCATTTCCGTTACGGCACGATGCCGGTAGGGATATCTGATTTCAATACGTACATTCAATTGAAGGCGGCTGCACCGGAAATCGCCAACACGTGGAAGATCGCGCTGCATCCGGGCGTGGAGAAGCCGGATGGAACGGTAGCAAGATGGGCGCCGACAGGCGGACAGACGGGAATGATTTTTAAAGGCACCGACTATGCAGAGGAATCTTGGAAGTTCCTCGATTGGTGGTTGTCAACACCGGTTCAGGTCGAATTTGCCAATCTCATGCAGACTACCTATGGCATGACCTTTATGTGGAACACGGCCAATCTGGAAGCGCTCGAGCAGGTACCATGGCCGGAGGAAGACAAAGAGGTTATTTCCGAGCAGTTCAAATGGGTGAGAGAACCTTCTCGCGTGCCAGGCGCTTATATGGTCGAGCGGGAAATTAGCAATGTTTGGAACAGGGTTGTCTTTAACGGGGATAATCCGCGAACGGCCATTGATGATGCTGTAGTACGGACTAATCGTGAAATTATGCGGAAGATGGAAGAGTTCGGCTATTATGCGAATGGCAAAATGATCAGGCCGTATCCGGTTCCGACCATATCATCGATAGACAAGTGGGTTGAGCGAAAATGAAGACACGCAGATTTAATGAGGCTTACCTATTTCTGACGCCTTATCTTTTGATGTTCGGCACGTTTATTATTATCCCGGTAGTGGTAGCGGCAGGCCTCTCCCTTACTTATTTTAATACGGTAGAGACGCCGGAGTGGATCGGCTTCAAAAACTATATCGATCTGCTTACGCACGATGAAATCTTTATGCAAAATGTTCTGCCCAACACGATAAAGTTTGCATTGATCGTAGGACCGTGCGGCTATGTCATTTCATTTCTGCTTGCTTGGATGCTGGCGCAAGTTCCGAGCAAGCCGCGCACCATTCTTGCCCTTATTATTTATTCTCCTTCCATGACAATGGGAGTAGCGATGTCAGTTGTCTGGACGATTATATTCAGCGGTGACCAAGCGGGATATATTAACTCCCTGCTGCTTAATTTAGGGCTGATCAACGCTCCGATACAGTGGCTGCAGTCACCGGAATATTTGATGACGATCATGATTGTCGTGTCATTATGGAGCAGCATGGGAGTTGGTTTCCTTGCCATGCTTGCAGGTGTTCTGAACATTGATCAAACGATATACGAAGCGGGTTATATCGATGGAATCCAGAATCGTTTTCAAGAAATTATTTATATTACGATTCCTTCGATGAGGCCGCAGATGCTGTTTGGCGCGGTCATGGCGGTTGTAACAACGTTCCAAGCCGGTGAGATTGGTGTTCAGTTATCAGGCGGCAACCCAACTCCGCAAAACTCAGGGCAGTTGATCGTCAACCATATTGCTGATTATGGCCTCATTCGCTATGAGATGGGGTATGCGAGCGCGATTTCTGTTGTGCTGCTAATCGGGGTTTATATGCTGTCTAAGCTTTCGTGGAAATTATTCGGTGAGAAAGAGTAGGGGGTGCAAGTTTTGTCTTATCAAGGTACAAAAGTCAATCCGACCAAGTTTCACAAAAGTCAGCTGAAATTTTATGCCATTCTTATTCCATTGGCGTTTTTTATGATGCTGCCGATCATATTTATCATCTCGCATGCATTCAAGCCGATTGATGAGCTGTTTGCATTCCCGCCGCGCTTTCTCGTACAGAAGCCGACATTTGATAACTTTAGAGATCTGTTTTTTACGACGTCGACATCGGGTATTCCGTTCAGCCGGTTTATATTCAACAGCTTGCTCGTAACGATCTCAGTCATGTTCTTTTCGGTATTTATTAGCGCATTGGCTGCCTATGCAATGGCCAAGATGAAATTTAAGCTGCGCAAGGTGTTGTTTGAGGTGAACACGCTTGCCCTCATGTTCGTGCCAATCGCGGTACAAATTCCGCGTTACTTGGTCGTAGATCAGACCGGTATGCTGGACACTTATTTTGCTCATATTTTGCCGCTGCTGGCCATGCCGATTGGGCTGTTCCTGCTGAAGCAATTTATTGATCAAGTGCCCGAGGAGCTGAAGGAAGCGGCCATTATCGACGGAGCGAGTGAATTTACAGTATTCAGGAAGGTCATCGTACCTGTCATTATACCGGCGCTTGCTACAGTCGCCATTCTTGCTTTTCAGGCGGTATGGAACAATGTCGAGACTTCAAATTATTATGTCAACGATGAAAGCTTGAAGACATTATCGTTCTTCATGAGCTCGGTTGCGTCGGGGTCCGGCAACACCATCGCGGGTCAAGGCATGTCGGCAGCTGCATCGCTGCTTATGTTCGTTCCGAACCTCGTCATTTTTATACTGCTGCAAAGCAAAGTGATGAACACAATGGCGCATTCAGGACTGAAATAGAGGAGACTCCGATGAAGAACATTAACGGCAAGGTTTTGTTGCTTGTTCTCGCCGTCTTCCTATGGCTTGATTCCTCATCCATGGTGCTCGCTGAAGCGCCTTACAAGACCTATACGGAAGACCATAACAGGCAATTTGTACGAACGCAGGATGCTTATCATCCCGCAGGTTCAATTGAGAAGGTGGGAGATCTTGAGTTTTCCGGCCCTTCCGATATTTATATCGATGCGCGCAACCGCATCTATGTTGCAGATACGAACAATCATCGTATCGTCGTCCTCGATGACGAGGGGCAATTCATTCGGGTCATCGGTGAAGAGGTTTTGCAGACGCCGGTTGGTGTATTCGTTGACCATCAAGGTGATGTGTACGCAGCGGACAGCGGACTGAATCAAGTCGTTAAATTTGGCGCTGACCATGCGGTAAAGCAAATCTTTGCGAGGCCGGAATCGCCGCTCTTTGGCAAGAACAATCCCTTTAAGCCGATGAAGGTGACGGTCGATAAGCGCGGAAACGTATATATCATAAGCGAGGGATCGACTAACGGCGTCGTGCAGATGAGCTCAAATGGCGATTTTCTTGGCTATTTTGGCAGCAATGAATCCAAAGCGAGCTTTCGTATTATGCTGGAGCGATTTTTGTTTACCGATGCACAGCGAGCGAAGTTATTCAAAAATGTACCGCCTTCTGCGACAAGCATCGACATTGATCAGAAGGGGTTAATTTATACGATTACCCAAGGCGACGAGGGAAGATCTGTCAAACGATTTAATATTTCCGGCTTCAATTTATTGCCTGCGGATATGACTTTTCATCCGCTGTATACGGATCTATTTATTTCGAAGAGCGGCAACATATATACGATTAGCCAAACCGGCATTATTTTCGAATATGACACTGAGGGCAATTTGCTGTTCTCGTTCGGTGCACCCGATGATGGGAAGTCGCGGATCGGCATGTTCATTAATGCGGCTGGCATTGCAGTAGATGCAGGCGAAAATATTTATGTCGTCGACAAGGAAAGAAATAATATTCAAATCTTTAAGCCAACCGAGTTTACGAGTATGGTTCATCATGCGCTTGAGCTTTATAAGGAAGGGCACTACGTCAAGAGCCGTGAGCCGTGGAGTCAGGTGCTGAACAAAAACAACTTGTTCGACCTCGCGCATAAAGGTCTGGCAGATGCCTACTACAAGCAGCAATTATATGCGGAAGCGATCGAGGAGTATGTTATTGCGAACGATAAGGAAGGGTATTCCAATGCCTTCTGGGAAATTCGCAATCGCTGGCTGCAAAACAACTTGATTTATGTGCTGTATGTCGGAATTATTTTGTTCGTGCTGCGGATATTGGTGCGCTGGCTGCAGCGGAAAACAGGGGTATTTCATTCCGTTATTCGGTTGAAAGAGCAAGTTTTCTCGGCAGCGTTTATTCGGCATGTTATGTTTGTTTCCCGATTTATTAAAAACCCGTTTGAAGGCTTTTATGGCATCAAGGAGGAACGGAAGGTTTCCCTTTGGTCCGCGACGTTCTTGTATGTGCTTTTCTTTGCCGAATATGTGTTTGCACTTTATTACACCGGCTTTATATTCAACAACGTGGAGCCTTCCAGCTTGATTTTGATGAAGGAGATTGCCAAAGTATTTGCGCCGATTGCGCTGTGGATTATCGCGAATTACTTGGTGAGTACAATCAATGAAGGCGAGGGCAAATTTTCAGAAGTGTACAAAGGTACCATTTATGCTATGGCACCGTACTTGTTGTTCAGCCCTATCATCGTCATCGTCTCGAATGTACTGACGAACAATGACGCGTTCCTGTACACCTTCTCAAGCAACATCATCGTCGTGTGGTGTGCGGTTCTCCTGTTTATTATGGTGAAGGAAGTCCATGACTACACGGTCCGCGAGACGATTCGCAATATTTTGATCACCTTATTTGGCATGCTGATTCTGAGCTTAGTTGCATTTATTGTGTATGTGCTGCTCGATCAAGTGTTTGATTTTGTTTATTCTGTCATACGGGAGCTGATGATACGTGCGGAACTCTAAATGGATTAAGCCTGTCGTAACCGCCGTCATCATAGCAGCAGCCATTGCCATCGTATATGCCCTGTTTTTTGGTAACGGCCGCTCTAGCAGGGAGACGGGTGCGATTCCAAATTCGGAGCTGCAGTCCGAGTTTCCTGATCATGAAGAGGCAGGGTCAAAGTTATCCTCCGATTATCGCAAGGTGGCGGAGAATGAACATCTTGAGCTGTATCTCAAAGAACAAAGCTTGTCCATTCAAGTGAAGGATAAGCGCTCAGGCTACATGTGGTCTTCCGAAATCATCGACACGGAATCCAATGAATCGTGGAAAAATTTTATGGCATCGGGATTGTCTCTTGATTATTTCGAGGAGAGCAAGCCGAATGCAACGCGAACGGATCTTGTCTCTCAAGCGAATAAATCGATAACACTCGAGTCGCTTGAAAAAGGATTTAAAGCGATTATTCGTTTAAACGATCTGAAGCTTGGAATGGAGCTCCATGTATCGCTGGAGAAGGATCAATTGGTGGTTCGGATTCCACAGCAGAGCATTCTTGAGGGAAATAAAACAAAACTTGGGTCCGTATATGTTTATCCGTTCCTTGGAGCGACCAAGGCCGGTGAAGTAGATGGTTATATGTTCATTCCGGATGGATCAGGTGCATTAATCCGGCTCGCAGATAATAAGGGGAAATTCAAAATCCCGTATGAAGCGAAGATTTATGGCACGAACGAAGGCATCGAAACGGTTAACCGTGATATTTTCACAAATCCGCCGCTCACCGTGCAATATCCCGTATTCGGAATGGTTCACGCTGAAGGCGGCAACGGACTATTCGGCATCGTAGAGAATGGTCAATATAATGCCAAAATCGTTGCGTATCCGAATGGAGTCAATACGCCATACAACTGGACGACGGCACAATTTCTATCTAGGGAATCATATCTCCAGCCAACGAGCCGGTCACTTGGCGGTGTCATCGTCTATGAGAAGGCTCGCAATCCAGAGGATATTCAAATTCGCTATACGTTCTTGAGCGGCAAGGACGCAAGTTATGTTGGCATGGCCAAGACGTATCAATCGTACTTGGAGGAGAAATCGATTCTTGTGAGAGATGAAGGGAAAGCAGACACTGCCATTCCTCTGCAAATGGATGTTCTTGGTGCTGAAACCGAAAATGGCATGTTCGCCAAGCGCCTCATTCCGATGACGACTGTATCGCAGCTGGAAGAGATGCTCGGAGATATGAAGAAAAATGGCATCGGAAATGTGAATGTAGTTTATAAGGGCTGGAATGAAGGCGGGTATTCAGGAACGAATCCATCGCCCGTGAAATATGAGTCAGCGCTTGGCTCGAAGAAGGATTTCGAGCGACTCGCAGCATCGCTTCGGGAAAGCGGAAATCCGCTTCATTTGTACAGCGACTTTACGACAGGCAATGAAGCATCCAAACGATTCTCTGCGCAGACGGATGCCGCCAAAAAAATCGATAAGTCAATATTGACGATACCAACCTATGAGGAAGTATACGGGACCATCTATTACTTATCTGCCGAAGCAACGAGCATGCTGGTTAAACAAAATACAAAGCAATATATGAGCCAGAACGTAAGCGGAATTGCTGTAGATAAGACGGGCTCTGTGTTATTCTCCGAGATGGCGGGCAAAAGCCGTTCAAGCCGCAGCCAAACAGCAGAATCATATAAAGCTGCTATGCAAGGCTTGTCGGATGCCATTCCATCCTTCCTCATGTATGCGCCAAATGATTATATGCTTCCTTATGCCGATCAAGTGCTAGACGTGCCGATGGAGTCATCGCAATATATTTATATCAGTGAAACGGTGCCATTTGTACAAATGGTGCTGAAGGGCTATAAGGATTATTTTGCCCCTTATAGCAACTTCTTCGCTAATCCGCAGGCAAGCCTGCTGCGCATGATCGAGACAGGTTCTTATCCATCCTATTATTTGACGCATGAGACATCGTATAAACTGAAGCATACTAATTCGAATGATGTTTACACGTCTGCATATAAGGATTGGCGTGATTCGATGACGGAGACTTATCGCATTTTAGATGAAGCGCTGAAGCCGACAATAGGTGCGAAGATGCAGAACCATGAGCGTCTAAGCGATGGCATTGTTAAGGTTTCTTATGACAACGGAGTCGAAGTGCTCGTGAATTACACGAATCGCGACTATCTATGGGAAGGCGTTAGCGTTCCGCCAAAAGGCTTTCAAGTAATCGAGGTGAACCGCTGATGGCCAAAATCATAATGACCAACAAACGTAGAAAGGCGATTATCGGTCTGGCGTTTGTGTCGCCATGGATCGTAGGATTTTTTGTTTTCACTTTATATCCGATGCTATACTCCTTATTTCTTAGCTTCCATCAAGTGAAAATTACACCTGTCGGCGTGAAAACAAAGTATATCGGCTTTGAAAATTTCAATTATGCATTTTTCTCCGACCCTGTGTTTTTAGAGAAAATATTGAATTATGTTATGGAAATGATGCTGAACGTACCGATCATTATCGTTTTTTCATTGATCATTGCGCTATTAATCAATCAGAAGATCAAATTTCGCGGCATGTTTCGGACGATATTTTTCCTGCCAGTCATTATAACGAGCGGGCCGGTCATTAACGAGCTGCTTAGCCAGGGTGCGTCCTCCATTCCGAATATAGAGCAATACGGCATGTTCACGATGATTGAGAACAGCTTGAGCCCGATTATTGCGGAGCCTATTCTGTATTTGTTTAAGCAAATCATTATGGTTCTCTGGTTCTCCGGCGTTCAGATTCTTATTTTCCTAGCAGGGCTGCAAAAGGTAGACCGATCCATGTATGAAGCAGCTCGCATCGATGGCGCGTCGGCATGGGAGTCCTTCTGGAAAGTGACGCTGCCAGTGCTTATGCCGCTCGTGATCGTAAATGTAATCTATACGATCGTTTACGTATCGACGTTCGCGCTTAATGAAATTATTATTCTTATCAAAAACAATATGTTCAGCACCATTACCGGATTCGGTTACGCTACCGCGATTGCATGGATTTATTTCATCATTATCATGATCGTGCTTGCGATATGGACTGGACTGCTCAGAATGAAGAAACGATAAGGAGGAGAGCTGCATGTGGAAAAGACAGACGTTAGTCGCTGCGAGCAAAGTCCGTAAGCTGTTGTTCGGAATGGGAGAAAACGACGGATTTGTGTTCAAGGCTGTAGTATATCTCCTTCTGATCGCGATCGGCTTTGTCTATTTGTATCCGATGTTATTTATGCTGGTGAACAGCTTCATGAGCTTGGATGATTTGGTCAACTCCATGATCAAGTGGATTCCGTCAACGCTGTATGTCGAGAACTATTCGAAGGCGCTGAACGTGCTCGATTATGAAAAAACACTTTTGCAAACGATTGGGGTGGCAGGCCTTCCAGCCTTGCTGCAAACGATATCGGCGGGCGTTATCGGCTATGGCTTTGCTAGATTTGAGTTTCCTTTTAAAAAGATATTGTTCGTGCTTATGCTCGTAACCTTTGTTATCCCGCCGCAAATTACGATGATGCCAACGTACCTTTTGTTTAAGCAATACGGGCTGCTCGGCTCGCTGGAGACGTTTATATATCCGGCCATTCTCGGGCAAGGACTAAAAAGCGCATTGTTTATTCTCATTTTTTATCAGTTTTTTAGAAGCATACCGGATGTGCTGGAGGAGGCTGCGGAAATTGATGGAGCGGGCAGCTTGAAAATCTTTTACCGTGTTGCCGTTCCTATGGCGCTTCCTGCAATCATTATCGTCTTTCTTTTCTCATTTGTATGGTACTGGAATGAAACGTATTTAGCGGGTCTTTATTTCGGAAACGAGCTGACCATATTGCCGCTGGAGCTGCAAAAATTTACGGACAGCTACAATAAGGTGTACCCGCCGGGCACTCCTGGCAGTCAGTTGAATGAAGCGATTAAGCTGGCTGGAACGCTGCTGACGATTGCACCGCTGCTCATTCTCTACTTTGTGCTTCAGCGCTGGTTTGTAGAAGGCGTTGATCGGGCTGGTATTACCGGTGAGTAAGAGGAGGAGCTTGGGTGAAGAGACTTTTCAAGATTTCGAGTGTTTTTATAGCAATTATCTTATTTATAATGGGGTGCAGTATGGGTAATAAAAAAGAAGTTCCGCAGCAGAAAAATGGGTGGAAGCTCGTATGGAACGATGAGTTTGATGGTAAAGAAATCGATCGGACCAAGTGGAAGCATGTAACCGGAGGATCAGGCTTCGGGAATAATGAAGATCAGTTTTATACAGAGGATGCGGCCAACTCTTATATTGAAGATGGCAAGCTAGTCATCAAAGCGTTGAAGCAGGAGCATGGGGGCAAGCCGTATACGTCTGCGAAATTAATTACGGAGGGCCATGCGGACTGGACGTACGGCCGATTCGAGTTCCGGGCTAAGATGCCGCTTGGCAAAGGAATGTGGCCTGCCATATGGATGATGCCGACGGACATGGAGAAATACGGCGGCTGGCCAAGCAGCGGCGAGATTGACATTATGGAGTATCTTGGACACGAGCCTGAGCAGGTGCATGGTACTTTGCATATGGGCAATCCTCACATTTATCGAGGGGGGAAGGTAAGTCTGGAAGATGGAACGTTCGCAGAAGCGTTTCATGACTTTGCTCTGGAATGGACGCCAAGCGGGATGAAGTGGTACGTCGACGATAAGGAGTTTTATCAGACGACGACATGGTTTACGCGCAAGGATGAGGCTACGGATAATGAGCCATTCCCTGCACCTTTCGATCGTGCGTTTTTCTTGCAGCTGAATTTGGCCGTTGGCGGCAATTGGCCGGGTTATCCAGATGAGACGACGGTTTTCCCGCAAACATTTGAGCTTGAGTACGTTCGGGTGTATCAGCCGGCAGACGGAAATTATGAGACGGCAAACGATACAGCGAAATAGGAATGATAGATGTGAATTGGAGGAGAAACCGATGGATCTTCGTTTGGTGCAGCAAGAAAAGATGAACATGATTCAAACGACAATGGAACTGCGCGAGGTAAGCGGAGTGGCAGTCCCGTTTCAAAATGGCATTCCTGTACCGTCATTTGATGCACAGCAGCGTTTGAAGCTTGACTTGAAGGGGATATGGAAGAAGGAAAGATTTGCTGCGGATCATGATTTCTCATTGTCTGAGCGCAATGATCGGTGGTTCGAGCACGCCCTTCTTGAAGCTGGCGGCCGTACTGAAGTCGACTTTGATGATTCTGCTTGGGCGCAGCGTCAGCTGCCCTTTCCGGAAAATGAAATTCGCGGGAAAGAGGAAGCCAATTCCAGTGAAACGTATCAAGACGGCGTATGGTATCGTCGGACGTTCTGTCTCGATGCAGCATGGGCAAATAAAGCAGTCACACTACATGCGCTCGCGATCAGCTATGTAGCTGACGTTTGGGTCAATGGGCAGTGGGTTGGCTATCATGAAGGAGGCTTTACCCCTTTTGCACTTGATTTGACGCCTTTTGTGAAGATTGGTGAAGCGAACACAATTGCGCTTCGAATCGATAATCCGCCTTGGGGAAGCCGAGCGGATATCATACCGGCGACACCAGGAACTGATTTTTTTAACTACACCGGTGTAATCCATGACCTATACATTAGCGGAACTACCAAATGCCATATACCAAGAGTAAACATCGTACCGCTTGATATTGAGGGGCGTGTGAAGTTTAGTGTCGTTCTGGAAAACCGTGGAGCTGATGCTGTAGAGGTGAGCGTTAGCGGGCAAATTTTTGATGCGGATCATGAAGCCGATGCATTCTTAAATTCACCTCTCGCAGCGGATATTAAAGGCAAGCAAACAAGATGGACGGGCGATTTAAATTGGACGGAAGCACTAGCTCCTTATGAGACGAGGGTGATGGAAGCGATTGTCCATATTCAAGAGCCTCGATTATGGGCATTTTGGCAGCCAGAGCTGTATGTAGCGGAATTTGCAGTTGTATATGGGGACCGTACTGCCCAGTTGGATCGTTATGCGTCGCAGTTTGGCGTACGTACAGTTACGACGGAAGGTACAAAGCTGTTGTTGAACGAACGTCCAGCATTTCTTGCCGGCGTTGCTCGCCATGAGGAATGGCCGGATACAGGGAGGTCTGCGACTTGGAAGCAAATTCGAGATGATTTGGTTCAAATGAGGCAGTCCATGCATGTTAATTTTGTTAGAACGGCACATTACCCGAACCATGTATACACGTCGTTATTGACGGATCGGCTCGGACTTGCAACTGTCAGTGAAATTCCGCTTTGGCAATTCACTCGTGAGCATTTTGAGGCACAGGAGCAAAAGCGGCTATCCGATCAAATGTGGAGGGAGATGATTTTCTCCCAATACAACTCTCCTTCCGTTCTGATGTGGAGCACGCAAAATGAATCCGTTGAGGTAGAGCTGCGAACGGTTTACAACAAACGTTTAGTGAAGGACCTGAAACAAAATTATGCGGATGGACGTCTCACGACCCAAAGTGCGGCAGCAGACCAGCCAGGTGCGCATGATCCTTCCATGGAGCCGCTGGATGTGGCGGGCTGGACGATGTATTTTGGCATATTCCATGGCAGTACGTATTATGAAGGCACAAAAGATTTTCTGCAAAAAGCGCATGAGCTTTGGCCGGACAAGCCGATATGGAATACCGAGTTTGGGCACTGGTCCTCTGATCAGGATACGATGGCGGCAGAGCAGCTGAAAACCTATAAAGAAACGCTGCAGGCGCTGATGGAACGAGCGGTCATATCTGAAGATGGAGAGGCTCTGCTGAGAAGTGATGGTTTTCTCGTTGGCATCGATTTCTGGATTATGTATGACTGGTACGTGAACCATAACAATTGGATTGATACGTTCGGGATCTATCATATGGATAGAATGACGATGAAGCCGGTTGGAGAAGCGCTGAGTCAGGATTATGCTAGGTACACTGCATTCGAGGGTGGGTTTATTCATCAACCAAAGCGTGAATCGCAATAAATATAAGAAGCATTTTTTCTAATATAGGGCGTTATCCTTTCAGCCCAAATCTCATAAAACGAGCCATAGTAATCATTCTATAGGCTCGTTTTGTTTTGCTGATTGGTCTGTTAGTATGGCATACTGAGCAAGACGGACATGAATCTTTTTTACCAGCAGACACGTACCTAAGTAAGACTATAAGAACAAATGGACGACGGAGGCATTCGATGAATAAAGAACAACTAATAGCATTATTTAATAAGGAACAACGGATCGATCAGACTATTGCGGGCTTTCGTCGTGAAGAAGAAGGTGGAATGATTAGGCAGGTTTCCCTTACAGGCGGGGAAGGATATGTAACCTACTCAGCATTAACAAATGAAACGGTTCAACATGCGATTAATGAGCAGCTATCTTACTTTGAGCAATTGGATCAGCGGTTTGAGTGGAAGCTATATGACTACGACCAGCCCGCTAATTTAAAGGATAAACTTCTTGAGCATGGATTTACGATTGGAGATCCCGAGGGATTGCTGGTTATGCAGCTAACAGAAGGAGATTTTATGTTATCCTGTGAAATTCCTTCCTCTATCATACGAATCACAGACGAAGCAGGAATCAATGACATCGTCTCACTGGAAGAAGAAATATGGGGAGAATCACATCGCGAGCTTGGAAAGGAATTAATACGAAATCTGAAAAATGATCCAGATAGCCTGTTCATCTATGCAGCTTACGAAGAAGGAAAAGCAGTCAGTGCGGCTTGGATGTATTTGCATGATGGAACTTCCTTTGGAAGCTTATGGGGTGGTTCAACCTTATCTGAATACAGAAATAAAGGGTTGTATACTTCTTTACTTGCTGTACGAGCACAGGCAGCTTGGGAAAATGGATTCCGCTTGCTGACGGTAGATGCTAGTCCGATGAGTCTACCTATTCTGAAGAAAAGGGGCTTTGATCTTCTGGCTTATTCTTATCCATGTGTATCGCCAAGTAAAGAGGAAAGGAAGGAGATAGCTTTTGAATAAAATGTTGGAAATACGCAAGGCGGTCGAGGAGCTTTCTACAGATGATGTGAGACAGGCTCTAAAGCTAGTTATGCTTCAAATTGAGATAGCGGAGCAGAATTTAGAGGCTCGAGAAGATCTTTTTAATAATTTGAAAGAACTTTACGATTCATTGCTGAATTCCCAAAACAATAATAAGAGAGAGCTGGATTCGGCTGTCACGAAAATTCATATTGTGTTTGGAGACTCTGTTGCAGGCAGTTTGAAACTGGCTATTAAACAGCTTGGGTTAGCGGATTCCAATAAGGTCATTACTCTTAATGAAAGCTTCTCTATAGGCCCAATATGGCAGCTGCATACGGAAGAGGGATGGCTTAAGAGGAAGGAGTGGTTTAGAAATCATATTAATGTTGGTTATGACGAATCATATTTTGATATGGAAGAGGAAGCCTTCTCTCACCAAAGCTTATTAGCACAAATTCCAGAGCAAGCTTTAATTGTCATATGGTGTGGTAACAATGCTCATGAACAGACTGGTTTGCGTTATGCGCTTTATTTGCTCAGACACCATTTAAATGGTATTTACGTGTTTAATGCAGAAGAGGCATGCAGCAGAAGGTATAATACACCCGAAACATTCATTAACTATTTGCAATTAGGAGAGGTTCCGGTAGATAAGTTAAAGGCTGTTATAGGTGAAGCAGAGGAAAATGGGCAGACAACTGGCGACATAAGGCAGCAACTGGTGAAGGAATGGCTAGCGCTTGCAGAGCATGATGAGGTGCTGCGTATTTGGAATCAAAGTAAAATTCAACATGTAGATGAAGATTACTTGGATGATTATTTGTTTGAAACGGTAGAGTCGCTGCTGCAGCATAAACCAAAAGATGAATTTATAAAGGCGGCCAGAGTAGTTGGCCAAGCATTGGGCTATTATGAGCAATGTATTGGAGACAGCTATTTCGAATATAGACTGCGCGAGCTTATTTACGCAGGCAAATTAGAAATCAAGGGAGTGCCTCGTGCAATGAGGTTTTATAGTGTAAGGCTGAAATAAGCTCGCATGCTTTCCCTTTTATTTATCCAGATGGAGCTTTCCCGTCATGTCGACGGGAAGGCTTCTTTGGGCTGTGTATCAGAGCAAAAGTCATGTATTTATTTATAGATTAGATTTTGTAGATTGGCGATAGAGAGTTGGCGTTTGCCCTGTAAATCGTTTGAAAAATATGCTAAACGTATGAATGGATGAGAATTGCAGCTCTTCTGCGATTTGCGAGATCGCTTTCGACGTGCTACGTAGCTCGGACTTCGCTTTATCCAAGCATAAGTGACGAACATATTCTCCGAGGGGAATGCCAACGGCATTTTTGAATTCCCTTGCGAGATGCGAACGGCTAATATGGATAGACTTTGCTAGCTGCTCGGGATCATAGTTATAGCGAACCTCACGATGCAGCTGATTCATTACTTCAGTAATCGCGTCGTTAAGCGGCCTTGGAGGGGCCTCTGCTGCTAATGCTGGATCAAGAAAATGACGGAGCGTCGTCACAAGCAGCTGTTGAAATAACCCCTCCACCATGGGCAAGCTTAAATAAGCTTTATTTTTAATTT
The DNA here is from genome assembly GCF_056398245.1 of Paenibacillus sp. 01T47. Classification (NCBI taxonomy): domain Bacteria; kingdom Bacillati; phylum Bacillota; class Bacilli; order Caryophanales; family Paenibacillaceae; genus Paenibacillus; species Paenibacillus sp. 01T47. The sequence continues at coordinate 205,003 of NZ_JBFTPA010000004.1, forward strand.
CGGTAATTATATGCTCGAAAAGTGCTTTTACTCGGCTATCTTGATCATGAGCGATTCGTTGAAGCCCAATGCGATAAAATTCAGGATACAAATGGTGGAGCCTCTCCAGCCTAAACCCGATGTAATAGAGCTTGAAAGGCTTATGTTTCCCTGCTAACCCGAAATGGATTTCTTCAGGCTTAGTAAGCAGGAGCTGGCCTTTCTCAATTTCATAAACCGTTTTATCGATTTTGTATTGACTGTACCCTTCATCCACGTAGCACAATTCGAAATGATCATGATAATGAATCGATGTGCTCCAGTTTTCATAATGATTCACACCGAGATAATAAATATGGCTCGCATCAGAATCGAAGGGCAATTCGATTCGAAACTCACCATCGTTTTCAATAACAAGATGTTGTTTGGGCACCTCGTTCTTCAATGATTTATTTTCACTCATTCGCGTATCCCTTCTCCTCTTCAAAACAATTACCTTCGATTATACCTTTTCAGCACAAAATCTCAACAAGCAATAATGATCAAAAACTTTAAATCTATGCATGGGATTAAAAAATACAACGTAATTTAACCGGTTTATAATGATCATATGTTTAAAATATGAATGCATGAGGTGCTTAATATGTCTATGAATGGTCAACTCCGTAAAGATTGTCTCCCTGCACAAGAAGATGTCACATTTTTTGCTGAAAATGGTTACTGGATTTCGCCTATTATTTTCTCTGAGGATGAGCTAGCGGAAATTGTTGTGCATCAGGATCGTCTATATCGCGGCGAATACGAGACTGGAAAAGCGCCGGTATGCAATTGGCTGGAAGGACAGGATAATCCGCGGGCTCTGAGGAAAACAGATAATTCGCATTGGTCAGATCTGACACTTCGTAACGTAGCAGTAAACGCTACGATCGGAGGAATTGCTGCTGCTCTGATGGAGACGGATACGATAAGGTTGTTTCATGATCAACTGCTGTATAAACCAGGAAGAGGTACAGGCAAGGAAACAGCAAATGTAGGCTGGCATCAAGATTACGCTTACTGGCAATGCTGCGCGGGTCCGACGCTCATTACGGCTTGGGTTGCATTTACGGATGTGGATCTATCGAATGGCTGTATGCAGATGGTGCCGCGCAGCCACCAGTGGGGCTTGTTGAATGTAAATGATTTCTTCGAGCAAAATTTGGAGAAGCAGCAGCAAGCAATGGACATCCCGGAAAACGAAAAGTTTTCAACAGTACCTGTTATTATGAAAGCCGGACAAGTAAGCTTTCATCATGCATTGACCATCCATGGAAGCGGGCCTAATACGAGTGATCAAGCACGCCGCTCGATGGCGGTTCATCTCATGACGGGTGAAACCAAATATAAATACGACGCTAAGGGCAATAATCATTTTAATGCACAGATGATGAACGGCAGAGAGGGAGAAATATACGAGGGCGAAGCTTGGCCTGTATTGTATACTGCAAAAAACGAATTGTAAGGCAAGAGAGGCGCCTGTTAAAGGATGCCTGCCTATACTTTTGTAGTAGAGTAAGTATATAATCAATACTATAAACTTCGTTAATAAGATGATAAAAATACGCCATTTATGGCGTATTTTTGTTTTTTGCTAATACTTGGCTGCATATGACACTTGGTTTTTGTTCGCGTTTGACAATAGGCAACAATATGAATTAATTTTAATAAAAGAGCGTGAGTTTTGATCACCCTATCAGGCTGAGATTGGAGAATTTCAAATGTATCGCAATTTAGAAGAATGTGTCATTGACTTAGAGAAAAACGGACATTTGGTTCGTATAAAAGAAGAAGTTGACCCTTACCTTGAGATGGCTGCTATCCATATGAAAGTTTATGAGGCTGGTGGTCCAGCACTGCTATTCGAAAATGTAAAAGGCTCTAAATTTCGGGCAGTTTCTAATTTGTTCGGAACGGTAGAGCGCAGCAAATTCATATTCCGCAACACTTGGGAATCGGTGCAAAGTGTGATGGAGCTGCGCAATGATCCCATGAAGGCATTAAAATATCCGTTTAAGCATGTCAGAACCGGTTTGGCCGCTTGGAAAGCTCTTCCGGTTAAGAAGTCGGGCAGTCTGCCAGTAACTGCGCAGGAAATACAAATTTCGGATTTGCCGCTTATTCAAAGCTGGCCAATGGATGGCGGTGCATTTGTAACCCTGCCTCAAGTCTACACGGAAGATCCAGACAAGCCAGGAATTATGAATTCAAATTTGGGTATGTATCGTGTACAGCTGAGCGGCAATGATTATGAAATGAACAAAGAAATTGGTGTTCATTATCAGATTCATCGCGGCATCGGCGTGCATCAAGATAAAACGAATAAAAAGGGGATCCCTTTAAAAGTAAGCTGTTTTGTAGGTGGCCCTCCAGCACATACGCTGGCAGCTGTTATGCCGCTGCCGGAAGGGCTGACTGAGATGACTGTTGCCGGAATGCTGTCAGGGCACCGTTTCCGCTACAGTTATTTGGATGGGTTCTGTATTAGCAACGATGCTGATTTTGTTATAACGGGAGAAATTCATCAAGGCGAGACGAAACCTGAGGGACCATTTGGTGATCATTTGGGGTATTACAGTCTTACTCATCCTTTCCCTGTCATGAAAGTTCATAAAGTGTACGCGAAGCCGGGAGCGATTTGGCCATTTACCGTTGTTGGCCGCCCGCCGCAGGAGGATACTGCGTTTGGAGAGCTCATTCATGAGCTGACAGGTGATGCGATTAGACAAGAAATTCCTGGTGTAAAGGAAGTGCATGCTGTAGATGCAGCGGGTGTTCATCCTCTGCTTTTTGCAATAGGCAGCGAACGGTACACCCCGTATCAGCAAGTGAAACAGCCGGCAGAGCTGCTCACCATTGCTAATCGGATTTTGGGTACGGGACAACTGAGTTTGGCCAAATACCTTTTTATTACAGCTGAAGATCAAAGGCCGCTGGATTCACATGATGAAGTGGATTTTTTAACGTATATACTAGAACGTATCGATCTTAGCCGAGACATTCATTTCCATACAAATACGACGATTGATACACTCGATTATTCGGGTACGGGATTAAACAGCGGCAGTAAAGTAGTCGTCGCAGCATATGGGGACAAAAAAAGAGATTTATGTACAGAAGTACCCGATGTTTTGAAAGAAATACGCGGATTTGAACATGCGCGTATGGTCATGCCGGGAGTTTTAGTCATCCAAGGCTCTACATTTATGAGTTATGATAGTGCTAAGCAGGAAATGAAATCGTTATGTGATGCTATACAAGAAAAGGGAGCTCTTTCTTCATGCCCTATGATTATAGTGGGTGATGATAGTCATTTCATTAGCGAGACGATTAAAAACTTCCTATGGGTTACCTTTACGCGCAGCAATCCATCACACGATATGTATGGCGTGAATAGTCATTATGAGAACAAGCATTGGGCTTGTGACAATTTGATTATTGACGCTCGTATTAAACCGCATCAAGCACCGCCATTAATTCCAGATCCTTCGGTACTGAAGAGCATCGAGCGATTATTTGTTAAAGGTGCCAGCTTGGGTGGATTGAACATATAGCTTTACAATACACGACACGCCTTTTAAGGCGTGTTTTTTTTGTCATTTTAAGGCCATTTTTGAAACCATCCTCACCTATTTTGTTTGCAAAAATCAATAAAATGATCGAATTTATCATAAAAGCCTGTGAAAGTATAAAAAATCGGGTTTTTATTATATAGTTTCAACATTTTGACAGAGTTAGAATGTAAATGAGCCTAATGAACGGCATTTGCTGCTGAAGATGCAGGACGCTTCAGTGCTAATTTGCAAAAATTATATCAATTTATTATGGGAGGATGAGCATGTCGCAAGCAACAACGAAGGTAAAGTACACAGCGACTCCGCCGGAGAACAGCCCGAGAAAAAAAACCTTTTTCAACCGCCTGATGAAGCAAATGGATGTGCAATTGATGGTGTGGCCGGGTATTTTGCTGATATTCGTATTTGCCTATATACCTATGTATGGTGTATTGACGGCGTTTATGGATTACAACCTTTTTACGGGATCGAGAATATTCGATAACCCTTGGGTGGGCTTTAAACATTTTGAAGCGTTCCTTACTGCACCTGATATCGCTACGGTCATGAGAAATACACTTGTGATCAGCCTTTTAAAGCTATTAATAGGTTTTCCAGCACCGATTATATTGGCGCTAATGCTTAATGAAGTCAGGCATATGGTGTTTAAGAGAGTCGTACAAACGATTACATATCTACCGTACTTCATGTCATGGGTTATTGTAGGCGGCATGGTTATGGCGTTGCTTTCAACTGAAAACGGCAGTGTCAATATGCTGCTTGAAGGTGTTGGAGCGATAGATGAACCGGTCAACTTCCTGTCCCTAAAGGAATACTTCTGGGGCATACTGGTTTCGACCACGGTATGGAAGGAAATCGGCTTTGGCTCGATTATTTACCTTGCTGCAATCGCAGGTGTAGATCCGCATTTGTATGAAGCGGCAGATATTGATGGAGCCAGCAAGTTTAAGCAAATTTATCTCATAACGATACCAACGATTATGCCGGTTATTATCATCTTTATGATTTTAGCAATGGGGAATTTATTGAGTGCTGGTTTTGAAGATATATTGATCCTTGCCCAGAATCCAATTCTAAGACCGGTGTCGGATGTTATTGATACTTATGTATATCGGGTCGGCCTGCAGAATGGGAAATTTTCTTACGGTGTTGCAGTTGGTTTATTTAGAGCAGTGATAAGCGTATTGCTCTTGACGGCAGCTAACTACCTAGCCCGTAGGTCCGGCAACGGCTTATGGTAGAACATTACTTCATAACTGGGGGCGAAATCAATTGACTTTCAAGCGTTTGAGCTATAACGACCGAGCTATGGTTGTATGCATATATGTATTCCTCATTTTGTTAGCTTTCTCCGCATTGTATCCGTTCTGGAATACACTCGTTGTATCGTTAAATGAAGGAACAGATACAGCCAAAGGCGGCATTACATTTTGGCCAAGGATGTTTACATTTGCAAATTATGAAATTGTTTTTCAAGATGACAAAATTTTAAATGCATTTTACATTTCCTTTAGCCGAACGATCATTGGAACCATATCAGCAACATTTTTGACTGCATTGCTCGCGTATGGCATGTCCAAAAACTATTTAATGGGTCGTGGCTATTATTCCTTTTATTTCATCTTTACGATGTACTTCGGCGGCGGGTTGATTCCAACTTTTCTATTGATTAAATCACTCGGTTTGATGAACAGTTTCCTTGTTTACATTATTCCCGGTCTAATCAGTGTATGGAACATGATCGTTTTCCGAACCTTCTTCAAAAGCTTGCCCGTGGGATTAGAAGAGTCGGCTCAAATTGACGGCTGCAGCAACTGGGGAATATTTTTCAAAATGGCGCTCCCGCTGTCTATGCCAGTAATCGCCACACTTGGTTTGTTTACGGCCATTGCCCATTGGAATGATTGGTTTGCGCCATCGATCTATGTTTCTAATCAAGATTTGCTGCCTATTCAAACGATATTGCGGAAAGTATTGAACTCTAATGTTCTAACGGATGCGATCGGAAATGACAGCATTGCTAGTGAGAAAATGGCATCGAAAGCCCTTACCTCCAAATCTCTTATTAGTGCAATGATTATGATTGTGTCTCTTCCCATTATCGCTGTATATCCTTTTCTTCAAAGATTTTTTATGAAGGGTGTTATGGTTGGATCTCTAAAAGAATAGCTTGTTGACCAGCGGTTTAAGGCGAATGTCGCTTTGGACATATATATTAATCATGAGAGGGGTAAAATCAGCATGAAGAAAATGAAAAAGCCGCTGTTAATGGTAGTCTCTGCGGTGTTTCTACTGGTAACTGTACTTGCAGGATGCAGCAATTCGGGGGGCAATGATCCAAAACCAGCAGCAACAGATTCAGCAACGAACACAAATAAAGGGAGTGAGGCTACAGACGCTCCAGCAGATCAACCATGGGTATTTGGTTCTAGCCCGATTGAATTCTCAGCTTATACGCACTACAGCTGGCAAGATTTTCCTGACACCATGGATGCAAACCCTTTTTGGAAATACCTGAAAGAAAATAAACAAGTAACGATCAAACCGATTCACGCAAAAGGGAACTCTGCACAGCTGATGCAGACCTTTATGGCTGACTCTAGTCAAATGCCAGATGTTATTTATGGTGATCGTTACAATCCGGATATTGAAAGACTTATTGCAAATGATCAGCTCGTAGCGCTTGATCCTTATCTTGATAAGTATCCGAATTTGAAGAAATATCTTAATCCTAAGTCCATGGAACTTCTTCGTTCCGCGGATGGCAAGCTGTACAAATTCCCTAACTGGTACACAGAGAAACCAACTAGTACAGCTGGTTATGTAGTGAACAAAAAAGTGTATGCTGAGCTTGGATCGCCAGCACTTGAAACATTTGATGATTTGTACGCATACCTAAAATTAGTAAAAGAGAAATACACTGATATGATTCCATTGGAACTGGATCGTGGTTCTGAAATTCAAGGACAAGGCGTTGTTTACGCAGGATTTGGTGAAAACAACCTCTACAAATCATTGAGCAGCGATGTACAAGGCGTAATCAAGGACGATAAGCTCGTTTCATTCTTTACAGATCCTTCTTTCCGTGAGTCTCAAAAATACCTTGCAAAATTGTACCGTGAGAAGCTAATCGCACAAGATTGGTGGACACAAACAAGAGATGTCGTTGCGGAAAAAATCGTAACTGGTAAAGTAGCTGTTTATGCAGGATCAGGCGTTACTACGTTTGCTTCACGCGGAGATTCTGAGCTTAGAAAGGCAGACCCAAATGCTGGATATTTCATGATTTGGCCTGTTCGCAAAGCTGGACTTGATAAGAACAAAATCTTTGCAGGTGGTTACGATGCACTTGGTTGGAACGTTGTGACGATTACTAAACATGCAAAAGATCCAGAAAAAATCTTCGCAGCTCTTGATTGGATGACAGGACCTGAAGGCATGACAATCTCATTCTTCGGACCTGAGGGCGGCAACTGGAAAGGTTTCGACGAAAATGAACAACCAATCTTCACTGAAAACTACAATGAAGAGGAAGTAACAGCAATTCAAGCTGCAAACGATGTTGTTCACATCGTAGGAAACGTATCGTATATCGACCCAGCAAAATTGAAATATGTTAATTCACTGCCATTAGAAAAACAAAACTGGGCAGCACGTTGGCAGAGAGATATTACTTGGCCGTCATCTAATGATACAACAGCGCTTACCAACATTAATATTGAGCCGGATTCTCCATACGGTGATACCAGACAACAAATTGTCGATCTTACTCTTGAGACTCTAGCAGAATCAACTACAGCTAAGAGTGATGCAGATGTTGATCGTATTCTAGATGCAGCTGATAAGAAAGCTAATTCGTATAAATACAAAGAGCTTCTAGAATGGCGTACTGAAAGATGGCATGCTAACAGAACTATTCTTGGAGAATAATAAGGTTTAATAGTGAAAGAGATCATCCCAAGGGATCCATTTGGATCACTTGGGATATCTCTGTATTTTTGGTTATACTTAACTTTTATATATATAGCTTGCATTTATTTTGATATTATTAAAGGGAGATTTTTCAAAAAATGCTGCTCATATAAGGGGTGCTTGGTCAGTGTACGCGAAGAAAGAGAGGTTCCTGCGGTTCATGTTGGTCTATTTCATTGTTAGTATGCTTGTCGCCTGCAGTGGAGTAGACAGTAAACCAGTTCCAACAACTGATGAGGGAACAACGGAAGATATACAAATAAATCTACCTCCCGATCAGCTCTATGAACTAGGCAAAGAAAGGCTTGATATTTCTTTTTATGGTCACTACAGTTATTATTCGATGCCGCAGTGGGGCGCAGATCCCTCTTCGAAGTGGATTAAGGATAATCTTAATATTCACATCAAAGGAATCGACGTAGAAGGAAACGGAAAGCAGAAGCTTCGAAAGATGATTGCCAGCAAGCAGCTGCCGGATATCATTTGGGGTGATCGCGGTTATGATCTGGAACGTTTGCGTGAAGCGGGCCTACTCGTACCGCTCGATAACTATATAGATAAATATCCAAATTTAAAAAAATGGGCAGGCACTAAAATTTTAGATTTGCTTCGAGCACCAGATGGACATATTTATTATTTTCCAAATTATTACACTAATAAACCGTACGGCAACGCAGGTTATGTCGTTAATAAACGAATATATCGGGAATTAGGTTCTCCTAAGCTATCTACGACAAATGAGCTTTATGATTTCCTCAATAAAGTAAAAGCCAACTATCCTGACGTCGTACCTTTTGAAACAGGAATTGCCAGTGAGGGGCAAGGAATTGATCAATTATTTTCCGCCTTCAAGGAAAATAATTATAGCTTTACTCGCTACTACGCTGTAACGAGTGGAGATAAGATGACATCGATCTATAAAGATGAAGGATTTCGCGAGTCGGCATTATTTGTAGCAAAGCTTGTGCGTGAAGGGTTGATTACCTCGGATGCTTGGACACAAACGGATGATCAGGTAAGTGAGAAGCTTATGAGCGGTAAAGTGGCGGTTTATGCCAGTGCGGACCCTATGCGTCAAGTGATGTTGGCTAATGCAGAGCTTGTAAGGAAAAATCAGGAGGATGGTTATATCTTTATCGATCCTATTTATAAGGAAGGATTGGATCCGAATAAGATTTATCCTGGCACATACAATGTGCTTGGCTGGAATGTCTCTACGATAACGACAAGCGCAAAAAATCCAGAAGCGATATTCGCTATGCTGGATTGGATGACAGGGCCGGAAGGTTCTGCTGTTCAGATGTGGGGCCCGCCGGGGCCAAACGGGTACTGGGATGGCTTCAAAGAAGATGGAATAACGCCAAAATTTACGAGCAAATACACATCAGACCCGGATGGGCTGAGTGAAATACAAGCAATCTCTGGCGAGTTGATTTGGGTTGGCAACACCGTATATCTCGATCAAACTAAAAGCGATTATGAAAAAACATTGCCTGAGGACAAGCGAAACTGGTCTACATATTGGCAGCAAAAGGTAACTTGGGAATCTCAGGGGGATGCAACACCGTTTATCAATTTGCAACCGACACCAAATTCTGACGAAGGCAGAATCTTTGCCCGGGTGAAAGAAATATGGTTAAGCGCGCGCTCATATGCGATGTACGGGCAAACGGATGAAGAGGTATTAGAGATTTTGGATTTAGCGCATAAGGATTCGATGGAATCAGGTTTTCAAGATTATTTAGATTTTATTACGTCGAAGTGGCAAGAAAACTTAAAAGTATTAAATCAAGAGTAACGTAAATTTGTTAACTTGAAGGAGCTGCTCTTATGTATAAGGTATTGTTAGTCGATGACGAAGAACTCGATCTGGAAGGAATGAAACGGTTTATTCCATGGTCTGAGCTTGGAATGGAAGTGAAGGGCAGCGTAAATAATGCATTATCAGCATGCGAAATCATAGATGAGCAGCCCATCGATATATTAGTCAGCGATGTTAATATGCCTTATATGTCAGGACTTGAGCTTGCCCGAATTGCACTCGAACGCAAGCCTAATATGCGTATTATATTCGTTAGCGGCTATCAGGAGTTCAGCTACGTACAGCAGGCGTTATCTTTAAAGGCTTACAATTATGTACTAAAGCCAATGGATGACAATGAATTGGTGTCGTCTTTGTTAAAGGTGAAGCAGGATCTTGATGAGGAGAACAAGCAGCGTGAAGTGGAAGAAGCCTATCAACAAATGATTCCGATTGCCAAAAGCGACTTTTTGATTCATGTGTTGGAAGGATTGGAAACAACGGAGGGCGTTTCCATGTCCAAGCTGATTTTACACTATGGCTTCGATCAATTGAACTGGCCTATCCGTGTTGCGATTATGGAACTGGATAATCAGTCGTTGAGACAAACCGAGAACGCATCTTCACAGAGAGAATGGTCGCGCAACTCTCTTCAAATTGTACATGAAACGATTCAAAAGATAGGCATGCTGCCATACTGCAAGCTGTCATCTCAACGCATTGCTATATTGCTGGAAGACAAAGCTATTGGTCAAACCGTCAAAACGTTATGCAATGCGCTTTCGCAGCATCTAACGGTATCGATAACAACCGGCCTCGGTGAAGCAGTTCATTCGATAGAAAAGCTGCAAGTATCCTACCGACAAGCGATAGAAGCTGTTGAAGGCAAGATGTTTCTTGGAAAAGGGGATATCATCAAATATGAAGAGGTCAGAGCGGAACCAGGCATGCTGGACGCTCGGATTCTGGATACACGAATGAAAGCACTATTAAAGGCTATGGAAGGATATGAGCTTGTTCGGATTTACGACGAATTCGAGAACTTGTTTGCATCGGCTTCTAGTCTTCGCTCCAGATTTACTGTTCATCATATGACCAGCTATATTATATGGAAGCTGGATCAATATTTAAGCGAAATGAATGAGGATTTATTTGAACTGCTAGGTATTGATATTCACCATCTCGAAGTTTTAATGCAATTCGAAACGATTAACGATATACGTTCATGGCTTGTAAAGCTCTTATATGAAATTTCTGAACGCCTGCAGAAGAAAAACGTCATGAAAGACAGCAAGTTTATACGCAGCGTCACGAAGTCAATTAAGGAGAGGATGAGTGAAAATATTACCCTTAAAGATATGGCGCTGCAGTTTTCTTTCTCGCCTAGCTATATGGGGTTTTTAATAAAAGAAAAGTCAGGTCATACCTTCAATGAACTGCTCGTGCATCTGCGTATGGAGAAAGCATGTGAACTGCTCAATCAACCCGGGATAAAAATTTATGAAGTTGCCGATCAGGTTGGTTATCGTTATCTTCCCTATTTCAGCCGACAATTTAAGGAGAAGTTTGGCATGACACCTATGGAATATCGGAAGAGAGAGAATTGATCATTAATGGGGGAGCTTTAGATGAAAATAGTCCGGGAGAATAGAAAGAGACTCGGATATATGCCGATCGGATACAAGCTTATGCTGTCCTATATGATTTTTATCGTTATTTTGGTCGTTGTCAATTTCTATGTGTCACATTCGATGTATGACTCTTCCATGCGTAAGCAGACGCGTATGAATATTGAAGGAACGATGGAGCAAATGCGCGACAACGTGAAGTATAAACTAGATGATATCGTCCGAATATCGTCTACGCTTTATGATGATTATAATCTGGTTCAGAGCATTCGAGTTGATGAAATAGGCATTGCCAATTTAAATCGAATGAATCAGATCATTAGCCCAAAGCTAGAAAGCGCCTCGAAATCTATTGGGATGAATTTAAGGTTGTCGGTCTACTTTCATAATAAAACGGTGAACCAAATTTATGAGAATAGATGGAAGAAAGACAATGCTGCCGATAACGATGAATCCAAAGAGCAAACCTATGATATTTATCATATGAGCCGCATTCAGGATAAGTTATGGTACACATCCATTCCAAAAGAAGAATACGGCGTGACTATGGAGTGGAAGCAGGTTGAAGAGGATGTACGAGATCATCGTATTTCAATGATACGACGTATCGTCGACACCGATAATCCATTGGAAGTTGAAGAGCTGGCTATTATGCGGTTTAGCGTTCAGATGAAGGAGCTGTTTAATAGCGTTGACTTCTCGAAGCTTGGCGACGGCAGCATGCTGTCAGTCGTGGATTCTACGGGATACGTTATTTTCTCCTCTGGGCAGCTTCCGGAAGGCTCAACCAAACCAGTTTCGAAAATAAACAAAAATGTATCGACAAATGAAAATAGCGATAAGCAAGAGTACTTAAGAATAGAAGAAAAATTGCTCAATCAGAATTGGACATTAGTGGCGCAAGTTCCACTTACCATTATCGAGCAGGAAGCTGCGAAGGTACGGGCATTTATTATTTTCATCTGCGTACTGAGCTTTGTTTTGTTAACGTTTGCGGGTGTCTTTATTTCACGTTATTTCTCCAAACGAATTTTGAAATTTGTATCGGTGTTGAATGCTTTCCGCGAGGGGGATTTGCATAAGCGAATTGCCTACAGAGGGAAGGATGAATTCTCTCAAATTGCAACGGCGCTAAACGGAATGGGCGAGGATGTAGAGGCATTAATTAATAAGGTATATTTGACGCAGCTTCAGAAAAAAGAGGCTGAGCTGGAAATGCTGCAGCTTCAGATCAATCCGCACTTTCTATACAATACCCTTTCATCGATCAACCAGCTGGCAAAATTCGGGGAAAATGAAAAACTGCAAAAAATGGTGTTGGAGCTTGCGAAGTTTTATAGACTTACGCTGAATTCAGGCCGTACGATGATTCCAATCGCAGCGGAGATGGAGCAGGCCAACGCATATGTAAGCATACAGAAGGTTAAGTACGGGAAACGTCTGGAAGTATTATTCGAGATTGATGAGAATATATGGCCTTTTGAGACGGTAAAGCTTATTTTGCAGCCTTTCATTGAAAATACGCTTAAGCACGCATGGAGCGGAGATCGCATTCATATTCGGATTGTTACCTATATGGAAGAAAACACAGTGCATTATAAGATAATCGACGACGGGTTCGGAATGCCGCAGGAGCGAATTGATGAAATATTCAGCGGGCTAGATAAAGGAAACATTGGATATGGGATTCGAAATATCGATCAGAGAATCAAGCTTCACTATGGTTCTGAATATGGGGTTTCCATATTCAGTCGTATAGGTATTGGAACAACTGTCCATATAAGGATTCCAGCGAGGAAAAGGAATCTTATTATTCAAGAATGCATTCCAAATATTGCAGGATAAACAACGAATAAGCCGCGTCCATTAGGAAGCGGCTTTTTGCATATTAAATTTATTTTCTGGATAAGCGAGCAGTTGGATCAGAAGATATGCATACTTTTGCCGATGGGATAAGAAGTAAGTTTGCTCCTGCTCCGTTATGATCATTTCATAGCAGTACACCACTTTTATTGGAGGCGATATTGATGTCGATATCTACATTGACGGAGCAAGAAGTACAATTTTATAAGGAAAATGGTTACGCGCTGCATAAGAAACAGTTGTTTAGCGCAGATAAGATGACGGAGCTGACTAATATTTTTGAGGAGCAGTGGGAGCTTGTAGGCCGGAAGCTGAACAGCGAGCTCGATACCCCGCATTTCCGTGATGAGCGGCTACTTAAGTTTCTATTAAGCGATGAAGTGCTTGATCTGGTAGAGCCTTTAATTGGTCCTAACATTGGCTTGTGGTCCAGTCATTTCATCTGCAAAGAGCCGCTTATTGGCAAGCAAACGCCATGGCATGAAGACTCCGCATATTGGAACGGACGACTTAGCCGATTTGATAACATTGTGACCGTATGGCTGGCTATTGACCGCAGCTCTAAGGAAAATGGTTGTATGCGCGTCATTCCGGGAACGCATAACAATGGTTTCTCGGAGTACGAGCAGGTAGATGGCAATGACAACATTTTTGATACGGAAATTCGCAATAAGGATGAGTCAAAGGCCGTTTATTTCGAGCTTGAGCCAGGCGAGTGCTCTGTCCATGATTCTCGCATCATACATGGTGCAGCTCCTAACAAAAGTGAATTCCGCCGCTGTGGTTATACGATGCGTTATTTCTCAACGGATGCGCAAGTCTATACTGAAAAGAACCGTGGTCATAAAATCTGGCTAGCGCGTGGAAAAGATTTAGCCGGCAATCCTTTTGTCAATGTATAATAGGCTTAACAAAAGGGGGTACAGGTATTGGAATTGAGACGAATAAAAGCGTTGTGGGGAATGCAGGGAAGCTATGCGGAGCTTTTGACATATGCAGCAGAAGCAGGTTACTTTGGAATAGAAGCGCCGCTGCCGCCTGCCTCTGAAGAAAAGTCCTTTAAAGCGGCATTGGAAACAAATAAGCTGGCCTTCATCGCGCAGGTAAGTACACATGATGACCATCTCGATAGCTTCGAGAAACAAGTCATGCGAGCAACGGATTTTAATCCGCTGTTTATTAACTCGCAAAGCGCTAGAGACAGCATGTCAGAAGCGGAGCAGGATCTTTTTTTTGAAGGAGCACTTACAATTGAAGCAAGGTCTGGCCTGCAGGTCGGGCATGAAACCCATCGCAGCCGAGCGATGTTTACACCATGGACAACTGCAAGATTGCTGAAGCGTTTTCCTGACTTGCGCATCACTGCAGACTTCAGCCATTGGGTGAACGTATGTGAGTCAAATCTGGATAATCATGCGGATGAGCTTGCTCTTGCTATTGATCGCAGCATACATGTTCATGGCCGTGTCGGATTTCCGCAGGGACCTCAAGTGCCACATCCTGGCGCACCTGAATACGCATCGGAGCTTGCTTTATTTACAGGCTGGTGGCAGCGGATATTTATGAAGCAAGCTGCGGAGGAAAGAACTTGGACAACATTTACAGCAGAGTTCGGTCCACCGAATTATATGCCGACGGTGCCCTTTACCAATAAGCCTATTGTTGATTTAATAGAAGTAAATCAATGGATGACCGATTATATGGCTGCCAAATATGCCGAATGGTTTGACCAATAAAAGTCTGATAGGGGGAAATCGTCATGAAGTATGAATTAACACCTGAGAGATTGCTTGGTAAAAACTTTTTGACCTTGTCATCCCCCTATAAGATATTCAAACATGTGATTGATAACAAAATTACTGCCCATTGGCATGATTTTTTTGAAATGGGCTTTGTAGTGTCTGGTACCGGAACTCATGTTATAAACGGAGAGCCTTTTCCTTTAGAGAAAGGAATGACTTTTCTGCTGACAACGGCAGATTTCCATGAGATCATCCCAGATGAAGGACAAACGATTCATTTGTTTAATCTTATTTTTGATGAATCATTTATCCGCCCAGAGCTGACAGAAATGTTATTTGAACAGGTATCACTTCATTTGCATACTTTTCGTGACGAAAGTGCTAGTGAAATTGAAATGGAATTTACTCGGATTTGGAATGAATCACAGATGTGGCAGCTAGGCAGCAGCATGCTGGTGCAGGGAAGTTTTGAGAGAATACTCATCCATCTCTATAGAAATAACGGGCATCAGCGCTTGCTTGACGACTATGTAGCCATTAGCGCAATCCCTTCTTCCATTAGAAAGTCGATCATCTATATTCAACATCATTTTCGAGAGCCGCTTTCATTAGATGAAATAGCGAGATATGCAGGAATATCAGCCAATTATTTTAGCGAATGCT
Source organism: Paenibacillus sp. 01T47 (assembly GCF_056398245.1). Taxonomy (NCBI): domain Bacteria; kingdom Bacillati; phylum Bacillota; class Bacilli; order Caryophanales; family Paenibacillaceae; genus Paenibacillus; species Paenibacillus sp. 01T47. The sequence continues at coordinate 220,262 of NZ_JBFTPA010000004.1, forward strand.
TCAAAAAGCATACAGGTACATCATTTCAAGAGCATCTACAAGGAAAAAGGCTTCAGTTCGCCTCTGCATTGCTCAGCAGTTCAATCTTACCGATAACGGAAGTATGTTATGCCGCGGGCTTTAATACATTGCCTAACTTTGAACGAGCGTTTAAAAAAAAGTATGAGAAATCACCTCGAGAGTTTCGGAAAAAATATATTCGGCCATAAATGTGACGTATAAACCTATATGCCATGTTAGGAGGGTACAGCAGTGAGAAGGAGACTTATACAAGGCACAGCAATTGCTGTGCTTTTATGTTTTGTATATATTCTCTATGCAGTATGGAGCATTATTTCGTTTGCTAAGGTGAATGAGCTCATTTACACAGATGCCGCAATTGTGCTTGGGGCAGCAGTCTGGGACGATAAACCGTCGACAGTTCTAAAGAACAGATTGAATCATGCCATTTGGCTCTATAACAATGGATACATAAAGAAAATAATCGTTACTGGAGGCACAGGTAAGGGAGATTCCTTGTCTGAAGCGGAAGTGTCAAAACGATATGTTATGCAGTATAAGGTTCCAGGTGAGGATATTGTTCTTGAAGAGCATTCAAAAATCACGGAACAAAATTTAGCTAATGCCCATGCGATAGCACAACAACAACAAATCAATACCTTTACCATCGTCAGCGATCCTTTGCATATGAAGCGTGCTCTTCTTATGACTAGACACTTAGGGATGGATGCTTACTCTTCACCAACTCAGACGTCAGCCTACAAGAGTTTGGGTACTAAGCTTCCTTTTCTTTTAAGAGAAACGTTCTTCTTAACAGGTTATCAGCTGAAAATATTATTTTTAAAGTAAGAATAAAAGAAGCCACTTATGATAAATAAACTGCTGTATCACAGCTCATCTTTTTTGCAGCCCGAAAGTTAAACACTCAATTGGATGAGTTTAACATTCGGGATTTTGTATTTTATTAAGGGTATCGTTTCAGGAAGTAAGGCTGCGTTTAAATGAAAGGAGAGGGAAATGTGTCATCCTAACTGAATAATTATGCCAAAAGCCTCCGATATTAAGGATACGGTTACAGGTTCTTCCTAAATCAAGAAGGATAAACGCAGGAAATCACAGTTGCGGTGCACATCTAAATCCATGTATGGTATTATAATATTAACGATTAAAACAAGTTAAAAGTAAAGCTGCCATAATGAAGGAGTTTTTATTTTGAATGATGCGATGATCATGTTAAAGCAAACAAGTCGTACTTTTTATATTCCCATCAGCAGGTTGAAGTCAGGTTTAAAGGATGCAGTTGCATCCGCTTATTTGTGTATGAGAGCAATTGATGAAATTGAGGATCATGAGACGCTAGCAGATGAGGTGAAAGCAGAATTATTGCTTGGCATTCATGATGCGTTTAGTTCCGATGATGTGATTAATGAATCGCAAAAACTCCTTTCTCCTTATGCAGAAACACTGCCGGAAGTTACGATGAGAATTCATGAATGGGCGCTTTTATGTCCTCCGACGGTTACGAATGTCGTTTATAACCATACAGCGACAATGGCCAAGCAGATGGCTGATTGGGTTCATGAAGGCTGGGATATCCGAACGGAAGAGGATCTGGATAATTATACTTATAGTGTTGCCGGTATGGTAGGGGAAATGTTGTCTGACATATGGTTCTGGCACGATGGCACGAAATCAGACCGAATCAAAGCAGTTGCTTTCGGAAGAGGCTTACAAGCCGTAAATATTCTGCGTAATCGCACAGAGGATCTTGAACGTGGCGTAGACTTTTTCCCTGAAGGCTGGGGACAGAAAGAAATGATTAAGTACACGCGCCGCAACCTGAAGTTGGCGGATTCGTATATATCTGATTTAAAAGGCGGTCCTGCGCTAGAGTTTTGCAAAATTCCGCTTACGCTGGCACATGCAACCATTAATCTCATTGCAGTTGGCGGTAACAAATTAACGCGAGACGCCGTTATGAAGCTTGTAGGCAGCATTAATTAGAGCTTGTTCTATAAATAAAAGCAAAGCCCATGGGATTCCATGGGCTTTGCTTTTATTTGTTTTTATTCGGGTGCCGTGAGATTAACCGTACCAGCTCGACTAGCAAGAGCGGTAATGATACTGTCGAAGGATACGCCAAATAGCGAGGCTCCCAATGTGGTGAGAACTTGTCTTTGTATCGCCGGAGTCCAACAAAGCCATACCAGCTTCCGCCATACTCGAACAGAATGCGTGCCAGCTTCTCTTCTTTTATTGCGTTTTGGCTCTGGCCTACACTCGAAAGTGGGGCCATCCCTAAATTAAATTGCGCATATCCTTCTGTTTTTGCCCACTCCATAAGGCAAATGAACAATTGATCCATCGTTCCATTTGGGGTGGATTTTAAATAGCGCATTAAATCTACAGATAAGGTCGTACCATCATAGGCAGGCGTCAAAGAAGCGAAAGCAATAATTTGATCATCTGAATTTTTTAATAGCGCAATGGGCGCGAGCTGCAAATAATCTTCATCAAACCATCCGAGAGAATAACCCTTCTCGTGTTTTCCGTCCAGCCATTGGTCAGAGATGAACGACAGTTTCTTTAACAACTGCTTATCATGAGGCGGATGTACGATTTCAAATTGAAAATTCTCACGTTCAAAGCGGTTTTTAACCGCCCGAAGACTGGCATTTTGTTTTCCGACAAGCGTGAAATTGTCCAGATGAACCAATGCTTCCTCACCCAGTTTAAAAAAGCGATAGCCGTTTTCGTGATAAAACGGTAAATAGTCAGGTGTCGTTTGATAAAATACAACCTCTACCGCAAACTGATCGGCAAATTGCTGAAACTGTTGAATCGCTTCGCTAATCATGCTTTTGGGACCTAAAGGATCACCGAGCACAACAAGCTTATTTCGAATTTTCGCATAGGGTATTAACACTTGATCCTTCATCGCCCAGAAGAAGCTCTTGTCACCGGTAAAGAGCATATGCGTCAATAAATTTCCTTGTTCCTTTTCAAGAAAAGCTTTTAATTTCAACTGCTCATCCTTGGCTGTTTCTAAAACGGCGAGCGGCTTAGGACGAAACATATAAAGCAAGGATAGGAAGAGCCAAGCAACCAAGAGACCAAATATCGCAGCTATCGTATGCTGGCTTGGATCTATCAGCCATGTGGTGTGAGCCTTTCTTGGCAGATGTTTGAGAAATGCCGGATACGAATGGGATGCGATGAGGTAATAACCATAGGTGATTAAGAGTGTAATAAGCCCCCAGCCTAGCACATTATAAATCCCTACGGGTATAGCCAATCGATAAAATCGATGTCTTGAAATCCATAACAGCAACGCGACAATGAGTAGAAATATAGCTTCCTCGTAATCAAACGCTTTGGCAAGTGCGAAGAAGGAACCAGCACAAAGCAGGAAAAGTGTCCAGTAATAGGCTCGCTTCACTCGAAGTGAAATACCGCGAGACAGCATGATAAGCATAATGCCGATGATGATGCTTAATTGATGAGACAGCCTCATAATCTGAAACGAAACCAATTCTTCCGTAAAATGTATCCTGTAAAGTAAAGCGGGTGTCGCTGCGGACAGCAGCAATATGACCCCACTCGCAAATACAAGCTTACCGAGTGACCATGCCCCAACCTCGCCGATAAACGCAAATTGTCCCGGCCAGCGCCAAACGCTTTGCCAAATATTTAATGCTCGATCCATGATGCCGCTATCAGACTGCTCCGATCGTTTCCGGTTCATAGGAAACTCGAATGCTGCCATCATAAGGCCGATTAACCATGGCACAAAATAATACAGAATTCTAAACAGAACAAGGATGACCGCGCATTTATCAGGTGGAAAGCCGAGCAGCTGTAAGCCTAATATAGCCGTTAAATCAAAACCACCGATACCGCCAGGCGCCATGCTTATAATGCCGGCTATTGCTGCTAACGTATAAATTCCAAGCGCGTTTGTAAATGTAAGTTCAGGAATAAATGTTGCTCCAATAAGCCAGAAGGTCATACCAGCAAAAAACCATTCCAAAAAGGAAGAACCAACGGAAGCGGTCATAATGCGCCAAGTCAATTGTCCTCGATTCCGATTAATCCATTTGGAGAAAAGCGAGGTTCTTTGAAGCAGCACGAATAGCGGTAAATACAGTGCGATTGCCCACATCGCATAGGTAAGCCATGGATGAGCATTCAGCAATGCTTGAACAGGGAAAATGCCGATAATACACAGCCATGCTAGCAGCGATAGACCTGTAAAAGTTATCGTCGAAAGAAAGGCAACAGAAGCAGCAATACTCCCGATGGGAACCTCTCGATTTCGATATAAAATTGATCGCAGCCCTGCTCCTGTAAGACCCGCAAAACCAATCAAATTGTTTGAGGTGTTTGCAATCCATCCATAACGAATCGTATCCCAAATCCCAATCTTTAAATGAAAATGCTTGCGAATCAACAAGTCATAAGTACTCATGACAGAGACAGCGAGCATGGAGAAACTGAGCAGAAGAAAAATCGTAAAGGGGTGCATGTGATGAAACTCATGGATCATTCTTCCCCAGTGGATCTCACGGAACTGTTTTTTTCCTTCGAAGTAAACAAAGGCGATAATAGCAACTGGCAGTAGAAAACGCAGTACTCTTGCACGGTATAGGATGGATACAAGCTTAATTAGATGCAGCTTGTAAGCTATTTCGCGAATCCATTTCATTAATATTCCCCTTATGTATGGTTTGTCCCTTACTATTCATTATTTTGCCATGTGGGACACATAAAGTATAGCCTGCTTACTCATTAATGTTTCCTCAATTAGGAAATTAAACCGAAATGTGAACGACGTTGAACATCTTTTTTAGGGGAAAAGAAAATGCCCAGCGCTCAGAGGCTTTAAAGTTTTTAAACTTTAGTTTCCCTGAAGCTGGACATAAGGTTTAGGCTTGTACATTCGTTTATCTAGTTATAGATGAAGGCAATAATGAATAAACGTTTTTCAGCATAAGCATTTTAGGGCTGAGCTTGAATTTTGAACCAGAGAACGTGCAGCGATCATAATTAAAACGCAGTGATGTTATATGAATCGTGCAGTCTATAAATGAGCAGCCAATATAATGAGAGCCGTCAAAGTATACATCCACGTTTTTAAATGTTTTGTTAATAATATAGTCCATGATTGAATCCTCCTTGTAATGTGAAACAAGCTATTTGATTATATGCAGTTAATTCTATTGTTTATAACCTCTTTTATATGAAATGAAACAAGAGAATTGAAGTTATAGACTAGAAAAAGGAGATTAACGAGCGCAGTCCAGTTAATTTTCGTTGACAAAGCAATCTTACATCCTTATTATTAGTTTGAATTCAAACTAGTTTAGGCGGTGCTCTGAATGGGAGAAGACAATCACATTTCTCGTTTTCCTTGGGAGCAAGAGGACAGCAGTACATTGCTTATAAAGCTGGCATTTACGAATATTCGGCGTGAAATTGAAACTTCGCTTCGACCGCTCGGCCTCACTCCTCAGCAATCACAGTCTCTTCATTTGCTCGCTATGAAACCAGGCGTGATGAACGCCGACTTGGAGAAGCTGCTATTTATAGACAAATCGAGTGTAACCAGCTTAATCAACGGGATGGTGAAGAGAGGCTGGGTTGTAAGGCGTGCGCATGACTCGGATGCAAGAATGAAAAGAATTTATTTAACCGAGCAAGGGGTAGAAATGTCCTTGAAAGCTTCAAATGCTGTTGCACAAGCGAAAGAGAAATCGGACCATTTGCTAACCAAGGAAGAAGCGGCACATCTACATGTTTTACTCAGAAAAATTATTAAAGCGTATGAGTAAGCGATACGATTGTTATATTCGGACATATAGTTTGAATTCAAACTAAATGTAGTCTAAAACAGGAAAGGACGTAACGGGATATGGAAGTTACAGATAAACAAAAAATAGGCGAGAAGCTGCTGCCTATATTAGCTTTTACATTAGTCTTCTCTATTATGAATGCTTCAATGTTTAATGTTGTTATGCCTGTCATCAGCAAGGAATTCGGCATTACTGCCTCACAGGTGAGCTGGCTGATTACGGGTTACATGATCGTTTTTGCAGTAGGCTCCGTTACATACGGTAAGCTCGCAGACAAATATCGGTTAAAGGATCTATTGACCTTCGGATTAATTATCTTTGCACTTGGATCGATCGTAGGTTTGCTCGCTTCTGAATATTGGATGATCGTGCTTGGGAGGGTGCTGCAAGCAAGCGGGGCTGCTGTTATCCCAGCTACAGCGATGATTGTCCCTGTACGCTATTTTTCTCCTGAGAAGCGTGGCAGGGCGTTAGGTACGGTTGCGGCGGGTCTTGCTCTTGGAACCGCACTCGCGCCCATTGTTGCCGGAATCGTTACAAGCTTCATTAACTGGAGATTTTTATTTTTAATCTCAGTGATTCCGCTGATTGCACTTCCGTTCTTTAGAAAATATTTGGACAACGACAGAGGAAAAGCTCAAAAAATTGACTATTTGGGCGGCATTCTGCTTGGAGGCTCCGTCGCATTATTACTGATGTCCATTTCAGTTGGAAGTTGGTTTATTGCTCTAGGCGGTGCTGTAACACTCGTTTTATTTATTGTTCGCATTCGAACAGCGTCTGAGCCGTTTATCCAGCCCAAGCTGTTCAGCAATAAGAAATATACGTTTGGCTTAATCATGACCTTTCTAGCTACATCGTTAAGCTTTAGCATGCCTTTTGTAACCCCACAGTTTTTGGCGGGACTTAATCAGTTGTCCCCTGCCATTATCGGCTTTGTCATGTTTCCCGCAGCTATTACCTCTGCATTGATGGGGCGACGCGGGGGCAGGCTTGCAGATGAGAAAGGCAACTCATTTTTAGTATACCTTGCGATTTCATTAAGCTTTACTTGTTTCATTTTGTTATCAGTGTTTGTTGGATTATCACCATATCTAATCGTGTTTTTGTTAATATTCGGAAATATAGGTCAAACCTTTATGCAAATTGCGATGTCCAACACGATATCAAGAACGCTTGCCAAGGAGCAAATAGGAGTAGGAATGGGACTCATGTCCTTGCTTAACTTTATCTCGGGAGCAATGACAACAAGTATTATCGGAAAAATGCTGGATTTGAAGCAAACAGCGGTCCATTTTAACCCATTTGCCATTCATAACGGGGCATACCTATATAGCAATATTTTCTTTTCCTTAGCAATCTTGGCTGCAATCATTGTTGGCTTGTATTATTTGTTATTCAGACCATCGCGTGATAAAGCAGCTTTGCAGACAAAGCTTGAGAAGTCCAAATCATCTTCAACAACCGCTTAGAAGCCAATCGTAAAATAAACGAGGCTCTCTATATTCAATTACATGCAGTGAATGCTGCAATGTAGTTGATTATGGGGGGCTGTTTGTTTTGAAACAGAGCGATTTCATAATAAGGATATAAAATATTTGAATTAGATGAATGATGCGAAAAATGATAAAATTTGACTCTACCTACAAGTGTAATAAACTGGAAATTATATGATTTAACTAGAAGGAGAGAGCGAGATGAGCAAACCTTTAGTCGTAATTGTCGGGGCTGGACCAGGTGTAAGTGCGGGTGTTGCAAGGAAATTCGGTAACGAAGGATTTCGCGTTGTACTTGCAGCGAGGAACACGGATGCTCTGGAAACCTATGTGAAGGAGCTTAATGAAGTCAAGATTGAAGCCTACAGCATTAAGGCTGATGCAGCCGATTCATCATCATTAACTTCTGCATTTGAACAAATTAAGCAGCTATATGGTTCCCCTGATGTTCTGGTTTATAATGCGGCTGTCATATCCAAGGCTACACCCACACATTTAACTGAAACGCAACTGCTCGAGGAGTTTAAAGTAAATGTTGTTGGAGCGTTAACGAGCGCGAATCAAGTCATTCCTAATATGATTGAGCATAAGAAAGGGGCAATATTGTTTACTGGCGGCGGATTGGCGCTGGCACCAGCTGCTGAATTGTCGTCATTGTCGATTGGTAAAGCGGGCATTCGCTCTCTTGCTTTCTCACTTTCACAAGAACTACAACCGCATGGCATTTATGTTGGTACCGTAACGATTGCTGGTTTTGTTGCCAAAGAAAGCTTCTATGATCCAGATGAAATTGCGGATCAATTTTGGAATTTATACATCAATAGAAGTGAAGTCGAGTATTTATATAAGCAAGACTAATGGGGAAGAGTAGAAAAAGCATGCCTAATCTTTATGGTTTGGGATGCTTTTTTTGCTGCTTGACATTTCTAACTGTATGAAATAATATTACAGTATACAAAAAAGTTACAGTTAGTTAGATAAACAGAGGATAACGGGAGAGATGAAATAAATGAAATCAACTTATATGCCATTGTTTGAACAAATGACCTTTAAAAACGGTATTGAATTAAAAAACCGGATTGTTATGGCACCAATGACGAATTTCTCAGCAAACGAAGACGGAACGGTATCGGAGACGGAGCTGAGCTATTATAGCCGCAGATCGGGTGGAGTGGGCCTAGTCATTACAGCTTGTGTTTACGTTTCACCAAACGGAAAAGGATTTCACGGCGAATTTGCAAGCGACAGCGATGACATGATTCCGAGTCTACAGCGCTTGGCAGCAACGATTAAAGAAAAGGGCGCTAAAGCGGTGCTTCAAATTTTTCATGGCGGAAGAGAATGTCCAATTAACCTCGTGCCAAATGGTGATGTGGTAAGTGCGAGCGCTGTAGCTTCGGAGCAGAACGCTGGGGTTACACCTAGAGCATTATTAGATGAGGAAATTGAATCGATTATTCGCGACTTTGGAGAAACGACTAGAAGAGCGATTGAGGCAGGGTTCGACGGTGTTGAAATTCATGGCGCAAACGGTTATCTTGTCCAACAATTTTTCTCTCCGCATTCCAATGTACGTGATGACCGTTGGGGAGGCAATATAGAGAACAGATTGCGTTTCCCATTAGCCGTCGTTGATGAAGTGAAGCGAGTTGTTGCTGCCTATGCGGAAAAACCTTTTCTAGTCGGTTACCGCTTCTCCCCTGAGGAGGCGACTACGCCTGGTATTACCATGTCGGATACATTTAGGCTTCTAGATGAGCTTACCAATAAAGAACTTGATTATCTTCATGTATCGATAATGGATTTCTGGTCATTGCCTAAACGAGGTGCTGAAGAAACGAAAACGCGTATGCAATGGATAAAAGATCGTGTAGGTCACTCCATACCGATTATTGGCGTGGGCTCCATTCATACCCCAGAAGATGCTGTAAAGGCATTGGATATCGGCATTCCACTTGTAGCGATTGGCCGTGAAATTATTGTTGAACCGGATTGGGTCGAGAAAGTGCAAGAAGGCCGCGAATCGGAAATAAAAACAACGCTCAGCAAGGATGATCAAGATCGGTTGGTCATTCCTACCCCGCTCTGGCAAGCAATTGTTCATACGCCAGGCTGGTTCCCGCTAGGCGATTAATATAGATGACAGGAAAACAGGTCAAGCATTTCTTGACCTGTTTTTTTTGCGTCTTTAATCGATTTAATCTTTTTTTAGTGTATCCAGCACGACAATGAATTGGCAGTTGTTTTAGTACTAAAGTTATTGTATCATTGTCTAATAGGTAGGCAACCTAACTATTTCGCGAAGTAGTTTGGCGGCCAATAGGCCATAATAAATAAAAATGTTTAGGAGTGCAGAGCATATGGAGCAATTGAGTCAGAAGAAAAAGTTAACAATCATGATTGCACTGATGGCAGCTATGTTTTTCGCAGCTATCAATCAGACAATCGTAAGCACGGCTATGCCGCGCATTATTGCCATCTTGGGTGGCATCGAGTATTACACATGGGTTATTACCATCTATATGCTCACATCAACGATTGCTACTGTACTTGTAGGAAAGCTTTCGGATATTTACGGAAGGAAGCCGTTTTTGTTAGTCGGTATCGTGTTATTTATAATCGGAGCCTTCTTATGCGGTACATCAACTACGGTATTCCAGCTCATCACTTATCGTGGTATTCAAGGTATAGGCGGCGGTATTCTTATGTCAGCAACCGTGACGGCGGTTGGTGATTTGTTCGCTCCTAGGGAAAGGGCGAAATGGACTGGATTAATGATGGCCATATTCGGCTTCTCAAGTGTAATTGGACCAACATTAGGCGGCTTTATGGTCGATCATATCGCTTGGAAGTGGATTTTCTGGATTTTCCTACCGCTTGGCATTATTGCATTTGGTATGATTTGGTCCATGTTTCCAAAAACAGCGCGTAAAACAACGGAATCCATTGACTATTGGGGTTCATTATTGCTTTCACTGATGCTTATTGCATTGCTGCTCGGCTTCTCATGGGCAGGTACAAAATATGACTGGGGCTCGCCACAAATTATTGGCATGTTCGCCTCTGCAGCAGTGTTGTTAGTTCTATTGATTCTTGTAGAACGTCAAGCCAAAAGCCCTGTATTGCCTTTGTCGATGTTTAAAAACAGCATTGTAACGATCTCCAACTCCGTCGGTTTCCTTATGAATGCCGGCATGATGGGCGCAATGATGTACCTGCCATTCTTCGTACAGGGTGTGCTTGGTATTTCACCAACGAACTCGGGCTTTGTAAATATGCCGATGTCGATCGCCATGATCTTCCTAAGTGCAATGTCTGGTCGTTGGATTTCCAAATCAGGGAAATACAAACGATTCGCCCTCATCGGTATGCCATTCATGGTCGCGGGAATGCTTATGATGGCATTCATGACTAACGTTGGCGTTGCGGTTGCTGCGATGATCGTATTTGGTATTGGACTTGGTATTTCGATGCCAGTATTTACACTAACCGTTCAAAATGCAGTAGAGCCTTCACAGCTTGGTGTGGCTACAGCTACAGCTACGTTGTTCCGTAACCTGGGCGGTACGATTGGTATTGCAGTTATGGGTACGGTTATGAACTCCACTTTGACCAGTAAGCTGAAGGATGCTGTCGCAGCAGGTCAAGGACCTGATTTAAGTCAAGTAGATGCGGCTACAGCTGAGAAACTGTCTAGTTTCCTTAACCCGCAAATGCTGCTCGATCAACCGAAGCTTAAAGAGCTTCATGCGACGCTGCCGGAACAAATTCAGCCTTTGTTTACACACATCATTGAGATGGTTCGCTCGGTACTGAGCGATTCCTTGACGGTTGTATTCTTGTTCGGTATGTCCTTGCTGATCGTCGCATTTGTACTCGTGTTCTTCTTGAAAGAAATTCCGCTTCGCTCTTCTGACAAGAAAGAAGCAGTTAGCGTAGAGCCATCTGAAAAGTTGAAAAAAGAGCCTGCTCTTAATAATTAATAAGAGCGGCTCCTATAGGAGGGATTTCGCTTCCTGCAGCTTGCAGGAAGCGAAATCCCTTTGTTTATTAAAAGTCTTCATTCGTTTTGGCTGAGTCCAAATAGTCGAATACTTGGTTTAACATGACGACAAGCTGATCGCTTTGCTCCTTGCCTAAATGATCGATCATGCCTTTGAACATGGAGATAAAACGGTCTATTGCTTTTTGAGCAATTTCTTCGCCAGTGTCCGTTAACGTTATTTCGGTAATTCTTCGATCTGTGTTATCGGATGTACGAACCACATGGCCAGATGCAATTAAGCTATTAAGCATCTGTGTAACGGTTGGAGAGGTGACTTGCAGCAATTTACTGATTTCTGTAACCGTCGTCCCTGTTGAACCTTTATCATTGCTTTTTTTCACACAAACGAGCATACGAACTTCGCTCGCTTTAAGACCGCCCCACATCGTTTTTTTCCGCCAGTCGGCTTTAGCGAACTTTTGGAAAACATCGATTAAGTCTGTTACATTCTCATATTTATCTGCGGACATTGGATTCACCTCGGTGAACTTATTTTATAAAGTAATTAGGTTACCTAAGTAATTATAGTTATTATGATGACAGGAAGTCAACAAAACAACAGAAATGAGGTGGAACATGAACAACTATGAGGAATGGAAAGAACTGTTTCCGCAATTAAAGGTTGTTTACAAAAAATTAAAAACCGAATGGTATAAAGGAATAGATTGCAGCTTCTCCATTAATCAAACAAGAATGCTTCAACATTTAGATAAACAAAGTCCCATGAAGTCGACGGATCTAGCTGAATTGCTTTTGGTTACTGCAGGCGGGGTTACGCTCATCGGGGACAAGCTCGTGGAAAGAGGGCTTATTCGCAGAAATCGCAGCGAGGATGATAGACGAGTCGTTTATTTGGAAATTACAGATGAGGGCAAACAATTTGTGAAGGCTTTTAATGAAAATGATGATGCTATTATCCGATATATGAGTGAGAGGATCTCGCAAGAGGATTTGGAGCATTTGAGACGAATATTTACATCGCTTGATGATTAGCGGGATCTAATCGAAACATTTCAGCAGCAAGAATTGGAAGGGGAATACGGAAGTATGGTTATGGATCAAATGCAAAAAATGAAAGACATGAAGCAGCAAATCACTCGTTTTCTAATGATGTACAAATTTGCGATTCAAGAGCTTGAGACAAAAGTCGAAATATTAAAGGAAGAATTTCATTTACTGCATGAATACAATCCGATTGAGCATACAAGCTCTCGCCTAAAGTCGCCCAAGAGCATTGTCGAAAAGCTTTATCGAAAGCAAAGCGAGCTTTCTTTTAACGGCATTCGGAATCACATTAAAGATATAGCAGGCCTGCGAATAACTTGCTCTTTTATTTCTGATATTTACCGGATTAGCGATATGTTAAGCAATCAGAGCGATTTGACCTTATTGGAGGTTAAAGACTATATAAAAAATCCGAAGCCAAACGGCTACCAAAGCTTGCATTTGCTCATTGAGGTGCCGGTGTTCATATCGGATCGAGTGGAAAATGTGTGTGTAGAAGTTCAAATTCGAACGATAGCGATGGATTTCTGGGCGAGCCTGGAGCACAAAATCTATTATAAATATAAACAGGCGATACCTCCTCGCTTACTGAATGAACTAAAAGAAGCAGCAGATTCCGCATCCGCGCTGGATCAGAAGATGGAGCGACTGCATAATGAGATCGCAGCCATTAAAGAAGAGCGTGAGGATGATCTGGGCGATGAGATGCTTCGGCTGATCATGAACAATCAAAGCGGCTCCATTCCAAACATGCTGTTAGAGCTTTTTGAGGATGGAACCAAAAAATAATAGTCGTGAACCATGCATCAGCAACATAAAGTGAGAGTAGTGCCAAAAAGTGCTGCCAAACGAGTGTTGTTGAAAGGTGGTCATGCGGCGATGGTTATTTCAAGCTTTCAAGCCTTTATTCAGGTGTTTGGCTTATCAATCTCCATGAGCTTAGTAGGCGGCCTCATCGGACATTTTGTGAAAAATGGGATTATCGAAATGCCGAAACTCGTCATAGAATATGATGAAGAAGGATTATCCCTTTCTTCAAATTGGTTAGTAAAGTGGATTCAGCGCTGTTATTACTTTGTTATTTTTGTCATCGGCTTCAGAGATCACAGCAATGCGAAAAAAAAGATTTTTTTTGATCTCGGCTTTCTCGGCGATTTGCTGATCGCAATCGGAACGGGCATATTAGCAAAAACAGCGCTGGCTATGGCAAATACATCGGACAACTTTGCAGTCGTGAGCAGTTCATTGCTGGCAGGCTACGCAGGCTTATCTTACCTGAAGAGCAAGCAGAACAAAGAGTTTGCTGATTTGTTTCCTGAAGAAATAGATGATTCAAATCCGCAAACGCCACCGAAATAACATGCAAGTTTACTTAAGTTTTGCGTATAATGACCATAGCTGATAAACCTTTTGCTTAAATATAAGAAAGTATATCATTTTCTCATACTTATCTTATATTTCACCGTCAAAGCTACTTCAGCGTCTAAAGGACGCCGAAGGCGTTTTTGCTTGACTAATCGATTTTTCACAAAAATATCGAAGGAGGGTGGAGCGTGTGGGGAAAATAACGGTCAAAGTGACAACTGAGGAAATGCATGAGCTTAAGAAACTAGCCGAGATAGTCAAAAATCCTCAGCTTCCCATGTCTGACCGTCGCATTGCTAAAACGCAATATGAGTCCATTATCAACTTCGCAAAAAATAGTAACCGCGGCATTATTTCATCTGTATAATTAGAATGGGTTGAAGCCGCTCCGGGATGGAGCGGCTTCTTTTTTTATGTGATTTGCGCGAACCATACTCGAACAGCCGCGAAAATCTTCTGTTGTCCAGGCTCGATTGGTGTGACCATAACATCGGATTGGAAGGTTCTTTGGATAGGGAAGGGTTCAGATGAGCTGGAGATTTCCTGAACTTTGCTGGGAACTCCAGAAATGGACGTTCCTAATGCGTTTGCGATAGCAGCAGCTTTCAGACGGGCGTTCTGGACAGCAAGCGACAAGGCCTCATTTTCCAACTGTTTTCTATCGGAAACCGAGAATTGAATGGAAGTGACTGTATTGGCACCGTGAGAAACGGCGGTATCTACTACTGTTCCAGTAAGTGCAATTTGATCGATGGTGATTTGCAGGAGATGAGTTACTTTGTAGCCTTGAAAGACTTGCTTCCCGTCCGGGAAATCATACATCATTTCGATTCGATAATCATTCGTTTGGATATGTTCGCGCGGGATGCTTAGCTCGAGAAGGGATTGTATGATATCTGCTGTAATTTGTGCATTTTCAGCTTGTATCGCTTGCAGCTCCTTGCCTTCGGTAACAGCACCAAGGATGACCAAGGCTGTATCTGGAGCAGCCGTAACGATCCCTTCGCCCAAAACTTCAATCGTGGACACGCTTTTGCAGGGAATGGGAATAGCGGTATAGTAGATTTGATTGCCGTACATTGCAGGCTCCTTTCCGTCTTACAGGTTATATATTAATGTATGGAAGGATACCCGCCGAAATGATTGCTTCTTATTTTCTGCTTGCGGATGAAAGCTTAGAAAAGAATACAAAAATGGCGGGCAAGAGTAATCTTGCACCGCCATTTTTTGTGATGAGCTTAAGGAAGCTCTATTGTAACTTCACGCTTGCTTGCAGCTGAACGGAGCACACCGTCGATAATCGCTTGGTTGTACAAAATTTCTGCTCCAGGAATAGGAGCTGGACGATTTTCTGCAATCGCTGCAACAAAGTCTCTTACTTTCTCATCAAACAAGTTTAGCCCATGTTGGATGACAGGAATAGTCGAATGGATATGCTGATCAACGACATCGTGATAAAGCGTCATGCTGCCTACGCTTCCATCCCAAACACCGCTCCAAGGGCCTGTGCCTGCTGGAGTGACTTTAAGGCCGCCGTCAGTTCCAAGGAACATTGTTGCACCTAATGAATCCATGTGCATAGCCCAGCTGATTTTGTAATTGAGAACGATATCGCCCTCAAGACGGATCATCGCCACGCCAAAATCCTCAACTTCAAAGTTTGCCGCTTCACGATGGTATTTCGGGTTTGTTCCAAAATGATTTGATGTATAAGCCGATACAGTAAGCGGCTTAGGATAGCCGAGCGCATTAAGCGCCATATCAAGCGAATAGCAGCCGATATCAGCCATTGCGCCAGCACCTGCAAGCTCTTTGGAAATAAAAGTGCCGCCAGGCATACCGCGCCGTCTGCCGCCGCCTGTTTCAACAAAGTAAACGTTACCAAGTTTTCCCGATTGAACAATTTCTTGAATCAACGACATATTGGGATCGTATCTCGGCTGGAAGCCTACCGTCAATATTTTTCCACTGCGTTCAGCGGCTTCGACCATATCGATGGACTGCTGGAGTGTGACAGACATCGGCTTCTCTACGAGCACGTGCTTGCCTGCATTCAAAGCGTTTATTGAAGTTTCAGAATGTGCAAAGTTTGGTGTGCAAATGCTGACGCCGTCTAGGTCAAGCTCTAATAATTTCTTATGATCATCAAAAGCAACGGCGTTAACAAGTTCCTCTTGATCAATAAAAGCTTGTGCTTTTCCTGCTATGCTGTCTGCCACTGCCACGATCTCCACGTGAAGAGGCATTTTTTTATAAGCTGAAGCATGCGCTCTTGCAATACCGCCGCTTCCAATAATTCCGATTCGGATCGTTCTAGTCATTTCAATATCCCTCATTTCATTGTAGTGATTCTACTTTAGCACAGCTGTATTAGGCATGAAATGGTGAGAAAAGGACATGACATCTACAAAATCATGACATCTGTCTGGATGATGCCTGCTTCATTTTGTACAAAAAAATGATCACATTTGTCCATTGCCTCCCCTTACCCTTTTGTTCTACGATAGATTAGCCACAAATGATAATGGTTATCATTGATTGTGTGATAAAAATAGATTAGGAAGGAAGCTGGATATGCTGCGTCGTTTTTTTGCTTATTACAAGCCCTACAAGAAGCTATTTATTTTAGATTTTTCATGTGCCATTTTGGCTGCATTGCTTGAGCTTGCTTTTCCACTTGCCGTCAACCGGGTTGTGGATGATCTTTTGCCGAGCGGCAACTGGAAATGGATTTTGTATGCTTGTATCGGACTATTAGTCATTTATGTGTTCAGCTCTGCACTGCATTATGTCGTTACCTATTGGGGACATAAGCTCGGAATCAACATCGAGTCCGATATGCGCAAGCAGCTGTTTGATCGTGTACAGAAGCTGAGCTTCCGTTTCTTCGACAATAACAAGACAGGACATCTGGTATCCCGGATGACAAATGACTTGATGGATATTGGAGAGATCGCCCATCATGGGCCGGAGGATTTGTTCATTGCTTTAATGACGCTGACTGGTGCGTTCGGTATTATGTTGAGCATTAACTATCAGCTTGCGTTAATGACCTTTATTATTATACCGTTGATGATTTATTTGTCGCTGTACTTCAGCCGTAAAATGTCAGCAGCCTTTAATCGGATGTTTTCTGATATCGCTGACTACAATGCACGCGTTGAAAATAACGTGAGCGGCATTCGTGTCGTTCAAGCGTTTGCGAACGAAAAACATGAAATGGCACGTTTTGCTGAAAATAACGGTCGTTTCCGTTTGACGAAGCTCATTGCATATCGCGTGATGGCATGGAACTCGTCAATCAGCTTTATTCTAATGAAGCTCATTTCTTTGTTTGTACTCGTATGCGGAACTTGGTTCGTTATTCAAGGCGATATGAGCTATGGTGAGTTTATCGCATTTGTTATGCTCTCGAACGTATTCTTAGGTCCGATTAAACAGATTAACTCTGTCATTGAGACGTATCCAAAAGGAATAGCCGGATTCAAACGTTATTTGGAATTGCTTGAAACGGAACCTGATATTGCCGATGCGCCGAATGCACAAGTAGTAAGCCATCTCAAGGGTGATATTCGGTTTAATAAAGTGACATTTGGTTATGAGAATAAAGACAAGGTGCTGCAAGGTCTCAGCCTATCGATCCGCGCAGGTGAGACGGTAGCTCTAGTAGGTCCATCGGGAGCGGGGAAAACAACGTTATGCAGCTTGCTTCCGCGTTTCTACGATGTCGAAGAAGGCTCAATTACGATTGACAACATTGATTTGCGGGATATGACGCTTGAATCACTGCGCTCCAACATTGGGATTGTGCAGCAGGATGTGTTCCTCTTTGATGGATCGATTCGAGAAAATATTGCTTACGGCAAGCTCGGAGCGTCGGAGGAAGAGATTATGCAAGCCGCTCGTCAAGCGCAGCTGGAGGAGCTCATCTTGTCGCAGCCTGAGGGATTGAATACAATGATCGGCGAGAGAGGGGTTAAGCTGTCGGGAGGACAGAAGCAGAGGCTCTCCATTGCACGAATGTTTCTGAAGAACCCGCCGATCCTTATTTTGGATGAGGCGACATCCGCGCTGGATACCGAGACGGAAGCGGCGATTCAGCTAGCGCTTGCTGAGCTGTCCCGCGGCAGAACGACGCTTGTTATCGCTCATCGTCTTGCTACGATCAAAAATGCTGACCGCATCGTAGTTGTAGCCGAGCAAGGGATTGCCGAGCAAGGCAATCATGATGAATTGCTCGACGCGCGTGGTGCTTACAGCAGGCTTCACCAGGCTCAATTCGGCGCATAAGGGGGAATTATGAGGTTTGGTTCAGCAGCTCGGGGAGAAGCAATAGCAGCTTATCCCTTGCTGAAGCATCCTCCTGATTCCAGTCGCGCTCATCGAGCACGTAACTGAAGCCATTTTTGACAGCAGGAAGGTTTCTCCAGATTGGGCTGTTCACTAATTTCTCCATGGCTGCTTTGGACTCCTCATTTTCGGGCAGCATCATGAATACGCGGTCGCCTGCGTATTGTTGGATCGTTTTTTCTGTAATTTCCTTATAGGGTCTGCCAGACTTCAGAATGTCTTGAACTTTCCCTGTAGGCCGGAAACCATCTGGATGGTACAGTATAGAGGATAAACCAATATTGCCCATGACAAATAAACGTTCTCCACGATGATAGATAAAGACAGAAGCTGTTTCGTTCGGCCGAATGCGCGCCTGAAGCTGCTGCCACATCAATAACGTACTGCTATTATAATGAAGAAGCCATTGCTGGGCTTCTTTTTTTTTGCCCAGCCACTCTCCAAGCATGAGCAGTCTCTCATCAAGTGACCCACGTGAATTATAGGTAAGCGTAGGGGCAAGCTCTGACATTTGTGAGTACAAGCTTTCATCAGAATGGTCGAATATAATTAAGTCAGGCGCTAGAGCAGAAGCCTGTTCCGAATGAAAAGGCTCGCCTTTGCTGATCATATGGCTTCCTACTAGCTGAATGCCAAGCGTATTCATATCACCGATACTTTCACCACAATAAAAAATGCGATTTGGCTGAGCGGGAATGCTGACCTCGTGACCATCCCAATCCTTAACGAGTATATTTTGGCGCATCGATAGGGCATATTGCCTTGGAGAAAAGCCGGTTATAAGACGGAAGCGGCGGCTGAAATAATACTCATCGGTAAAGCCGACACGATCTGCGATATCGCGCAAAGTATTGTCGGTATGGATCAGCCAATCCTTGGACCGACTGATACGAAGCTCATTCAAATAATCAAGTGGTTTCTTGCCAGTCAGCTCCTTGAATATTGAAGTGAACTGCCAAGCAGGTACGTTGGCCATATCAACGAGCTGCTTGACCGTTATTCGGTTCTGAAAATGATTTTGCATATATTGAATTGTTTGTTCAACCGTTTGCGTGGAGCTGCTCATCGAGTCGAATTGCAGGTTATGTTCAAGAACAAATCCGATAAGCTTCTGAAAATGCGTTTGCTGACGATGCGCTTCAATGTTATCGCAGTCCGTAATTCCGGTATAAAGCTGGCTCAGCAAATCCATCCATTGTGCGAGCGGATAAACGCGCAGCTCTTGACGGTTCGGAAATAGCTGCTCCGTATAAAGCACAGGACCTTGGTTCAGCAAATGAAGGATCTGGAAAGAGATGAGGTAATATTCCAATTTGCCGTCGCCTATATTTTCAAATTGATATGCGGTGTTCGGGGATAGAAGGAAAGAACTGTATGACGAGAAAAGGGAACTTTCATTACCCATAAACAGTCTGCCTCTGCCGCTCCTCGATATAAGCATCGTATAGCAGGAAGTCACATTTTCCGCTAATACTTCGCCCTCTGTATGGCTGTACAGCTTCATATCTACAAAATGGAAGCTTAAGGAGCGCAGAGGTAAAGTCTGATGCGTTAAGTTAGACATGGCTGTAGCCTCATTTCAGTATTGAGAATCGTTATCAATTAATTTCATTATAAACAAATAGAAGAAGCTTATCAACCGTAGTTGAAGAGCTTCTTCTATTTCAACAGACGTTAAGCAGCATTTATTTTTTAATAAGTGCTTTTGGCAGCTCTTCTAACAACCATTCTCTAGAAAGTGCGTCGCTGGAAGCTTTGAGCAAATCAAAATTGTACACTTGTCCATTTTTTACGGCAGGGAGCTTGAGCCATAAATCGCTTTTCATAAGCTCGTTCGTTGATTGCTGCGCCTCAGGAGCGACCGGATTCAGAATGAAGATGCGGTCAGCCGCATACTCTGGCAGCAGCTCAGAAGATATTTCTGCAAAACCTTGTTCTTTATCAATAAGATCCTGGATGATTGGTGTTGGCTTTAAACCGCCGTTCTCGTATAAGAATTGCGGCAGCCCAGTACCAGCCATAATAAAGAGGCGGTTGCCAGGATACATTGTAAATACGGCTGCCGTTTCACTTTCTTTAATCCCGCTATCGTGAATTTGTTTCCACATATCTGCGGTTTTGACCGCGTGCTCTGCAAGCCAATCCTCAGCTTCTTGCTTCTTATTTAACAAATCCCCTAGCGTACGCATTCTGTCCTCCAGCGTGGCGAAGGAGTTGAACGTTACCGTTGGAGCAACCTTTGAAATAACCTCATACTGCTGCTCGTCCGAATTCGAGAAAATAATAAGATCAGGCTGCAGTGTTAATGATTTCTCGACGCTTAGCGGAAAACCTACGTCCTCGACACCAGTTAGCTGCTGCTCAAATACCGTGCCTTTAATCATATCCTGTATGACGCCGATCGGCTTAACGCCTAGCGCAAGCAAATCACCGGTAGTTTCACCGTGAAAGATAACACGCTGTGGAGTAACAGGCACTTCTACCTCATGCTTCGACCAGTCGGTGAAGGAGCGGGTAGTATCGGCTGCTTGTTCCGTTGCTGCAGGTGCTTTTGTTGCTTCAGCAGCTGGACTCGCTGTATTGCCCGAATTTGCTGAATTGCTGCCACAGGCTAGCAATAGGGTTCCCATTAGTGCGAATGTAGCCAAAAGTGCGGCTGATTTTGTTCCTTGATACATTTTAATTCTCCCCCAATAGATGTTATAAGATAATGATAATCATTATCGATATACATTATCGTAATAGATATACGAGCTGTACTCAATGGACAAAAGAAAGAAGTGTTTTTTAGTTTGTCCAAACATGATGAAAAGTTAAAAGCCGAACACCACTGTAGGTATTCGGCTTTCATTAGATAGAGCTCTTTTTTTATAATATTTTGGACAATTTCCGATATTCTCGCGGAGATATTCCTTCATGACGGCGGAATATCCGGCTGAAGTAGTGAATATCGGAATAGCCGACGATGCTGCCGACGTTTTCGATTGAAAGCTCGGATTCCCGAAGAAGCCTTCTAGCTTCACGGTGACGTATCGATTGAACATATTCGCTAGGAGGCATACCGGCGATTTGCTTAAACAGCTTCGCGGTATGGTCGATGCTCAAATTCAGCTTTGCGGCGATCGTTGTGTTTGTCCAATTTGCAGCAGGTGATGCCTCTATTTCCTCCATTAACTCGGCAATCCTGCCGCCATGAAGAGAGGTTTGTCCAGCGGATCGAGATGAGGGCAATCGCAGCAAATGGGCCAATATATGTAGCATTAGACCTTTGCAAACCAGCTCATACCCAATAGGACGCATTGTGAATTCATGAACAAGCTGCTCCATTAATTGTACACATACGAGAGGCGGCTTATAGACTGGATGGTCAGATAAGGGAGCCAACCCTTCCACATAAGGCTCATAAATGAATTTATGCGGCAAAACAGCAGCTTCGTTCACAACCATGTCAGCCTCTGTCTGAATATCGAGCTCGTCAAAAAAATCAAAATGAATGCCTAAAAATCGAGCGTTTGGGCTGGAAACGACTTCATTTTGGTGATAAACGCCAGAGGGCAAAAAGATAAGCTGACCAGCTTCAATCTTATAGCGCTGCCCATGCATGGTCGTCGCTGCTTCGCCATGGTACACGTACAGGAGCTCGTAATCATACAATCTACGTCTTGGCAGAGCACCCGTTGGCAAGCGCTGGAACTGCGCATAATGGACGCTGGGCGACCACTCGCGAAATGGAGTTGAACGAATGCGTAGAAAGGGAGATTCAGTCTTTTCCAAGCGGTAGGCTCCTTTCATTAAGAAAATAAAAAAGAGAACGGAATTGTCCAAAAAATCGCTATTCTAGCTAAATAAATTTCAAGAATAATCGTTTATTATAAACGTATTATCACATGTTGTTGCAGCAAATTCAATATAACGTAATTATCTAAAAAGGAGTTTGAACAAATGGAGGTTCCTGCGTTTCAAGAGAGTAAAACCTATCTTTGCAGGCAAGTGCCGATCAGCATCGAAGACGCCGGTTTTGGCGCTATCCATTGGGATAGCTTCGATGCGATTGAACTGGTTGATACGGTCACTGCCATGCAGCCTAAGGAGCGTACGGAAGTAAGAGCATGCTGGAGCCAGAACTATTTGCATATTCGTTATTTATGCAAGGATTCACATGTTGTATCTGATTTTACCATACGCGATGAGCCGCTTTATGAGCAGGATGTCGTTGAGCTGTTTATCGATGAGGATGGAACTGGGCATCGTTATCTAGAGCTAGAAGTTAGTCCGAACAATGTTGTTTTTGATGCTCTGATTGCGAATGATGGTGAAGCCGAGATCACTGCGACGGACTTAGCATGGAGGTTTGAGGGTATTCAGACGACTGTTGAAACGAGAAGCGATGCTGAACGGATTTATTTTGTGCATATTCCGGTTGAGAATTTCAAGAAGCCTCTCGAGCAAGGATTAAGCTGGAGAGTGAATTTTTACCGAATTGATGAGGATAAACACGGCAACCGTGAATTCCAGGCTTGGCAGGCTACCAAAGCGATAAACTTTCATCTTCCCCGTAAATTTGGCAGGCTGTTATTTATTTAAAACATAAATGTAGGAGGGTTTAACATGAAAAAAGGGATTAATATTTGGTCTTTCAAAGGTGATTCAACCATTGCAGAAAACATTCGTACAGCAAAAAAAGCAGGTTTTGACGGAATCGAGCTGTCATTGAACGAGACGGGCGAGCTTAGCCTAGCAGCTTCCGACAAAGAGATTCAAGAAATCAAAAACGAACTGCAGCAAAATGAACTGGAAATTGCAGGTTTAGCAACAGGCTTGTACTGGTCCTATCCAATGACGAGTGAAAACGCGGCTACACGCGAGAAAGCAATCGATGTGTGCAAGAAACAGCTGGAGCTTGCTGCGGCTCTCGGCGTCGATACCATTTTGGTCATTCCAGGCGCTGTAGGCGTTGACTTTATACCAGGCAGTGAAGTAGCTGACTACGAATATGCATATGACCGGGCGCTGGAAGCGATCGGGAAGCTTGTTCCGTTTGCTGAGAGCGCGGGTGTCTCGATTGGCATTGAGAACGTTTGGAACAAGTTCTTATTATCGCCGATTGAGATGCGTTCCTTCATTGATGCGCATAACTCGAGTTTTGTAGGCTCGTATTTCGATGTCGGCAATGCGCTGCATAATGGTTATCCTGAGCAATGGATTCGTATTTTGGGTCATCGCATCAAGAAGGTGCACTTCAAGGATTACCGCCGTCAAGCAGGAGGATTGCATGGCTTTGTTGATCTGTTAGCAGGTGATGTTGATTACCCAGCTGTCATGCAGGCGCTTCATGCGATTGGTTATGACAATTATGTAACTGGAGAAATGATTCCGCCATACAATCATCATTCCGAACAAATCATTTTCAACACTTCAAAAGCGATGGATGCCATATTAGGACGTTAGAATTCATCTACTCAAAAACTATTAGGAGGTTTTTAATATGTTAAAGGTTGGTTTAATCGGTTTTGGATTTATGGGTCGGATGCACTTTGACAATTATGTCCGTCTTGCTAAGGAAGGAGCTCCTGTGCAGCTCGTAGCGATTTGCGATTTGCTGATCGAAGAGTTGAAGGAAGGAAAAGCGTCAGGCAACATCGCGACAGAGCAGGACGTCTATGATCTTGCGCCTTACCGTTTGTACGATAATATTGCTGCAATGCTAGAGAACGAGGAACTAGATATCGTTGATATTACGCTGCCTACTAATCTGCATGCTGATTTAACCTGCTCGATGCTTGAGAGAGGGTTGCATGTATTATGCGAGAAACCTGTGGCAGGAAGCTCAGAGGATGGCTGGCGCATGGCACATGCAGCAGAGCGCACAGGAAAAACGTTGATGATCGGCCAATGCCTGCGCTTCTGGCCAGCTTATGAATACTTGAAGGCTTGCGTAGAGGATGGCCGTTATGGAGCTGTTACGGGCGGTTATTTCTTCAGAGGCTCTGCCGCGCCAAAGGGTTGGTTTCTGGATGGCAGCAAAAGCGGAGGCTGTTTACTGGACATGCACATTCATGATGCAGACATGGTTCACTGGTTATTCGGCAAGCCTGAGAAGGTATCAACGATTGCACGCAATGTCATTCCAGGCAGCGGCTATGATGTCGTGTCTACTCATTATATTTATCCAGATGGCAAGGTGCTGAATGCTCAGGCAGATTGGACGCTGGAAGGCGACTTTGGCTTCGCCATGACGTATCGCGTTAATTTTGAAGGCGGAAATCTCATTTTTGAAGATGGGCAAGTGAAAGTTAACCCAAATGATGCGCCGGGCTTTATCGCTGAATTGTCTGAGGATATGGGTTATTATCGTGAAATCAAATATTTTATTGAATCCATTCATGCGGGTCAGCCAGTTTCAATCTGCGCACCTGAGAGCGCGGTAGGCACGCTTGAAATAATCGAAGCAGAGCTGCGCTCTGCAAATGAAGGCGGGACGCTAGTATCCTTGTAAAAGGCCTAGCATTCACTTAGCAACCGGATAGGCTCGTTAAAATGAACAGACAAAAGCAAGACAGCCGCCGCCTCGTTTAGAGGAGGAATGGCTGTCTTGCTTGTTTGTTAAGAAGGAATTTATTGGGCAAGCCGTTCATCGCTGCGTTCCGCTGCAGGGAGCGGAGTACGCTTGACTTTGACTTCCTGAAACATAATTTTGTTAGATAGAATGTATTCCGGCGTTTTCCGGTGGGAATGAGATTCACGGAACGCCTCGCTTTTTGTCCAGTTGTTAAAGTCATCTCTGGATTGCCACCTTGTAACGATGGAAACCTCGTCATAGTCCTTTAGGTTTTGCGTGAGAAGCACCTCAAGCCCAAGAAACCCTTCCATTTCCTCGACTTTGCCTACCCGATCAAAACGTTCAACAAGCTTTTCTCCTTCACCCTTCGTAATTTGCGATACATTCGTCACAATGATCATCGTTTCTTCCTCCTCATCGGTTTTGGGTATAGGAATGATAATGGGATAACGTTCAGCAAAGCTGATTCTCGCATCCAAATCAAATACGGAGCGCATGAAACGAGGCGTAATGATGGTTCGTGGTTCTCCAGCGTCAGCAAGCTCCCCTTCTTTCATGGCAATCATATAATGGCAATAAGAGGCTGCCTGCTGCAGATCGTGCAGAACCATAACGATCGTCGTTCCATATTCCCGATTTATTTTGGCGAGTGTCTCCAGCACCTCGAGCTGATGACACATGTCCAGATAGGTAGTTGGCTCATCTAACAAAAGAATTTCGGTCTGCTGCGCTAAAGCCATGGCGATTCGCGCCTTCTGCTGCTCGCCTCCGGAGAGGGTGTGAAACATTCGGTCTTCGTGCCGTCGAATGCGCATTGCCCGCAATGCCCAATCAATGATACGTTCATCCTCCGTAGTTAGCCGCTGACGGAAGCTTTTTTGGTAGGGAGCACGCCCATAAGCGACCAGCTCGCGAACGGTCAGCGAAGGAAGCATATTTTTGGCTTGCGTCAGCATGGAAAGACTTTTGGCATATTCGGATCTTTTATAATCGCTCGTACTCTTCTCATTAATGAGAATGCTGCCGCTATCTGGAGTCAGCAGACCCGAGATTAATCTAAGCATCGTTGATTTGCCTGAGCCGTTTGGCCCGACTATCGCAGTTATTTTACCTTTAGGGATTTCCATATTAACATCTGACAACTTGAACATGCCTGCTTCAAGCGTTAACGAATGGGTTTGAATCGCCTTCATCGCCAGTTACTCCTCCTCAGCAAATACAAAAAGAACGGTGCGCCGATGCAAGCTAATAATATGCCAACCGGCAGCTCAACAGGGTCAAATAAAGAACGAGCCGCAGCATCGGCAATGACGACTAGAGCAGCACCGGTTATTATCGATACTGGCAGCAAATAACGGTAATCGTCGCCAATTAGAAGGCGGACCATATGGGGCACAACCAGCCCAACGAAGCCAACAAGACCTGCGGCGCTTACTGCAATTCCTGCAAGCAGAGCAGATAAGAGAATAAGCAGAAGCCGCTGCAACTCCACTTTTTGTCCCAGCAAGCGAGCAGAATCGTCGCTGAGCAGCAGCAGATTGGCTGATTTGATCGCTGGTATCGTAAGAAGTAGGCCGACGAGCGCGTAAGGCAGCATAAAGCTGAAATGATGCCAGCTTCGTCCATTTAATCCGCCGGAAAGCCAAGGAAGCACAGCTTGAACCCGGTCGCTGTAAACGACCATCACGCCATTCATAACGGCCCCCACGAGCGCGTTTACTGCAACACCGGCTAATACAATCTTAATAGGCGAAGCACCTTTATCCCATGAAAGAAAATAAATAATTAGACTTGCAGAGAGGGCGCCAACAAAAGCAGCAGCTGGCAATAAAAAGCTGAATTGCGGCAGCATCACCATCGTGATGACAGCAGCGAGACCGCCACCTGCCGAAACGCCAATAATACCGGGATCGGCAAGTGGATTGCGCATGACACTTTGCAGAATTGCTCCGGATGCAGCAAGGCATGCGCCTGTCAATAAACCAATTAATACTCTAGGGAGCCTAAGATCAAGCAATATCACGGAGTGAGCTGATGAATCGCCTGTGATAAGAATGCTCCATATCTCGTGCAGTGGAATCGTGATTGATCCAGATATTAACCCGATAAGAACGCTTAAAAGCAGAAATATGGGTGAGATGATGAAGGCCAGCTTACGTCTTTTTGTACGTGTTTCTTTATTCATAATCCTTATTTAGCATCCTTTCAGTTAGGCACTTCTTTCAGCAAGCGGTCCATAAGCTCAAGTGCTTCGATTACACGAGTTCCAGGGTTAGTACCGAACAGGTCCTGCGGCAGCACTTCAATACGCTGCTGCTTGACGGCGGATATG
The DNA here is from genome assembly GCF_056398245.1 of Paenibacillus sp. 01T47. Classification (NCBI taxonomy): domain Bacteria; kingdom Bacillati; phylum Bacillota; class Bacilli; order Caryophanales; family Paenibacillaceae; genus Paenibacillus; species Paenibacillus sp. 01T47. The sequence continues at coordinate 247,266 of NZ_JBFTPA010000004.1, forward strand.
CTGCTCCATGCAGAATTAGTCTCCATTTCACGAATGAAGCTGTTCTTGATTTCCTCGGGATTGCCATGCGTCATGAAAAAAATGATGTCGGGGTCTGCTTCAACAACACGTTCTGCGTTTAGCTGCGCGTATTGCGGGAAGCTCTGCAGCCTCGGATAATCCGAAGCGATATTTACTCCGCCAGCGGTTTCGAGAATGTTGCCGCTCAAGGAATTAGGGAGTGCTGCCATGAATGTACCTGGTGCTCCATATACAAGCAGCGCTCGCGGCTTGTTGGCTTCATCGGTAGGTTTATAAACAGCAATCTTATCAACAATGTTGGCGATAATTGCTTGTGCCTGCTCTTCTTTGCGAAGAAGTTGGCCTATCAGCTCAATCTGGCGTTTAATGTCGTCGATGGAGTTGGCACCCGTCAACAGGAGCTGTACACCGATTCCTTGAAGAACGGGAATATCCTTCTCATTCAATGGATAATTGCCAAGCACGACATCAGGGCGAAGCAATGCTATTTTTTCCAAATCAACCTCGTGAGCATTTCCGATTTGTTCAGCTTCGAGGACTGCCCGATTAACGGGCTGAGCGGATGTTGTAGGTCGGCCGACTAGATTTCCTCCTAAAGCTGCCACAATATCAGCTTCGCCGCTGCCCAGTGCAACAATTTTGGCGGGAGGTTCCTTAAAGGCAATTTGGCGTCCTGCAAAGTCTTTTACTATCAGACTTCCATCGCTCATTTCTGAAGAGTTGCCTTTGTCGTTACTGCATCCTGTAAAAACGAGTAACAGAAGCACAGCAAATAGGGGGAGACAAGTTCTCATAACAATTGCAGTACCTCCAATCTAAATGGTATTGATAATCAGTCTCAATGATCTCTTCGAGAGTATAATGCTTAAAAACAGAGGACGTCAATACCTAAAAAGGAATTATATAGAAAATAACTAATTTTCTTTTTTTGTGTTGACAAAATGTGGGCTTGCATGATAGTTTCATTCCTGAGAATGGCGTTTCCTGAAATGGGGATACATTCTGCAGCAGGTTGCTTTTTTTTTAATTGTCTAATGATAATGATTATCATAATCAAAATAACTTTTTATTGATAATGATTATCATATTCATGATGCGAGAGAGAGCCATTCGGATAATCTGCTGCGAGCTTGGATGTCAGGAGTAAAGGAGGAGAAGAGAATTATTCGCAAGTTTGGAGTGCTGGCTTTCTTCATCATGATTACTTTACTCGTTGTTCCGTTTGCACCTGAAGCACATGCGGCTGAACTGGCTGATGGTACGTACTCGATAGACTATGTTGTCAAGAAAGCCGAAGATGAATCGGTATCGATGGCAAATGACTATTGGGAAAAACCAGCCAAGCTGATTGTGACCAAAGGAGCTTTGCAGGTACAACTGCAAATAAACCATAGCTCATGGGTAACGGAATATAAAGTTCCGAGTGACGGCGGGTACATAGATACGGCTATTGTATCTAGCAACGAAGCTGACAATACGAGAATTGTTAAGTTCGGAATTGCTGATCTAACTACGCCGTTAGAGTCCAAGATCCACGTAACGGTAGAGGATATTGATTACGATCACAGCTACACGATTCGTCTAGTTTTCGATTCTAGCAGTCTGAAGCAGATCAGCAAAGCGGAGGCCCCTGTCAAAGAAGAAAAGAAACCAGCAGCAACCACGAAAGAACCAAAAAAAGAGACCGATGTAAAGACAGGTACAACAGCTCCTCAAACCACAAATAAGGTGATTGAAAAACCAAAGGTTGAGGTAGATAAGCCGAGCTCTGAAACGGTCAATTCTAAAAAAGAAGATTCTAAGAAAGAGATACAGGTCGAAGCTTCGCCTGCTCCAACCGTTAGTCCGATAGCGGTTGAAGCTGAAGGGCAATCATTGCCTAAGGAGACTTTAACCCCATCTTCACAAGAGTCTACCTCTGCAGAGGATACCCTAGCAGTGGACTCTGCGGAGACAGCTGTTCACGAAGAGCCGAAGGTCGATGTTCAGCTTATCGGGGCTGATATGGTTACACCTGCATCAGGTGAAGCTGCGCAGCAGTTGTCAGATTCGACTTCTTCTAAGCGAGTGTTGTCACCGCTTGTTATTTCCCTAATCATTATTGTTGTCGGAGTAGCCTTTATCTTATTGCGCAAAACCAAATTCGCTAAAAAATAAGGAGTGTTGATAAATGATCAAATCGATGAAAAAAACTAGTTTTGTAATGATGATGCTTGTTATGGCTCTAGCTTTGGCTGTTCCGTCTGTATTCGCAAGCACAGGCGTAGGCTACGTTGTTCGCAATGCAACAGATACAGCAAATTCTTATGCTAACGTCTATAAAGTAGGCGATGCAGTTGTTGCTAGCAATGGGACAACAACAACGGTGACATTCTCAGGCTCAAGCTATATTCAATACTTGCAAGTGGAAGACCCTGCTACTGGAACATACAGCTATGCAGCTGCTAATTATACTGGCGGCAACGTTGAATTTACATTTGAAGTGGCTGATTTCGCGCCGAACCAATTGGCAAAAATTCATGTTATTGTACCAGCATCACCAGGAAATCCAGGCTACAATACGGTTCATACGATCCAATTCGATTGGAGCGTTTAAGAAGCAGTGAATTCACTGATTAGAATAATGTGCTAAAAGAACAGGAGAGCGATACGATGGCATGGACCGCTCTCCTGTTCAAAATGCAAGGGTACATAAGCGATAGCAGTTAAATGACGAAGGAGTGTTTTTTGAAATGCAAATGAAATATCGCCGATTGACGGCGCTGCTCATGGCGCTCGTATTGTTGCTGTCGGCCTTTCCTGTGAGTGCAGCGGCGGGAGTAACGCCAAATGGGGAGTATAGTGTTCCTTTTCTTTATGTGAAGAATGGGAGCAATGAACGATCAATCATTAACGATTATCTAAATCCAAGCACAGGCAAATTGATTATTACTAATGGCAGTGCAAAGTTTCAGCATGAGGTTACGCAGTATACTTCCTTTCATCATTTTTCTGCTAAGTTACCAGGTAAAGACAAAGCAGTAATCAATGGGAACACAATCAACGGCATAGAAGGGTATCAAGTCGTTGCTGCTCAGCCAGCAGGGGACGGCTTAGATCCGGATCACGTCGTTGTTAGCTATGATATTGAGAACATGCAAGAGAAACAAGAAATTTTGATTCATATCGTCATTCCTTCAGTAAATTATGACAATTGGTATAATGTTCAGCTTCAGCTGGATATCTCAGGTCTACCCGTTGATGGAGGCGGCAATGGGGGCGGAGGCGAGACGGGTGCTGTAACATTAGAGCAGCTTGAAGCTTTATTTACAACTTCGAATGAGCTGCTGAATACAACGACGGAGGGAACTGGCGATGGCTTCTATTTGCTAGGCTCCAAGGCTACTTTTCAAAATACGATCACTCAGGCAAGAAGCATTGCCGATAGCGCTGGCGGTTCCAATCAAGAGCTGATCAAGGCTGCTTACCTTGTTCTGCAAGAGGGAAAAAAGAAGTATGAGGCTGCTCGGCTTGTCGTGAATAAAGCGAATTTAGTACGTGCGTTAGAAGAGATTTCAGCTTTTGCGACAACGGTGAAAAATATAGGGACAGCAAATGGAGCTTCAGCCGCTCATGCTGTATTAACGGATGGTGAGTATTCGGTAGGAGCAAGTGTAAGGCTTGGGCAATGGATTGCGGACGCTCAGACTGTTGCTGCTGATCCGCAAGCATCTCAAACAGCTGTCAATAATGCTTTAAATGTGTTGACTGCCAATGTGGAGGATTTGAAAAAGCAGCAGTACAAGAAGGAGATATTACCGCTGCTTGTGCTGGACCCTGAAACAGGAGAAATATCCAAACACAATAAAGATTTCAAAACAGAAGTAAGTATGTTTACTCAATCGGCAGCGCCTTATTTTCAAGCGTATGCTCACGTTGTTTTTGCAGATCCGATGGAAATTGCACCTGAATTAACGTTATATGGACAAAGCGCAAACGGCGAGATTTCCTCTAGTACGCTGACAGGTTATAAAACGCTTATTCAAAAGGGCTATGAAGGACTGATACAGGCCTATCAGTTTTCCGCAAGACATCAAAAGGCAGACGATTCTATTTATCAAGGCTTATCAAAACTAGAGTACACAATTGGTACAGAGAAGCGAACAGTACTATTCAGCTATAATGCCAATCATCTTAATGCCTTAAATGCTTCGATCACTACAGCGCGTCAACTACATGATTCGGCTGTTGTTGGAACGGCTGCTGGGCAATATGAGGAGGCGGCAAAAGAATCATTGCTTTCTGCTATTCAATTAGCTGAACAAACAGGGAAGAAACTCAATTCTACACGTCCAGAAATTGCTAATGCGGCAAAGATTTTAGAGAAATCTGTTCAAGTTTTCAAAGGAAGCCAGATTCGCAATATTTCTTTCGCAGCCCTGCATGCAACAAATGCAGCGTTATCGAGCATGGACAGTTACTTCCTCAAGCCGGCTTCTGTTACGAACTATATCGGCGAGACTTTTGTGTCTTTTGCAATAAAGGACAGCAGCATCGTTACAGAGTTTAAAGTGGCTCAGAACAGCATACTCACAGATGTGAGCGTTGTTAGTGAAAACAAGACAGAAAATACGAGGGTTATCAAATTTAAAGTGGATGATTTAACGGCAATTGTACCAGGGCAAGTTCGTATCATTATGCCAAACGTAATTGACCCGCGTACAGGCAAACCTTATGATGCGACTCATAACATTCGTCTGTTGTTTGACAATGGTGATCCAGCAGTATTGAAGGCAGCTATTGCGGCAGCGAAGGCGGCTCATAATGGAGCAGCCGCAGGTACAGGTGTTGGGCAATATCCGCAATCAGCGAAAGATACACTGCTTAGTGCAATTACAGCAGCGAACGCTGTCGCAAACAGCATATTGTCTACAAAGCAACAGCTCATTGATGCAGAAGGCACGCTGGATCAAGCGCTTCGTGCTTTCCAAGCGACAAAAATTGTCGTTGTTGATCCGGTCAAACCGACAGAACCGGGTGCACTTGCGGACGGCAAGTATTTGATTGATATTCAGTTTTTAAAACAAGGCACTACACAAACATCGGTGATGGATGAATATGTAGCACATCCTGCTCGTTTGCTCGTGCAAAATGGTGTGAAGCATGTGCAAGTCAATTTAAAGCAAAGCAAGGAAATTACCGGATTTACGATTGGCGGTTCTACGCCAGCAACGATCGAATCCGATGCTTCCGCTAACACAAGACGAGTACAATTTACAGTAGCCGATCTACCGGCTAAGCTGGATGGCTGGGTGAAAATAGATTGGCCAGAAGTGAAGTACCATCATGAATACAGTATTCAAATTCAGCTTGGGGCAATAACTCCAGTAGCAAGCTGGGACTCTGATTCATTTGGCTCTGTGGTGCCGAGAGAGACGCCAGAAGAAATTGAGAAAAAGAAAAAGAAAAAGGAACAAGAGGAAAAAGATAAGCTGGCTGGCAAAGATGCAACGGCTGCATTTAAAGATTTAGCAAACAACTGGGCGAAAGAAGCCATTAATCGCGCATTGAAGCTAAACATCGTTCAGGGTTATCCGGATGGAAGCTTTAAACCGAATGCAACGGTCAATCGTGCGGAGTGGACGGTTATTCTCGGCAGAGCTCTGAAGCTGGAAGGCAAGAACGCTTCAACAGCTTTTGCAGATATGAAAAACATTCCTACTTGGGCACAGTCCTTTATCGAACAAGCGGTAGCAGCAGGCATTATTAATGGCTATGAGGATCAGACATTCCGTCCAACGCAAAATGTAAACCGTACGGAAATTGCAGTCATGATCGTAAGAGCACTTCATTTGCCGCTGGAAGCAGCGGATTCGCTTAATTTTGCGGATGTAGCGGAAATTCCTTCCTACGCTAAGGCTTACATTGCTACGGCAGTGAAGTACGGATTAATTAAGGGACTGGATCAAAATCAGTTTGGAGCAACGAAGTCCGCAACAAGAGCTGAGGCGATTACTCTCGTTTTGCGTGCTGTCGATTATTTGGAAACGAAAGCAGCAGAACAAGAAGAGGCTAAAACGGCATAAGCAGCAGAAAGAAAGGAAGGACAAAGTTTGAAGCGGGTGATTTAAACAGATGGCATAGGAGGACCCTGATTAGCGGGTGTCCTCTGTGCTGTTTTTTTAAGGAGGTAAGAATGAAATGCGCTATCGATTTATGAAGGGGTTATCTCTGCTGTTACTTGCTGCGATGATGGCAGGCTGCGGAACGATTGGAGCGGGAAGCGGCTCGACAGCAGCGCCAACTGCTGCGCCGTCTACAAACTCTTTGGCAAAAGTAGCGGCTTCGGGCTCTGTATCCGAGGAGTCTAGCCAACGCATCGTGTCAACAACCGTAGCGATTACACAAATTATGGATGCGCTTGAGCTTGATTTAGTTGGTATACCGAAAAGTGTGAAAACGCTACCGGAGCGTTACACCAATATTACTAAAGTCGGAAATCCAATGAGTCCTGATATGGAAATGGTTAAATCCCTGAAGCCGACGGAGGTGCTGTCTGTCTCGACGCTGCAATATGAGCTGGAGCCTGTATTTGAGAGTGCAGGGTTAAAGGCTGATTTTCTGAATTTAACGAGTATCTCTAGCATGCAAGCTGAAATTACAGCGCTCGGAGAACGGTATGGGCGGGAAACTCAGGCTGCTGCAATCGTAAATGAACAGCAGGAAATGCTGGCTGCCATCACTCGGAATACAGAAGGAAGAGAAAAACCGACTGTGCTGATCCTGCTTGGTGTGCCCGGCAGTTATTTGGTTGCGACGGAGCACTCTTACATTGGAGATCTTGTTCGTTTGCTTGGGGGATTAAATATCGTGCAGGGCGAGCAGGTTGAATTTTTGGCTTCCAATACGGAATATTTGCAGAAGGCGAATCCGGATGTCATTTTGCGAGCAGCGCATGGCATGCCGGCTGAGGTAGTGAAAATGTTCGATGAAGAATTCAAAAAAAATGATATCTGGAAGCATTTTGAAGCGGTAAAGACGAGGCGTGTATATGATCTGGAAGAAACTTTATTTGGCACGACGGGCAATTTGGCTGTTGTCAAAGCACTAACCGCGCTCGCTCCAATGCTTTATCAGGATTATAAATAAGGATGTTTTTTCATGCCAAAAACAATATTCAGCTTCATCGCAATTACGCTGCTCCTTTTGGCAACCATCGTATACTCCATGACAACTGGAAGCATCAGCGTAGGATTTGTTGAACTCATGAAAGGGTTGCTTGGCTCGCCAAGTGAACAGGTGGAGGTTGTTCGCGACCTGCGGCTACCGCGTATAATCGTTGCTTTACTGACAGGGGCTGCGCTAGCCGTGTCTGGTGTACTGCTGCAAGCCGTAATGCGCAATCCGCTGGCGGACGCAGGTGTTATCGGCATTTCATCAGGAGCAGGCTTGGTTTCTTTGCTGCTCGTAACAATATTCCCGACATTGTTTTTTTGGATGCCGCTGTTTTCATTTGTTGGAGGAGCAATAGCTTGTCTATTGGTCTATTCGCTTTCGTGGCGCTCTGGACTCAGTCCGCTTCGGCTTATTCTGGTCGGTGTTGCAGTTAATGCTACATTTACAGGTTTGGGGCAGTCTTTTAATTATCGCGGCAGCTATGCGGTAACTAGCGTGAATCAAGCGATTTCCTCTATTTTTACAATGAAAACCTGGGATGATGTACATATGTTGGCGCTGTATGGCGGTGTAGGCTTGTTACTCTCGATGCTGCTTGGCTCATGGTGCAATACGCTTGTTTTGCAAGATCGAACCGCTCAAAATCTTGGTTTGTCTGTTATGAAAGTAAGGCTGCTCGTTTCGGTTGTTGCCGTGCTTTTGGCTTCTGTTGCAACAGCTATTGGCGGGTTAATCGTGTTTGTCGGCTTGCTCGTCCCACATATCGCGAGGCTGCTCATTGGCTCAGACCATAAAGTTCTGCTGCCTTTCTCTGCGATTGGCGGAGCATGGCTCATTTTGACTGCGGATACGCTTGGCCGTACTCTTTTAGCCCCGACAGAAATTCCAGCTTCGATTGTCATGACAGTTATCGGCGGTCCTTTTCTCATCTTTTTGCTGCGAAGGAGCGAACGCGTCCATGGACATTAATGAAATAAGATTTTCATATGACAAAAAAACTTTCCATTTGAACGGAATAACCAGCCGTATTGCGGAAGGTCGGATTACGACGATCATCGGTCCAAATGGCTGCGGCAAGTCAACTCTGCTTGGTGTAATGGCGAAAAATCTTCGGCCAAGCGAAGGTGAGGTGCTGCTGAATGGGAAGAAGCTCGCGCAATTTAAGCCGAAGGAGCTTGGCAAGAAGCTGGCCGTGGTGCATCAGCAGCAGGAAGCACCTGCAGATTTGACTGTAGAGAAATTGGTTCGCTTCGGCAGATTGCCGCATCGGGGGCGGTGGGGACAAGAGAGCGAATTAGATGATGAAGCCGTGAATTGGGCGCTCAACTGCACGAATCTGCTGAACAAGCGAAAGCAAAGTCTAGCTCATTTATCTGGCGGCGAACGACAGAGAGCTTGGATCGCAATGGCGCTGGCACAGCAAACCTCGCTGTTATTTTTGGATGAGCCAACGACGTATTTGGATATCTATCATCAAATCGAAATATTAGAGTTAGTAAAGACGCTGAACCGCAAGCATGGAATTACGATAGTAATGGTTCTGCATGATATGAATCAGGCCATTCGATACAGCGACCATATTATTGTAATGAAATTAGGATGCATCGTAGGAGAAGGTGCGCCTGAGACAGTCGTGACAGCGGAAACGATTAAGCAAACGTATGGCGTTGATGTTGTGATGAAAAATGATGGAGATACCGGACTGTATATGGTTCCATTAGGAATTTAAGCGTGTGTATAGTACTTCTTATTTTCATGAAAGAGAGCATTAAGCGCATATGTGTTCTTACAGAGCAAAAAGTAACATTCATAAGTGTCTGTAAGAACCAATAGGTTCTTACAGAGCCCAAGTGAAGGGTGGTTGCCCGCGAAAGAGAGCATTAAGTGCATATGTGTTCTTACAGAGCAAAAAGTAACATTCATAAGTGTCTGTAAGAACCAATAGGTTCTTACAGAGCTCGAGAGCAGCCGGGTTACTCACAAAAGAGAGCATTAAGCGCATATGTGTTCTTACAGAGCAAAAAGTAACATTCATAAGTGTCTGTAAGAACCAATAGTTTCTTACAGAGCTCGAGTGAAGGGTGGTTACTCACAAAAGAGAGCATTAAGCGCATATGTGTTCTTACAGAGCAAAAAGTAACATTCATAATGTCTGTAAGAACCAATAGGTTCTTACAGAGCATGGGTGCAGCCGGGTTACTCACAAAAGAGTGCATTAAGCGCATATGTGTTCTTACAGAGCAAAAAGTAACAATTATAAGTGTCTGTAAGAACCAATAGGTTCTTACAGAGCCCAAGTGAAGGGTGGTTGCCCGCGAAAGAGAGCATTAAGCGCATATATGTTCTTACAGAGCAAAAAGTAACATTCATAAGTGTCTGTAAGAACCAATAGGTTCTTACAGAGCTAGAGTGCAGCTGGGTTACCCGCGAAAGAGAGCATTAAGCGCATATGTGTTCTTACATAGCAAAAAGTAACATTCATAAGTGTCTGTAAGAACCAATAGGTTCTTACAGAGCTCGAGAGCAGGGTGGTTGCTCGCGAAAGAGAGCATTAAGCGCATATATGTTCTTACAGAGCAAAAAGTAACATTCATAATGTCTGTAAGAACCAATAGGTTCTTACAGAGCCCAAGTGAAGGGTGGTTACTCACAAAAGAGTGCATTAAGCGCATATGTGTTCTTACAGAGCAAAAAGTAACATTCATAATGTCTGTAAGAACCAATAGGTTCTTACAGAGCTCGAGTGCAGCCGGGTTACTCACAAAAGAGTGCATTAAGCGCATATGTGTTCTTACAGAGCAAAAAGTAACATTCGTATTACACCCCGTATAGCTGACGATATACCGTAGGCGTCATCCCCTCATGAGCCATAAATCTTTTGTTGAAGTAGCTGACGCTAGGATAGCCGGCATCACTAGCAATTTGTCCGATATTAACATCCTTGCGCTCCAGAAGCCATTGCTTCGCCATTTGAAGCCGGCAGCGTGTAATAAAGTCCATCGGTGTCATCTCCATCACATTTCGGAACAATTTGCAAAAATAGTAGGGGCTAACTCCTGCTTTTTCAGCCCATTGCTCGAGTATGAACGGCTCAGCCGCTTCCTGCTGCATTAAAGGGAGCAGCTTTAAGATGCGGTTGCCGGACGTACTAGCTTTGCTGCCGGATATCGGCACAGCTTGCTCGATGAACACGGCGAGTATGGCATACATGAGAGCAGAAAGCTTGGTCGGATGCAGCATGCGAGACTTTTCTGCCTCGACCAGCAAATCCTCATGCACCTGTTCCCAAGCGGTTGGCTGACGGATTGTCCAGAGCTGGCTTTTGTGAAAACCTCGTTCGATCATATAGTCCTGAAGCCCACTCCCATAAAAATGAACCCATCTTATATCCCACGGATCATCCTTGCTGCTGTAGTAATGCTGTCTTTGCAAGGGGAAATACAGAACAGCTTCACCAGCCTCGAGGGTGTGCACCTCACCATCCCATTCCACATAACCTTTTCCAGAAACGACGTAATGAATATTAAAGTTATTGAGCGCTTCCGCCATACGAAGCGTGTAATGGTCAGGCTCATTCCAGTAATTCCCGACGGATTCAGGTAAACAGAAAAAAGGATTATTTGGCAGCGTAAGCAGATGTATTTGTCTTTGCATGTTGCTCACCTCAATGACAATATTGTTTTAACTTATAACAAAATAATATCATTTTATTTTTTGGTTATCTACTTTAAACTAGAGGCAAGCACAATGAAATCGTTTGATACTAATTTGTACCTCACGATTTAGGTGCAGCGCTCTGAACTGATGGTGTAGCTAGTTTCAGCTTGTAATCGCAATATAATAATAAAATAATGGTTGAGGTGACGATGGAGTGACGACGAAGAAACTAAAATGGGGCATCATGGGCTGCGCTGGAATTGCCAAAGGCGCAGTAATACCTGGCCTTCATCTTTCGGAATTAAATGAGGTAGCGGCTATTGCTAGCCGTGACGTGGACAAGGCAAAGAAGACGGCAGAAGAGCTGAATATCCCGACTGCTTACGGCAGTTATGAAGAATTGCTTGCGGATGCTTCTATTGACGTTATATACATTCCACTCCCAAATCATTTGCATAGAGAGTGGACGATCCGGGCTGCTGAAGCAGGGAAACATATTTTGTGCGAGAAGCCGCTTGCTTTGACTGCACAAGAAGCAGCTGAAATGTCTGAAGCTGCTGCGAAAGCAGGCGTGTTATTGTCCGAAGCTTTTATGTACCGCTATCACCCTCGATACGACATGATCAAGAAAGTGATCGCAGACGGGGAAATTGGCGACATTCGCGGCATTCGCAGCGCGTTCACCTTCAACAATGCAGGACATAAAGAAAACGTGAGATACCGCAAGGAGTGGGGAGGCGGCTCGATTTACGATGTAGGCTGTTATCCAATTAATGCTGCTCGCTTGCTGCTTGGCAAAGAACCTGAAGCCGTCACCGTTCAGGCTTTGTTCTCACCAGAGCATGATCATGTCGATATGATGGCCTCTGGATTAATCGAGTTTGAAGGTGCGGTTTCACTGACGTTTGATTGCGGCATGTGGGCAGCATTCCGCAACCCGCTTGAGGTGCTAGGTACAGAGGGTATTATCGAAGTGCCTTCCGCATTTGTGACTGGCGCGCCGGGCAGCGGCAATTTCTTCGTCGATGCAAAAGGAGAGCGCCGTGAAGTTGAGGTGCCGCATGTAAACGCCTACACTTTGCAGGCCGATCATATGGCAAATGCCATTAACGGTGTATCAGAGCTTCAGTTCGGCAGCGCTGATGGGGTTAACAACATGAAAGTAATCGATGCTTGCCTGCTTTCTGCTCAAGAGCATACACGAATTAAAATATAACGAACCCATAATTAAGGAGGTAAAACAACGATGGAATATATTCAAATTGAAGGTTCACCCAAGCAGGTATCTCGCTTAATGAAGGGGTCGGATTATTTCTATAATGATTCCTACGAGAAAGCAGCAACTAATCTGGACGCTTTTCTAGCAATTGGAGGCAATTCAATTGACACAGCCCATATTTATTGCGGCGGGGAAAGCGAGGAAGTGATTGGCCGCTACATGCAGGAACGCGGCAATCGGGAGCAATTGGTTATTTTGACCAAGGGCGCACATCATGATCATACGGGTTCGCGTGTGAGCAAAGAGGCCATTGCTCATGATTTGGAGATTAGCTTGAAGCGTCTTCAAACCGACTATATCGACCTTTATGCACTGCATCGGGATGATCCGGCAGTACCAGCAGCAGAGGTTATCGATATTCTTAATGAGCATGTGAAAGCGGGAACTGTTCGAGCGATTGGCGTATCAAACTGGACATGGCAGCGTATTAAGGAAGCGAATGAATACGCAGCTGCAAATGGACTTGTCGGTTTTTCATTCAGCAGTCCGAACCTTAGCCTTGCGAAAGCTAATGAACCGTTCTGGCATGGCTGCGTCTCTGCTGATGAGGAAACCTGCGCATGGCATGAGGAAGAGCAATTCCCGCTGCTTTCGTGGTCATCGCAGGCAAGAGGATTTTTCACAGGTAGATTTACTCCCGAAGTGAGAGATAATGAGGATCTTGTACGTGTGTTCTATAGCGATGAGAATTGGGAGCGTCTGGCACGTGCAAAGCAGCTGGCAGCTGAGAAAAACGTTACTGCTATCCAGATCGCGCTAGCGTACGTGCTAAACCAACCGTTTCCGACCTGTGCCTTGATTGGCGCGCAATCAGCGGAAGAGCTTCATTCCTGTGATGCAGGGTCGCTTATTACGCTCACCAAGGAAGAGATGGATTGGCTTGATTTAGCCGTACAAAAGGTTTAATCATCACTTCCTAATTAAATAGATGAAACCCTAAGGACAAAGCTACTCGTTATGAGCGACTTTGTCCTTTTTGTATGTTCGTGGGCTTACGCCATAACTTTTGCGAAACAATGCAGCAAAATGATTGTAATTGTTAAAGCCGACATCAAGCGCAGCTTCGGTTGCCGAACGGCCCATATGCTCCATGAGAAGAGCCGCTTGCTGAAGCCGCAGATGATTCAGATGCTCGACCACGCTCGTTCCAGTCTCCTGCTTGAATAGATGGGATAGCCGCGAGAGAGATAAACCAACCGACCGAGCCAACACTTCAATGCGTATCGGCTGCTCCATATGCTGTGATAAATACTGCAGGGCAAGCTCGATGCGAGGATCCAGTCGTTTATCTAGCTGCTGTGCTGTGAGCAATATCACTTGGCGCAGTGCATTCTCGCATAACATTTGCCAGAAGCTTGCCCGCTCTCTCGAATCACTCAATATATGATCGAAGGTGAGTTGTACTCTACTTCTCATATTGCCGTCTGGAATCGTGATGACGATGCTTTCATCCTTTGGCAAATAGTCGATTTCAGGTAGTTTCTGAAAATGTGCCCAATAAAAGTGCCAGCTGCTTCCCGCAATCGTGCCATACTCGTGAGGAATGCCAGCGCGCAGCAGCCCGATTTGTCCCTTGCGGCAGCGCCTCTCTCCAGCGGGTGTGCGTAAATATCCTTCACCCTCTAAGGTATAAAAGATAAGCCAATCACTTATTCCGTTTGGCCTGCGATAACGATAGGAGTCGGATTCATCAAATAGACCACTTAGAAACACACCGCCATGTGCTTCTGTTTCAGCTTCTTTTCTATGATTTGGAAGCATGCCAAACTCCTCCTTCATTTTCAAAATAGCATAATACAAGTAGTTTTCAGCAGTAATCATTCTTCCTTAAAAATAGCGAAACCACTATGATTATGTCAAGAACAATGATTAATTCAGTGAAGGAGCGTTATGCGATGACAGAAGCATTGATTGCACTAACAGAAGAGCAGGTTAATCAATTTCGTACTGAGGGCTACATTGTGATAAAAGGTCTTTTCTCTAAGGAAGACATTCGCACGATAGAGGATACTTTCGAGGAAATGAGTCATAAAGCAGTGCCGGGTTATTTTGAGCCAGATCTGACAGGAGAGACAGATGATCCGTTAAAGCGTTATCCGCGGGTCATGCATCCGCATCGCTTTAATGAGACGTCCAAAAAATATTTGCTCCATAAGCCGGTCATGGACGTATTAGCCGATCTTTATGGCGAAGAAGCGCTAGCAGCCCAAAGCATGTTTTATTACAAGCCGCCAGGCTCACGCGGTCAAGCGCTGCATCAAGACAATTTTTATTTGCAGGTGGAGCCAGGCAATTGTATCGCAGCTTGGACGGCGATCGATGCGGCAAATGAGGAGAACGGCAGCTTGCTTGTCGTTCCGAAGACGAGCGAGCATGAAATTAGCTGTCCTGAAATTGCGGATTCAACGGAATCGTTCACTTCCCATTTCGTTAAGCCGCCTAAGGATCACAAGGCGATGCCGGTAATTATGGATAAAGGCGACGTGCTATTTTTCAATGGGAACTTGATTCATGGATCATATAGAAACAAAACAAAGGATCAATTCCGCAGAGCCTTCATCTGCCATTATGCGAATGCATCAGCAACTCATATTAGCGATCATTATCGCCCTTTGTTTAGACAGGATGGCACTGCCGTTGATTTGGAAATTAATCCGGACGGAGGACCATGCGGAGTTGAATTTGATATGGCCTATCCGCATTAATTAATGATGAAAACAGAAAATAAATTGTTAGTTGAGATGTCCTGGTGGGGTATGAGTGGATTGCAAGGAACAGCGGGGCATGCGCAAGATATGGAAGGGAAATTCAAGCTAATAGCAGAGAATGGTTTCGACGGCATTAACGCCTTTGTGCCGGCACCTGAGGAAAGCAGTTTATGGAAGGAGCTGCTCCATAAATACAACATGTCATTTAGTGTAAATGCATATCCTTCTTCACTAAACGAGATGTCTCAGTTTTTGGAAAAAGCAGCAGCATTCGAAAACATCGGCTATATCAACGCACAGGTGATGACGCCTTTCCTCATTGGCGATTCCGCCATTGAACTGCTATCTGGAATTGATGCACTGTCGAGGCAGGCGGGCATCCCGGTTTATGTAGAGACGCACCGAGGTACGATTACACAGGATCTCATCCGAACACGGCAATATTTGCAGTCGCTGCCGGAACTGAGGCTTACGATTGACTATTCACATTATGTCGTAGCTGGTGAGCTTCATACGATTTCGGATGAGGCGGAGCAGATGCTGCAAAGCTTGCTGCCAAACACGCACAGTATTCATACCCGTATATCAAATGGCGAGCAAATACAGATCGATCCGGGGGAAGCAGGCAATCATTCGATGGTCCCCCATTTCTCCAGATGGTGGGGCAGCGCAATGAGACACTGGCTTAATGGACAAAGAAAAGAGAATGATTCATTCCCTATCGTCGTTGAGCTGGGTCCTCCATCGTATGCGATTACGTCAGATGAGGCTGGTTCTCGGCAAACGGAGATTAGTGACCGCTGGTCGCAGTCCCTTTATTTGAAGCAACTTGTGAGGCAGCTTTGGCAAAAGGAGATCCAATAATTGAAACCCCGATTTGAACCATTATGGTTCAAATCGGGGTTTATTTGTTTCTTTGTTTCACTCGTCATCCCCAATCACAGCAACGACTAATGAATTGGATAGAGCCTCGCCAGTGTTGCTTTGCCCGCTTACCTCATAGGAGAATTTTGCTTTGACATAACCTATAATTTCGTCAGAAACGATTGCGTCAGTAACGATAGCAGAATAAATGATTTCAAGTGTTGCTCCGGGTAGTACATTCCCAAGCTGCCATGTTTGATTGCCGTCATAATCAATGGGGCTTAGTCGAGCTCCATCTACACGGAACGTTTTTGGCAATAAATCCACGCCAAATGGAAACTCGCTTGTAAATGAAACGAAAGCTGGCAAGTTTCCATTATTCATAAGCGTTGAAACGATGGTTATTGTATCGCCATACTCCACAATAGGAGGAGTGATCTTTGCGGTAAGCTGAATGATAGGAGCAGTCACTTCTGTTATTGCAGCATTTGAGATCGCGGAATTGCTAACTACTCTTCCGTCTGAGAGCCGAAAAGTGTAGACAACCGATGCAGTGTTCGTTAATGGTGCAACAGTGGCAAGTTGTAAAGGGATTTGGGCATCAAAGGTTATCATGTTTTGTGATTGCCCGATCAGCGTACCGAGATTAATGCCATCTTCAATAAACACGCCTGGCAACGAATGATTATTCAACTTCAGGCTATTTGGTATAAAGACTGCACCAGCAGGCAAAACGTCATCCATCACGGCATCAACGGCAACATTACTGGCATTCTCAATGTAGATCGAGTAATGCAAGACATCACCTGGGACAGCAACAAGCTGATCTACTTGCTTATTAACGCTGATCTCAGGCTGAATAAGGATAACGGCGACCTCATTTGAATGCGTATAATCCGGCGTGCCGGAAACTTGATAACGAACGATCGCTTTGCTGATAGATATAGAGGCTGCATTCTCCGTCGTTTGCGCGCGATAGGTGATAACGATGGTTGATTGTGGTCTAATAGTGCCGAGCGGGATACCTGCATTCGGATCAGCGCTTGGTGAAATAACAGCATTGATTGTCACGCTGCCGGGCACAAAAAGGATGCCGAGAGGCAGATTGAAGGAAGCGACTGCCTCTCGGAGACTAAGGTTGCCGTCATTAACAATCGTAAGTTCATAGGTTACATGCTCTGAGACGAAGGTTTGTTCGGTGCTTGCGCTAAGTCGAGCAGATAGCGATACCGCATTAACAGGTGTAACGAGCGTGTTAGAGTTGGTAATACTCGTGACAATTCGCCCTTCTGCTGTTCGAAATTCGGCATCTGCCTGCGCTTGGTTAACTAGCTGAAGGCTGCTTGGAATGGAAACGACAATGAGTTGAAATATGATTTGAGCTTGCGTTTGCGGCATCATATTTCCAATTGCAATACCGTTGCTTGGGTTAGCGCCAGGCATGGGTGTTCCGTTCAATATTACGCTGTTCGCGACAAATGAAGTTCCTTCCGGCAGCTTGTCGGTAAGTGTGACGCTGCCGGCTGTGTTTCCCGTGTTCGTTGCCGTGATATTGTAGGTTATCGTACTGCCAAGAGTAACCTCGCTTTCATAGGCTTTTTTCTCGAGTACGATACGAGTCCCTATTAAAGCGGTATTGACCGTGTTGGAGTAGGTCACCAGCTCTGCGCTTCCTGAGGCAAACTGAACAAGCGATTGATTTTGAACCATTGGATTACCGCCAGGAAGCGGGCTCATAGTGTAACAACCAGCACATTGAATGTAACGGTTGAGCTGCCTCCAGCAGCAATGGTGCCAATGGTAATGCCATTATTAGGATTAGCTGTTGGCCGCGGTGAACCATCTACAGTGACACTGCCCGTCGTAAACGTTGTTCCTGCTGGGGTAGGGTCGATGAGTATGACGTTATTGACGGATTCAATGCCATTGTTGGACACCGTTATGGTATAGGTAATGGTATCGCCTACAACAGCATCAATGGATGATGCGCTCTTCACGACAGACACATTTGGAGAAGACACAGGAATGGACAATACATTCGATAAAATAGTTCCGGTCAGCACACGGCCATCCGGCGGTACGTAGGAGAAGTTAGCTGTTGCTTGGTTCACGAGCAGCTGCGGTGAAGGAAGTGCATCTACCGTTACCTGCAGTGAAATCAGGATGCTAATGGATGCGCCAGGCGAAACGGTGCCAACGGGAACACCAGTCGCCGGATTAGCGCCAGGCTGCGGAACACCATTGATTAACACACTATTTGGTACAAAGGCGGCGCCAATTGGAATCGTATCAAATACGGAAGCCTGCACGGCAATATTGCCCGTATTCGTGATGGTTAGTGAATAAGTTACTGTGTCTCCGACAGTCGCATTGGCGGTATCGGCAGATTTGCCAAGTGCAAGAATAGGCTGATAAATCGGTGTAACGAGCGTATTGGAAAATGTATTTCCTGAAAAAGCACCCGAAGTAAAGCTTACGGTAGCTCTATTGCTGAGCGTGCCGGAATCTGAAAGTGACGTTATTAGTACGCTGAAATCAACTAACACGGTAACGCTAGGCGCGATCAACCCGACTAAGATGCCAAGGGACGGGTTAGCTGCTGGTCTAGGAACGCCATCAATTAAGACGCTTCCAGCCTGAAAGGATGATCCAGGGGACAAGGGATCGACCACCAGCACATTATTAATATTCTCAATGCCGTTGTTCGTAACTGCAATTCGATAGGTTATCGTGTCGCCTACGACCGCATCGGTAACAGTGGTGCTCTTCACAACGGCAACATTAGGTGCAGATACAGGAATAGACAATGCGTTTGTACTAAATGAGCCGCCTAAGGTGCGGCCATCAGGCAGCAAGAAGCTGTAGGTAGCGGACGCTTGGTTCACAAGCTGCTGATTTTGCGGAAGCGCATTGATGACTACCGAAAAAGTGACACTTGCCGTAGTTGTGATACTGCCAAGCGATATGCCTGCTGCCGGATCTGCACCTGGCACGAGCTGGCCATTAACGATGACGCTGTTCTGGACAAGACTTGTGCCAGCTGGAATCGTATCCGTTAAGGTAACGTCACCGGGATAATTGCCGGTATTTTGAATTGCAATCGTGTAGACAACGGTGTCGCCAATCGTCGCATTGCTGGTGTTTCCACTTTTGGTTCCCGTTAGTATCGGCTGATAGACAGGAATGATCACTGTGTTCGAGAAAGTGACGCCCGAGAATACACCTGATGTAAAGCTGACAGATGAACGATTGCTAAGCTGTCCAGAAGCAGGTAAAGAAATGACGGATACGTTGAAGGATACTACAACGGTATTGCCTTGCACGATCGTCCCTATAGCTACACCGGTTGCGGGGTTGGCCGTTGGTCTTGGAACTCCGTCTACCAATACGCTGCCTGAAACTAAAGCACTTCCGACCGGCAATGGGTCTGTAAAAATAATATTATTTACCGCTGCGATGCCGCTATTGAGAATGTTTATAGAATAGGTGACGATATCGCCAATTGCTACGGCTGTTGAAGTTGTGCTTTTGACAACACTGACATTAGGTGCAGATACAGAAATTAGGACGGTGTTGGAGCTTGCGCTGCCGCTAAGCGGGCGGCCGCTTGGCAGAACAAATGCAAAGTTCGCAAGAGCTTGGTTTGATAGCTGCTGCGGATTCGGCAGGGAATCAATGATGACAGAGAAGGTAACGGACACTGTTGCATTAGGAGCAACAGCACCAATGTTGATGCCTGTTACAGGGTCAGCACCTGGCTGAGGCTGCCCTCCCACTAGGACACTGTTGGGCTCGAAGATTGCACCGAGCGGGATATTGTCAGTCAATGTTACATTCCCAGCATAATTTCCTGTATTGCTGACGTCGATTCGATAGCTAACGGTGTCCCCAAGTGTGGCGTTAATAGAATTTGCACTTTTAACGAGTGAGATTACGGGCTGATAGACAGGGGTATTAACGACGTTGGACATCGTCATGCCCGAGAATACACCGGATGTAAAGGTAATATTTGCTTGGTTTCCGATTTGACCGGAGACTGGAATAGAAGTAACGCTCAACTTGAACGACACGGTTACCGTATTGGAAGAAGGAATTAATCCAAGGGCAATTCCCGATGCAGGCACACCAGGTGCAGGATTGCCATTTATCGTCAAGCTGCCAGCAACGAATGTTGCTCCGTCCGGCACAGGATCCGTAAGTACAACATTATTGATCGATTCAATGCCGCTGTTTGTTACGGCTACTGAATAAGTAATGATGTCTCCAAGCGCGGCATCGACCGTCGTTGTGCTTTTGACGACCGCAACGTTAGGAGCAGAAACGGGAACAGATAATACGTTTGATTGTGTGGAGCCATTCAGAAGCCTGCCATCTGGCGGTGTAAATGTATAAGCTCCTATGGCTTGATTCACAAGTACCTGCGGGTTTGGAAGTATTGTAATTACTGTCGAATAGGTAACGGTTATCGGCACACCAGGCAAAACGCTTCCCACACTAATGCCGGTTACAGGCGATTCTCCAGGATGAGGAACTCCGCCAACGACGACGCTGTTTGGCGCAAACGTTGTTCCAGTCGGAAGTGCATCAGTTAACGTGAGTATTCCCTCAAGATTCCCAGTATTGCTTACAAGTACAGTATAAGTAACGGTGTCTCCAAGCGTAGCATTGCTTGTATTCGCGCTTAATTGCAAAGAAATTTGCGGCTGTGTTACAGGAGTTGTTGTCGTATTAGACGAGGATGAAGCTGAGAATGCACCTGATGTAAAACTAACAGTTGATTGATTCGTTATTTGCGTTGGGACTGCCATCGTTACTCTCACCTCAAAAGTTACGGTAGCCGAACCGCCAGGGGCGAGGGTACCGATTGGGATACCGGTGGATGGAGATGAATCCGCCCGGGGAGTGCCGTTAATGAACACGCTATTGCTAATAAAGGCAATATTATCGGCTAAAGGATCGTTAACTACGACATGGTTTACAGGAGCAATACCGTTGTTGGTTACAATGGAGGTATAGGTAAAGGTATCGCCTACAACGACGGAAGTTGGTGCTGCAGATTTCACTAAAGTTACGTTTGGCAGTGACACAGGTATTGATACGATATTAGAAGCCGATGCACCATTTAATTGACGGCCGTCCGGCAGTGAGTAATTGTAGGGTGCACTTGCTTGGTTGACGAGAAATTGAGGTGAAGGCAGTGTTGCAACCGTCACGACAAAGCTGATTTCTGTCATGCTCCCAGGCAGTACATTTCCGATGGGTATCCCGGTTACAGGATTTAATCCGGGAAAGGGTACGGAATTTATGAGCACGCTGTTTATATCGAAAACAGCGCCGGCTGGGATATTATCCGTTACGTTTACTGTAGCGCCAATATTACCGCTGTTTTGGACTCTTAATGTATAAGTATAAGTGTCGCCTATCGTTGCATTTTGAGTGCTTGCAAACTTAACTATAGAAATGATGGGCTGGTACACCGGAATTTGAATCGTTTCGGATAACGATGATCCTGTAAATGAACCTGATGTATAGCTGATGGCCGCGCGATTAGATATGACAGCGGGATCGGGCAGCGATGTTACCTGTGCCTGAAATACGATAGTAACGCTGGCAGATGGATTAATGGTACCGATAGAAATGCCGACATTCGGGTTTGCAGTTGTTGCGACCCCGTTAATTGTTGCGCTTCCAGCAATGAAAGCTGCGCTGCTGGTCAACGTGTCGGAGATGTTGACATTTGTAACGGGTACGACACTGTTATTCACAGCGATAATGGTAAACGTCAAAATGTCACCTACAGCAGCTGCGGTGGCGTTGACAGCTTTGTTAATTGTGACATTTGGTGCTTGGGCAGTGAGCGTGATCGTATTGGAGCTGCTGCTTCCACTTAAGTTTCTGCCACTAGGCAACTGATAGGTATATAAGCCTGAGGCTTGATTGACTAAAGTTGGCGGCGACGGAAGCGAGCTTAACAAGATCTGAAATGAAACGCTGGATACGCCGGAAGCTGGCAAAGCGCCAAGTGAAATGCCTGTAACGGGACTGCTGCCGGGAAGTGCTGTTCCATTAACGATGACACTGTTTGGCACAAAGGATGAGCCGGTTGGGATATTATCCGTTAAGGTCACTTGGGCAGCAATATTTCCACTGTTTTTTACGCTGAATGAATAGGTTATTGTACCTCCAACAGTAGCGTTCGTAGGCGTACCGTTTTTTGTAATGCTGATGATGGGTTGATATACAGGCGTTGTCACGCTGCCAGACAGTGAGAGACCTGTGAAAACGCCAGAGCTGTAGGATACGGAAGCCTGATTAACCAATGTACCTGAGCTTGGAATAGCAGTCGCGCGAATTGCAAAAGTAACGGTGACAGAGTTGCTTGGCGCAATGGTTCCTAAACTGATGCCGCTCGCTGGATTTGCTGTTGGTTTGGATACGCCAGCTACAATTACGCTTCCAGAGGTGAATTCCGCTCCAACAGGAATGGTGTCTCCCAATGTGACATTGGTGACGGATTCGATGCCGCTGTTCGTGACGACTAAGGAATAGGTTAATGTTTCACCTACAGCGATGTCGGTTAAGTTAGCGCTCTTCGTGACCACAACATTTGGAAGTCTTACAGGAACTGTAACCGTATTTGAAGCTAATGAGCCGGGAAAGATTCTTCCATCAGGTATTTGATACGTATAGGTGGCTGATGCCTGATTCACAAGCTGAGGTGGAGATGGCAAAACATTTACTTGCACTTGAAACGTGATCGTTGACGATCCCCCAGCTGCAATTGTTCCTATGGCTACTCCCGCTGATGGATTCGCACCTGCTACAACGACTCCATTGACACGGAAGCTATTCGGTATAAAAGATGTTCCCGCAGGTATATTGTCCGTCAGGTTGACAATGGCTGCTGAACTGCCGGTATTCGCAACGAGCAGTGTGTAGACTACTTGATTACCAACCGTTGCGTTCTGTGTGTTCGCACTTTTTACAATAGATAAATTAGGGGCATAAACAGGGATAGTGACAGTATTGGATGGAATAACGCCTGTAATAATGGGACCGCCTGCTATGCTTTGAAACGTAAAGGCCGCATTGGCGGTGCTTGAAAGCTGAGCGGTGCTTGGCAAGGAGGTTACAGTAGCTTGATAGGTAACGGTGATGGAGGTTGCCAGGTTTAATGAGCCTAGCGGAGCTCCGGTTCTTATGTCGAATGTCGGTTTCGAGACGCCGCCTACAACGACGCTGCCTGGTACGAACGTAACGCCAGCAGGCAATGTATCGGTTAAGACGATACTGGCTGCGTTTGCTGTCCCTGAGTTGCTGACCGTGACCGTAAAGGTGATGATGTCGCCGATGGTAGGCCCTGTTGCATTCTCGCTTAGCGTTACATTGATAACGGGCGCATTAATATTGACTTGGATGGCATTTGCGTTTAATACATAAGCATCCCCGGAGGTTGTAAGCGACAAAACGGCTGAGCTCTGGTTGTTCGTCAGCCTAGCGGAAATATCAACATTCGTAATATCCCAGCCCTGTCGACCGCCAATGATGTTCGTGCCGGGTGTGCCATTTATTTGATTGCGGTCCCCGAAAGTTCCGGTTGTGTTTAATGCACCGGAATCATTGTTAATTTGTGAAGCGAAAAAATTGTTAGCGAAATTGTTCGTGCCAGATAGAGCTACTAAGCTAGCTGTCGTCGGGCCGAACAACGCCTGATCACCTGTTCGGTTTGCATCACCTTCCTGAGCGCTAAACAACGCCCTGCCGCCTAAGGCTCCTGAGATCGGCGTGGCAAATCCGGTTATTGTCGTATTGACCGCTGCCGAAGTGCTTTGAACCAAAATAGCCCCAACCCGCAGCGACATGTTGCGAAACGGAAGTGAAGGGTTCTGATAAATGACGGCGAGGGTCCAGCCAGCATGGTTAGCAGTTGAATCGCCGGGAATAACAATCGTTCCGACTACGCCGCCTGTTATATAGGTACCCGCACCTGCCGCCAGCACAAGCGAGGTGACATTGGCTGAACGAGTATAGCCAAGTGCGCCTCCTCCCAAATCGAACGTATTGCTTGTTGCTGCATCAGGAGTGATGCTTGAGGTTCCGAGCGGTGCAATGAACGTAACGGGATTGTTAATGGCTGCGGTTAGATTAACGGTTCCATTGACATAAGTGCCGCCCCAAATAAGCTCTGCATAAAGAACAGTGCTTCCAGTGGGGAGAACGAGAGCGGCGGCAGAACTATTTTCCAAATAGTTGCTCGTCGTTCCAAGCGGGTACGTGCCGTACCGAGCTGCTGTATTCGTTGTGCTGAAAGCGCCTATACTATCGGAAGTACCAGGGGTTCCAGCTACTTCTGAGCGGCTGAGACCCAGCGTATTCCCCGTAAATGTAATGGCGCCGGTTGCGTTTAATGTTGATCGGACGACCAGAGGTATCGTATTCACCCCCTTCAAAAGCTAATTTTCTTGTAAATATGAATGTATTGCTTAGTTTATGAGACTTTAGCCACTATTTTGTTTGTCTTCTTAAAATATAGTTTTTGCGCTTTGTTGCGTTGGTTTAATATCGTCCAAGAATAGAGTCTAATTTCGTCCAATTAAACGCTTTCATTTACAAGATATAATGATAAAAACGCTTTCAAAAAGTGAGGTTTGCGGTGATGAGAGAGAAACAGATACAATGGTTTGCAAGCACGGAAACCAAGCGATGGTTCAATAAAACGATAGAGGAAGCCGGTAATGGAAACACTAATCTGACATTCTCAGGTGAGAGCTTTCAACGGTTAGAAGGGTTTGGAGGCTGCTTTAACGAGCTTGGTTATGCTGCTCTGCAGCATCTGCCGGAGGAAGAACGCAGTCAAGTGATGCATGCGCTCTTTCATCCCGAAGGCGAGCATAAATTCAGTATTTGCAGGCTTCCGATTGGCGCTAGCGATTATGCACTGGAATGGTATAGCTTAAACGAAACAGACGGAGACTTAAGTATGGAGCATTTCTCCATTGCCCGTGATCAACAACATTTGATTCCTTATATTAAGGAAGCGCTAAAACTCAATCCTGAATTGAAACTGTTTGCCTCTCCGTGGAGCCCTCCGACCTGGATGAAATTTCCGAAGGCGTACAATTACGGCACACTGCGCTGGGAGAAAGAAATTTTAGAAGCGTATGCGCTCTATTTCGTAAAATTTGTTGAGGCATACAAGGCAGAAGGCATTACGATTCACCAGGTTCATGTTCAAAATGAGGTGGTTGCGGATCAGAAGTTTCCTTCCTACGTATGGACGGGCGAGCAGCTTCGTGAATTTATACGTGATTATTTGGGACCTGCCTTCGAGAGGCACGGACTCGATACAGAAATATGGCTGGGCACAATTAATGCGCCGGAGGCATGGGATGAATGGCTGAAGAAGAAGGCAACTGATTTTGATGCGTATGCCAATACGGTGCTAAGCGACCCTGAAGCTTATAAATATGTGAAGGGCGTAGGCTATCAATGGGCAGGCAAGCATGCTTTGCAGCGTACCGTTCAAAGCTATCCTGAGCTTCGTTATATGCAAACGGAAAATGAATGCGGTGACGGTGAAAACAGTTGGTTCTATGCAAGATATGTGTTTAATCTCTATCATCATTATTTTACGAATGGCGTGAACGCTTATATTTACTGGAACATGGTGCTGGAACCAAAAGGCCGCAGCACATGGGGCTGGGAGCAAAATGCGATGCTGACCGTAGACAAGGAAAAGCAGCTTGCCATTCGTAATCCCGAGTATTATGTGATGAAGCATTTTGCCCACTTCACTTCGCCTGATGATCGAAGAATAGGGCTGAAAGGTCCATGGTCAGGCAATGCAATTGCTTTCGAGAAGCCGGACGGCACACGCATCATCGTCTTAACGAATCCATTCAATGAAAAAAGGGAGCTGCGTTTGTCCATCGGCTCCAAACACCAGCTGCTTGAGCTGGAACCCGAATCCTTTCATACAATTGTCATTCCATGTGGATGATGAAAGCATATAAACTAACGCCAGCAATCGATGGGGCGTTAGTTTTTTGCACACAATAGCTAGAAGAGAAGCGGGAGGCGAGAGAGCAAATGTTGGCCAAGCTAATCCGTTTACTGACAGAACCCTTCCGTCGTAGTATTCGGAATAAATTGATTTTTACGATGATTTTTTTATCCGTCATTCCGATTATAGCGGTTACTGCCTTAGCAGCCGAAAACAACCGAAAGTCGATGGAAGCGGAAGTAATCGGAACGAATTTATCCAATATGAAGTGGACTGGCGTCTACTTGGGCGAGCAGTTCTCGCAATTGAACAATCTCGTATATTCCGTACTCATCAGCCCTCATCTTAGTGATTATTTGGCAAGCACAGAGGGTTCACTGCTCATTAACCAATTTGCCGCTCAAAAAAATATTATGGATACACTGAGCAATTTGTTTTATTCCGCAGGAAATCATGTCATCGGCGTCGAGCTGTTTTTGAAAGAGCCGCGAAAATTGTTTACCATAAGCGGAAATCAATATGATTTGGAAACTTCGCCTGCTATCCCTTCTCCTTATAAGCAGCTATTTGAGGAAAATAAAGATTTTCTTATTCAATCCAATAATGGGGATGAAGGTCACTTTCAATTGATTCGGAGCATTAACCGTTTTGAGAATCGGGAGAAGCTAGGCGGTATCTCGCTTAAAATTCGCTGGTCGATGCTTGATCAGACGCTTGATTTGATAGGCCGCGGCAAGGATCATCAGGTTCTGATCGCGAGCGAAGATGGAAATGTGCTTTATCAACGTTTCGGAGAGCGCCCCTCGGATAACATTATGCTGCGGATCAAGGAAACAACAGCGGATCAAGGTTATTTCCGCATGTCGAAGGCGTACGTCTTCTATAACACGATTGATCCCGTAGGCTTGAGGCTGATTACGATTATCCCGACCAGCTTTATTAATAAGAGCGCGCAATCGACGATGCGATTTGGCCTTATCGTAGGCGCAATTTCTATCGTGCTGTCGATTGTGATTGCTATTTTGTTAGCTTGGCGGACGGCTACGCCAATTGTTACGCTCGCAAGATCGATGCAGGGCCTTGGCATCATCAAGGAAACGGAGCTGCCTCAAAGCAACCGCGTAGATGAGATCGGCTTGCTTGAAACGAAGCTTTACAACATGTCATACCGCATTAGAGAGCATATTAAAACGGAATACAGCATCAATCTGGAGAAAAAAACCGCCGAGCTTAAAGCGCTCCAAGCGCAAATCAATCCGCATTTTTTGCAAAATACACTTCAAATGATCGGCAGTATGCTCTTTACGAAAAAACCTGCGGAGAGCTACGAAATCATTCGATCGCTTAGCGATATGTTTCGATATGTCATTCGCGATCCGAACGATCTCGCCTACTTAAAAGCAGAAATCGATCATCTAAACAATTATATGCTTATCCAGAAGCAGCGTTTTTACTCCAAGCTTACCTATCACACGGAAATGGACGAGTCTATGATGCTTTCTCCCATTCCGAAGCTGACGCTTCAGCCGATTGTTGAAAATGCTTTTTTCCATGGACTAGAAAATAAATCAGGTCATTGGGAGCTTAGCGTGAGCGTTGTGCGTGAGCATGATAAAGTTCGAATTCGAATCCGTGACAATGGCGTCGGCATACGCGAGGATAAGCTTGCCGACCTGCAAAAGCGGCTTCACCAACATAGCGGACAGGTTTGGACGCACGGCAATCGTATCGGCATTCAAAATGTAGCGTCCCGCATACAAATGCATTTTGGCCCAGACTATGGGATTACGATTGAAAGCGAGTTAGGAGCGGGAACGACGGTCACCGTCTCTATTCCAATAGCAGGGGGAGATCAGCATGCTTAAAGTATTCATTGTGGATGATGAGAGCTGGGCAAGAGACATCATAAAAGCGTTCGGAGAATGGGAGTGCCTCGGCATGGAAATTGTAGGAGAAGCAGAGGACGGTACGGAAGCGCTTCGAATGATGGAGGTTTTGCAGCCTCATATTGTCATTACTGACATGCGGATGCCCGGAACAGATGGCGCTGCGCTGCTGCAGCAGCTTAATGATCAATTTCCAGCAATCAAGACAATTGTCGTCAGTGGGTATGATGATTTTCAATATGCCAAACATGCGCTTCGCTTCAAGGCGATGGATTATCTGCTTAAGCCAGTTGATCCGAAAGAGCTTAATACGGCGCTGCAAAATTGCAAAAGCGGGCTTGAAGCTGCTCAAATGGAGCGTGGAACATTATCACTTGATCTTGATATTTCGTATACATTGGCATCGTATAAGAAGCTTTTAAAGCTGCGTTTCAATGAGCTGAATACAGATGGCGTTAAGACAACACTAGATCAAATGATGAAGGAGCTTGAACAGAGCGGTATTACGAAAGCGGTCATGCTGGAGCAGGTCGTACAAGAGCTGCTACTGCTGCTTAAGGAATTAATGAATGCTAATTCACAAGACAGCGACTCGCTGCATGCGCCGTATGGGCATGAGATCACCCAGTCAGGCGAGAATACAGCTGCTTTTCTTACCCATCATTATGTGACTACACTAGAGCAGCTTATTCAGCAGCGGAAGTTCAAAAACAAATTGAATCTGGATGAAGTCAGGCTGTATATGGAGAAACATTATACGGAGCCGGTTACGCTGGAGCAGCTCGCTAGAGCTTTTTTTGTGAGCAAGGAATATTTGAGCAAAGTGTTCAAGCAGGAATATGGACGCAATGTCACGGATTATATGCTGCACCTGCGCATGGTGAAGGCGAAAGAGTGGCTGATGGATGAGAGCATTCCCATTAAAGCGATTGCGGAAATGGCGGGCTACGAGGATATCACCTATTTTTATCGTGTGTTCAAGAAGCATTTTGGCATCGCGCCAGGTGAGATGAGGAAGAGCAGCGAGGTTTAAAAATGTCCAACGAAAGAGTCTAATTCTGTCCAATTAAACGCTTTCATTTTTTAGATACAATGAAAGCGTAAACAAAACAAGCTTCTGGGAGGTCAAATGAGATGAAAAAAATAGTTAAAGGCTTACTCGTTACGATGCTCGCGACAACACTGTTAGCTGGCTGCGGCAGCAATACAAATAATGCTGGCAGCACAGATGGGGCAGCAAGCGGCGGCGGTGAAGCTAAGAGCGTAAAGCTGAAAATGTTCATTGCTCAGCCTCGTTTTAAAGAGCATTACGATAAATATATTGCTGACTTCGTAGCGAAAGAAAAAGCAGAGAAAAACATCGACGTGTCGGTACAGCTCGAAATGCCGACAGCCGATAATGCGGCGCAAATTTTGAAGACGCGCCTTGCATCCAATGATGCACCTGATATTTTCGCGCTTCATGCCATTAACGAAATTCCTTCTTACTACAAAGCAGGTTACTTAGAGGATTTATCCGATCAGCCTTTTGTCGGCAAGCTGCTGGAGAGCGTTAAACCTTCGGTTACAACGACAGATGGTAAAGTCGTAGCCGTTCCGCTGGAAACATTGTCATGGGGCTACTTGTACAACAAAAAGATCTTTACGGATCTCGGCATTACGCCTCCAAAAACGTTGACAGAAATGAAAGCGGTTGTCGAGAAGCTTAAAGCGAATAAGGTAACGCCTTTTGTGCTTTCATATAAGGAAGCTTGGATTCCACAGCTCGTGCTGCCGCTTGCTGCAGGCGCACTTATCAATACGGAGGACGCTGACTTCATCGAACGGATGAATAAGGATGAAGGCTCCTTCACAGAGCTAAAAGCAATGTTCGACATCTTTGATCTTATCAATGCGAACGGAACGGAAAAAGCGACAGAAGTGGGCGGCGATGATGGCGCAGCAGCGTTTGCGGCAGGCAAAGGCGCAATGTGGCTGCAAGGGCCGTGGTATGCAGAAACGATTCTTAAATCCAATCCGGATCTTGATTTTGGTGTAGCACCGCTGCCAATCAATGACAATCCAGATGCGACACTTATTAACCTTAGCGCTTCGACTTCTCTAGCTGTTTCTAAGAGCACAAAGAACAAGGAAGTCGCGCTGGATTTCATCAACTATATTCTGGATGACACGGCTTCAAATGCTTTCTTCCAAGCGCTTAAATTCAACCCAATCTCCACCGTGCATACGTATGAGAGCTATCCATGGGTAAATGATGCAACAGCTTATGTGAAAGAAGGCAAATCTTATCAAGACCCAGCTATTCCTCAATCCGTGAAGGATGAAGTGGGCAAAGGGCTGCAAGCGTATTATGCCGGTCAATTATCGCAGGATGATGTACTCAAAGCACTCGATAAAGCTTGGAAATCGTACAACAAGGTAAATAAATAAACCACACATGCTCGGGATGAAGGGGAGACAAGGAGATTCTGCTTCGCTTCATCCCGATTTTAAAAAATAAGAAAGTATATCTTTTTCTCATACTTATCTTATATTTCACCGTCAAAGCTACTCAGCGTCTAAAGGACGCCGAAGACATCTTTGCTCAGTAAAGACACATAGGAGAGGGGCGGATACTGTGCCGATCAAGAGCTACAAAAAATACATCTCGTTATTTACGTTTGTCGCGCCCGCTTTTATTTTGTACGCGATCTTCCTGCTGATTCCAACGCTCGGCGGAATGTTTTACAGCTTCACGGATTGGAATGGCTTGAATCGTGACTATGACTTTATTGGAATGGGCAACTTTATTGAAGCGCTCAGAGACGATCCCGATTTTGTCGGTTCGTTATTGTTCACCTTGAAGTATGTGCTGTTCATGGTTGTGCTGCAAAATGTATTTGCGCTGCTGCTGGCTGTATTTATTGAATCACGCCGCAAAAGCAAAGGTTTCTTCCGTACCATTTTCTTCATGCCCAACATGATAAGCACGATTATCAGCGCATTTATGTGGACATTTGTATTCGCGCAGGTGCTTCCTCAGCTGGCAGAAAAGACAGCGCTTACGTTTCTGGACCAAGCTTGGATCGGTGATCCAAAAGTAAGCTTCTTCTCGATTCTGACCGTTTCCCTCTGGAACGGCGTCGGCTATATGATGATCATTTATTTGGCTGGACTGCAAGGTGTGCCTCAAAGCTTGAAGGAAGCAGCTGTTATCGATGGAGCTACCGCTTTCCAAACGTTTCGCAATGTGACGCTGCCGATGATTTCACATGCGATTACAATCTGTTTCTTCCTTACGCTAAACGGCGCGTTTAAAGTGTTCGAGGTTGTATATGGCTTGACAGGCGGAGGACCAGGACGAAGCACGCAGGTTATTACGATGAACATTTACGAGGAAGCCTTCTCAAACAACTTCCGATATGGTTATGCCAGCGCAAAATCGGTCATTCTATTCGTGATTATTCTCATCTTCACATTTATCCAAATTCGTGTCATGAAAAAAAGAGAGGTGGAAGCATGAGACAGAATAAATCAACCTCCCTCCTTATTACCATTTTCCTGTCGATCGGGGCTGCAATCTCTTTTTTTCCGATTTACTTGGCGGTTATTAACTCATTTAAGACACAAGGTGAGATGTTCAAGTCGTTCGTCTCGCTGCCATCGAAGATTCAATTCGATAATTATGTAAATGCTTTTCATCAAATCAATCTGCTGGGCAGCACACTCAACTCGATCATTATTTCGGTGCTTGGCATCGGCGGCATCGTCTTTTGTGCTTCGCTTGCTGGCTATAAGCTGTCACGTACGAGCGGAAAGATAAGCAATTTGATTTTTTTCCTGTTTATCGCTTCCATGCTTGTGCCGTTTCATTCGATTATGATTCCATTGACTAGAATGGCCAAAGCCTTGTCTGTTCAAGGCAGTACGTATGGGCTTGCAATCATATATATTGGACTCGGCGTCAATATGGCGATCTTTCTGTATCATGGCTTCGTGAAGTCTATACCTAAGGAGCTGGAGGAGGCGGCGCAAATTGATGGCTGCAATGAATATCAAACGTTCTTTAAAATTATTTTCCCGCTGCTTGTGCCGATTACGGTGACGATAGCGATTTTAGATTTCCTCTGGATCTGGAATGATTTCCTGCTGCCGCTGCTCATGCTGACGGACGTAAGCAATTACACGCTTATCTTATCGACAAACACGCTCTTTGGTGAGTATAACAAAGAATGGTCGCTTATTTTGGCGGCGCTCGTACTGACCGCGATTCCAGTCATTATTATTTACTCGTTCTTCCAAAAGTTTATTATGCATGGGATTGCCGAGGGGGCTGTTAAAGGATGAATAAGCTGTTATATGGCGTCGCTTATTATGACGAATATATGCCTTATGAGCGATTAGATGAGGATATTCGGATGATGAAGGAAGCAGGCATTAACGTGGTTCGTATCGCGGAATCGACATGGAGCACACATGAGCCGCAAAACGGTGTATTCGACTTCACTTCCGTAGACAGAGTGCTGGATGCGATGCATAAAGCCGGTATCGCCGTCATTGTTGGCACACCAACCTATGCTGTGCCTGCTTGGATGGTCAAGGAACATCCGGATGTACTTGCCGTAACCCCTCGCGGACCAGGTAAATACGGCGCTCGCCAAATTATGGATATTACAAATGCTGCTTATCGTTTCTATTCAGAGCGAATCATCCGCAAGCTCATTAGCCGTGTAAGTAAACATCCAGCCGTGATTGGCTATCAGACGGATAATGAAACGAAACATTATGACACGGCGGGGCCAAATGTTCAGCTGCAGTTCGTCAAATATATGAGGGATACTTATGAAACGCTTGACATCGTTAATCAGCTGTTTGGGCTTGATTATTGGAGCAATCGCATCAACAGCTGGGAGGAGTTCCCTTCCGTTGTCGGCACAATCAATGGTAGCTTAGGCGCGGAGTTCGCGAAATTCCAGCGGAAGCTAGTAAATGAGTTTTTGGCATGGCAGGTCTCTCTCGTGAACGAATATAAGCAGCCGGGACAATTTGTAACTCAAAACTTTGATTTTGAATGGAGAGGCTACTCATTTGGTGTTCAGCCTTCCGTTGATCACTTCGCTGCTTCGGAGCCTTTTGATATTGCAGGCGTCGATATTTATCATCCTTCGCAGGATGATTTAACCGGCATCGAAATCTCGTTTGGCGGGGACATGACACGATCGCTCAAAAACGATAATTACTTAGTGCTCGAAACGCAGGCACAAGCCTTCCCGCATTGGACGCCGTATCCCGGGCAATTGCGCTTGCAGGCGTTTAGCCACCTTGCTTCCGGTGCGAACATGGTTGCGTATTGGCACTGGCATTCGATTCACAATTCGTTCGAAACGTATTGGAAGGGGCTGCTCAGTCATGATTTTCAGCCTAATCCTGTTTATAACGAAGCCAAAACGATCGGTGCGGATTTTGCTAGGCTGAGCGAGGAGCTTGCCAGCCTCCGCAAAAACAATCAAGTGGCTGTAATGGTCAGCAACGAGGCTTTATCTGCAATGGAATGGTTTAAGCTTCCAGATGGAAAAACCTACAATGATGTTGTTCGCGCACTTTATGACGAATTGTACAAGCTTAACGTCGAGGTCGATTTTATTCAGCCAACCTGCACCCATTTGGATAAATACAATATGATTGTCGTACCAGCGCTTTACGCTGCCCCTTCAGAGACTTTGGAGCGATTAAATGAATTCGTACGAAGCGGGGGACATGTGGTTTATACGTTCAAAAGCGGATTCGCCGACGAGGTCGTTAAGGTACGTACTTCACAGCAGCCCGGTATCATACAAGCAGCTTGCGGCATATCCTATAGCATGTTCGTAACGCCAAATCATGTCGGGTTAAAAGGGGCACTGATCGATCAGAGTAACGAGACGAAAGAGGTTGAAGCGTGGATGGAGCTTATCACGCCAACAACCGCTGAAGTGCTGGCTTATTATGATCATGCGCAGTGGGGTGAATATGCAGCGATTACAAGAAATAACTTTGGAAAAGGAACGGCTACCTA
Source organism: Paenibacillus sp. 01T47 (assembly GCF_056398245.1). Lineage (NCBI taxonomy): Bacteria > Bacillati > Bacillota > Bacilli > Caryophanales > Paenibacillaceae > Paenibacillus > Paenibacillus sp. 01T47. Next base: position 280,873 of record NZ_JBFTPA010000004.1, read on the forward strand.
TATAGGATGCTTGCCTAGCCCTGCTGTTGTAAGACGTGTGCTATGCGGGGCTTTGCAGAATGCAGGTCTTTGGGGCGCAGAGCAAGAGCTTGTTTTTCCAATCATCGTGAAATCGGGCTTGAATACTAGCGGAAAGCATATACGATATTATTTCAACTACTCAAATGATGCCGTTACATTTGACTACAAGCATCAGGACGGTACTGAGCTGTTGAATGGTAGTAAAGTTACAAGTGGACAACAGCTGGAGCTCGCACCATGGGGCTTTCTCATCATATCAGCCTAAATAGTAGGAACCTTCCGATCACTTTTACTGTGATTTTGAAGGTTCTTTTGTACTTTGTAAGAGATTTAGGCGGGCTTCATGCTCTTGATCTTGACGCGACTTAATAACTTATGTATCATTACTTACGTAAAGTAACTAGGTCGGCGAACAAAATATGTACTCTTGCCTTGGATATAAATATAGGAAAGCGGTGTTTGACATCAACGAGAAAAAACAACAAGTTGCTCAGCCTTCAAAGGAACGAGCAGATGTGTTCGAGTTTGGCATTTACACATTAGGTGATATAAGTACTGATCCTATCAGTAGAGTATCGCCGAATGCGAGAGAGCGTTTGAAGGAAATCGTCGCAGCTGCCAAGATTGCAGATGAGGCGGGCATTGATGTATTTGGAGTGGGTGAGCATCATCGCTTGGACTTCGCTGTTACATCTCCACCTGTTCTGCTTACTGCAATCGCGCAAGCGACGAAGCGGATTCGGTTAACTAGCGCAACGACGGTGCTTGGAACCTCAGATCCAGTTCGAGTATTCGAGGATTTCGCCACACTTGATTTGCTCTCGGATGGACGCGCGGAAATTATTGCGGGACGAGGAGCGTATATAGAATCATTTCCATTGTTTGGGTATGAGCTTGAGAGCTATAAGGAGCTCTTTCAGGAGAAGCTTAATCTGCTGCTTGCATTAAATGAAACCGAGCATATCACTTGGAATGGAAAATATAGAACGCCGCTGCTGAATGCTGAGATTGCACCTCGTCCAGATCAGGCGAAGCTGCCTGTATGGGTCGGTGTCGGCGGTACACCTCAGAGTGCGGAGCTCGCAGGAAGTCATGGCCTAGGAATGGCCCTTGCCATCCTTGGCGGAGATCCAGCTCGATTTAAACCGCTTGTAGACGTATATCGTGCTGCTGGTGTTCGCGCAGGCTATAAACAAGAAGAGCTAAAAGTAGCGATCACAAGCCATGGTTATATTGCCAACTCGACTGAGCAAGCGAAGGATGAATATTATCCTTATTATGCTCATTATGTAAGCCAGTTCATGGGAGGCAAGCAGAGGGGCGAGTCGATGGCACGCGAGCAATTCGAACAATTGGCAAGTCCAATCAATGCGCTGGCTGTAGGCAGCCCGGATCTTCTTGTTGAGAAAATATTAGCGCAGCATGAGCTCTTTGGTCATCAGCGCTACATGGCTCAGTTTGATATCGGCGGCATTCCGTTCTCGAAGGTAGCGGCTTCCATTGAGCTACTGGCGACGAAGGTTGCGCCAATTGTGCGTAGAGAACTAAGCAAATAAAAGATTGCTAAGTCAGATTAATAGTGAATATGAAGACTGTTCAATGCCATGAAGTGGCGGTGGCAGTCTTTTTTTAATGTTATTGGATGTCCCATTTGGTTCATTATTTATTCGTGGTACGACTCATTTCGTTATTCAAATTGCTGGCAGCGAATACTATACTCGGTTTTATAGAACGATGTTCAAATACGGGAGGCGCTCACGATGGAGTTTTTAGATCTATTAACCAATCCGGACAATGTTGAAATGGAGTGGGAAGAGGGATGGGTTCGCGCGTCATTCCGTTCACGAGAATGGTATGCAGGCGAAACCGTCATTTCATTTGAAACGATGGCTAATCGTATGGCCGTTCGATTAAGTGCAGGCCAGACGCCAGTTAGGCGGCTTCATCTGAGATGGCAGCGAGAACTGGACAGCGGGGGCATTCGTGTTCTGGGTGACCAATGGGAACGAGGTTACGGTGATTTGGAATGGCGGGGGTTAGTTGCTGAGCGTGAAATGCCTTGGTATTTCCTGTTGTCAAAAGGGGGACGCACGCATGGTTATGGCGTAGAGACCGGTACAAGCTCCTTTTCTTATTGGCAAGCGGATGCAGGCGGAATTAGCCTGACGCTTGATATTCGCTGCGGTGAAGCGGGAGTGCTGCTTGGTGATCGAACGCTCGAGGCTGCGGTTATTGTAACGAGAGAAGGTGCGGAAGGCGAATCGGCATTCGGTGCGGCAACGGCTTTTTGCAGAATGATGTGCAAGCAGCCGATTCTGCCTTCACAGCCTGTGTATGGGGGAAACAACTGGTATTATGCCTATGGGAATAGCTCGACAGCTGAGATAATCGCAGATTCAGAGCGCGTGTCAGATTGGTCTTCTTCGGTCGATAACCGTCCGTTTATGGTCATTGATGACGGTTGGCAGCTCTGCAGCGGCGGGGGCAGCTGCAATGGTGGGCCTTGGGAACCCAATTATCAGTTTTCTGATATGCAGAAGCTGGCCAGCGATATGAAAGGAATCGGGGTTCGTCCCGGCATATGGTGCAGACCGCTATTAGTCGCAAACAGTGTGCCAAATCATTGGAGAAGATATGGTGGCCACAATGTGGGCAGCATCTATTTGGACCCAAGCGTTCCTGATGTGCTTGACTATGTAGGCAATGAAATTCGCAAGCTGCATGATTGGGGTTATGAACTGATTAAGCATGATTTTTCCACTTTCGATATTTTTGCCAAATGGGGCTTTGAAATGGGCGCATCAATGAGTAATCATGGTTTAGCTTTTGCTGATCGCACGAAGACGACGGCGGAAATTATTGTCGCTTTGTATAAGAAGATTGCAGAAGCTTCAGCGGACAGTTTAATTATTGGCTGTAATACAGTAGGGCACTTAGCAGCGGGCTTGGTTGAAATTCAGCGGACCGGTGACGATACTAGCGGTAAGGAGTGGGAGCGTACACGTAAAATGGGTGTCAACACGCTTGCTTTCCGCATGCCGCAGCATGACACTTTCTTTGCGGCTGATGCGGATTGTGTTGGCTTGACCGCCGATATCCCTTGGCATTTGAACAAGCAGTGGCTGGAGCTATTGTCCGAAAGCGGAACACCGCTGTTCATTTCCGCAGATCCAAAGGCGGTTGGCGCGGAACAGGAAGCAGCGATTCGCAAAGCGTTCGAACGAGCGTCTAAACCGCTGCCGCCGGCTGAACCGCTGGACTGGCTTGATGATCGCTGTCCGTCCCGTTGGCAGATAGCCGGAGAGGAGCGGCATTTCAATTGGTATGCTGAACGCGGCGTACAATTGAATGAGCGTCCTGAAGTTATTCTGAGGTAGCAGAGGGAACGGAGCTGGATAAATGACCAGCATGAGGCTCCACCTCAAGCGGCGTTAAATAGCTTATCGTTGATTTATGCTGTCTCCGATAGGCGCCAGGGGTTAATCCTGTCCATTTGGCGAACTGCCTAATAAAGCTTTGCACATTCTCGAATCCGATTCGGAATGCGATTTCTTCAAGAGGTATGTTTCGCATGACAAGCATATGCATCGCCTCCTGCTGTCTAATGATCGATAAATATTGACGAGGCGACATGCCGTACGCTTGTTGAAACAAACGGCCGGCATGTCTGCGGCTAATGCCTGTCTTGGCTGCGATGGTTTCAAGCCAGTTGCTCGTTGAGGAATCTGTACCGAGCTCATTGAAGGTGCTGATGAGCGCCTCAATTTCCCTCGCGATCCGATCAGCAAGCGGCTGCTCATTTGGTTCATTGATGGAGAGTAAGGCTTCGCTCTGCACGAACTCCTCCAAATGCACCAGCATTTCATTACAAAGCATAAAGACGCGGTGAGCAGAAGGATTCTGCTGCAAGCAGGAAATAAGTGCTTTTAGCAGCGGATTAAGACGTTCATTGAGCGGATGATCTCTCGCAAATAAATACTCTCCGCAAGCTCGAAAGGCGTAGAGCAGCTTGCTGTCCACATTTTGCAAATGAAGGACAAAACCGTGCATCGTCTGCTGATCGGGAACAATAAAGTCATGCAGCTTCATGGGAGGAATGAGAATAATATCACCTTCATGCTGCGTGAAGCTCTCGTTTCCAATACGAGCGATTTGATCGCCTGTTAGGACAATATTGATCTCCAGCATCCGATGATGCAGATGTAAATCGCATACAGGGCCTTGGCCGGCTTCGAACGTACGCATGCCGTATAGGATAAGCTGTTCTTTATAATTAGGAAATGATTGGTTGAGGGCAGGATTAAGATTGCTCATCATAGCTCCTTTGTAAACGGAATTATTCATACCTTTATTATCTCTCTTACCGCTCAACAATAGCAATCCAAAGACAACCGAGAGGAATGAGACTATCGTGAAAATCGTATTGATAGGCGGAGGAAGCTTCGTATTTGCGCCAACAGTACTCGAAGATATTATCGTAAAAGAGAGGCTTGCAGGCTGTGAGCTTGTCCTTGTTGATCCAAATCTGGATGCCGCTGAAGGGATGGCAGCAGCTGCAAGAGAAATAGCAAGGCAGCTACAGGTAGACATGCTTGTGACTGCAACGGTAAACAGACGAGAAGCGCTATTAGGTGCGGACTTTGTTATCGTATCCGCCTCGGTTCAAGGTGCACGCCGTTGGCAAATCGATTTTGATATATTACATGCATTAGGGATGGCCGATCAAGCAAGGGAATGTGGAGGTATGGGGGGCTTGATGAATGCTTTCCGGTCCATTACGCTGATCATGGATATTTGCCGTGATATGGAGGAGTTGTGTCCGCAGGCGTGGATTCTGGATGTAACGAATCCAATGCCTCGTGTCGTAACGGCAGCAGCACGTTATTCATCGATTCGCATAGCTGGATTTTGCAATATTGCGTATCGGGGTGTTGAGGGCTACACATTTTTGCCAAAGCTGCTCGGCAAATCGGCCTCTGAGGTATCTATCGTAACTGCTGGACTTAATCACTTTGCATGGGTGATGGAAATAAAAGATAGCCGCACGGGTGAGGACCTTCTGCCTAAGCTTATCCAATATATTGAAGAGGAGAACTGGTCTGATCAAGATGAAGAGACGCAGCGCGAGCTTCGTATCACTAAGCGATGGCTGCGCGAGTATGGGGCAGTCGCGGCTGGCCACGTCGATCATCATGCGGAATATCTTCCTTATCAAGAGGACATTCATTATACGACAGCACCTCCATATCATGGATCGCTCGAAGAACGCAGCAGACGCTTGGAAGAGCTGAAGCAGATTGGTGCAGGCAAAATGCATTATGATCGTTTATTTGACCATGGCAGCTGGGAGCATCCAGTAGCGCTTGCTCACGCGTTATATACAGGCAGCGACCTTCAGATTGATATTTTGAACGTTAAGAATGATGGCGCAATACCGGGTTTTCCTTCGGATCGAATCGTAGAAATACCAGTAACCGTATCAGGCGGCATGATTCATCCGGTAGAGGTTCCAGCTTTCCCAGAGCCGCTGCTTCAATTGTGCCGTGTTATTTCGGATGTTCATGAGCTTGTCGTTGAAGCAGCAGTGACGGGCAATGTCTCTATTGCGAAGAAAGCGATAGACGCTGATCCGGCTATTGAAAATAAAGAGGCTGCATATCGAGCTTTGGAGCAGATGCTCGAAAGCCATGCTGATTTACTGCCACAGTTTCATTCGTAATGTCTTCGCGAAATAAAACGATAGAAATGTTCAAAGGAGAGCTGCTTCTTAGAAAGAAGGCGGCTCTTCTTTTTATTGTTCTGGAACTTACATCCGATAAATGCGAATGCACATAGCCGCTGGGTGATGGAGATGGTACAATTATAGGAAAAAGATTTAAGGGAGAGACGCATGGAAGTTTCTAGACTAGATGAATTAAGACAAGCGATCGATCAAATCGATCACGACATCATTTCCTTGCTTGCAAGGCGGTTTCAATTAACGGAAGAAGTGGGTATGTACAAAGCAGCAAATCATCTCGCTGCACAAGACCTGAGCCGTGAAGCCAAACAATTTGATAAAATAAAGAAACTTGCGAGCAGCCATGATTTAAATCCAGAGAAAGCAGCTTCTATTTATAGATGCTTAATGGATGTTGTTATTTCGCGGCATAAGGAAATTGAGCAGGTTTACGCGCTGAACAATCGTGATTAGCTGATATAGAAATACAATAGTAATCAACTACTGTGTGACGAAGAAAGGGATGGAAACGATGATTTTATATGAGAAGGAAGACGCATTCATATTGATTGCACAACATGATCATGCGAGAATATCCGGAGATCTTGTTTCTGCCTGGCAGAGCCAGTTATTCCATAGTGAGAAACGAAAAGATGAATTAGCTTACGCTGCATATGAGCATGACAGCAGCTGGATTGATTTGGACCGTATCCCGCTTTGGAATGATGCAGCAAATATGCCGTTTTCGTTCCGCGATTTTCCAGGCAACATTCGCTTTTTCTTCTATTCTAAAGGTTTGGATCATGTTCAGAAAACGAGCGAATATGCCGCTTTGCTTGGCAGTATTTTGTATACGACGCTTGCTGAACGGTTCAGAAATGAGGATACGATTACGTTTGTAGAACGTGAATTTGCAAGACAAAGCGCGATCATCGAGCGACTGCAGCTGGATGTTAGTTTGCTTCAGCTTCATGCGAAAGCGCTGCTGCTTTGTGATGAGCTGTCGCTGTTTGTATGTATGGAGCAGCCGGGAACGCCTCGAAATCAATATGAATGGTTTGCTAATGGGTTTCCCTATTGGTTCGATCGTACGGGACAAACCTCATTGATAGCGGATTGGAAGGATGAAACGACTATCCAATTGAATCCATTTCCTTTCGAACATGAGGTGGAGACTTCATTATCTTATAAAGAAGTAAGCAAGGCGGACATAGCTGTTTATGGGATCGCAGAAGCTTATCAGCGTGCAGAGCTGCTTGAGCATAAGATTCGTTTTCAGCAAGCGCTATAGGAATAGTCATCGCTAGAAAGAAGGATACCGCATACTTGCCGGTATCCTTCTTTTTTAATCCCTCGATACTTACTTAACAGGCCCCATTGAAGTGATTTCTAAATCTACCTTTACACGCACTTCTGCATTCGCAAATACTTCACCCCAATGATCCTCTACCTTGCAAAATTTCTCGTATTCCTTTGCTCTTGCATACACTCCAAGCCCTATGGGATCGATTTTATGTTTTTGCAGTTTCTCGATAATGCTCGTAAATTGCTCCTGCATGAGAACGGCAACCTGTTTTTCCAGCTTTTTATCATCCTTCTCTACATTGAAAGGGAATAGATGCTCGGAGAGACCGACCCTTGTCTTCACGTGGATATCAAACTTGAATTTATTGTTTTCATAGGTAGTTTTGATTTTTGTTTTTACTTTGGCGCCAGTTAGGCTCAAAATATTCGTTTCGAATGGCCCGTTAACAGGCTCACCGGGAATGGGATAGGACAAGCTGAAGCCTGGTGCCGCTTGTTTCTGCAAAATGCTTAGCAGGATCGTTTCTTGGGGGCCCAATGAAAGCTCATATTTGCCTTTCGGATTCAGCAAAGCGGAACCTTTCAGCCTAACCTGATTATTGACGATCTTCACTTCTGCAATGTAAGGCGTTAAGCCTTTATCATAAAACTGCCTGTGAAATTCTTGGGCGGTCGTCGCATACGTTTCCGATTTTATCGATTTGGTGTCCACCATGCCTCTGAGCAGAATAGGAAGCAGCGGCTGATCAGGAGGATTTAGTGAAAATACCTCATCTAAAGAGCCATCAACAGCAATAACTCTGTCGGTTACTGTGTTTCTTGCATCACGAAACAACACATCAAGCATTGGAAACCAATCCTCGTAACTCAGAAATTGTCTGCCAAGGAGAATCACTTGGTAATTTCGACCTTGGATGGAGCCGCTTGATTGCGAGTCTTGAATCGCTTTGGATTGCCGAAGCGAATTCGCGCTTCCTGACGTTTCTTGACTCTTTTTCTTTATGTTTTTGCTGAAAACAGGAGCGGAAGAATAAAAATGAAATTTCTCATTTTTATCTAGGTCCATGCCAAGAGCAAGCGGTGTTGCCGCATTTTCTAAATACAGCTGATCCCCGCAGGCGGATGCAGTAAGGCAAATCGTAATGAACAAGCAACATACAAAAAAGAGGCGCAGCTTCATAGATCAGCCCTCCGGTGTATTCGTTTGTAAATGACCATGTATATCAGCAGTAGACTAGGGAGTATATATTCCATCCCAAAACCAAACCAAGTAAGCCATAATTCAATTTGATCGCTTTGCTTGAATGAGGGGATGTGAATAAAAGTAGCTATCGCAAGAATAATGCACAAAATACGTAATGGGATACGATGGCTGCTTAGCCCGAAAACCTTGCTTATGCAAAAAGAGACGATATACATAGACGGAATCCAAACGAGTGAGAAGACGAACAAATAAAACGCGATGAAAGGCACCTCAATCCGTTCAATAAAGCGAAATTCAATTGTTTTGAGAATACTGATGATTGGATCATTATAAAGTGTGATTTCATGGGGACTGAAGTAAATGAAGCATATGATTGTAATAAATAGATGTACAGAAAGGGTAATTGTATTGGATATAAAAAGTGAAGAAGCAGCTTTATCCTTCTTAACTAAATAAGGATAAAATATAAAAACGGCAGCCAGCCCCAGGTTCGGATAAATCGTTGCTTTCACCGCCGACAAGACGGGCAGCCAACCTACTTTTAATATAGGCAGTAAATTGAGCCAATGAGCATATTTCAGTGTAAATAGATAAACAAAGGGCAACCAGCATGATATGACAGCTACTAGCTCAGCGTATCGTCCTAAGATGCGAGGACCGTTTATAGCGATTTTATAAGCGGGTATTAACAGCAGAATCATGAGTATGTAGGACTGTGTGTTTGGCAGGAGCCAAATTTTAATAATCAGGATGGTGCGCACAAGACCGTCATACATAAGGGTAAGGAAAAAAAAGGCCAACAATAGGGTAAATCCTTTGGCAAGCCATTTCCCCATCATTGCAGGCAGCGCATCAATTAATGTTTGATCAGAACAATGTCTCATCACCATAATAATGATATACCCGCATAGAAGACTGATGACATAACCAATTAGAATGGAAATCCAGCCATCCGTTCCTGCTATTTCTGCTAATTTCCTCGGCAAGGAAAGGACGGCAACACTAATCTGAATACCGGAAATAATAAAAATAAATTGCATCGAAGTTATCGTATTACCTTCGGTGTTCGTCAATATGCTCAATCCTCCTTCCGAGTGTTTGTTTGACGTTTTTCTTGAAGCGGGAGCGCGTTTTTTGGTCTCTTTTCCATCAGCCATAATGGTGCTCGAATTAGGGTGTCCTTCAAATCTGAGAAGCGGAGCGGAGCCAGTGGGCTTCCATATGGCATGCCTAGCGATTTAAGCGTTAATAAATGAGCGATCATCGTCATCAAACCAATAATGATCCCAACAAACCCAAACAGTGAAGATAAAATCATGAGCATGAAACGGATTAAACGAACGGCTGCAACCATATCGTAGTTTGGCAAAATAAATGAAGAAATGGCTGTAAATGCTACAACGATAACCATAACATTGCTTATTAAGCCAGCTTGAACGACAGCTTGTCCAATCACAATACCTCCAACGATGCCAACAGTTTGGCCAACGGGGGCAGGCAGCCGGACGCCAGCTTCACGGAGCATTTCCAATGTGATTTCCATTATAATGGCCTCCACAAAAGGTGGAAACGGTACTTGTCCACGTGATTCACCTAGGGTGAGCAGCAGCTTCATTGGAATGATCTCGATATGGAAGGAAACAACTGCGATATAAAAGGCAGGCAAAAATGTAGCTGTAATAAATGCAAACATTCGCAGCAGCCTCAAAAAGGTTGCAATGGACCAACGAGTACTATAATCGTCGATACTTTGGAAATAAGAGTAGAAGCTGACTGGAGCAACGAGTACGCTTGGCGAGCGATCAACGACAACGACACATCTTCCTTGCAAAATTTGCGATGCTGCAGAATCTGGCCGCTCAGTAAGAACGAATTGCGGGAAGAGTGAGTAGGGATTATCCTCGATCAGCTCTGCCAGCTCTCCCGTGTTTAAAATGACATCTACGTCAATCTTTTGAATGCGATCCTTAAGATCGTTTAACAATTGAGGATTCATTACATCCTCCAGGTAAATAATCGTTACGGAGGTCTGGCCGCGCCGGCCGACAATCAGCCGTTTCATTTTTAATTCGCGATTCGGGATATAACGTCTGATCATAGCGATATTTTGGCCGCTGGTTTCGACAAAGCCTTGATGGGCGCCTTTTAAGGAGGCTTCCATTTGTGGATCTTCGATTGCCCGCTGCGGCCAGCCGCTTGTGCCAAGCACATAGGCTGTCTCTCTGCCGCTCACGAATAATATGGATTTACCGTGCAGTATTGCGATCTCAATTTGGTACCAATCCGTTTCGGGTACGATTTGTCCAATGGTCATCATTAACTCATCACCGGGTTTTCCCCCGCTCGAATCTAGCTGCAAGGGACGAAGGACGTCACTATTAATTGCTGCTCCATCTGTCAGCCCATCGATGTAGATGAGCGCTGCTTGCTCAGTTGTTTGCTTGATCGTTAGATTCCTTATGACTAAATCGCTTGTATCCGAAAAAATCTCTTTTATACGTTCTATATTTACTTTCAGGTCTGAGCTGATAGGTTCTGTTTGATCCATTGTTTGCGTCCTCCCATCCTCGCTGCCGTCTTGATTGATACACCTATTTTGCCACGGTTTACCATAGCTATACGCATGCAAAATAAATACCCCCTTGCGAAAGAGCAAGGGGGTATAATTGATGTTATATGTTATTTTGCTTTACTGACGGCCTATGAGCCTGATTTAAACAACGTTGCAATCGAGCCGCCTTCGGTAATGATTTTAATGGCGGTTGCAAGGAGCGGGGACATCGGCAGTACGACAAATTTACTCGAATGCTCTTGACCGATACTGATCGTATCTGTAATAACGACCTCACGGATGTTCGGATGATCCAGCTTCTCAAGCGCATTGGCTGAGAACAGTCCATGTGTTGCGCATATGTAGGAATCATGCGCACCTTTTTTCTTAAGCGCCTCTACGACGTTTACAATTGTGCTGCCTGTATCAATTAAGTCTTCAATAATAATTGGTGTCATGTCTTCAACATCACCGATGATATGCGTGATTTCAGACTGATTATGAGCGGGACGATTTTTGATCATGATCGCAAATGGACAGTCAAGCAAGCCGGCAAGTTTCTCGGCTGTTGTAGCACGGCCCGCATCTGGCGATACGACAACAGGATTTTTGATGTTTTTGCTTCGCAAATAATCAATGATCAAATCAAGCGCCGTTAAATGATCGACTGGAATATCGAAGAAGCCTTGAATCGGATCAGCATGCAAATCGACGGTAATGATTCGGTTTGCTCCAACAGTAGTCAATACATCGGCTACCATCTTAGCGGAGATGGGCTCCCGCGGTGCCGATTTTCTTTCCTGACGTGCATAACCATAGTATGGCATAACGATATTAATGGTTTTCGCTGATGCTCGTTTGGCAGCGTCTATCATGACGAGTGTTTCGATTAAATGCTCATTAACGGGATGGGAAAGTGATTGGACGATGAATACGTCACAAGTACGAATAGGTTCTCCGTATGAAACATGAATCTCACCGCTTTGATGCCTTGATATTGCAACATTGCCTAGCGGGAGCTCAAGTTCTTTACATAACTCCTCAGCCAACTTCTGGTTCGAAGTGCCGGAGAAAATTTTAATCTTTTGCATGTGATCCTCCTAAATGGTAGCTACAAGATGCTACGTTAAACGACATTATTAGCTCAATCATAACAAACAAAACAAAAGAGGACAAATATTTGATGAAACGACTTTTCTATTGGAACAAATAATGAAAGGTGATAAAGTGGATCGAGGAAAAAGTACCACAGAAGGAGATGCCTTACTTGCTTGCTCAGAAAAAAATCCAAACTCAAAATCAATCCACTGGCATTAAACGGCTTTGGCTGATCCTCTTGCTTGGATCGCTCTCCGCGTTTGGGCCGTTGTCCCTTGACATGTATTTGCCGGCGCTGCCGCAGCTAACGGATGATTTCGTTACAAGCTCGTCCCTTGTTAGGCATCAGCTGGCGGAATATTGCTTATCATGATATTAATTGACGCGCCGCTCGCTGCGATTCTTGTGCCATTGTTTTTTGTTGTAGCAAGCGTTGGTATTATTTCGACGACCGGCTTCTCCTTAGCGATGCAAAAGCATGGCTATGCTGCAGGCAGCGCATCTGCATTGCTCGGGTTATTATCCTTTACATTTGGGGGCATGATTTCACCGCTCGTAGGTCTTGGAGGCAGCGCAAATGCGCTCCCTATGGGGATTTGGATAGCCATTGCAGAGCTGGGTGCTGTAGCCTGTTATGTTCTTTTGATCAAAAAGCCGTTTCGAAAGAGCTAATCCAAAGAGCCTGCCATCCAGCTTAAGCAGTACAAGCTGCTTTGGATCGGCTCTTTTTTTTGCTGTTCAGGAAGGTGTATAATGTGTGCTTAGAAGGAAGTGGAAGCATGTCCAGAGAAAAAAGAGCTTATGAGCTGGTCGCATTGAAGGAGATAGCAGAGACACTTAACAGCACAAACGACATGGATCAAATGCTGAATGATGTGCTTGCCAAGCTGCTTCAGGTTACAGGTTTTACTACGGGCTGGATATTTATGATTGACAATAAAAGTGAAAATCTTTGCACGGCTACACATAATTTGCCTCAAGGTTTAGCGGCAAACAATCAGGCGGTCATGTGCGGCGAGGTTTGCTGGTGCATTGAAAGCTTTAAGCAAAACAAGCTGGATCAAGCGGTAAATATTATAGAATGCTCAAGAATTACATATGCCATCACGAACAAGCTTGGTGATAATGAAGGTGTTACTCATCATGCGACGGTTCCGCTAAGAGCAGGAACGGATCAATTCGGGTTGTTAAATGTTGCTGAAGCTGGCAAGGATCGTTTTACTGAGGAGGAGCTTGCACTTCTGCAAGCCGTCGCTTATCAGATCGGAACGGCAATTAAGCGAATCCGCCTGTATCAGGTGCAGGAGCAGCACGCGATTCATTATGCGAAGCTTGGTGATGTTATTCAGAAAATAAACGCCATACAAGATATAAATCATCTTCCGCTGCAAGCGGTGAGCCATATAGGCGATACGTTCAACTGGCAGCATGTATCGTTATTTATGTATGAACAAGAGCAATTATCGCTTCGCGCACATTATACAGACAATCACGTCCGAAAAGAGTGGCTTTCGCTTGCCATCGATCAAGGCGGGATGGTTAGCAAAGCGTTTCATGAGAATCGTCTTGTCAAACAGTCCGAATGCGACAGCAATTCCTGCTCTTCCTTATCATCCATAGGGATACCACCGTTCTCATCAGCAGTCGCAATACCGCTTCGCATTCGCAGCCGCCCGATTGGCGTTCTGTTTGTAAGCAGTCAGTTAGGCAAGCAGTTTGATGATTACTTAGAGGACTTCATGTATTCGCTTGGGGATCATTTCACGTTAAGCGTAGAAAATTTGCGGGTATATGAGCAGCGGCGCGAGCTCGCGCGCATGGAAGAGCGAAATCGAATGGCTAGAGATTTGCATGATTCGGTTATTCAAAAGGTTTTCTCTTTATCCTTTCTAGCGAAGGGAGCCGAGACGGTGCTGGCAGGCAAAGAACCTGTCGTGGAACGATCATTACAAGAAATAAGACAGCTGTCACAGGAAGCGCTGAAGGAAATGAGAACGCTGATATGGCAGCTGCGGCCGGCAGGTCTTGAGCATGGGCTAATTACTGCGCTTAAGCAATATGGCAAGAGCATGGATTTAACCGTGTATGAAAAGGTGGAGGGCGTTCGTGAGCTTCCGCGTGCGATTGAAGAAGCCCTTTGGAGAATCGGGCAAGAGGCGCTTAATAATGTAAGGAAACATGCAGATACGAATACCGTTTATGTGCGGCTCATCAAAACAGAGTCTCGCGCCTGCTTGGAAATTTTGGATCGAGGCCGCGGGTTTTCGCAAGAGAAGCGTAAAGGAAAACTGACCATGGGAATGCTAACGATGCGGGAACGTGCAGAAACGCTTGGCGGAGAGCTAACGATAACGGGCGGAAAAGGGCAACCTACAATGGTTACAGCTGTTATACCGATTGCAACGGAAATGGAAATGTGGGAAGAGGAATGAGGAACTGTTTTGACGATAAAAATATTGCTCGTTGATGATCATCAAATTGTGTTGAAGGGAATTTCTTTTTTTCTAAGCATGCAGCCTGATTTTGAGCTGGTGGGTGAAGCGAATAACGGCAAGGAGGCGGTAGAAAAAGCTGCTGAACTTAAGCCTGATATCATACTGATGGATCTGAACATGCCGGTTATGGACGGGATCGAGGCGAGCAATTTAATCGCTAGGCAAAATCCGGATATTAAAGTGCTTGTGCTCACCAGCTTCTCGGATCGCAGTCATATCGTGCCTGCTCTACAATCCGGAGCTGCTGGGTATATGCTGAAGGATGTAGAACCTGATCAGCTTGCAGAAGCGATTCGCAGCGCCTATAAAGGAAATATTCAGCTGCATCCGGATATAGCGAGTGCGTTACTCGCTCAAGTATCGCCGCAGATTAGTTCGGTGAAAGGGCTGCCTATTCGTGAGTTAAGTGAACTATTAACTCCGAGAGAGCTTGAGGTGCTGCAATTGCTTACCAAAGGAATGAGCAACAAAGATATTGCGCACTCGCTCACTGTAGCGGAGAAAACAGTCAAAACGCATGTGAGCAGCATTTTAAGCAAATTGGATTTAACGGACCGAACGCAAGCTGCGTTATACGCGGTGCAGTTAATGCGAGAACCTGAATAACACGCTAACGTAAGACTATAGTCGTAAGACTAGCTCTCCGCCTTTGGCGGTTTTTTTATGTCGATTTTTCGGTCTATTTACCGATGATTGTTGCTCTAAAACTATATACAATTAAGGTACTTACAAAAAGTAAACAAACATCTTGGAGGGAAATATACAATGAGTACAGTATTATTTATTAAAGCAAACGATCGCGGAATCGAACAGGCAGTCAGCGTTAAGCTATATCAATCTTTTCTAGACAGCTTTAAAGCTAGCCATCCAGAAGACACAGTGGTTGAGCTTGATTTGTTCAATGAAAACTTGCCTTACATGAACGCTGATATGATTAACGGTAACTTCAAAGCAGCTCGCGGTTATGACCTTACACCTGAAGAGCAAGCAGCTGTAGCTGTTTCGGACAAATATATGAATCAATTTCTTGCAGCGGATAAAGTGGTATTTGCATTCCCGCTTTGGAACTTCACTGTTCCTGCAGTATTGCACACTTATATCGACTACCTTTCACAAGCTGGCAAAACGTTCAAATATACAGCTGAAGGCCCAGTTGGTCTGATCACTGATAAAAAAGTCGTATTGCTTACTGCTCGCGGCGGCATTTATTCCGAAGGCCCTGCAGCTTCGGTTGAAATGGCACATAACTTTATCCGCACAGTAATGGGCTTCTATGGTGTGACTAACCTAGAGAGCATCATCATTGAAGGTCACAACCAACTTCCTGACCAAGCAGAAGCTATTGTAGCAAAAGGTCTTGAGGAAGCAGCAGCATCAGCTGCTCGTTTCTAAATCAACCGTTTAAATGCGAAGGCAGCCGAATAATTTCGGCTGCCTTTTTGTATGTGGATAAATTCAAACCGTTAATAAAAATTTGCGGTGTGATACGTGATCGGGTACGATGGCGATAGGAAAGCATGGACGAAAAGTTGATAAATCAGAGCTAAAATAGGAAGAGGTATGATGTCTATGGACTTGAAAAAGCTGCGTTATTTTATCGCAGTAGCAGAAGAGCTGCATTTTAACCGTGCTGCCCAAAAACTGAATATGACTCAGCCTCCACTAAGCCAACAAATTCAAGTTCTTGAGGATGAGCTTGGTGTGAAACTTCTGGAACGAACCAAGAGACAGGTTCGACTTACGACAGCCGGTGCGATATTTTTGGAGGAATCGAGAAACATAGTTGCTCATTTGGAACGATCGATAAAGATGACACAACTTGCAAGTGAAGGGAAAATAGGCAATTTATCCATCGGGTTTGTGGATTCAGCAGCAGGCGGTATGATGGTCAATGTTATAAAGAAATATCGAGAACGTTTCCCAGATGTACAGGTTACATTATCTGAAATGACATCTGCTGAGCAACTGAAAGCGCTGCATGATGGGGAAATTGATGTTGGATTTCATCGGTTGCTGGACCCTTCAAAACATATCACAACCAGACTGTTCACGAACGAATCACTTGTTGCTGTATTGCCCAAAACACATCCGTTAGCCGATCAACCAACCGTTTCACTGCATTCTTTGAGGGAAGAACCTTTTATCTTGTCACCACATCATATGGGGGCTTCATTTCATGACCTGATTGTAGATTTTTGCAGGCAGCATGGATTTCAGCCCCGCATCGTGCAGGAAGCTGTTCAAATGTACACGATTGTAAATCTGGCAGCTGCAGGCATAGGCATCTCAATTGTTCCCTCTTCGGTTTCCGTATTTCAACGCAGTGATGTCGTATTTCGATCATTTGATGAGGATACACCGCGTGTTCCTCTTTATGCAGCCTGGAAAACAGAGAAGAGTGAAACGGTTCTGACTCATTTTCTAAAAGCAGTGGAGGAAACAGCCGCTAGCCAGACTAGCTGACTTGTGAGAACGCTCTAACCTGTTTTACTAGCATCAAATTGAGCAACGTCTTTTAATACGTTATTTATTTGCATTATAATCTCAGCATCTAGACTAACTCCTGCCGCTTTTACGTTTTCCAATACCTGCTCCGGCTTCGAGGCGCCAATGATAACGGAGGACACCTGCGGGTTTTGCAAAACCCACGCTACCGCGAGCTGTGGCAGCGTTAAGCTGCATTTTTGTGCAATCGGCCCTAGTTGTTCTATTGCCTGAAGGACTTCTTTATTCAACCATTGTCCTGCCAAACGTTTGAAAAACGGCGAACCAGCGGCCGTAGAAGCGCGCGAGCCTTCTGGTATAGGCTTGTCAGGAGCATACTTACCGGAAAGAATACCTTGCGCAAGTGGTGACCAGACAATCTGACCAATTCCTTCACGCTCGCAAGCGGGAATAACCTCGGCTTCAATAACCCGCCAAAGCATAGAATATTGGGGTTGACTCGCAACAAAAGGAACTTTCAGCTCCCTTGCCAAAGCCGATCCTTGCGTTATCTGATCTGCTGTCCACTCACTTACGCCGATATACAAAACTTTTCCTTGTCGAACCAAATCGGAAAACGCCACAAATGTCTCTTCAAGCGATACGGTCGTATCAAATCGGTGAGCGTAATAAATATCAATATAGTCCGTCTGTAATCTGCGAAGTGAAGCATGGCAGGATTCCATAATATGCTTGCGTGATAACCCTCTATCGTTATGCCCGTTCCCTGTTGGATGAAAAACCTTCGTGCACAATTCAATACTTTCACGACGTATTCCCTTTAAACAATGACCTAAGACCGATTCCGCCCTCGTCTCCGAATAAGCATCAGCTGTATCGAAAGTTGAAATTCCAGCGTTTAGTGCAGCATTTACGCATGCTTGTGCGGTGTTGTCATCCACTTGTGCACCGTGGGTTATCCAGTTTCCGAGAGCCACTTCGCTTACTAATAAGCCGCTTTTACCTAGTTTCCTATAATTCATGTTTCATTCCTCCTTTCAATGTAAATCTGATTATAGCAACCTATATTTAATATTAAAAATATATAATAAACGAATTATTAAGTTGATTTATGTATTAATAGGATCGAAGGACGAATGGTTCTATTGTTACTGGATATAAAAAAAGGTTGACTTGATAAGCGGATCAATGTTTTTATTATATAGACCGATCGTTATAATCGAGGAGTGAATCAATGTCGGAAAAACATAATACAAGGCATGCCATACTTGATACGGCAGCTAGGCTTTTTTTTACGCAGGGCTATCATGCGACGGGATTAAGCCAAATTATTAAAGAAAGTGATTGTCCGAAGGGATCTCTTTATTATTATTTCCCAAACGGCAAGGAAGAGCTTGCGCTGGAATGCATTAACTGCACGAAGGAGCTTGTTATTGAGAAATGGAGAAAGAAATTTGCTGATTATGAGGACCCTGCTGAAGCCGTTCAGGCTTTTGTATTTGATATGGCCGATGATGCAGAGAAGTTTGATTATAAGGGTTATATGCCGTTTAGCTTCTGGATGGCAGTCGAAACCTCATCGATTAGCGAGAAGCTGAGAGCAGCTGGACAAGGTGTATTTGCAGCATGGCAGAACGTGATTTCCGAGAGGCTGGTTCAGCTTGGAATGGAAGAGACTAGAGCAGTTGAGGTTGGCGTCGTCACCGTTTCCTTATTGGAAGGTGCGCTTATTCTAACGCTGACGAATCGGGACAAGCAGCCGTTGTTATCCGCAGCGAAATGTTTGCCGTATATCATTAATAAATGTCCTTCTCTATGAGAAGTCATGAATAAATGCTAGATAGATAATAGGAGAGTGGAAGGCTTGCAAGCAACAATGACAGAATCGCAACAAAATACGGGGCAAAAATATAAAGTAATCCCCATTATGATTTCATTATTATTAAGCGGCTTTATCGGAATGTTTAGTGAAACGGCATTAAATGTAGCACTAAGCGATTTAATTCGCGTCTTTGATATCACGGCGCCAACGGTACAGTGGTTGACAACGGGATACTTGCTGACGCTGGGCATATTGGTTCCTGTATCGGGGCTGCTGCTTCAATGGTTCTCGACAAGGCAGCTATTCATAGCAGCACTTAGTTTCTCCGTACTAGGAACATTGGTAGCGGCGCTCGCACCAAGCTTTGAAGTTCTTATGGCTGCGCGTGTTATCCAAGCAGTTGGAACGGCGCTTTTGCTGCCGCTTATGTTTAACACAATTCTTATTATTTTCCCGGCTGAGAAGCGGGGAGCGGCAATGGGTGTAATTGGGCTTGTTATTATGGTTGCGCCTGCTGTAGGCCCGACGATTGCAGGACTCTTGATTGAAAACTTAAGCTGGCACTGGATTTTCTGGTTGTCGCTTCCGTTCCTAGTCATTGCACTATTATTCGGGATTATGTATATGCAAAATGTATCTACCATAACAAAACCGAAAATTGATATTTTTTCTCTCGTATTCTCAACGCTAGGGTTCGGCGGTATTGTGTTTGCCTTTAGCAGCGCGGGTGAAGGTGAAGGCGGCTGGGGCAGTACAAAAGTGATTGCGACCATGATCGTTGGTATATTGTCCCTTGCGATTTTCGCTGTTCGTCAATTGACGATGAAGCAGCCGATGATGAACTTACGGGCGTTTAAGCATCCGATGTTTGTTGTAGGAACGTTAATGGTATTTATTTGTATGATGGTTATTTTATCTTCTATGCTCGTTCTGCCTATGTATTTGATCAGTGGACTTGGTCTTAGTGCACTGACAGCTGGCCTCATTATGCTGCCAGGGGGACTTATTAACGGAATTATGTCTCCCATTATGGGCAGCCTGTTCGATAAGTTTGGTCCTAAGTGGCTCGTTATTCCAGGTCTTGTCATCGTTGCCGCTGCGCTATGGTTCTTCTCAGGCATAACGACAGCATCAACGATTACATTAATTATTGTTCTTCATTCATGCTTGATGATCGGTATTTCGATGGTATGGATGCCTGCACAAACAAACGGGCTCAACCAGCTGCCACGCGAGCTGTACCCGGATGGTACGGCGATTATGAATACACTGCAGCAGGTCGCTGGCGCTATCGGTACCGCAGTTGCAGTAAGTATTATGACCGCAGGAATGACCGGCTTTATGAAGGATGTGGCTGATCCTACAGATCCGGCCAATGCTCCGCTTGCGTTGACAGCAGGAATTCAGAACGCATTTATTTTCGCTATGATTGTTGCCATTATCGGTTTGATCGTTGCTTTCTTCATTAAACGGGTTCATGTGAGCAAACAGCATTAATAGATTTGAATACTAGAGACAGTCTATGGGAACATGGACTGTCTCTTTTTTGATAGAACGATTGACTGTGAGAACAATTATCAATTACAATGATTGAAAATATGCTGTAGACAAGCATTTGCAATACTAAAGGCGGGTCAATCCATGAAAAAGATTTTACTTATTGAGGATGAAAGAAATTTAGCGCGTTTTATTGAGCTTGAACTGCGTCATGAGTCGTTTGAGACAGTTGTTTCTTATGATGGCAATAGTGGTCTAGAGCGCGCCTTGCGAGAAGAATGGGATGTTATTTTATTGGATCTAATGCTGCCTGGCATGGACGGACTTGAGGTTTGCAGGCGTATTCGGGAATCAAAAGCAACACCTATTCTTATGCTGACAGCGAGGGACAGCGTTACAGACCGAGTATCTGGCCTTGACAGCGGGGCGGACGATTATATCCCGAAACCGTTTGCGATTGAAGAGCTGCTTGCACGTCTACGCGTTGTATTTAGGCGACAGGATATGATTGCATCTGATCATCGTTCTATTTTGTCTTCTGGTGAGTTAACTGTAGATTTAGACGCTAGAATCGTTAGCAGAGGCGAACAAATCATAGAGTTGACTAAGCGGGAATACGGATTGCTGCTTGCTTTCATGCAAAATCCGAACCGTGTCTTCTCACGGGAAACGCTGCTTGATACCGTATGGGGTTACGATGCGGCTGTCGATACGAATGTTGTTGATGTATATGTGAGATATTTGCGCAATAAGATTGATGTCCCCGGAGGAACGAGCTGCATTCAAACGCTGCGCGGTATTGGGTATGTGATGAAAAAATGAATAATTTGCGCGTAAGTTTCTCACGAATACCGATCAAGTGGAAGCTGACATTATGGTCGGCGCTGCTGTTATTTCTTTTATTTGCTGCATACAATGCCGTTCAATATATGTTTGTAGAGAAGTGGATGAATAAACAAGCAGAGACGAACACACAGGAAGACATGCGGGAAATATTGAACTATTTATTGGAAAAGGAGTTCACTTTCGAGCAATCGGAGTTGAATTCAATACGAAGCTTTCTTGAAAAAGTAAATGGTAAAAATCAGCTAATACGCGTGCTTGATGAAGATGGAGCACCGATTATGATTGTCTCTGATAATCTAACAGAGCAGTGGTTAGATGCTTATCCATCTTCGAGTTTAGCTGCCAAAGGGTCGTGGTTCCTTGACCAAAACCTGCTGCTTATGCGGAGCCCTTTAACGATCTTCTCGTTTAACGGAACAATCGAAATTGTGAAAAACATCGAGGATTTTGAGAAGCTTAGTTCAGCTTTTTTTCGAATTATGTTAATTTGCTGTGTCGGTGCCATTGTTATAAGCGGCATCGGCGGAGGATTGCTGGCGCGTCAGCTGCTTAAGCCGCTTCAAGCGATGAATGTTGCCATGACCGGCGTAAAGCAGAAAGGCTTACAAGAAAGGGTTCAGCTAAACGAAAATAAAAATGATGAAATTGCAACGCTCATGAAGCTGTTTAATGAAATGATGGATCAGCTTGAGCGCTCGTTCGGGCAACAGAAACAATTTGTAGAGGATGCTTCTCATGAGCTAAGAACACCAATTGCCATCATTGAAGGGCATCTCGCACTGCTGCAGCGCTGGGGAAAGGATGACCCTGCAGTTCTGGAAGAGTCTTTGCAAGCTTCGTCGCAGGAAATAGCTCGGCTGAAAGGACTTGTACAGGAGCTGCTCGCATTGTCTCGTGCGGAGAAAGAGCCCGCTTACGGGAATGAGATGAGCAGCCATTCGAAGCAGAACATGGAACAGCTTATTAGAAATATAG
Organism: Paenibacillus sp. 01T47; assembly: GCF_056398245.1. NCBI lineage: Bacteria > Bacillati > Bacillota > Bacilli > Caryophanales > Paenibacillaceae > Paenibacillus > Paenibacillus sp. 01T47. The sequence goes on from NZ_JBFTPA010000004.1 coordinate 302,851, forward strand.
AGGTGCTTCATCCGGAGTTCACTTTTCATGCTGATTTGAGTCATTTGTCAGACGTAGATCTATTTGTGTCTGAGCAGCATTTGGAGCAAATTATGCTCATCTTACTTGATAATGCAGTCAACTATTCGGGAGAAAGCCGAAGAATAGAGCTTTGCTGCTTGCTAGGAGAAACGGATGCTGTCATTCAAGTCACAGATTTTGGCGTTGGCATATCTGATCAGGACTTACCGCTCGTTATGAATCGTTTTTACCGCGCAGACCGTTCGAGGAGCGGCACAAGCGGCGGTCATGGACTCGGGCTGGCGATTGCGAACCGTTTGGTGCAACGATATGACGGTAGTTTGCTCATTGAAAGTAAACTTCATCAAGGTACCACCGTTTCAGCTGTTTTTAAACGAGTTACCCGAAAATGAATGTCGGGTAGCTTTTTTTTATTTTCACAGCATTTTCTCATTTTAGTAGGTTACAATAGGAACTGTTGAATTGGTGGTAATGATTTTCATTATCAAATTAAAAGTGGGAACGAGAGGTATGACAAAGATGAAAAAGAATTATATCGTAAGTGTCGTATTGTTAACGATGCTAACAGTGCTCGTATTAGCAGGTTGTGGAGCGAATAATGCAGGAAACGATAAGACGAATGCTTCTTCGCCATCGCCAGAGGCGAGCCCAGTAACGACTGAAGCAGCTGGTGGAAGTAATGATACGAGTAAGAATAACAACAAAGAGCAAGTCGTAAACGTGTTTACAGCAAGACACTATGATGTTGACAGCCAGTTGTTTGATGCCTTTACGAAAGAAACAGGCATTAAAGTCAATGAAATTAAAGGTACAGCAGAAGAGCTCGTTGAACGTTTGAAGCGAGAAGGAGAAAGCTCAGAAGCAGATCTGTTCATTACAGTAGATGGCGGCGTTCTAAATTATGCGAAGCAAAATGAAGTGCTTCAACCGATTCAATCCACAACGGTTGATAGTAATGTACCCGCAGAGCTGCGGGATAACGAAAACAATTGGGTTGGCATTGCAACCCGTGCACGCGTTATCGTCTATGCCAAAGATCGTGTGAAGCCGGAGCAGCTGTCCACCTATGAAGATCTTGCAAATGCCGCATGGAAAGGGAAAGTATTGGCGCGCTCGTCTGCCAGCCTTTATAATCAGTCGCTGCTTGCTTCATTCATCGAACTAAATGGAGAGCAAAAGGCTGAAGAATGGGCGAAGGGGATTGTAGCAAACTTTGCTCGTGATCCTGAAGGCGGAGATCGCGACCAAGCGAAAGCGGTCGTTGCTGGTCTAGGTGATGTTGCGATTATGAACACTTATTACGTTGGGCAGATGTTGAATTCGAAGGATACGGAAGAAGTTAAGGTTGCAGAGAAAATTGGCGTATTCTTCCCGAACCAAGAAACGACAGGCACACATCTTAACATCAGCGGTGTAGGCCTTACTAAGCATGCTAAGAATAAAGATAACGCTGTTAAACTGATCGAATTCATGACAGGCAAAGATGGGCAAACGCTGTTAACGCAAGGAAGCTTCGAATTTCCTGTAAATGCTGCTGCAGAAAAGCCTGAGTTGTTAAAGGGCTGGGGTGACTTTAAAACACAGAAGCTGGATTTCTCCAAGCTGGGCGATCATAACAAAAAAGCAGTCGAGCTTCTGGCTAAGGCAGGTTGGAAATAAAAATGATGGCTTCCATCTCTTTGCGAAATTTAAAGAGAATATTGAACGGCTGGGTTATATTGAGCGTAATAGGGGCCATCATGGCCCTTATTCCGTCTCTTTATATTTTTTTCGGTTTGTTTGACAAACCGAATGAAAACTGGCAGCAAATCAAAGAGTATATGCTGTTTGAATCTGTCGTTCAATCTTTATATCTTGTAGTAGGATCGGTGTTTTTCTCCGTTATCATCGGCGTGTCGCTTGCATGGCTTGTTGCAGCCTATGATTTCCCGATGCGGAAGTTCTTTCACTTTGCATTTTTGCTGCCACTGGCTATTCCACCATATATTGCAGCTTATACTTACGGTTCTATGCTGAGCTATACGGGCAGCATACAAGTTTTTATGCGAAATACGCTCGGCGTAACCCCTAACCAAGCTTATTTTGATATATTGTCCATGAAAGGCGCTATTTTCATATTTTCAATGTTTTTATTTCCTTACATTTATTTGATGACCAAAACCTTTATGGAGAAGCAAAGCGCAGCTTTCATAGAAAACGCAAGATTGCTCGGCAAAGGGCAGCTTCATATCTTTTTCCGAATCGTATTGCCTTTGTCGCAGGCTGCAATTATCGGCGGAGCCAGCCTCGTCGCATTTGAGGTACTGAATGATTTTGGAGTAACAAAACATTTTGGCATTGCTTCGTTTACTGCAACGATTTTCAAAACATGGTTTGGTATGTATGACGTTGATTCTGCCCTGAGATTATCTGCGCTCCTAATGAGCGCTATTATTGGATTGTTTATTATGGAGAGACTGCTTCGCAGGCGAAAAATGTATCATTCCGCGACAAGCAAGCTTAATCCGCTTAAACGAAGGAAGTTATCCTATTTAGGGACAGCTGCTGCTATTTTTGTGAGCACGGTTATATTTGCCCTTTCGTTCGCTATTCCAGTAGTTCAGCTCCTCGTTTGGGCGACATGGACATATCAAGATGTATTGAACAGCAAATTTGCGCAGCTCGTCTCAAACACGCTTTTGGTTTCCATTGTTGCGATTACCGTGTTGATGCTGCTTGCAGTTATTGTCGCCAATGTAAGCCGGAGCCTGAATCGATCGCTTTTGTCGCTTGCAGCAACAAAGCTAATTTTAATGGGCTACTCTATCCCGGGTGCTGTTTTGTCCATTGGCGTGCTTGCTTTGTTTATTTCCCTAGACCATCAATTAAGCGGCGTCTATTCATGGTTAGGTTTTGGATCGAGCAAGCTCGTGCTCAGCATGTCGCTCGTAATGCTTATTTTCGCCTATGTAATCCGCTTCCTTGGTGTAGGATTTAATGCGGTGGAAGCGGGATTTGATAAAATAGGCAATCGTTATTCTGAAGCTTCCAGAACGCTCGGCATCGGTATGACTGCTACCTTCTTCAAAGTTGACTTGCCTTTAATAAAAGGATCCATATTAGCAGGCTTCCTGCTTACCTTTATGGAAATTATGAAGGAGCTGCCGCTGACGCTGCTGCTGCGCCCGTTTAATTTTGAGACGCTAGCGACAAAAGCCTATCAATATGCAAGCGATGAGCAAATTCATCAAGCTTCGGTACCGTCTTTATTCATAATCACGGTGGGAATGGCAACTGTTTTTGTTTATCATCGGTTGGGAGAGAAGAAATCCAGATGAACTTTTTTGAGCTGACTAACGTTTCTTTTAGCTATGATAATGGGAAAAAGAGTGTATTGGAAAACTTTACGATGCAAATGCAGAAGGGTGAAGTTGTTGGAGTGCTTGGTCAAAGCGGTTGCGGGAAAAGCACGCTGTTGCGGATTATTGCCGGGCTTGAGATTCCTGCCTCGGGACGTATTGCCGCTGGCGGCAGGGTTTTAGTAGATGATCAGCAGTTTATTCAGCCTGAGCAGCGCGGCATAGGCATGGTGTTTCAGGATTATGCGTTGTTTCCTCATCTGACTGTCGGTCAAAATATATTATTTGGTTTACATCGATTATCAAGAAAAGACAGATTCAAACGGCTGGATGAAATGCTGGAGCTGATACAGTTAAATGATTTCGTCAAGCGTTATCCGCATGAGCTTAGCGGCGGTCAGCAGCAGCGTGTTGCTTTTGCTCGTGCGCTTGCCCCGTCTCCCTTGATGCTGTTGATGGATGAGCCATTTAGCAGTTTGGATTCACACTTAAAGCAAAGCATTCGGGAGGAGCTGAAGCGATTGCTTCACAAAGCCCAAATTACGTGTATGTTCGTCACCCATGATCAAGAGGATGCAGCTGCTATTTGCGATCGAATCATTCAAATCCCATATAGACAAACCCCAGCAATCCCGATATGATTGATTAAATAATCGCATAATTGAATAGAGAAGGTGCAAACAAAAGCATGCTTTTGTTTGCTTAATAGGGAAGTCCGGTTCAATGCCGGCGCGGTCCCGCCACTGTATGTGAAGAGTGATTCTCTGCAAATGCCACTGTCCGATTCAAGGATGGGAAGGTGTGAGAATCGCGTTGACGCACAAGCCAGGAAACCTGCCTTTTTTATTTTGTTTCTCATTCTTCGGGGGTAAAGAATGTGGAGGCGTAATCGTTTTGCAGGACGCATCATATATTTTAGTTATATACGGTTGCTATTCTTACATTCGGCATGCAGATCCCCTAATAGAAGGGGGTCTTTTTTTTATTGTTAAGGTTTGTGTGAATGAGACAAAAAGGAGCAGAAAAGAGACGATGGCAAAGATCTACAAGAAATGGTTACCAAGCTTAATCATCCTATGGCTGTTTATTGGTTTATTAGCTGGCTGTGCCAGTCCGGCACAAAGCGTTAATTCCAATACCAATCAAGTGCAAACCAGCAACGAAGGACAAGTGGGAAAAGAAGCGGAGAAAGCCGCTGATGAGCAGCCAACGAGTACTTCAGCATCAGAAACGGCAGAGGCAACGCAGTTGCCTAGCGAAGATAAAGATCAAGATAACGCGAAGGCAACCGACAACGCTGGCGGTAAGCAAGCAACGCCTTCCCCGAAGCCGAAGCAGACAAATGAGCCAAAACTGGATGATCCAAAAACGAAGCCTACTACTTCTGCGAAACCAACCAAAACAGACAGTGCGGCTACTGCGAAGCCCGTCACGCCTGTTGCAACGCCGAATCCTATGCAGACGGTTACGATTTCAATTGTCGCGGACAAAGATACGGGAACGGTGCTTGCACCAACAGCCGTAGAGTTCAAGAAGGACGATACCGTTCTAGATGTATTGAAGAAAATTACGAGAAAAAACAAAATACAAATGGAATACAGAGGTGTTAAAGGCGGTGCTTATATCGAAGGCATCGATAATATTTACGAATTCGATCTGGGTGCGAAGAGCGGCTGGATGTACCGAGTAAACGGTGAGTTTCCTAACAAGGGCGCCGGGGTTTACAAGGTTAATGAAGGTGATGTTATTGAATGGTTGTACACGACTGATCTTGGCGAGGATATAGGAGCAAAATTCGATGAATAGTGCGTTCGGTTCGGTACATCCGGTTACGAGCTTCAGTTATTATGCAGGAGTCATTACATTCGGCATGCTCTTATTTCATCCTGTTTTCTTATTGACGTCACTTGCTGCGATTACGGTAATTATTGTCATTCATGGCGAAGGGAAGCGGCTGCTTAAGCTGCTTCCTTATTATGTTCTAATGGGCGGTTTAGTTGCTGTTCTTAACCCGCTGTTTTCTCATCGCGGGCGGCATATTTTATTTTATTTTATGGATCAGCCGATCACGTTGGAAGCTATTTTATATGGTGTGACGATGATGCTCTCTTTATTGTGCATTTTACTAGCCTTTGTATCGTTTCAGCAGATTGTTACGACGGAGAAATGGATGTATTTATTTTCACGAGTCGCTCCGCGAACTGCACTGCTAACCTCGATGTCGATTCGGTTCGTACCGCTTTTCTTGCGGAGACTGGATCAAATTACTACGGTTCAACGAATAAAAGGGGTTTCGATTCTCGAAGGCAGCTTGAAAAAACGGAGCAAGGATGGCATGCTGCTCGTTCGTGTGCTGTTGACCTGGTCCTTGGAGGAGGCGCTTCAGACCGCTGATTCTATGAAAGCTAGAGGGTATGGCGCAGCTAAACGAAGCTCTTATGTCATCTATCGTATGGATCGTAGAGATTGGTATGTTCTATTGTTTCTTGGAGCAATGGCACTAGTATGCATTTGGGGCTGGATGCAAGGTTTTGGTGTGCTTACTATTTACCCGCGTCTGGAAACAATGCAGTTTCATAGGGGGGAAGGCATTGCATACGCTTGCTATTGCGCCTTTCTGTTAACACCAGTCGTACTTGAAGAAATGGAGAGAAGGTCATGGAAGTAATTCAGGTTGATCAATTGACGTTCCATTATCCGGAATCAACGGTTGCAGCACTCGATAACATTACTTTAAATATCAAGCCAGGCGATTTTGTCGTCCTTTGTGGGGCATCCGGCTGCGGCAAAACGACGCTGCTTCGGCACTTGAAAAAAGAAACGCAGCCTACGGGGAAACGCTCAGGCACCATTAAGTATAATCGTGTATTGCTAGAGGAACTGCCTGCGGTCGAGGCGGCTGAACAGATCGGCATGGTGTTTCAAAACCCTGAAAATCAAATTGTGATGGATCAGGTATGGCATGAGCTGGCTTTTTCCATGGAAAATGTCGGCTATGGGCAAGCGGTTATGCGTAAACGACTAGCCGAAATGAGCCATTTCTTTGGGCTGGATGAGCTGATTAACAAATCCGTTCATGAAATATCGGGGGGACAGAAGCAGCTGATCAATCTTGCTTCAGTATTGCTGCTGCAGCCAAAGCTGCTTCTATTAGATGAGCCCACCTCTCAGCTTGATCCGGTAGCGGCGCGAGATTTTCTGCAGTTTATTTATCGGCTGAATCAGGAAATGTCGATGACGGTTATTATAAGCGAGCATCGGCTGGAGGATGTTATTCCACTTGCAGATCGAATCATTCTGCTGGAGGAAGGCAAAGTGAAATACGACGCGCCGCCGAGAGAGCTATGCCGGCTCGTTGGTGTTGATGCAGCGCAGAAAGAAATGCCATACCTGCCTTCCGTTACGAAGCTGTTTCTATCTGCCCAGAAGGCTGGCAGCCTACCAGAAGCAAATCAAATTCCGCTTACCGTGCGTGAAGGGAAGAAGTGGCTCTCCAATGTTTTCGGCGTACATACAATAGGCGCAAATCATTCAGTAATCAACGAAAGCAGCGAGCTCGAAAAAAAGGAATGGCTGCTTGCTTGTGATGAAATAACGTTTAAATACGAAAAAGCGAGTGCAGAGGTGTTGAAGAAGCTGTCGCTTAACGTGTACAAGTATGAGTTTTTGGCGGTGCTTGGCGGCAACGGGGCTGGAAAAACAACGATGCTGCAAATGATGGCCGGATTATTAAAGCCGCAGCGAGGCAAGCTGAAGCGGGATAAATCGATTAAAGTTGGTTATTTGGCGCAAAATCCACTGCTTTATTTTAGCTACGATACAGTTGAAGAGGAGCTTCAGCGAATGGCGGATTACGCCAAACTCGATGATCGGGATCGGAAAATAGCTCAGGTTGTCGATTCCCTGCAGATTTCCTCTATTTTGCCGAAGCATCCTTATGATTTGAGCGGAGGAGAGCAGCAGAGAGCGGCGTTAGCCTTAGTGCTGCTTGGTGAGCCGGATGTTCTATGCTTGGATGAGCCGACAAAGGGGCTTGATCCCATAGCCAAGCAGCGAACAGCGGAGCTGCTGCAGCAGTTATGCCATGCAGGCAAAACCATAGTCATGGTCACACATGATATTGAATTTGCTGCCGAGCATGCAACGCGCTGCGCGATGCTGTTTGATGGAGCAATATCTGCTGAGTCGGAGCCGGCGCAATTTTTTGGTACTAATTATTTTTACACAACAGCCATCAATCGAACGGTGCGTGAATGGCTGCCAGAAGCGCTGACGACAGAGGATGTGATTGCAACGTGGGCAAAATAAAGCTCTGGTTCATTGCCAGCATTGGACTGTTCATCGCAGCTATGGCCTTATCCTCTGCCATTTCCGATGATCATTATTTAATGCTAAGTATCGTGCTGCTATTTGTCACGATGATTCCTTTTTTTGCAAGGTTTGAGAGACGGAAGATCGAAGCGCGCGAGATTGTTATCCTTGCTGTGCTGGCGGCCATTGCGGCCATTAGCCGCGTACCGTTTGCGCCGCTGCCGAGCGTTCAGCCCACATCCTTCGTGATCATTATTGCTGCGATTGTGTTTGGAGCTGAATCGGGCTTCATTATCGGCGCAATAGCTGCAGTCGTATCGAATATCTTTCTAGGTCAGGGCCCGTGGACGCCATGGCAAATGTTTTGCTGGGGGATGATCGGGGCTAGCGCGGGGTGGCTGCGAAATACTTGGCTCATCAAAACAAAGACCGGCTTGCTCGTATTTGGTTTTGGATGGGGCTTCTTGTTTGGCTGGATTATGAATATTTGGTTTATCATCGGATTGCCGGACGCGCTGAGCTGGAATTTGATTTTTGTTGCCTACATTCAAAGCTTTTATTTTGATCTTGCGCATGCGCTGTCCAATGTTTTTTTCCTCGCCGTGTTTGGGAGCAGCTGGATTGCCATTTTGCAGCGCTTCAAGAGGAAATACGGTTTATTGGAATCATAGGTTATGTGCTATTTTCCCCTCGAACCTATATTAATGCTACAATAGTATAAAAACACGAGGGGACGAATTCGGCTGCGTAGCTAATCATATGCTCCGGAAAAAATGATGGATGATACAGAACCTCTTGCTACCAAACCATGCGCCATTTGCAAGGAAACGAAACCGCTCTCTGAGTTTCTGCGGCGAACGGGCAAACGAGCCGGCGCTGGTGCAAGGCGCGGTGCATGCCGAGCTTGCAGGCAGGCGAAAGCGGCTTTAGCTCCATTGCCTGATGTTCAACTTAATGATTATAAAGCAATACGAAGAAAAGCTCATCCCAGCAAACCATTCCCGGTTCCACCGATGACATCCATAACGCTGCAGAATGATCCGGCAGCACTAAAACCTACGCGTCAAGGTACGATTTGGATGAGAGGCAAGACGGATAAAGGACGGCGATGGTATCAAGAAATTGAGCCAGAGCTTGCGATAACGCTGGTAAAGGAGCATGCTGCGGTTATCGTCAATCGCTATACGATACGCCGATTGTTCAGCAATAAGGAATTCCGGCGCTACATCTTGGAGCGTGACCATCACATTTGTTATTTTTGCGGGGAGCAGGGTGATACGATCGATCATATGCTGCCGCGCGCTAAGGGCGGGCATACAACGCCGGTTAATTGTGTCTGTGCTTGCAATGCTTGCAACCAATCGAAGGCGGATCAAGACTTGCAAACGTTTATGAACGGTGATGAGCTTATTCCTTAGAAGCATTAATGAATGATTGAGTGATCCGTATGTTGTACTGCTTTCGTTACAACTAACGTTTATACAAAAAAAGACTGCATAGTCCGCCTTGATGAAGGGCGACTACGCAGTCTTTTTTTGTATTAGATGCCTGCACTTGACGCAAATAATTTAGCGAAACGGTTTAAAATCACAGCAGCTTCCTTATTGAGCAGCGGATCTCTCGAACGGAAATCAGTACCTTTATCTGTCGTTTTTATTTCTGGTCCATATAAGCGAGCTCCAACAATGAATTGAACCGCTTCTTCGGCCCAAGCTGAAGTCTTGCCGCTCAGTTTCGCTGGAATGGGAGGGAAACCAAGAAAACGTGATAATCGATAGATAATGACAGCAGCTTCTTCCCTTGTGATCGTTCGGTCTGGTTCAAACCTCTGGGCTGAAGTACCACTTAATACGTGAATCTCTAGCAGTGTTTGAATTTCTGATTCATATGGATGAGCCTTTAGATCCGTGAATTTAGAGGATTGGTGTGATTTGGTAATACCAGCTAGTCGTACAATCTGAGCTGCGAATTGTGCACGAGTCGTGTTTCCTTCTGGTTCGAAAAGGGTAGACGTTTGATTTAAAACCCCGCCCAAATCACGTAAAGTATAAATGTCATCGGCATACGGATGATTGCGCGGTACATCAGAATAGTTAGGTGATGGGGTTATACGTTCACACCAAGCATCAATAAGTAAATAATAAAAGTATGAGATATTGCCAGCTTCATCTCTTTTAAATGCGCCAAGTTTTCCATCTTCATCTTGGAACAGCAGCTCGCCAACGGGTTTTAGTTTCCTGGTGCTATTGGGTCCGGCAACGGATAAATAACCATCTTCCGCCTTTACTTTGTAATAAACGAGCGGGGCGCGCAAATACTGGTAGCTGCCTTCAAAGCGTGCTAATTGTGCCTTGGTTAGTGCAATGGCTGGCCGCTCTTTCTCAGTTTTAGGGTAATAATGATCCATAAACGCGGCGAACAGCTGCTCACGTATATCGCTGGCATCGCTGTTCGTTACAACAAATCCGCCTACCTTTTGTTCAGGCAGCAGCCACATCCACGAATGATAGCCCTCCAAATCTCCGCCCTTTCCAATGACAGTCTCGCCATTGAAATGTTCTTGGAAAAACATCTCAAAACCTAAAGCCATGTTCGGAATTTCTGAATGAATGCCAACCTGTACCCGCTGCATCTCCTTAACTGTATTTTCCTGTAAAATACGATTTTCGCCAAGCTTGCCGCCATTTAATTGAGCGAGCATAAATTTGCTCATATCCGTGCCTGTTGCGAACATGCCCCCGTCTGGCGCTATTGTAGGCGTGAGCTGGTATTGCGGCCAAGGCTCCTTTAATTGGTTATAGCCGGTAGCAAGGTTTTCCAGCACTTTATCCGTCATCCGGAAATCACTGTTTGTCATTTGCAGCGGATGGAATATTTGTTCATTAATGACTTGTTCGAATGGCTTGCCTGTCACATTTTGCACGATTAATCCTTGATAATTGAAAGCTAAATTATCATAGCGATAAGCCGCTCCCGGCTTGCGCACGATGGTAGGTAAATTCTCTTTAATATATTGTTCGAGAGGATAGTCTTTGCGGGTCGCATCTGGAGCAGTCAACACATCTGTTTTGTCGAAACCTGTTGTGTGAGTCAATAAATGTCGCATCGTTAGTTTGCTGCCGGTCTTATTGGGAATCGTCACACCTTTCAAATAGGGGCTCACATCCTGATCCAAGTCTATTTTGCCTTCTTCTACGAGCTGCATGACGGCTGTTGCTGTAAATACTTTGGATATGGAAGCTATTCTGAACATGGTTTTATCAGGATCAACAGGTTTCTTGCTCTCCACATCGGCATAACCATAACCTTTGTTCAGCAGTACTTTATCATTGCCCACCACTACCACTGCACTTCCAGCTAGCGAGCTCGCAACCTCTGGACGTTTAAAGAACTCATCGACAAACGCCTCAACTTCCTTAGCATCCTTGGGGCCAGTTGCACCTGCTGCCTCAACGCTCTTTGCAGGAAATGAGATGGCAGAAAAGGCGATCGTCGCTGCGAGCAGGGCGGGTGCCCAAGCTTTTCTACTTTTCCTTCTTTGTTGAAACATCAACATCATTGATTTCCATCCTTTCAAGTAATATGTAATTTATTTCCTCTTAACTTTAATGGAATCGCCATTTCATCAAATCAGTCATTGGTCTAATTGTTACCTAGACTTTAGTCGAAAGGGTAGGTTTTGTTTGCAAGGTTTATGAAAATTGTTATTCGTTTGAGCTAGCAAATGAGACAAAGTGCAGCATTTATACGGCTAAATTCGACAATAACAAAAATATAAATTGTTATTATAAAGTTATTTATTATTTGTATTGCAAAAATAATGTTATTTATGTTATCTTCTCAATAACGAAACGCTGCTTGTAAATTTACCCATGCAGCAAGATGCTCCTGTTCATGTAACTTAGCTACTTACGTCTACTAAATGTAGAAAGGAGGTGATTCATTTTTGAAAGCGTTTTCCGGCGGGGCTGATTATACTATCGCAAGGCGGCACGTCCCAAAAGCATAGCTTCATCATTATGAATTAGAGGTGACGAATGAAATGGATTTTAATTATCGATGGGGAACACGGAAGGTTTTGTTTTATGCTTTGATCCTAACGTTTGTTATGGGGGCCATTCCTCTCTACCCTTATGTAAACGCGACTGCATCTGATTTTAAATATGAAGCAGCAAGTGCAGAAGTAGAGGGCGCTGCACAATTTTTAACTACAACTGCAGGTGGTGACATTCAATATGTTGGAAACGGTTACATTTCATTTTTCACTGGTGATTCGGGAGCTGCCACCTTTCATGTTCAAGCAGCAGTAACTGGCTTATATAAGCTGAACATTGGTTATTTCTCGCCTTATGGACGGAAGGTAACGTCGCTGCTCGTAAACGGTCAGAGCAACGGTGAGATTGAGCTGCCTGCGATTGCGGAAGCAGGCTCTGTTTCATCAGAAGCTTCCGCGGGGAAAATAATGCTCAAGCAAGGTGACAATACGATTCGCTTTGAAAGAGGCTGGGGTTATTATGGCATCGAATACATTTCGCTTGAATCCGCGGATACCGTTATTGTGCCAGATACTAGCCAATATGAAGCGGAAGCGGGGATTTTGGCGGGTGGAGCAGAAATACGCTCAACTGGAAACGGCTATTCCGGCGACGGTTATGTTTTTATTCCTGGAGGATCTGTTGAGTTAAATGTATCGGCTCCTGCTGAAGGCTTTTATACGCTGGATTTTGGTTACAGAGCTTCTTACGGCTTCAAAAAAACGCTAATAACCGTTAATAAAAATGAAGCCGGGGCTTCAGGGTTTGAAGTTGATCTTAATGAATCAGCTGGATTTGTTGAAATATCGGCAGGTAAGGTTTTTTTGAATGCAGGAAACAACACGATAACCTTTGATGCCAATTGGAGTTGGTATGACATTGATTATATAAAGCTCACTCCAATGCCTATCGAGAATAAAGAGCATCAGGTTCCAAAGTCGTTAATCAACCCAAATGCAACAAGGGAAGCGCGTGCGCTCATGAATTATTTAGTTGATAACTACGGCAAAAACATCATTTCCGGCCAGCAGGAATTATCTGATGCGGAGTGGATTTATGAAAAAACCGGTAAGCATCCAGCGATGGTTTCCTTCGACCTTATCGACTATTCACCTACTCGGGTAGCTCATGGAACGAAGTCAGAGGAAACAGAAAAAATGATGCAGTGGGCGGAAAGAGGCGGGATCGTATCCCTTTGCTGGCATTGGAATTCGCCAAACGGTTTAATCGATGTGCCGGGCAAAGAATGGTGGAGAGCCTTCTACACCGACTCCACAACGTTTGATGTTGAGTATGCGCTTAGTCATCCGGATTCAGAGGAGTATAAGCTGCTGCTCAGTGACATCGATGTGATTGCCATTCAGTTGAAGAGGCTTCAGGATGCGAATATTCCTGTTCTATGGAGACCGCTGCATGAGGCAGAGGGAGGCTGGTTCTGGTGGGGCGCCAAAGGACCAGAGTCCGCCAAGCAGCTATATCGATTGATGTATGAGCGGTTAACAAACGAGCATCAATTGAACAATTTGATTTGGGTGTGGAACTCCGTGTCATCCGACTGGTATCCAGGAGATGATGTGGTTGATATTATTAGCACCGACATTTACAACCAAGCAGGCGATTATAGCCCAAATATTAATAAATATGATCGTCTAGTAGAGGTCGTCAAGGATCGCAAGCTTGTTTCGCTTCCGGAGACCGGAACGATTCCAGATCCTGATTTGCTGCCTTTATATGGTGCAGACTGGAGCTGGTTCAGCACATGGACGGGTGATTTTATTAGAAACGGTATTTATAATACGGCCGAGCATCTTACTCATGTCTTCAACCATGAATATGTCATTACGCTCGATGAGCTGCCGAGCAACTTGTCAACCTATGGCTTGAAAGCGCCAGAGTGGATCAATGCTGAGTTACAAGCAGCAAATGTCAATCAAACGAGCGCCACCTTGTCATGGAGCGGTGCATCAAGCGAGCAGGAAATCATAAATTATTTGATCTATAAAGACGGTATTCAACTGGCTGCGGTGAATGGCTCCAGCAGCAGCTATGAGGTGAGCGGACTAGCAGCTGGTACAAAATATACGTTTAAAGTAGAAGCGGCTACACGAGATGGAGTTTGGAGCGTTGGCGGTCCTCAGATTGAAGTAACCACTTTGTCTGAGCCCATCGTTACGCCGTCTAATCCAGACACAAGCCAGCCGCCTGCAGCGGGATCGAGCGGCAAACAAACGATTCAGCTTAATAGCGCGGAGTTTGAGGCAGCTGTCGCCAAAGCTCAAAAGGGTACAATCCTTGTTATCGGGACTCCAGCAGCAGGAGCTAAGGAGGTAAAGGTCAATATTCCAGCTGAGCAAATAGCTAAGGCTATAGACAAAGGTCTTGAGCGGATAGAAGTGAATATCGGTTATGCTGCGATTACAATTTCACTATCCGAAATATCAAGCCATTTAAGCGGAACATCTGCAACGATTACGTTCACATTCTCTATTGTCGATCCATCCCAAATGAGCGATCTTGCCAAAGCTAAGCTTGGTGGCGCGCAGGTTTATGATTTGAATCTTGACATTGACGGAAAGAGAATAACTACATTCAGAGCAGCATCTGTAAAAGTTGCTTTGGATTATTCACTAGCCTCAGGCGCAAATCCAAACACGATCGTGACATACCACATCAAAGAAAACGGTGAGCTTGAGGTTGTAAAAAACAGCTATTACGATGCAACAACAAAAAAAGTTATTTTTCATCCCACTCATTTCAGTCAATATGCAGCTGCGGCAGTAGATGTTTCATTCAAGGATAAAGGCTCATCCTCAGCAAGACAGGACGCGATCGATTATTTGGCTGCAAGAGGCATCGTACAGGGAAAAGGCAATGGTTTATTTAAGCCTCTTGACCTTGTGACAAGAGCGGAGTTTGTTCAAATCATTATTCAAGCGTTTGATTTGAATGACGATACCGCCAGCAACACATTTAACGACGTTCCGATTGATGGCTGGTATACCAAGGCTGTTTCAACAGCTCAACAGCTCGGGCTTATTAAAGGAAAAGAAAACGGAAGTTTTGGTCCGCGCGAAGCCATGACTAAACAGGATGCGGCAGTAGTGTTGGAACGCGTCGCCAAGCTTATTGGAAGTCCAGCATTTAAAAGTAATGATTCCATTTTAGCAAAGTCAGTTGTGAACCGTGAGCAAGCGGCTGAAATGGTTTCGAATTTGATGCGGTTTCTCGATTAAGGAAAACGAAGAAAGCAGCAGATGATGAAAGGGGGTGATAGGCTCTCATAAATATGTCAGCCTCTTTAAAGTAACAGGCAGCCAGATCAAACACTAAGAACCGAGACTGCAAAACAAAAAAACAGTTGGAGGGATTTAGTTATTATGATGATCAGGAGATTGAAAATGACGTTTATGCTTGTGCTTATGCTAGCTTTGGTTGTGCCTTTTATTGCAACTGAACAAACCCATGCGGCTAACGGTTTTTATGTAAGCGGCAACAATTTGAAGGATGCAAACGGAAATAACTTTGTCATTCGAGGAGTCAATAACGCTCACGCATGGTTTGATACGCAGGCGTATGATGCTCTGAGCACGATTAGCTCGAAAAAAGTGAACGCTGTTAGAATCGTCTGGACGACAAGCGGTTCGGCATCGCGGTTGCAGCAAATTATCGATCGTTGCAAACAGCTCGGCATGGTTGCCATTGTTGAACTGCATGATGCAACAGGCTCTAACAGCGCAACTGCTTTAAATAATATGGCTAGTTATTTTGCCAGCAGCGCGGTTAAAACGATTTTGACGAACAATGAAAAGTATGTGCTCGTTAATATCGCTAATGAATGGGGCGATGGGAATCTTGCGGATACCGCTTGGCGCGATGCGTACAAGACGGCTATTTCAACCATTCGAAATGCTGGAATTCATAATACGATTATTGTTGACGCCTCAGGCTGGGGACAAAATTCTTCACCAATCAAAGCATACGGCAACGCGCTCCTCACTCATGATCCGGATCATAATGTCATGTTCTCCATTCATATGTACGGCTCATGGAATGATTCTTCTCGGATTGGCACGGAGCTGCAAGCGATTAAAAATTTAGGGTTGGCTGTTATGGTTGGCGAGTTTGGCTATAACTACAACAACGGCAATAATAACTTGGGAAGTCAAGTTAATGCACAAGAGGTGATGAACCAAAGTCAGGCGAAAGGCATTGGTTATATGGCATGGTCATGGACAGGAAATGATTCGGCCAATTCGTGGCTGGATATGACGACAAGTGATTGGCAGACGCTTACTTCATGGGGCAATCTTGTCATTAACGGAACAAATGGCATTTGGGCTACTTCTACAAAAGCTTCTGTGTTTAATAGCAGCAGCAGCTCTACGTTGTACGATTTTGAAGGCGGAAATGCACAAGGCTGGACGGCATCAAACGTTGCTGGCGGACCTTGGTCTGTAACGGAATGGGCGGCAAGCGGCAGCAGCTCGCTCAAAGCAGACATTACGTTAGGCGGCGGTCAATTTTATTTGCAATATGCGGGTGCTAATAATTTCAGCGGAAAATCTTCTGTTTCTGTTAAAGTAAAGCATGCTGCATGGGGAAGCTTTGGCAGCGGCCTGCAGGCGAAGCTGTTTATTAAGACGGGCTCCGCTTACACTTGGTATGACTCAGGAACGGTAAACATCAATTCATCGGGGGCATCTACGATTTCAATGAGCTTATCTGGAGTAGCCAATTTGGGTGATGTGCGTGAAGTAGGCGTTCAGTTCATTTCACCTACTAACTCAAGCGGATCAACTTCGGTTTATGTAGACAGTGTTGTGCTGCAATAACGAAATGGCTGGAGCGATTCACCGACGATTAATTTGTATAATAAAGCAGGGCTTCCCGCATCGTCATTTCGAACGGATTTTTAAACGAAGCACTACTGCGAAAAGAGGATGACCGCGATGGTCATCCTCTTTTTATGTTTAATTTCTGAAAATAATCTCAGCTTGGATAAGGGTCCTCTCGTAGCTCGTTGTTGCGTTGAGTATTCTCCAAAGCATCTGATCAACAGCACGTTTGCCGAGCAGCTCCTTATCTACATTAACAGTAGCCAAAAAAGGAATCTGAGGATGGGTATTGTCGAAGCCGGTGAAAACGAGCGTTTCTGGAATATACATGCCGATATTTTTTAATGTATCTAACGCAAAAGAGGCAAATATATCATTGGCGCAAACAAATACTTCAGGTAAACCATGCTCCTCAATAGCAGCTTTGAATGTATCGTGAAAGTTTTCAATTTCCGGTCCCATTAGGGAAGGAATTTGCTTTAGTTCAATATCATTGTCCTCGAGAGCTGAACGGAAACCAAGGAATCGTTCATAGAAGCTTTGCGCATCTCTAATATTCCCTAAAAATTGATAGTTTTTGTAGCCTTTTGTAATGACGGCATTCATTATTTCTCTCATGCTGGACAAGTTGTCTGTAAAAATCGAGTCGCAGTGAAAGTTTGGATCGTAATGATCGACCATTACGACAGGAATGCCGAGCCGTTTAATATCAAGCAACACAGAGGTAGAAATAGAGCCTACAGTAATAATGCCCATAATAGCTTCAGGGTTTAAAAGTGAGAACATGGAGTCGTTAGTAGGCTCAGTTAATGTAAGGATGTTAATGCCCTTTTGGTTCAGCCTTGTAGATATGCCGTTAAATATTGGACCCCAATATAAGGAATCAGTATTTTGATAACGAACATTTGGGAAAAGCACTAGAATGGTTCCGGACCAGCTTCGTGATTCTGTATCCATCAGTTCGCTTGAAACAGGAGGCGTCTGCGCGTCCTTAAAATAACCAAGCTGTCCTGCAGCTCTTAATATCACTTCTCTTGTTTGTGGACTAACCCCCGATTTCCCGGATAACCCTCGTGAGACTGCGAATTTTGACAACCCTGTGTAATCGGCAATTGATTGAATCGTTACCTTCCGGCGCATAAATTTCATCCTACCTTAATTAGTTAGTTTGCCAAGCCATCTATATGTAAAGAAGTCCATTATTATATGTGAAGAAATGCTAGTCATTATTTTACCGTATTGTTACTAACAATTAAACTTGTTTTTTTATTGCTAAAAAACATTAAACATTATTATTTTATTTAGAGTTTTATTTAGGAAGTTCATTCACCTCAATGCTTTATTATTGTCTTTTTGTTATTTTGTTATGTAGATAAATATAGCTGTTTTTTCAAGGGTATACAAGCGATAAAACGGAATTTAACTTATTTTTTTAAAAATATTAGCGCGTTTGGATAACAAATAAAAAACAATTGACCAGTTTTGTTTTTGGTGTTATATTCGTTATGCAAAAAGAAATAACAAATTACGGAAATCAAATAACGAAAAGGCGGTGAGGTTAGCTGTTGGGTTTTTCAAAGTTTAGGAATGAAAGCGCTTTTAAATGGGGATTTTTACTT
Source organism: Paenibacillus sp. 01T47 (assembly GCF_056398245.1). Lineage (NCBI taxonomy): Bacteria > Bacillati > Bacillota > Bacilli > Caryophanales > Paenibacillaceae > Paenibacillus > Paenibacillus sp. 01T47. The sequence goes on from NZ_JBFTPA010000004.1 coordinate 321,009, forward strand.
TATACCAACTGATGAATGTAAAAATGGGAGGTTCGGTCATGAGAAAAATACAAGGTTTGTCCATTTTGGTGTTATGTTTCATGCTCATACTTACAGCTTGCAGCGGCGGGAACGGCGGAAATAAAGGAACGAATAACGCTCCAAAAGAAAGCGCTGTCACTGATCCGACTGCAGCACCTGAGGAATCCACAGCAACACCAGAACCTGTCGATATGGGTGGACGCGTTATTAAAGTAGCTGCATGGTGGGATTTGACACCAGCAGGTGCAACGGCTTCCGAGAAAGAGCGTCTCGCTAAAATTGAAGAAGTTGAAAAAAAATATAATGTGAAAATCGAATTCATAAACGTTCCTTTTGAAGAATACATGCCGAAGTTTACGGCTACTGTCCTGACAGGTGAGCCTTTCGCAGACATCGTTCAAATGGAATATAAAGCAGCATTGCCGGCTGTATTGAAAGGCCAGCTGCTTCCGATCAGCGAGTTTACAACTTCAGCTAATAACATCAACAACGATGCAAACTTGATGGCCAAAGCGCCTGCTATAGCTGGCGGCGAATATGCATTTGACAATCCAGGCTCAGGCGGTACAGCCATGCACTACAATCGCGATTTGTTCAAAAAGCTTGGCCTTCCGGATCTTCAAGAGCTTTACACAGGCGGCCAATGGAACTGGGACAAGTTTTTGGAAATTGCAAAGCTAGCAACGAAGGATACAGACAATGACGGAAAAATTGACGTTTATGGCTTCTCTGGCTGGTCCATTGATATTTTCCGCAACTTTACGGCTGCAAACGGCGGCAAAATCGTTGACGAAGGAACAGGCGTTCAAGGCTTAACCGATCCAAAAACGATTGAAGCGGCAGAGTTTATGAACCGTTTATACAACGTTGAGAACGTTATGAAAATTAAAACAGGCGACAGAATGAATTATGAAGAGTTCAACACGTTCAAAGACGGCGATGTAGCGATGTTCCAAGCACCGGTATGGAACATTGGTGATTTAACGTTCGATATCGGCGTAGTGCCTATTCCGAACGGCCCTCAAGGAAGTCCTGAGGTTACTTATGCGAACCCAGCACAAGCGGCTAAATTTATTCCAAAAGGCGTAAAAGACGCGCAATTGGTTTACCAAATTTACGAAGAAACATTTGATATTACTCAAACGGAAGAGTTCCCTAGCCAAGAGTGGCTGGAAGGTCTCTACAATCACGAGGAAGATGTAGCTATGCAGCGTGATCATATTACGAACACAGGCCAAATCTTGCTAGATGATGCTTATCCTGAATTCCCGACTGGAAAGTTCGTTACAGATATTATCGTAAATAATCAATCAGTGACTGCGACTGCAGAGAAGTATAAGCCGGAAGCAGAAGCGTCCATAGCCAAGCTTTCTAAGTAATTGAAGGCAGCGGTTTAATGTATAGGTCGGGGGACGTCTTTCATGACTTCCCCCGATTGTATGAGAACGAGGAAAATAAATGCTAGAAGATATATGGGCTTATATTTCACCATCAAACGTGAGCTTCCCCGCCTATGGACGGAGAAACCGTTTATGCATGTAAGGAGGACCTCTGGTGATAAGCAATTTGCGGCTAACCAATATGGCAAGGAAGCTAGTCCCTTTTGTTTTGGCAGTTTTAATGGTGCTTCCGTCAGTGCCTAAGGCGCATGCAGTCGGCAGTTCGGATAATGCGCTGACGGAGGAGTCCGTTCAATCCGGATCGACGAAGATCTCGGCTTATAATGAACAAAAATATCATGATTATGTCTCGCAATATGAGGCGGCTGCCCGTCCAGAGCGGGAAATCGTATTAGAAGCAATCAATTACAGCCATATAGAGGGTGCTGAGTTCGAGAAGCTTAACAACTACGAGGGCATGGACGGATCTTCCTTGTTAACAGGCGAATCGGGCAAAGTGGAATGGTCATTTGATGTGACTGATGCGGGTCTTTATAATCTTTCTTTGCTCTATTATCCCATTGAAGGAAAAAGCTCAGCGATTGAACGGGATTTATTCATTGACGGAAAACGTCCGTTCAGAGAAGCTGCTTTCCTGCAGTTTGACCGTGTTTGGGATAATCAAGCAGCTCAAGTTGTTCAGGACAATCAAGGCAATGATCTCAGACCAAAGCAAGTGGAGAAGCCGAGATGGAGCGAGAAAACATTTCAAGATTCCGATGGTTACGAGAATGAACCTTTCTTATTTTATTTTTCGGAGGGCAAACATACGATTACGCTTGAATCTACACGGGAACCGATGGTCGTTAAACAATTGAAACTATTTCAACAGCCTGCTCCACTACCCTATGAACAGTTGCTTAAGCAGTATGAAGCAGATGGTATGAAGGCGACGAGCGGCCAATTGATTACGATTGAAGGCGAGGCTTCCACAGCAAAGTCTTCACCTACCTTGTATCCGCTAAGCGAGCGTTCAAGTGCTGCAGTATATCCTTACAGCTCTTCAAAAATAAAAATTAATACGATTGGCGGCTTGAATTGGCGTCTTCCTGGTCAATGGATGGAATGGGAAATTGATGTCCCTGAAACGGGGCTTTACCAAATTGCCTTTAAAACGCAGCAAAACTTCGTTAGAGGCATTTATTCAACTCGTACATTAACCATTGACGGTGAAGTTCCTTTTAAGGAAATGGAAAAGGTTGCGTTTCGTTATAAGAGCTCCTATCGGCTTGATGTGATGGGTGGAAAGTCTCCTTATTTATACCGCTTGGAAAAAGGAAAGCATACACTCAGGCTTGAGGTAAGTTTAGGCGAGTTTGCCCCGCTCATTCGAGAGGTTGAAAGCAGTCTTTATAATTTGAATGAAATGTATCGCAAAATATTGATGATTACGGGAACGAAGCCTGATGAATACCGTGATTATCAGATTGAGAAAAAAGTTCCCAACATACTTAACGTTTTTGAAGAAGAAAGTGAACGTCTTAAAACCATTGCCGCGCAGCTCGTCAAATTATCAGGACAATCCAGTGACCAAGAGGCTCTTCTAAAGACGATGTCACTGCAATTGGATGAGATGGTTGAGAAGCCGGATACCATTCCAAGAAGGCTTGGAGCCTACAAGACAAACACGGGCGGACTAGGAACTTGGGTTCAGCAAGCAAGGCAGCAGCCGCTTGAGATCGATGCGCTGTATGTCGCTTCACCAGATAAGAAATTCCCTAAAAAAGGGATGGGTTTCGCTGCGAATCTTAAGCATCAATCTGCAACTTTTATTTCTTCTTTCTTTACGGATTACAATCAGATCGGAAATATTTCTGAGGACGCCGACCAAAGGTCGATTACCGTATGGATCGGAAGCGGACGGGATCAAGCCAACACGATGAAGGCGATGATTGACGAAACCTTTACATCCGTTACCGGCATTAATGTCAACTTGAAGCTGGTAAACATGGGAACACTGCTGCCTGCAACGCTGGCGGGCCAAGGTCCCGACATCGCCATGCAGATTGAAAATGATTTGCCTGTTAACTTTGCGATGCGCAACGCTTCAACTGATTTGACACAGTTTGCTGATTTCGAAGAGGTGAGGGAACGTTTCCGTCCAAGCGCAGTTGTTCCATACAGCTATGATGGCGGGGTTTATGCGTTGCCGGAAACACAAACGTTCAACATGCTCTTTTACCGTAAGGATGTGCTTGATCAGCTGGATCTGGAAATTCCGCAAACTTGGGATGAAGTTTCTAATTTACTAGCCGTTCTAAGTAAAAATCATATGCAATTCGGTTTGCCAGTTGTGGCACAAGCTGCTGTTCAAGGGCAAAACATACCGCCAAACTCGATGTATGCGGCACTATTATTTCAGAATGGCGGACAGCTATACCGCAATGATGGCAAAGAATCCGATCTGGATTCACGCATCGGCATTGAAACATTTAAGCAATGGACGGAGTTTTATACCGACTATAAATTAGAACGGGAATATGATTTCTCCAATCGCTTCCGTACGGGGCAGATGCCAATCGGCATTGCAGATTATACAACCTATAACCAGCTTTCTGTATTTGCGCCAGAAATTCGCGGCATGTGGGGCTTCGCTCCTGTTCCGGGAACCATCCAGAAGGATGGCTCCATTAATCGTGAGGTGCCAAGCGGAGGCAGCGCTGTCGTAATGATGAAGAAGGCGAAGGACAAGGAAGCATCATGGGAGTTCATGAAATGGTGGACCAGCGAAGCGACACAAACGGTGTTTGGTCGTGAAATGGAAGGTTTGATGGGCGCAGCAGCCCGTTATCCAACTGCCAATATTAAGGCACTCGACAGCTTGCCATGGCCGGTTGCCGATTACGAAAACTTGAAGGCGCAATTTGAATGGGTACAAGGGGTGCCGGAAGTGCCAGGCGGATATTTCACAGGCCGGCATTTGTTTAATGCCTTCTATAAGACGGTTGTTGGTCAAGTGCAGGCGCGCGAATCGATTATGGACTATGTCCAATATATGCAGGATGAAATTACGACGAAACGAAAAGAGTTCGGGTTGCCGCAATAATGGAGGGAGGGTCAAGCGTGCAAAATTGGTGGAACCTGAAGCTGCGGGAAGTGAAAGCAAACAAACACTCCTACATATTGCTGGCGCCTTACATGGTTTTGTTCGCCGTGTTTACAGTACTGCCGGTTTTGGTGTCGGTGGTGCTTAGCTTTACGTACTTCAATATGCTGGAGTTTCCAAAGTTTGTCGGCTGGCAGAACTATACGCGCTTATTTCTAGATGATGATGTTTTCCTCATTGCCGTAAAGAACACGCTGTTGTTCGCTGTAATAACGGGACCGATTAGTTATATCGCATGTTTTGTTTTTGCATGGATTATTAATGAGCTGTCTCCAAAGCTGAGAGCGATAATGACTCTCGTATTTTATGCGCCATCGATATCCGGAAACGTGTATTTTATATGGCTGATGATTTTCTCCGGCGATCGTTATGGTATTGCCAACGGTTTTTTATTGAAGCTGGGCATCATCTTGGAGCCGCTTCAATGGTTGAAAAAAGAGGAATACATTTTGCCGATCATCATTCTTGTTCAGCTTTGGCTTAGTCTTGGAACGGGTTTCCTTGCTTTTATTGCAGGTTTGCAAACCGTTGACCGGACATTATATGAGGCTGGCGCAGTCGATGGCGTGAAGAATCGATGGCAGGAGCTTTGGTACATTACATTGCCTTCGATGCGGCCGCAGCTGATGTTCGGGGCAGTCATTCAGATTACGACGGCATTTGCAGTGGCTGATGTTTCAATCGCCCTCGCAGGGTTCCCAAGCGTCAACTATGCAGCTGAGACGATAGTTACTCACTTAATCGATTTCGGTACTACCCGTTTTGAGATGGGTTACGCTTCTGCCATTGCTTCTGTGTTATTCATGATTATGGTGGGATCGAATCTCATCGTTCAAAAACTTCTTCGCAGGGTAGGTGAATAAGTTCATGAACTTCTCCTTTCGAATCCCGAGGAAACGGGTAAATCGATCGTTCTGGGGCAGCTTCTCGCTTTTTGTTTTGCTTACGGCGTTTGGTGCGTTCATGATCGTGCCGCTAATCTATGCGATCAATAATGCCTTTAAACCGTTGGATGAAATATTTATGTTTCCTCCGACATTATTTGTTCGAAACCCGACCATGAACAACTTTATCGATTTATTTGCATTGTTAGGCAATTCATGGGTTCCTTTTTCAAGGTATATTTTCAACACGGTTTTCATTACCGGCATGGGAATCATTGGGCATGTACTGTTAGCGTCGGCAGCTGCTTATCCGCTAGCCAAGCATAAGTTTCCAGGTAAAAGCTTCATGTTCAGCATTGTCGTTTTATCCTTGATGTTTACGCCAGCCGTAACAGCTATTCCAAACTATATGATCATGTCATGGTTAGGCTTGATCGATACGTATTGGGCAGTCATCATTCCTGCTTTTGCTTATTCGCTTGGTCTCTATTTAATGAAGCAATTTATGGAGCAGATTCCTGATGTGCTGTTAGAGGCGGCGAAAATTGATGGAGCAAGCGAATATCGTATTTTCTGGACCATCGTAATGCCCAATGTAAAACCGGCATGGCTGACGCTAATTATTTTGCTTTTCCAAATTCTTTGGGGCAGCGATGGGAATGGCTTCATTTACAGCGAACAGCTTAAATCGCTGCATTTTGCAGCGAATCAAGTTGTGGCAGGCGGTATTGCTCGCGCAGGAGCGGCGGCAGCAGTAGCACTCATTCTGATGAGCGTTCCGATTACGCTGTTCGTTTTCTCGCAAAGCCGAATTATTGAAACGATGGCGACTTCAGGAATGAAAGATTAAAAGGGGGGGAATGCACTTGTCAGCGAAAAAATGGTTTCTCGTCATCGCGGCGGCTTCCCTATTGTTTATTACCGCAGCGCCTGCACCGGCGGCTGCAGCGTCGACGCCATATGAGAGCTACAACTATAACTATTGGGAAGAAGCAGTTCCAGCACCGGCGGCTTATGTACCCAAACGCTCCATATCCGGAGCTGATATTGGCATCGGTGACTTTTTAGAGCCAAAGGATATGGTCGTGTCTGCAAGCGGGCTCATATACATTGTGGACAGCGGCAATGGCCGAATCGTTATTTTAGATGATCAGTGGAAAGTGAAAAACATCATTAACGAATACGAGAAGGACGGAGAAAAGATCGGTTTTAAAAATCCGTCGGGACTATTCGTTGATGAGGAGGAGCAGCTTTATGTTGCGGATACGGACAACGGGCGAGTTGTCGTGTTATCGAGCGACGGTGAAATGCTTCGAATAATCGAGCAGCCCAAATCTGATGTTTTGGCAAGTGATTTTAAATTTATTCCGTTAAAGGTAACGGTAGATAAAGCCAAACGGGTTTATGTCGTAGCGCAAGGCATCTACGAAGGCATCATGCAGTTTGATGAGAAAGGCCAGTTTATCGGATATGTAGGGACAAACAAAGTGCAGCGGGACTATACGGAAGTCATATGGCGCTTGCTTTCAACCAAAGCACAGAAAGCGCAAATGGTGCTGTTTATACCAACCGAGTTTTCGAATATCGATATCGATGCCAAAGGATTTGTCTATGCAACGAACATCGATCCTGACTCTAAGGAACCAGTAAAAAGACTTAATCCATCAGGTGAGGATGTGCTGAAGCGCTTCGGTTACTTCGATGTGTTAGGGGATATTTTGTTCAGGCGCGCTGTTGGTCCTTCCAAGCTGATTGATGTGAAGGTGCTCGAAAACGGAATGTACAGCGTGCTTGACGGAAATCAAGGCAAAGTATTTACCTACAATGATGAAGGCGATTTGCTCTATGTGTATGGCGGTAAGGGAAATCAGATCGGTACGTTTAAAATACCGGTCGCCGTCGAGCATTTGGGTGAAAAACAACTGGTGCTTGATCGTGGGAAAAGCAATATTGTCGTATTTGAGCCAACGAAGTTTGGTGCCAGCGTAAACGAGGCGGTGAAGCTGCATTACACCGGTGAGGATAAGCTGGCGGTACCGATTTGGCAAGAAGTGCTTCGGTTAAACAGCAACTACGATATTGCGTATATAGGCATTGGCAAATCATTGCTGATGGAGCGGAAGAACGGGGAAGCGCTCGAGTATTTCAAGCTGGGCATGGACCGCGATAGTTATTCCGTAGCTTACAAAAGGTACCGCAGGGAAGTAATGAAGGAACATTCAGGAACCTTTCTAACAATGCTGATCGTCCTAGCAGCTGCATGGCTTGCGTTCAAGCTGGTAAGCTCTCGTATGAAAAAGAGGAAGCTTACGATGTCAGACTTTGCATCGCAAACCGCTAAGGAGGGCAGATCGCTATGAAACAGGATTTCATTAAGTTTCCGCTGCATTTAATCGTTCATCCTTTTGACGGCTTCTGGGATATGAAGTATGACGGCAAAGGAAAAGTAAAGGTCGCATTAGCTATTTTGCTGCTTGTCATCGTTTCTGTTATTTTACAAAATCAGTTTGCAGGTTTTCTGGTGAACTATAATGATCCACGTCATTTGAACAGCCTGACTCAGCTCGTTACGATTGTATTTCCTTTCTTTCTTTGGTGTATATCCAATTGGGCGATTACAACCTTAATGGATGGCGAAGGTAAATTCAAAGAAATTGTTATGGCGACGGGTTATGCGCTTGTTCCTATGGTCATTCTTTATGTGCCCATGACCATTGCGAGCCGGTTTATGGTACAGGAAGAAACGGCTTTTTATTATTTAGTTATGTCTATATCCACCATTTGGTTTCTAGCGCTTCTATTTGTCGGTACGATGACGGTTCATCAATATTCGGCGTTTAAAACGATTATTACGATGCTGCTGACGGTAATCGTAATGGGCATTATCGTATTTCTTGGGACGCTCGTGCTGAGTATGATGCAGCAAATTATCGATTTTATTATCAATATTTATCGTGAAATCATTTTCCGTACGTAAAGGAGGCCGCACCCGTGAAAAATCGTAAAAAGCTGGTTGCGGTGCTGGCCTGTACCGCAGCAATTTGTATCTTGGTCTGCTCCGTATTGCTATTCACCAGTCGTGGAGCTAAAGCCGTTAAAGCAGCCGCTTATATGAAAATGACAACTGAGCTGGAAGCTGGAGCCGCAATTAAGGCAATGCCTGATTCTTCAAAAGGTGTGCCAGGCATGCAGCTTGTAGCGGACAATTCCGAATTATCGTTATACTACAGCGCCGAAACGACAGAGGTCGCTGTGAGGGATAAACGGCAAGGCCAAATCTGGTACAGCAATCCGCCCAATCGGAGTGAGGATGCTATCGCATCGGGCTTCGAGAAGGAAATATTGTCTTCTCAGTTGACGGTACTGTTCCGGGATTCAATCGGTACGCTGGATACATTCACCAACTTCACGGAAAGTATCGCAAATAAGCAGTTTACAGCTGAAAGCATTGAGAACGGCATTCGTATCACCTATACGATTGGCGATACGTCAATCGGCGTGGATGCCTTGCCAAGGTATATAAGCAAAGTGCGATTGGAAGAGAAGGTGCTCTCCAAGCTGGATGCACCGACGGCCAAGTATGTGGGATTGCGCTATTATCCGAAAGCGGACAATAAGGAAGTATTAGAGAGACTAGATGCGCAGGTTTCCAAGCCGCTTGTATTGAGCAAAATGACGGCGGCATTCGTCAAGGCTGGTTATTCCGATGAGGATCTCGCTTTCGACAATGAGGAAAATGGCGTTGCAGGCGGCGGCGAATCGAGCAAACCAAACTTCGTTATTCCTTTGGAATACCGCATTGATGGCGGTTCACTGGTTGCATCCGTTCCAGTCAATCAGGTCAAAGAAAGCGGAGGCTATCAAATTCGCAGCATCGAGATGCTTAATTTCTTTGGCGCTGCAGATAAGGAAAACGAAGGATATATGTTCGTGCCGGATGGAACCGGAAGCTTGATCCATCTAAACAACGGCAAGGTAAAGGAAGAGCAATACGTACAAAGAGTATATGGCCTTGATCCGAACGATAACAGCTACCGCCGCGGTCAAGTAAGCGAGAGTGCTAGAATGCCGGTATTTGGGATGAAGGCAGGAAGCGCAGCGTGGTTTGCGGTGATTGAAGAAGGTGATGCTGTTGCCAGCATCGCTGCTGATATCAGCGGTAAAAAAAATTCCTACAATTATATTCACAGCAGCTACTCATTGCGTGGAGAGGATGAGCTTGAGCTTTACACTGGTTCAAAGATTCAAGAAATCCAGCTGTTGAGTGAAGAGATTTATAAAGGCGACATTCAAATTCGGTACAGCTTTCTCTCAGGAGATAAGGCGAGCTATTCAGGAATGGCGGAGCTTTATCGTGACAGGCTTGTAGCTGAAAACAAGCTTCAGCCATTAAAAGATGATGAAAAGCTTCCATTTTATTTGGATATTCTAGGAACGGTCGACAAGCGGAAATCATTCCTTGGTGTACCGTACAGCTCCGTCGTTGCCATGACATCCTTTGAGCAAGCCTCACAAATGGCTGGACAACTGAAGTCGGATGGGATTAATCGATTGCTCATTCGTTACACGGGCTGGTTCGGCAACGGCGTCAATCATCAGACACCAGTAAAGCTGAAAGTGGACAGCGAGCTCGGAAGCAAGTCCAGCTTTATTAAGCTAGCGAATCAGCTGGAGCAATCCGGCGGGATGTTGTTCCCAGATGTAGCCTTTCAGCAAATTTATCATGATGATGGAGGTTTTGTTCCATCCTCTGATGCATCGCGGTTCGTTACACGGGAGGAAGCAGAGCTTTATCCTTATAACCGAGCGCTTAATCGAATGGATATGCTGTTAGGCTCGTATTATTTGTTGTCACCGGCAAAGCTTCCCTACTTCGTTGATACGTTTATGAAGAAGTATGATTCGCTTGGCATGAGGGGAATATCGCTGCGGGACCTTGGCAGCGTGCTGAGCTCGGACTTCCGTACGAGCAGAGTCATTCAACGCGAAACGGCTAAAAAAATCGTTGAGGATGAGCTGAGCAAGGTGGATGAGCGCGTCGATCAAACGATGCTTACGGGCGGAAATGCTTATGTATGGCCATTCGCAGATCATCTTATAAATGTGCCAACGTCATCCAGCGGCTTCGTGCTAACGGATGAGGAAGTTCCATTTTATCAAATGGTTATTCATGGATATGTCGATTATGCCGGCGGTGCGATTAACTTAGAGGATGAGCAGGATATTCAGCAGCAGCTGCTTCGTTCGGTAGAGCTTGGCTCAGCGCCGCATTTTTCATGGAGCTATGAACCATCGTCTAAACTGAAATTCACTCATTTTGACAAGCTGTTCTCTACCCATTACAAAGACTGGTATGATCAAGCGCTGTCGATGTATAAGGAAGCAAACGATGTGCTCTCCGGTGTGAGAAACGCTCAAATGGTGAAGCATATTCGCCATCAAGACGGTGTCGTAGAGATGCAATACAGCAATGGGAAATCAATTATTGTCAATTACACAGATAAGCAAGTCAGCATTAACGGAAACAAAGTTGAAGCTCAAAACTATTGGGTAGGAGGTGAGCGTTAATGAATGGATATAAGTTAGCTTTGCGCCACAAGCGCTCACTTCTTGGCGTAGCATTTATTTTCCCATGGCTGCTGGGCTTCATATTTATGTTTGCGACCCCGCTTATCCAATCCATTAAATTCAGCTTCAGCAAGCTAACGGTGGAACCGACTGGGTTTATTTTGGAATCGGTTGGCTGGGCGAATTTTAAAGAAGCGTTGTTCGTGGATGCTACCTTCAATCGGATTTTGACCCAATCCGTTTCTGAAATGGTTTTGAATGTACCGATGATATTATTTTTCAGCCTTTTCTCTGCTACGCTGCTTAATCAGAAGTTTCGTGGCAGAATACTCGCGAGAGCGATATTTTTCCTGCCTGTCATACTCGCTTCCAATGCGATTTCAGCTGCAGAAACAGCGGGGCTTATTAATCTAGTAGGCGATTCATCGGTCGTAAGTGAAATGGGTGAAGCTTCTTCCACCTATAATATTATGTCAATGGTCATGATACTTAGTGAAATAGGATTGCCGCTATCGTTCGTAGACTACATCGTTCAGGCGATTACTAGAATCTATGAGATTATTACAAGCTCTGGCGTGCAAATTCTTATTTTTCTAGCTGCTTTGCAGTCCGTTCCAGGTGCCATGTATGAGGTGGCTAAGATGGAAGGCGCTACAGCCTATGAATCGTTCTGGAAAATCACATTTCCATTAGTTAGCCCGCTCATTTTGACCAATGTCATCTATACGATTATTGATTCATTCTCGGGCAGCGCAGTTACGGATATGATTTTCTCGACGGCATTCACCACGCAAAACTTTGGGCTAAGCGCAGCGATGTCTTGGGTTTACACGTTGATTATAAGCGTTGTTTTGGTCATTATCGGAGTGCTGCTATCGAGAAAAGTACATTACAACTGAGTGATTAACAAAGGAGGAAGCTGCATATGGAGGCTTCACAGGCTGTTCGCAACGAGGACAATAAATATCGGCTGCAGAAAATGAAAAATAAGACGATCGATACGTTGTACGCCATTTTTCGTTACGCGCTTGTTATTGGCATCTCGTACATCATCATTTATCCGCTGCTTATGAAGTTTTCTGTTGCTTTCAAAGACAAAGTCGATATTTACAATCCGACGATTTATATGGTGCCTGTCCACTTTACGCTCGACAACATCAAAATGGCGATGGATATTTTACACTACTTTCCTCTCCTAGGGAATACGCTTGTCTTTGTTATTGTGACTACGCTACTAACGACAGCTTCCTGCGCGCTTGCTGGGTACGGCTTCGCCCGTTTTAACTTCCCAGGCAGCAATGTGCTGTTCGCTCTGGTCATATTAACGATTCTAGTTCCGACAAGCACGTTGATGGTTCCGATGTATCTTCATTTTAGAAGCTTTGACATACTCGGAGTCATTCATCTCGTGACGGGTAAGGAAGGCGTTAATCTGCTCAATACGTATTGGCCTTCTATTATAACGTCTGCGACGGCAATCGGATTAAAAGCGGGCCTGTTCATTTATATTTTCCGCCAGTTTTTTAAAGGAATGCCTAAAGAGATAGAGGAAGCAGCATTGATTGATGGTGCTGGCGGAGTGAAAACATTTTTGAAAATCATGCTGCCGAACGCCATTCCGCCAATCATTACTGTTGTGCTGTTCTGCTTTGTTTGGCAGTATAACGATACCTTTTTCACTTCGCTGTTCATGAGTGAATCCGCACTTATGCCGATTAAGATTTCGACATTGTCAGCTCAAGCCAATGCGTTGCTTCCAGGTTTGCTGGGGGTAGCGGCCGGAGGCGGTAACGTTAAGGCTGATCCGAACCATGTGGCAATGATTATTGATACGGGTATTTTGCTTGCTATCATACCGCTAATCATTTTGTACTTAGTCGTTCAGCGTTATTTCGTTGAAAGTGTGGAGCGGAGCGGTATTATCGGGTAGCAGGCAGTAGGTTAAGTAAGGATATACAAAAAGAAATGTCAAAGAAGGAGAGAAACCATAAATGTTGAATGTGAAGCAGCAATCCCGTTTCATAGTGGAACCTAAGCTCATAAACCCGAATGCAGACGATCAGGCGAAAAGGCTGATGACCTATTTATGCGACATTTATGGAACTCGCATATTGACCGGTCAGCAAATCGGTGTAGTATCAACACCTGAGCTTGAAATATTGCATGAAGTGACTGGGAAATACCCAGCTGTTTATGGCTTTGATTTCATGAATTATTCACCCTCGCGCACAGAGCGCGGGGCCACATGCTCCGATACGGATATTGCGATTGATTGGTGGCAAAGCGGCGGCATCGTAACTTTTTGCTGGCATTGGAATGCGCCTAAGGATTTAATTGATTTGGCCCCTGACCGAACGTGGGGCAGCGGCTTCTATACAAAAGCAACGACGTTTGATGTGCAGAAGGCGTTGAGTGATCAAGAGTCAGAGGATTATAAGCTGCTGATCAGAGATATTGATGCGATTTCCTCCGAGCTGAAACGGCTGCAGGATGCAGGGGTGCCTGTATTATGGAGACCACTGCACGAGGCTTCGGGAGGCTGGTTCTGGTGGGGCAGCAAAGGGGCTGAGCCCTGCGTTCAATTGTGGAAGCTGATGTATGACCGAATGACGAACGTGCATAAGTTGAACCATTTGATTTGGGTATGGAATGGACAGCATGCGGATTGGTATCCGGGCGATGAGTACGTCGATATTATTGGAGAAGATATTTATCCTCCTGAGCAAAATTACGAGTCGCAGCTTGATCGTTTCGAGAAGGCACTCGCTTACACAAGCATGAACAAAATTATTGCTTTGTCTGAAAATGGACCGATTCCTGATCCAGATCTTATGCTGCAGGATCGTGCACTCTGGGCATGGAATTGCACGTGGTATGGCAATTTTGTCTACAATACTGTGGATGGACACCGTGTATATGCCGAGAAGTTTACAGATAGGGAACAGCTTATCAAATTTTATAATCACCCTTTCTCGTTAACGAAGGATGAGCTGCCTGATTTGAAAAATTATCAGCTGCGAGAATAGCGGGTGGATGCCATTCATCGCAAGGACTAATACTTGTGCAAGGAGCACGCCATTTATGACTTTGTCGATTTGGAATCACCGAAGCAATCTGCATCGAACGCGGCGCGGAATCCAAGAAGGACGCTTGACGGTTGGCTTTATTGGAGGCTCGATTACCGATGCAAGGCCGCGCCATAACTGGCCGGAGGCAGTCATTGCCTGGTTCACGGAGCAATACCCGGAACTGCGTATCGCGGTTGAAAATGCAGCGATTGGAGCAACGGGCAGCGATTTAGCTGCTTTCCGCGCCAAACGCGATTTAATCGATACGAATTGCGATTTGGTTTTTATTGAATATGCAGTTAATGATGAAGGCGAGCCAACCTTGAAGCGCAATCGCTCGCGCGAAGGATTAATAAGGCAATTGCTCGCTGATGGCCAGCGCGATATCGTCATCGTATACACGTATTCGCAAAATATGTACAGCGCTATTACACAGGGCTTGGTACCGGATACGATTAATGAATTTGAGCGGATAGCAGAGCATTATGATCTTAGCTCGGTATGGATGGGTTTGTATGCTTTTGAGGAAGTCAAGAAAGGCAAGCTGCGCTTTGAAGAATGGCTGCCAGATGGTCTTCATCCGACAAGCAGAGGAAGCTTGAGCTATGGGCAAAGCGTAATTGCTTATCTCCAGAAGGAATTACCGTACGCGGATCACGCGGTGGAGGCTGATCAGGTTTCATACTTGATACCAAAGCCGCTGGATACACAATGCTGGGATGATGTATTCGACTTATCTTTTCATCACATTCATACGAGAGGTTCTTGGGCCATAAGGAGATGGCCTCACCTGGAGTGGATCGATCAAGTGCTCGAGACATCGGCCATTGGAGCAGAGTTGTCCTTCTCCTTCGAGGGAAGAGGACTCGTTCTTGGCTTTGACTTCGGGAGAAGCTCAGCTGAGTTTCGATACCGAATAGATGATGGGGAGTGGCAAGTGATGGAGCGGGAGAGGCCATCATGGGTCCAGGATGATGGGTGGTATCGCTTAAGCTGTTTCGGAGATGATTGGGTGAGCGGCCGTCACCGCTTCGAGCTTGAAGTCATTCATGGCAATCGACCAGAATGCACAGGCACTAATTTCCGTCTCGCGAAAGTGGGGATTATCAGGTGACCGCCCTTAGGAGCAGGCGAGTTGTCATTAGTGCGTTGGCTGTCAGCTTAGCGCTTCTAGGCGCCGCTTTAGTCGTTATATTGGCTGTTCTGCCAAGCTCAAACAAGGTAGAACCATTTTTGAAATACGAAGCGGAGTCCGGGCTGCTTCAAGGTACTATGGTTTCCAAAGAAGCGGAGGG
The DNA here is from genome assembly GCF_056398245.1 of Paenibacillus sp. 01T47. Lineage (NCBI taxonomy): Bacteria > Bacillati > Bacillota > Bacilli > Caryophanales > Paenibacillaceae > Paenibacillus > Paenibacillus sp. 01T47. The sequence goes on from NZ_JBFTPA010000004.1 coordinate 336,390, forward strand.
CTTCTCTGGCTCAGGCTTCGTTACTGATTTTACGGATGAGCAGGACCAGTTATCGTTTGAGGTTGTTGCTCCAAAGGCAATATTATACAATGTTTGGGTCAGCTACCGGGCGCCAAATGGCAATAAAGTAGCTGGCATTTCATTGAATAATGAGCCCCACGGCGATTTGGTTTTACAGCCAAATGATCAATTTACGGAGCTCAAGGCAGGGAAGCTGCTTTTACAAGAGGGCACGAATACGATTAGCCTGACTCGAGGCTGGGGTTATTACGATATCGACTATATTAAGCTGCAAAAGACGCAGCCTGAAACGAAACATCAGGTTTCTGGTGAATTAGTGAATGGGAATGCTTCTGCAGAAGCCAAAAAACTAATGAATTATTTGGTGGAAAACTATGGCGAGTCGATGTTGTCGGGTCAAACCGGACTGGATAATGTTTCTTGGATTGAGAAGATTACCGGTAAAGAACCAGCGATGGTCGGGTTTGATTTAATCGATTATTCCAAAACAAGAGCAGAGCACGGAGCTATCTCGTATGAAGTGGAAAAAGCAATTGGCTGGCATAAGCAAGGCGGCATTACAACCTTCTTATGGCATTGGAACGCTCCCACCGGCATAATTGACGAGCCGGGAAAAGAATGGTGGCGGGGGTTTTATGCTGATTCGGTAACCTTTGATTTGGAGAAAGCTTTGAGTGACACTGAATCGGAGGAGTACAAGCTGCTGCTAGCTGATATCGATACGATTGCCGTGCAGCTTCAAAGATTAAAGGATGCCCATGTGCCCGTGTTATTTAGACCGCTTCATGAAGCGGAAGGCGGGTGGTTCTGGTGGGGAGCAAAGGGTCCTGAACCGGCAAAGCAGCTTTACCGAATAGTATACGATCGACTGGTCAATAAGCATGAATTAAACAATCTCATATGGATCTGGAATTCGGTCCAGCCCGAATGGTATCCAGGAGATGACGTAGTGGATATCGTTAGTGTAGATAGTTATCCAGCCCCTGGAGATCATTCTCCCGCCATTAATTATTTTGATAATCTCGTCGCTCTAGTAAGCAATAAAAAACTTGTTGCAATGACCGAAAATGGTTCCATTCCTGATCCGGACTTAATGAAAGCGTATGGTGCGAATTGGAGCTGGTTTGTCACCTGGGAAGGCGATTATTTAAACGATGGAAAACATAACAGCCAAGAGATTTTGAAAAAAATCTACAATCATTCAAATGTGACGACACTGGATGAACTTCCAGACTTGTTTAGCATGAAAAAAGCTGTAGATAAAGAAAAATGACAAGCGATAGGAAGACACATATTCTTAGGAGGACAAAATGAGAGAAACACAACTAGTGCTAAGTAATTGGAAATTCAAAGCTTGTCAGGAGCAAGAATGGATGGAAGCCATCGTGCCTGGCTGCGTTCATACGGATTTGCTGCGCAATGGCATCATCAAAGATCCTTTCTATAAAACAAATGAACATGATTTGCAATGGATTGACAAAATAGATTGGGAATACGAGACTCATTTCGACGTAAATGATCAATTGTTTAATGCTTCAACTATTGAACTCGTATTCGATGGGTTAGATACGTATGCAGACGTTTATGTAAATGGCCATCATGTATTGTCAGCAGACAATATGTTCAGAACATGGAAAGCAAATGTAGCGTCTATGGTGAATGCCAAAGATAATGTATTGTTGATTAAATTCCGCTCCCCTGTGCAAGAGGATTTGCCGAAGATCGAGAAGCTTGGCTATAATCTACCAGCTAGTAATGATCAATCAGAGCTTGGCGGACTGGGTGCTCAGAAGATAAGTATTTTTGCAAGAAAAGCGCCTTATCATTATGGCTGGGACTGGGGTCCACGATTCGTTACGAGCGGTATTTGGCGTGAAGCTAGACTAGAGGGCTGGTCCGACAGTAAAATTACGGATGTATATGTGAAGCAGGATCAGGTAAATGCTTCGAAAGCTAGCTTAACGGTAGATGTGGAAATTGAGTCGGAGCATGAATGGAACGGCTTGGTGAAGTTAAGTGCTGGGGGACAAACTTGGGAGCAGGCTGCGCACTTAAAGCAAGGGATCAATGTGATTCAACTGCCTGTTGATATCGAGAATCCAAAGCTTTGGTGGAGCAGAGGACTTGGCGATGCTCATTTATATACATTTACAGCAGAGCTTTGCAAGGATGGAGAGTTGATAGCTGCAAAGTCCGTTCGTACTGGTCTTCGCTCCATTCAATTGGTGCGAGACAAGGATGAGGTAGGAGCCTCGTTTTATTTTGAGCTTAACGGCGTTCCTGTGTTTGCGAAAGGTGCAAACCATATCCCTAATGACAGCTTCATTACAGAAGTAACAGATGAGCGATATAGACATGAAATTGTTTCTGCTGCGGAATCGAATATGAACATGCTTCGTGTATGGGGCGGCGGTATATATGAGCAGTCGGTGTTCTATGAGCTTTGTGATGAGTACGGCATCTTGGTGTGGCAGGACTTTATGTTCGCATGCAGCATGTATCCTGGCGATGAGGCCTTTCTAGAAAATGTTCGCTTGGAAGCAGAAGAGAATGTGAAGCGGCTGCGCAATCATCCTTCCATCGTATTGTGGTGCGGCAATAACGAGATTGATTCAGCTTGGGCGCAATTTGATGAGAAGGGCGGCTGGGGCTGGAAAAAAGAATATACATCGGAGCAGCGCGCTGTCATTTGGGCGGACTACGAGGCGGTTTTCCATGACATTTTACCTGATGCGGTTGAAGCCTATGCGCCAGGAACACAATATTGGCCATCCTCACCGCTTATATCGCTGTCGGGGGACATTAACCAGCATGCGCATCCGCTATCTACAGAGGGAGATGTTCATTACTGGGGAGTATGGCACGCAGTTGAGCCATTTGAGAACTACAACCTGAAAATCGGCCGTTTTATGAGTGAATACGGCTTCCAGTCATTCCCTGAGTATGATACGGTGATGAAATTCGCAACGGAGCAGGATTTGGCTCTGGATTCTAAGGTAATGCGCGCGCATCAGAAGAATGGCGACGGCAACCGTCTCATTAAAGAATACATGGATATTTATATGAGCGAGCCTAAGGACTTCCCTGCTTTCCTCTATATGAGTCAGGTGCTGCAAGCAGAAGCGATGAAGATGGCGATTGAGGCGCATCGTCGCAACATGCCATATTGCATGGGAACGTTATACTGGCAAATGAATGATTGCTGGCCAGTAGCTTCTTGGGCAGGCATGGATTATTACGGGAAATGGAAAGCTATGCAGTATTATGCGAAAAGAAGCTTCGCCGATACAATGCTGTCCTTTGACAAGACAGATGACGGCGTCATCCATATTCATGCGGTAACGGATTTGCTGGAATCGTTGAAAGGCGAGCTCAAATTATCGCTATACGATTTTGCAGGCGTGTTAATTAAGCAGGAAACGACTCAAGTGTCCATAGCAGGAAATAGTGCAGCAATTGTAAGCTCGATAAACGAGCTGGAATGGCTGACAGGCTGCAAAGCAAACCGTGTTGTATTGTATGCAGAGCTGACCCAAGGCGGTAAGCTGATAGACAGCAAGGAACATTATTTCGTGAAAGCGAAAGAACAGAAGCTTGCTTCAGCGGTTATTCGAATTTCAGAGGTTGAAGGCAGCAACGGTACGTCGTTCGCGCTGGAAACGGATGTGCTTGCTAAGCAGGTATGGATTACCGCAGAGCACGAGGGCATGTTCACGGACAATTTCTTTGATTTAGTACCAGGTGTAGCTAAAATCGTAGAGTTCCGCTTGCGCGAAAGTGGAGAAGCAGCAAGTAAGCCAGCTACAGCGGGCAAGGTACAAGCTCGTTCAATGATCGATTTTTTGGCTGAGGACAAATAAAACGAAGTGAAAAAAACAGATAAAAAGGAGGCGCCTATAAGGGGTGCCTCCTTTTCTTAATGTTCAATACGATACTGCTGGAGCGGGAATATAGTCATTATTTCGACAATCTTATCTCGCATTAACTCTTTACTGCGAGAAAGGATTAATGTATTATCGTATTAAAGGTTTTGACTTTGTTTAGTAAGGGTGAAATGTATGAACGAGAAAATTGAAGTTAAACCACGAAAGGCTTTGGAAGTGATGAAGCCCTACTCGCCAGGTAAACCGATTTGGGAGGTTCAGAGCGAATATGGCCTGCAGCATGTAATTAAGCTGGCCTCAAATGAAAATCCATTAGGACCTTCTCCAAAAGCGATTGAAGCCATCCAAACCGCCTTGACTGATCTTCATCGTTATCCTGACAACCAGTCTCAATTATTGAAGAAAACCATTGCCGATTATTACGACCTCCATGCAGATCAAGTCATTGTTACTAACGGCGGAGATGAGCTCATCACGCTTGTAGCAGAAGCTTTTTTGGATGCGGGTGATGAAATTATTGTGCCGGGACCTACATTTAGTGAATATGAGTTTGGTGCTCAGCTGATGGGAGCTAAAACAATCGTTGTCCCGCTCAATGATGCTTTTCAATATGATGCAGAAGCTATTGTTGCTGCAGTGACTGATCGTACCAAAATTATATATCTATGTTCTCCAAATAATCCAACAGGTACTTATGTAGCTCAAAAAGATTTGAAATATATACTCGATTCAATCCCAAAACGTATCATGGTTATGCTCGATACAGCTTACAGCCACTACGTTTCGGAGGAGCTGTATTCGGATGGAATGGCATTTGTAAGAGCAGGCTACCCGCTCATCGTGCTAAAAACCTTTTCGAAAATTTACGGTCTTGCAGGTATTCGAGTAGGTTATGGGGCTGCTCCTCAGCAAATTATTCAGAGCATTCTTCAAGTGAAGGAGCCGTTTAATGTTAATGCACTTGCCCAGACAGCTGCAGCTGCAGCGATCGGTGATGAAGAGCATGTTTTAAGTTCGCAAGCACTGGTTGCCAAGGAACGTGAGCGCATGTACGCTTCATTTGACCAGCTTGGAATCAAATATACGCAAAGTATGACTAACTTTGTACTTGCTGAGCTTGGGCCAGAATCGGAGTCCATCTACATGCGTTTAATGGCTAAAGGGATTATCGTTCGCCACGGAAAAACGTGGGGCTTGCCGCTCCATGTGCGTATCTCAATAGGTATGCCCGAAGAAAATGATCAGTTTATTGCCGCATTAAGCGAAATACTTGGTTCGGTTTAATCTTTAGTAAATAATTATGCTGCGATTTTAGTAAGAGCAGCCAACGAGTGGAAATTCGTCGGCTGCTCTTTTTTTGATCGATGCGATTAACCAGTAAATTCTTGAACCCATGCACCTTGGTAATACCCTACTCCAATTTTAGTGAAACTGGATTTCAAAATATTTGCGCGGTGCCCAGGGCTGTTCATCCAATCCTTCATTACTTGATCAGGAGTAGGCTGGCCTTTAGCAATATTTTCACCAGCAGAACTGTACGTAATATTGAATTGTTTCATCATGTCGAAGGGAGAACCATAAGTTGGTGAATTATGATCAAAGTAGTTGTTGTTAATCATATCCTGTGCTTTGACCAAAGCCATTTTGGATAAAGAGCCATCCATGCTGAGTGCAGGCAACCCTGATTTTGATCGTTCAGAATTGACCAGTTGGAGCACCTGTTGTTCATATTGTCCAGAGGAAGAAGGAGCTTTCTCCGCTGGATTTTGAGTCGTTGGATTCTGAGTGGTCGGGTTTTGAGTTGTTGGATTCTGTGTCGTTGGTTGTTGAGCTGGGTTTTGACCAGGGTATTGAGACGGAAATGGATAAGGGTACTTATTAACGAGTCCATTTGCTCCATCGCCCAACAGCCAATCTGGAATGTTGTTATACTGTGAGCCCTTCATTGAAACAGTAGGATTCTTCATCATCGGTGTAGAGATTGAAGAGGCCTGGGTTGTGTGTGGCGTTGACGTAATAATAGGTGTTTTGGTTGATGTGTAGCCAAGAGCAGAGTGCTTATTGGTTGACATCCTTGGATTTGACGAACAGCCTACAGCTAAAATAAGTAAAGCTAAAATGAAAAATTTCCGCATGTACATACTCCTCAACGTTAGAATAGTGTGCTTGCTACCCGATATATAATTTCCTGACCAAGCGGTTGTTATCCCGGAGAAAAAAGGGATTTGATCTTTTTTAAAATGAAGACTTGCTTATTACAAATGCCTATGGTATATTATCAATACAAACAACAAATTTAACCTTGAATTCACTCATTGAAAAGGTTGTCATTTGTATGATGATATCTTTTTCAATGTGTGATTTTTAGTTTTTCTGGAAAAAACATGTTAATATACTTTTGGAGGTAATCAATTATGGAACAAGGTACAGTAAAATGGTTTAACGCAGAGAAAGGCTTCGGTTTTATCGAAGTAGAAGGCGGCAATGACGTATTCGTACATTTCTCCGCAATCCAAGGCGACGGTTTCAAATCACTTGACGAAGGTCAACGCGTTGAGTTCAACGTAACTCAAGGCAACCGTGGACCACAAGCAGAAAACGTTGTAAAACTATAGTATTAAATCAAAACCCCTTAACTTCGGTTAAGGGGTTTTTTTATACATTAATCAAGTTATAAATTTTCGGAGTGGGAGCAGGACTACCACTCTGTTTTTGTTTTTGGTAAGGTAGAGGTATGTAGACGAAGGGAGAATCCAAGGAGGCAGCCAATCTATTCAAGCCTTAGCCAGAATGATTGGGCCAATCATTGGAGGTCAAATCTATGTATCATTTGGTCATGCCGCACCCGCTTTTATGGGTATGATCCTTATAGCAGTGGCCATACCAGTAATGTATTTGCACCAGCAAACACAAAAAAACCAACTCGAGTGAATAAACGCTCGAATTGGTTTTACAGTGGAAATATTAGCGAAGATTTGGAATGTTTACTTCTGGATTAACGTCTGCTTCATAATCGATGCCATCTGTCTCGAAACCGAAAAGCTGGAAAAATTCACGACGATAACCTTCAAGATCAGAAAGATCATAAACATTTTCTGTAGAGAGCTTAGCCCAAACATCGGCAACCTCAGCTTGGATTTCTGGTCTCATCTCCCAATCATCAACGCGGATAAGGCCTTTTTCATCAACCAGCGTTTCACCTTTACCGTATAGACGTTCTGAGAATAAACGATACATTTGCTCAATGCAGCCCTCATGAATGCCTTTTTCTTTCATCACTTTATAAAGGGCGGAAATATAAAGTGGCACAACTGGAATCGCGGAGCTTGATTGCGTTACGAGCGCTTTGTTAACGGAAACGAATGCGCGACCGCCATTTGTGCTGAGCTGTTCATTAAGGCGGTGAGCCGTAGCTTCCAGATCATTTTTAGCAGCGCCAATTGTACCTTCACGATAAACTGCATGTGTAATTTCAGGTCCAATGTAAGAGTAAGCAACTGTAGTTGCGCCTTCAGCAAGTGCTCCAGCTTTCTCAAGCGCGTCAATCCACATCTGCCAGTCCTCGCCGCCCATAACAGCAATTGTTTGACGAAGCTCGTCTTCTGTTGCCGGCTCGATTGTAACTTGCGTTACATCGCCGTTATGGAAGTTAACGGTTTTGTTCGAATACGTGCCGCCAAGCGGCTTGATAACGGAAGAGAACGTTTCGCCTGTTTTTGGATGCGTACGGCGCGGGGAAGCAACGCTGTAGACAACAAGATCAATTTGACCTAGTTCCGTACGGATCAAGTCGATTGTTTTTGCTTTAATTTCATCAGAGAAAGCATCTCCAACGATGCTGAAAGATTTGCGTCCAGCAGCTGCAGCAGCTTCCTCGAAAGCAGCGGAATTGTACCAGCCAGCGGATGCTGTGCGTGCGCCTTCAGCAGCTTTGTCAAAATAAACGCCAATTGTATTAGCGCCAGCAGCGAAAGAAGAAACGATACGTGAAGCAAGACCATAACCTGTTGAAGCTCCAATGACGAGCACGTTGCGCGGGCCTTCAATGCTTGGTTGAGCGTTTACGTAATCGATTTGACGTTGTACTTGTTGTGCGCAGCCCTCAGGATGTGCTGTCGTACAAATAAAGCCACGTGTTTTTGGTTGAATAATCATATTAGAATATTCCTTTCCATAATGGAATTTGTTTGTATGCGTTATGTAACGGGACAACTCTCTCCCATTTTACCTATTTTTATTGAAGAAGGGAAGTTCTCCATTCGTGACAAAAGCATTTATTTGCACAATTTCTTATTTTTTCTCAAATAAATAAGCGCCAAGAAAGCATCTCTGCATTCTTGGCGCTTATTTATGTAGAAATTAACGACGTCCTGACAGCTGCTGTTCAGCCATTTGAACGAGCCGGCGTGTAATTAATCCGCCGATAGAGCCCATATCGCGAGTGGTCATGTTGCCATAATATCCGTCTTGCGGAAGTTGAATGCCAAGCTCTTGGGCCACTTCATATTTAAGCTGCTCTAGAGCTGCACGGGCTTGCGGTATAAGAAGTTGATTCGTACGATTTGCCATCTTTTCTCAGCCTCCTTCTTGAACCTATTATGTGGATACGAGTGAGAGTTTATTCATATCATTCACCTAAATTTACCTCCTATTTTTGAAGTGAAATCATGCTAAAATGGTTAAACGGAAAGGGGGCGCCGTAATGTTTGTGGAACCCATGTTATTAACGGAATATGAAAAACCTTTTGATGATGATGATTTTATATTTGAACCCCTATTGGATGGACACCGCCTGCAGCTCTCCTTTATGGGAAGCAAGGCTGCTTTATATACTCGGCATTTCAATGAAGTTACGCGGCAGTATCCCGAATTACATAATGTTCCGCTGAGGGAGCCTGCGGATGTTCTGTTAGATGGCGAGGTAACCTATGTAAACCCGTTTACAGGAGCGATTGAGTTCGAGTCGCTGCAGGAACGTTACAGGCTGAAGAAGGAACCGAGTATCCGTGAAGCCAAAAGGACGAAGCCGGTCCAGTTTTTTGTATTTGATATTCTTTATTACAACGGGCTTGATTTAAGGCAAAAACCGCTGCTTGAGCGAAAGCGGCTGCTGGAATATATTTTGGAGGATAATGCCTATTTCAAAAAGATGCTGTACGTGGAGCGAGAGGGTGCAGCTATTTTTGATCTTGTAAGAAGATCGGATTTGGAGGGCATTGTCTGCAAGCGCAAGGATAGCACCTACGCTGAGGGTCGTCAGGAGAGCTGGCTAAAGGTGATAAATGATAATTATAAATCGTTATCGATGGCTTCAGATCAGAAAAAAACCTCAATTGCTGAGTAAAGGTATTATTAATATTTTTATTAATAACAACGAATATGCGTAAATGATTTTATATTGCGTGAGATGAATGCTGTCGGCAAAAGCTGATGGCATTTTTTGCGTTTATTTCTAAAACGAAGGAATGGAATACTGCCGTACTAGAGGGGTGTGGGAGTGAAACTAACTTACATCATTTATATATTTTCTATTGACGATTTACAGCGTTTGTCGTTACAATGTAAACGTTAACAAAAATAGTAATCGATTAGTTTAATTATTATTCGTTGGTCAAAAGTAATGCAGGAATAAGGAATGTGAGGTGAATGGGAGCGTATCGTTCGATTTACTGATGATGCCATCATGATGAATGAAACATGATTTTCAATCGAAAGGGGAGTTATGCGATGCTCAAATATTTTAGCAAACGGATTGCATTGGTTCTTGTTTGTTTATTACTTGTACCTGCACCATTAATTATGGCCGCTGAAGGTAATACAGAACCCGTTCAGAGTACCTTGGATCGTGCAAACCAAAGCAAAATCAAATCCGATGTGAAAGGTCACTGGGCGGAAAAGGATTTTACAGCCTGGTACGAGAAACAGCTTATTCAGGGTTATGGAGATGGGAAATTTAAACCAGATCAAGCGATTAGTCGAGTGGAATTTATGACTCTGATGAATCGGGTGTTTCGTTTTGTTGATGAGGAAGAGATTGTTTTCTCTGATGTATCTGCATCGAGTTCTTTTTACAGTGAAATGAAAAAGGCGGTTGCGGCAGGATATATTTCCGGTTACAGCGACGGAACGATCCGTCCGGGCGATTCCATTTCTCGTCAAGAGGCTGCCGTTATCTTAGTTAGAGTATTTCGATTGAGTAGTGCGGCTAAAAATGAAAGCGCTCTTACGGATCTAGGCTCATTGCCTTCATGGAGTAAGGAAGCCGTGAATGCGCTCGTTATGGAAGGGTACGCAACAGGATATAAAGATCAAACATTTAAACCAACTAACAAGATTACAAGAGCTGAGGCGCTTCGGCTAATAAACAATATTTCTGGAGAGATATTGAATCAAGCGGGCACATATACGGATGTTTCTAGCAAAAACATAATCATTAATACAGCGAATATTACGTTAAAAAATACAATTATTGAAGGAGATCTATATTTAACCGAAGGCATCGCCGAAGGGGATGTCATACTCGACAATGTCAAAGTAAAAGGAGTAGTGAAGGTATTTGGAGGAGGCCAAAACAGCATTAAAATAAAGGATTCGGATATCGCGCAAATTTTTGTTGATAAAAAGAATGGCAAGCTGCGAATGGTAATCCAAGGAACAACAACCGTTGGTCAAGTATTCACCATTTCAGGCGTTAAGCTTGAAGAGGCTGCCGGTTTAACTGGTGATGGCTTCATAAATGTATTGATTGACAAGGATATAGCAGCGGATGCAACCATTGAGCTCGATGGAAACTTCGATAAGGTTGAGATTTCTGCATTATCTTTACCTGCTATTAAATTGCTGAAAGGTATCATAAGTAAAATGATAGTGGAGCAAAAAGCAGCCTTGCATGTGAATGAGGCCGCGGAAATTAAAGAGATTATCATTCTGTTTGAGGGTAAGCTCAAAGTTACAGGCAAAGGCAAAGTGACAAGCAATAGTGAGAATGAGGCTAAGCTTGAGCGAGAGGCAGCGACATTTCCTGCTTCTGGTGGTAATAGTGGTGGAAATGAAACACCTGCACCATCAACAACTCCTACTCCTACTTCGACACCGATGCCGACGCCGACGCCGACTTTTGAAAATGTATCGGTTCACGATCCATCCGTTATTAAAGTTGACGAAACGTATTACGTATTCGGCTCGCATTTGGCGGCTGCCAAATCGAATGATCTCATGAGCTGGTCGTTAATTGATTCAGGCGTGACGGAAACGAATAAACTGTTCAAGAGTGCTGAAAGCAATGTGAAAAAGGAATTGGCTGAGGCGCTCGGCTGGGCAGAAACGGATACGCTATGGGCTGCTGATGTCATTCAACTTGCAGATGGCAAGTTTTACATGTATTACAATGCATGCAAAGGAGATCAACCGCTCTCAGCACTCGGGGTTGCAGTTGCGGATAATATCGAAGGGCCATATGTGAATAAAGGCATCTTCCTGAAATCAGGCAAAGGAATAGGCGCTGAGGGTACTGCTTATGACGGTACAAAACATCCGAATGTTGTTGATCCCGATACGTTTTTTGATAAGGATGGCCGATTATGGATGGTTTATGGCTCATACTCAGGCGGAATTTTTATTTTAGAGATGAATGCCGAAACCGGTTTTCCATTAGAAAATCAAGGTTATGGCAAACGCTTGATGGGTCAAAATCACAGTCGTATTGAAGCGCCTTACATCCAATATCATCCGAATAGCGGCTACTATTATTTGTTTGTGACATTTGGAGGATTAGATTCGGTTGGCGGCTACAATATGAGAATATCTCGCTCCTTAAAGCCGGATGGACCTTATGTGGATTATGAAGGTCAGGATATGATTCAGGCTCACGGTCCAGAGGGTTCATTCTTTAAAGATGCGGCAATTGAACCATATGGCGTGAAGAGCTTTGGTAATTTTATTTTCAGCAACTTAAACGGACAAGCGAACTTTCCTACCTATGGTTATGTATCAGCAGGTCATAACTCGACTTACTACGATGAATCAAATGGTAAGCTGTTCAACATTTTTCACAGTCGGTTCCCTTACCGCGGGGAAGGCCATGAGGTTCGTGTGCATCAGATGTTTATGAACGAAGATGGCTGGCCAGTGGTCGCTCCGCATCGTTACACAGGTGAGACGATTGGCAAAATTTCCGAAAGCGATGTCGTTGGCGCTTATCATTATATTAACCACGGCAAAGAGATTACGAAGGAGATTAAACCTTCTGTTTACATTAAGCTGGAACAGGACGGCAAAATTGCAGGGGCTGTGACCGGAACTTGGGAACTAGATGGCGACTATTATGCGAACCTGAAAGTTGATGAGCTTGTAAATGACGTTTCTGTTCAGACGACATACAAAGGAGTATTCGTTCGCCAATGGGACCCTACTTCGAACGCATACGTCATGGCTTTTAGCGCTTTGTCAGGCAAAGGCGCTGCTGTTTGGGGAAGTCAATTGGAAGCGTTAACTGATCAAGAACTCGCTGCGAATGCAGTTAATAGGTTAACGCTAGGCGATACAAGCCGCATATATAATGATGTCAGCCTTCCCGTGAAAGCTGCAAACCATTGGCCGATTACATGGGAGTCATCTAATGAATCAGTCGTAACGGCAAGTGGAGCTGTAACAAGGCCTAGCGCAGGTTCCGGTGATGCAGCGGTGCAATTAACAGCAACGATAACGTTAGGCAGCGCAACCGCATCCAAAACGTTCACACTTATAGTTCAACAGCATAATGTAAGTCCGCTAGCCGATGGATTAGTTGCTCAGTACAATTTTGAGAATAATCTTGAAGAGATGACGGGCATCATGGCGGCAGGAACGATCACGGGCGACCGAATTGATCGTACAGGCGGAGAAATTTCGTTTGTAGATGGAACGACGGGTAAAGGAAAGGCAGCTAGCTTTAACGGCGCGTCAGGTGTTCTTTTGCCGGAAGGCTTAATTTCAACAAATGAATATACAGTATCGATGTGGCTGAACCCTTCCGAGGCAGCAAACATTGCTCCAGCTTTCTTCGGTGCACAAACGCCGCAAAGCTGGATCAGCTTTATGCCAAGAGGGCATGATTTTGCGAAAAATAATACGATGCTCTGGTCAGGTGAAGCTTGGTATGATGCATCTACAGGTATTCAAATCAAGCTGAATGAGTGGACACATATTGCATTTACAGTGAAAAACGGCGAGACACAAATATTCATCAACGGCATTAAGAAATATTCCGGTACAGGAATGCCAAACGTGTTCACAGACAAGCACGGTCTGTTTGCACTAGGGGTCAACTATTGGGACACACCTTATAAAGGTCTCATCGATGAGGTTCGTATTTACGATTTGGCTTTAAATGCAGAGAAAATAGGGTGGTTGGCTTTTGGCGAGCCTGATGCCTCTGTTCTAGTTGCACAAATTCAGCTTGGTGCTGCGGAGAAGTCGTTATCCATTGGCACAGCTTATTTGCCTGAAGTCAATGTTTTACCAGTGAATGCAGCTAATAAGTCGATTACTTGGTCTTCAGCCGATTCCAACATCGCTGCTGTGAATGCAGATACGGGGCAAGTAACAGCGGTTGCACTAGGAACAACTACAATCACTGCAACAGCTGATGATGCCGGACATAGAACAGCGACCTATATTGTACATGTGACGGATGGTGAAAATGCTTATTATGCTTTTGAATCGAATCTAATGGATTCATTAGGGCGTGTATCTGCGGGTACGATTACAGGCAATAGAGTAGATAATACGGGAGGCAGCATTACGTTTGGAACAGGCATTTTGGGGTCGGCGGCTGTATTAGACGGCGCTTCAGGCATTCGTCTGCCAGACGGTATAATAGAAGGCAATGTTTATTCGGTATCCATGTGGCTTAATCCTGCGGAGGCGACCAACTTTGCGACAGCATTTTTTGGATCAAGAACGAATGAAAGCTGGATCAGCTTCGTGCCAAGAGGCCCAGTCAACAGCAACACGATGCTTTGGTCTGGCACTGCTTGGTATGATGCGAGTACAGGGCTGGAAATCAACATCGGACAATGGACGCATATTGCGTTTACCGTTAATAATGGCACAGCCAAGGTGTATATTAATGGAAAAGAAAAGTTTACAGGCTCCGGCTTCCCAAATGTGTTTACTAATAATAGCGGTGTATTTGGCGTGGGGGTAAACTATTGGGATACTCCGTTTAAAGGCGCAGTAGATGAGTTGAAAATTTATAGTAAAGCGCTGACGGCAGAGCAAATAGCGGCTGAATTTGCACTCGGCAGCCGTTAAAAAAATAATGAAATAGACATGCAGACCTAATGAAGGTACTGCATGTCTATTTTTTTATTCATTTCATCCATAATAGAAAGAATATAATCTTATTGTTTCATATGCCTTCTATATGGTTAAGAATGTTATAGAAGCTAGCGATTGATTCACGATAAACAGAAAAAAAGCTGCTATCGCAAAGGGCGATAACAGCCAAGTACTATATTATAAAATTAATTTGTGACGCGTCTTGCTGTAACATAACTCTTGGACCAGTAGCTGGAGGTCATGTCCGACACGGTAACACCAGTGCTTGTAGCGCTGTGGATAATTTTGTTGTTGCCTGCATAAATAGCGACATGGCTGATCGTCTTGCCATTCGTTTTAAAGAAGACAAGATCGCCCATGCTGAGTGAACCCTTAGGAACCTTCTCGCCAACCGTAGCTTGTGCTACAGATGTGCGTGGAAGAGAAACATCAAGTCCTTTGAACAAAAATTGAGTAAAAGATGAACAGTCAAATGCGTATGTAACGCCTGCCGGTGCACCGAATTTATATGGAGTGCCGATAAATTCTTTTCCTGTAGAAACAAGATTAAGTGTTTCAGGTGTAGCTGCATGTGCCTTTGGAGCAAAAGTTCCGATTGTGAATGCCGATATGACGATAGCGCTGCAAATGCCTGCTTTGGCAATCGATTTCAGTAGGTGTAATTTTCTCATGCTGTCAGGTTGTCCCTCCGCGTTTCGTTTTATGTATTATGACTATAACACATCCGCAAAAGGGCTATTTTCACTCATGAGAACAAAAGGGCAGGTATTATAAGGATTATGAGCGATTATGAGAATTAAATGAAAAAATATTAATAATCCGCGTATTCCCGCGAATTAAGGCATATTTATGCCTCTTGCGCTTACTAGAAGCGTGTACCATTGCTCTCTCGTCATAAGTTCCGATTGCTTCACCGCATCCTTGCAGGCTGCTATCCGCTTAGGATTAACAGTGCCGATTACAGGCTGAATGCGAGCGGGATGCTTCATTAACCAAGCTAGTACGATGGCTTCCGGTGTCGTTTCATTTTCTTCAGCTATTTGTTGTACGAGAGCAGCTGTTTTCAATTCTGACTCCGTTGCGTTCTCGGATACTCTTCCAGAAAATTTCCCCTGTGCCAGAGGCCCCCATGCTTGAATTTGTATATTTTCCATTTGCATCAATTCCATAAGACCTTCAGCAAAGTTGTCTTTTAAACCTGCCTTTTGATTGACATGCACACCTTGATCGATGAAATCATGACGGAGTAGACTCATTTCCAGCTGATTTACGACAATAGGATCAGGCAGCGAGCGCTGCAGGAAACGAATTTGTCCCGGGCTCATATTGGATACGCCAAAGTTGCGAACCTTGCCGGATAATTTCAGCTTCGTAAAAGCTTCTGCAATTTCATCCGGCTCCATAAGCGGATCAGGGCGATGAAGCAGCAAAACATCTAAGTATTCTGTGCCAAGCCTCTCCAATATGCCATCGACAGACGATAAGATATGCTCTTGCGAGAAATTGAAGCGTCCAGGTAAAATGCCATCGGATAGCTGAATGCCTACTTTAGATTGAATAACGAGCTGCTCACGAAGCTTGGGCTGCTTTTTAAGAATTTGACCGAATACGGATTCTGCTTTGCCTCTTGTGTAAATGTCCGCATGATCATACATCGTAATGCCGATTGATAGCGCGGCTTCTATCGCTTCCTCTGCTTGCTTGATATGATCAGGTGTAATCGGGTCTGCAAGATCCCAGCTTCCGCCAAACCCCATACAGCCTAACACGAGACGGCTGTCGGATATTCCACGACGCTCTATTGGCATCATTTTCATTCGTAATCAACCTCCAAAATTTATATTCACTCTGTGACGATTTCTATTATACCTTTCTATTTCTGTACATATAAGCACTGAAAAAAAGTTCACTAACTAACCTTAGGGCGTATAGGACATGGAAGCATCACCGTTTCATATGATAGATTGCAAGCGCTTCATATAGATGCTACATTACTAGTATTACAGATCATTAGAGCAAGTTGATAAAAAAAGCATATCTATTAATAGGAGGAATATCGTTTGGCACTCATTACTTGCAACTTTTTTTCTGAGGCACTGGGCCTCAGTACATCGATGACCGTTATTTTGCCGCAGCAGACGACATCGCAAATTGGTATGAATAATCGCAGCAGTCAGAAGCTTCATAAAACGTTATATTTACTGCATGGCTTGTCTGATGATGATACGATTTGGATGCGCAGAACTTCTATCGAACGTTATGTAGCCGAGCAAGGTTTTGCGGTTGTCATGCCGAATGTGCATCAAAGCTTTTATACGGATATGGCCTATGGCAATAAATATTGGACGTTTCTAACCGAAGAGCTTCCGGCCGTTGCTCGTTCTTTCTTCCCTCTATCTGATGCCCGTGAAGATAATTTTGTCGCTGGCTTATCTATGGGCGGTTATGGAGCTTTCAAATGGGCATTAAGGCATCCGGATCGTTTTGCCGCAGCTGGCAGCTTATCCGGTGCACTGGATATGGCGGATATGGTGAAACGGAGCGAAATGACTGATCTGAAGCGTCTGTTCCATCTCATATATGGTGATAAAGAAATTAAAGGCACGGATGATGATTTACTGCATCTTGTAGCGGGGAGTGCCAAGCTGGATTCGGCGGCTAAGCCTCTGCTCTATCAATGCTGTGGTACGGAGGATTTTCTATACAATGATAATATCGCCTTCCGTAATGCGAGCGAGCAGGCGAATTATCCTTTAACTTATGTTGAAGGCCCAGGCAATCATGAATGGAGCTATTGGGACACGCATATCCAGCAGTTCTTAGAATGGCTGCCAAAACAAAACGAATAAGAAGGAAGCTATCATGCCGAGAGGCTGGTAGCTTTTTTTTATTCGAAGGGTTGCAAAATGTATCCGCTACCATTATGATTTGGTTAGGATTAATGTATGAGTATATGGATGAATAAATGTATTAATCCAACTATTTATCAAAGTCTATTTATTCTATTATATTGAAGCGAGGTCGATTTATTTGGCAAACCGTATAACCATTAACGCTGATTTGGCTGCAGGTACGATTAATCGCAATATTTATGGACATTTCTCTGAGCATTTGGGACGTTGTATTTATGAAGGGATATGGGTAGGCGAGGATTCTCCTATTCCGAACACAAACGGGATTCGCAATGATGTAGTCGCAGCGCTTAAGCAGCTGAAAATTCCAGTTCTTCGTTGGCCGGGCGGCTGCTTCGCGGACGAATATCATTGGAAGGATGGCATTGGACCGCGCGAGTCGCGAAAGCGGATGATCAACACCCACTGGGGCGGTGTTGTTGAGAACAATCATTTTGGCACGCATGAGTTTTTGATGCTGTGTGAAATGCTGGAATGCGAGCCTTACATCTCAGGAAACGTGGGCAGCGGCACCGTTCAGGAAATGTCGGAGTGGGTAGAGTACATGACATTTGACGGCGTATCGCCAATGGCAGAATTGCGTTCAGAAAACGGCAGGGAAAAGCCGTGGAACGTGAAATATTTTGGCGTCGGCAACGAGAACTGGGGCTGCGGCGGCAACATGCGTCCTGAATATTATGCGGATCTGTATCGTAGATATCAAACCTATGTGCGCAATTATGGCGATAACAAAATTCATAAGATCGCTTGCGGTCCAAACGTAGATGATTACCGCTGGATGGACGTTGTCATGCGGGAAGCGCATGGGATGATGGACGCGATATCGCTGCATTATTACACCATTCCGGGTGAGTTTTGGACACAAAAAGGTCCAGCAACAGGCTTCTCCGAGGATGAATGGTACGGTACATTAAAGAAAACATTTTATATGGACGAGCTGATTACACGTCATTCGGCTATTATGGATCGTTATGATCCGAAGAAGCGAGTTGGCCTTATGGTTGATGAATGGGGTACGTGGTACGATGTGGAGCCGGGTACAAATCCAGGGTTCCTGTATCAGCAAAACACGATTCGTGATGCGTTGGTTGCTGGAATTACGCTTCATATCTTCCACGATCATTGTGACCGGGTACAAATGGCTAACATTGCTCAGGTGATCAATGTGCTGCAATCGGTCATTTTGACTGAGGGAGAGAAAATGGTGCTGACGCCAACGTATCACGTTTTTGATATGTATAAGGTGCATCAGGATGCAACGCTTCTTACCACGTCAATTGACAGTCAGGATTATGCGCACAATGACCAGAAGATTCCGCAAGTATCCGTATCTGCTTCAAAGGACGCGAGTGGCCGCATCCATGTAAGTTTGTGTAATTTGGACAATCAGTCCGGAGCGGATGTGGAGATTGATCTTCGCGGCCTAGCAGGTGCAGGGCTTAAGGTTTCGGGTACAGAGCTTTCAGCTTCCGCTAAGGACGCGCACAACACGTTTGAAAATCCGGAAGCTGTTGCGCCAACCGCATTTCAAGCTTTCACTGTTAATGGATCAAAAATTAGCGCGAAGCTCTCGCCAATGTCGGTAACGGTGCTAGAGCTGATCTCGGAATAGGGATACCACCAGCAATGAGCAGCAAAAATGCGTGCAAAGGCTGTCGTGATGATTACCTTGTCACTGATGAGCAGATCGATCGGATTTTGGCGGCGCCGATGTTCCAGTCCGAAATTAGTGTGCCGGATGATGTGTACGAGCAGCGCTTAAAGCAATGTAGAAACTGCCCGAAGTTTCAATATGGTACGACATGTATCGTATGCGGGTGTTTCGTACGTATTGCCGCCAAATATAAAGAACGTGCTTGTCCGAATCCTGGGGATAGCCGCTGGTCGAAATATGCATGAAAATATATGAATAAGGATCTTAGAGCTGCTCTCTGTCTATATAGAGAGCAGCTCTATTTATTTTTAAAAAGGAACGGCGGAAATTCATAACTTTTAACCTGATATTGCAAATACATTCCAAATTCATCTTTGTACAATAAAACTATCGATTGGATTGCTAAATGGTTATGCACATCTCTCATTACTATTCTATGTAGATGAAAGGGACGATTTCATTGAAGAAATGTAAGCGTTTTATGTCGGCTGGTTTGATCGTTTTATTGCTTGCTATGGCACTCCCAAGCTTTGCGTTTGCAGCGGATACGCCGGTGTTCGCACTTACCCAGGAGAAATCGGATAAAGATATTAAAATCGTCGTTACTGCGGATAAGCTAACCGATATGTACGCTTATGAGGTAAAGCTGTCATTTGATGCAAAGAAGCTTCGTTTTAAAAGTGCCAGCAGCAGCATTGCAGGATTCTCGATATCGCCGATCGTCGAAGGCAATCAAATTGTGTTTGCTGCGACGAAGATAGGGAACAAAGCAGGCGAGAATGGTAAAAGCGTATTATCCAGCTTTCTATTCGAGCCAATAGGAAATGGAGATACCGAGGTAAAGCTCACGGATGCGAAGCTTGTAAAAAGCACCCTCGATTCCAGTAATCTGAAGCCTAATGTGAAGCTTACCGCTAACCTTGGAAATTCAGCGGCGTCATTCAAAGATATTACGGGACACTGGGCAATCGCATCCATTGAGCGGGCTGTTCAGCTAGGTTTTGTTAATGGTTATACGGACGGAACCTTCAAACCAAATGCACAGGTTACCCGAGCGGAATTTGCAGCGATGCTCGTCCGAGCACTAGATTTGAAGGCTGATCTTGCAGCAGATATATCGTTTAAAGATGCAGGCAGCATACCAAGCTGGGCTTCCGCTTTCGTTGGAACTGCAGTAAAAGCTGGCATTATAACAGGGTACGAGGACAATACATTCCGCCCTAGCAAGCCAATTAATCGTGCGGAGATTGCGGTAATGGTCGTTAGAGCGCTCGAATGGAAGGTTGATCAGGCGAAAAAATCGTCGTTTGCAGATCGGAGCCAAATTCCAGCTTGGGCGGAGCCTTCTGTAGCGATGGCTGCTGAAGCGGGCATCATCAAAGGCAGAGGCGAAAATAAGTTTGAACCAAGCGCTAATGCGACTCGGGCTGAAGCCGTTACTCTCTTGCTTGCTTTGATTGACTCAAAGCAATGAAAAAAACGATTCTAGTGATTTCCGTTTTTTTGTCAGCTACGGTATTGGGTTTGTTTTTCATATTAAATTCGGATCAAACGAGCGGCAATGCAGGCGATAAGCTGGATGCATCCGCGCTGGAGAGCGTATTAAGCGTGAATCAGGAAGCTGCTTTGCACCGCAAAGCGACTTCAGGAGTGAAGGCGCCTGCCTTTACGCTCAAGGATCTGAACGGAACAACCCACACCGTAGCGGGTGCAGAAGATAAACCGATTGTATTGCAGTTTTGGGCGAGCTGGTGCGAGGCATGCAGTGTTGAAGCTCCCACCTTAAAGAAGCTGCATGAGAAATACGAAGATAAGGTCGATTTCTATGGCGTGAATCTATCATCAGAAGAAAAACAAGCAAGCGCAATTGAAACGTTCATCGAGGAAAATGAATGGCGGTTTACGAATTTACTGGATGCCAATAAACGTGCCTCTTACTTATACGAGCTGCATGCGCTGCCAACAACATTTATTATCGATACGGACGGCACGGTACTGGATACGTTTCATTTGATAGATCCGATGGAGTTTGAGAGCAAGCTGGAAATGTTAACGGAGGGGAGGTGAGCTTGCATCATCTGCTAGCAGCTGAATTGAAACGCAAGCTTAGCATGAGCTTGCGATTGCAAGAACTATGATTGAGGAGTGAAGCTGGATGCGGTTCAGTGCCAGGCTGAAATCAATGATTGTTTTACCGCTCATTTTTTCAATGTATGTAAGCATTTTTTTTCCAGCAGTTCATGTAGAAGCTGCGACTGGAGCAGAGCCGGTTTTTTTCGAGGATCATTTCAATCGTTCCATCATTAATGAAAATTGGACGGTCATCGATGGAATTTGGTCAACGGCAAATGGCAAAATGACCGGAGAAAGCGGATCGGGATCTAAAGCTTTGGTTAAGCAAACCGAAATACAAGATGGCACCATTGAGGCAGATATAAGCCTTGCCAGTCGAAGTGGTGATGCGGGATTGCTTTTCCGAACGGTTAGCGCAGCGCCAGGGGCGGACAATGTGAAAGGTTATTACGCAGGCATTTCCGCGCAAGGAACGGGCAGCGTATTTCTAGGCCGTATGGACAACAAATGGACTGAGTTGAAGCGGACTTCGATAGCGATTAATCCTAATGTAGTTTATCACTTTAAAGTTAGCGTTGCCGGATCGCAAATTAAGTTTTATGTCGATGATAAGCTGGTATTGGAACAATCGGATACGACCTATACGAAAGGTCAGGTCGGCGTAAGGCTTTACCAATCCCAGCCGACCTATGACAATCTCAAACTTTCAAATGATAAGGGGGAGCTCGCATTTACGGATTCATTTGATGCCCCAGTGGATGGGCTCACATTGCCGAGTTGGCATGCTGCTCAAGGCGAGTGGAAATTGCAATCGGGTGGGATAACCGTAAACGCTGGCGCAAATCAGGCTTTACTCGTAAAAGATACGGTGTTCACCGATTTTACAGTGGAGACCGATATTAAGCTGCCGCTAGCTGCGGGTACGGCAGGACTTTTGTTTCGAACTAAGCTAAGCGGTGAGGGAAAGGTGCCCCAAGGTTATTTTGCAGGACTGCGAAATGATGGAAACTTGGTTCTTCGCCGGCTAACGGATAAGTGGACCGATCTTAAAGTCGTTAAGGCGCTGGATACGGTCACTGCGAACAAGTTTTATCAATTGAAGGTTGTAACCTATGGGAATGGCATCAAAATATATGTGGACGATATGCACAATTCCATTCTGGAATACACCGATGACAGTGAACAAAAGTTTACCTCAGGCGGCATTGGGGTATGGGCGGATGAGTCTGAGCCGCTATTTGACAATTTTATTGCAACAGACTATGCCGTACCGGCGGAGTCGTTCCAAGAGCTGGTCAAAAATAAAGATCCGCTTGTACAAACACCGTTTGTGCCGCTTCCGCTTGGATCGGTCAAAGCTGATGGTTGGCTGCTTAAGCAATTAGAGCTAATGAAGGATGGTGCAACCGGCTACGCAGAAGATTTATACGGAGAGCTCAGCACAAATTCGGAGTGGCTGGGTGGAACAGCGCCAGAATCGAACTGGGAACGCCCTATCTATTATGTGAAGGGATTGGTCGCGCTCGCTTATACGCTTGACGATCCGGAGCTGATTGCAAAATCGCAAAAATGGGTCAATTGGATGTTGAATAGCCAGCGTGATGACGGCTTCTTCGGTCCTGCCAGCGACAATGATTGGTGGCCGCGCATGGTTGCTATTTATGTGCTCAAGGATTATTACGAGGCGACAAATGATAAGCGAGTGATCTCCTTTCTTACGAATTATTTTCATTACCAGCTGAACAATCTAGACCAGCGTCCGCTTAAGGATTGGGGACAAATCCGCAGCGGCGACAATATGAATGTCGTGCTCTGGCTGTACAACCGTACAGGAGATGAGTTTCTGCTGCAGCTCGCTGAGAAGCTGCATAAGCAAGGCGGTGATGAGACTGACATTTTTACGAACGACCATTTTTTAACAGCCGCTAAGATTAATCCTGATAACTTTTACTCGCAGCATACAGTCAACGTCAATCAATCGATTAAAACCCCCTCTATTTATTATCAACTATCGAACAATGAAGCAGATAAGCTTGCATTTCAAGCAGGCGTAGAGCATCTGAATCAATCACACAATCAAATTACCGGCATGAATTCAGGAACAGAGATGCTCGCAGGGTTAGCTTCAACGCAAGGGGTTGAGCTTTGTGCCATTGTGGAGCGGGTACACAGCAACGCGGTTGCCGCCATGATTACCGGTGATCCGGCAATCGGAGATGCGCTGGAGAAAATTACTTTTAATTCGCTTCCGGGTGCTATGAGCAAGGATATTAAAACCCATCAATACTATTCGCTGCCGAATCAAGTACAAAGCGGCGTAACCGATCATGGCTTTAAGCAAAATTACGGAAATGGCACCGTACAGTCGCCTTATTCGGGTTATCCTTGCTGTCGTTTCAATATGCATATGGGCTGGCCTTATTTTGTGAAGGACATGTGGGCGGGTACTTCGGATGGCGGGCTTGGCGTTATTGCCTATGGACCGAGCCGTGTATCAGCCAAAATCAATGGGGCGAATGTAACCGTTAAGGAAACGACGAACTATCCGTTCGAGGATCAAATTCGGTTTACGATTGAGGAAGCGTCCAAGAGTGTGAATTTCCCGCTGAAGCTGCGTATTCCGGAATGGACGGACAAAGCAGTTATCACGGTGAATGGGCAGCCGCAAGAGGCCGTAATATCCGGGCAATATTTTACGATTGATCGGCAATGGACAAAAGGCGATACCGTTGTATTGACGCTGCCAATGGAGCTCAAAACGTCGACTTGGGTCAATAATTCGATTGGCATCGAACGAGGACCACTCGTATTCTCTCTGAAAATCGATGAGAACTGGGTAGAGCAGTCTAATCCAGCGCCACAAGTGAAGGCGCCTGGCTTCAAGGAATTCAGCATCAATGCGCAGTCCCCTTGGAATTATGGTTTGCTGCTTGATCGCGACAACCCAGCAGACTCGATTCAGGTCGTCGTATCCGATATGCCGGAAAATCCGTTCATACAGGAGACTACACCGATTAAGCTAATTGCGAAAGGGAAGAGAATCCCGTCATGGGGCAAAGCAGCTAACGGGGTATCAGCCGCAGAGCCGCCGGTGGGTCCTGTATATTCCGCAGAGCCTACGGAGGAAATTACGCTTGTTCCGTTTGGAGCTGAAAACCTGCGGGTTACTTATTTCCCTGAGGTGACTGAGGAAACGGGCATTCAACCTTATAAATACGAGGCGGAAAACGCCCAGCTGTTCAAGGCGACGGCTCGCAGCAGTAATGTGCATGCATCAGGCTCAAGCTACGTTGGCGGCATCGACTATGCCGACAGCTACGTTAACTTTAATCAGGTTGAGGTTCCAGCAGCAGGGACGTACAAAATGTTTATTTGGTACGCGCAGAATACGGGGAATTACCAGCCAGCTGCTGCAAAAATTATGGTTAATGAAGGCGAAGAGCAGTCCTTGCAGCTCGCAGGGACGATTAATTGGGGTCGATTTATGGCTTCAAGCGTCAACGTTGAGCTGAAGGAAGGGGTTAACTCGATCAAGTTTATGCGGGGTTCTGGACCAAATCCAGGCTTTTATGAGCTAGACTACATCGCATTGTCAGCAGTCAGTAAAGAAGCTGTTGAGCCTTCGGATCAAGGGACAGCTGTACTGACAGGTGCTGCAAACGTACCGAGCGGTGATGATCTGAATCTTACCTTAGCGGTTCGAAATGTTACGGACAGCGTATATCAGAGTGTTTATGCACAGGACGTTACGGTAACCTTTGATCCAAGCAAGCTCAGCTTCTCGGGTGCGGCACCACTACGGGAAGGGCTGCAAGTGCTTGAGCCTAAAGAGCTTGAGCCGGGCAAAATTCGGATATTAGCCTTTGGAGAGGGGGCAGCCCTTTCGCCAAACGAAGACTGGCTGAAGTTGACTTTCCGAGCTGGCATAGCAGATGAAACGGTAAATACCTCTATAA
Source organism: Paenibacillus sp. 01T47 (assembly GCF_056398245.1). Classification (NCBI taxonomy): domain Bacteria; kingdom Bacillati; phylum Bacillota; class Bacilli; order Caryophanales; family Paenibacillaceae; genus Paenibacillus; species Paenibacillus sp. 01T47. The sequence continues at coordinate 361,210 of NZ_JBFTPA010000004.1, forward strand.
CGGTAACAGGCGTTAAGCTTGCAAACGCAGAAGGGCAGGAGCTGCTTCTGCTTGAAGCTCAGCATCATCTTCAGATACAGGCAGCTCCGGGTGATAAGTCTGCACTGCTGGCGGCATTATCGCAAGCGCAAGCTTTGTATGATGGAGCGGAAACAGGAACAGAACCGGGACAATATCCTCCTGCGATGAAGCAGCAGCTGCAATCGGTTATCAACAAAGCGAAGCTGGTTGCTGATGACGAGAAGGCAACGAAAGCTGAAATTGCAGCCGCGATTACGAAGCTGAATGCTGCAGTAGAAGATTTCCTTGCCGGTGTCATTAAGCCAAGTAACGGTGACGTGAATTATGATAATAAAATTACAGTTGGCGATTTGGCGATTGTAGCTTATTCGTATGGCAAATCCAGCAGCGATCCGAATTGGCAGCAGTTCAAAAAAGCAGATTTGAATCATGATGGCAAAGTGGATATTGAGGATCTTGCATTACTCGCTCGGTTGATTCTTGGCTAAACGGTACAAGGGGGAAGGCGCATCACTTCCTCCACTAGATTTCGGTATCGATACTATGAATCTTTGGAGGTTCCGTTCATGTTGAATATAAGAAAAACAATGAGTACGCTTGTGGCATTATCTATGATATTTAGTATAGTAGCTTCCGCAATCTCCTTTGCACCCCGGGCTGCGGCAGCAGATGCAGGGGGAATGGCAGCTTCGCAGCAGCATGGGCTGATGGCTGAATATTTCACTGCGGGAGGGCCGCCCAATTTTGCTTTTGGAACCTTTAAAGGAGCTGGCTACGATTCGAATTTGGATATTTCCAATTTAGAGCCGGCCATCAAAATGTTTACAGGACAAGAAGATCGCGTCGGCATCAGATGGACGGGTTTCATTCAGCCTAAGCTCTCTGAGGACTATACCTTTTACATTACTGGTGATAATGGCTTCCGCCTTTGGGTTGATAATAAGCTTACGATCGACCACTGGATAGCGGACTGGGACAAAGAGCAAACTTCAAAGCCTGTCACTTTGGTTGCAGGTCAGAAATACAGCATTAAGCTGGAGTTGTTCGAAGACACGGGCGGCTCGAATGTTCACCTGCGCTGGTCTAGCAAGAGCTTAGCGAAGGAGGCAGTTCCAACAGAAGCGTTTTATTTGCCAGACGGTTTCGCGCTTGGAGGTATCGTGTCCGAGGATGGTTTGCAAGTTGAGCTGCCATTCCAAGAATCTTTGAAGCCAATCACTGCTGAATTTGTTAAGCATCTGAAATTGCGTATCGTGACGGGCGATTTGCCTATTCTGTCGGCAGCTTTGAAGGATGGGGACGATAAAGTCGTCACCGTACTGCTGAAAGATCCAATGTACTCTAAGGATGTAGGCAATGTTAAAGTAATCTACGATGGCAAAGGCGGACTGGAAACGGTGGCGGGAGCTGCTGTAGCTAGCTTCGATAAACCTGTCTACAATGGTTCAAAATATCAGATCATGTCCCCTTGGGCGGAGGATGTAGACAAAGAAAACGTACTGCCTGAATACCCAAGACCACAATTAGCGCGTGAAAAATGGATGAATTTGAATGGGGAATGGGAGTTCCAAGCAGCCCAGAAGGGTGAAGCTGTTCCTGTAGGTCAAGTGCTGAAGGAGAAAATTCTTGTTCCGTTTGCAGCAGAAGCAAAGCTTTCGGGCATTAACCGCGTGGAGGATCTCATGTGGTATAAGCGCTCCTTTAACGTTCCTGAGAACTGGGATGGTAAGCGAGTGAAGCTGAATTTTGGAGCGGTTGATTACTTGGCAACGGTGTATGTGAATGGACAATCGGTAGGCAGCCATAAGGGAGGTTATACCTCATTTAGCTTTGATATTACGGATTATCTTGTGCCTGGGGACAATGAGCTTATCGTGCATGTTCTGGATGAGACGGATATGGGAGCAGACCAAGCGGTTGGCAAGCAAACGGTCAAAAAACTCGGCGGCATTTGGTATACCTCCGTATCGGGTATATGGCAAACGGTGTGGCTTGAGCCTGTAGCTGCTGCACATATCGATAAACTCGACATGGCAACAGATATTCAAAACGGCATCTTGAAGCTGAAGGCAGCTGCTATCGGCGTTGAAGGGCAAACGATTGAAGCGGTTGTTTTGGAAAATGGAAAAGTGGTGGGAACCGCAACAGGAGCAGCTGGAGCTGAGATTGCTGTGGCAGTTCCAAATGCACGGCTTTGGTCCCCAGATGATCCTTATCTATATGATTTAAATGTGTATCTGAAGGATGGAGCACAAACGGTAGACGAGGTTTCAAGCTATTTTGGCATGAGAGAGATTACGCTCGGCAAGGTAGACGGTATAACAAGGCCGCTAGTAAATGGGAAATTCGTCTTCCAAATGGGGCCGCTCGATCAAGGTTTTTGGCCGGACGGCATTTACACGGCACCTACGGACGAAGCCTTGAAATTTGATATTGAGGCGGTCAAACGCGTCGGCATGAATACGATCCGCAAGCATATTAAGGTGGAGCCCGCTCGCTGGTATTATTGGGCTGATAAGCTAGGCGTACTGGTATGGCAGGATATGCCGAGCCTTGAGGATCGTCAAGGAAATAAAGGGTCAGATATTACACAAGCAACGAAGACGCAGTGGTTTAAAGAATACAAAGAGATGGTCGATCAATTGCGCAGCGTGACATCGATCATTGTGTGGACGGTGTTTAATGAAGGCTGGGGACAATTTGATCAAGGCGGGCAAATGACGAAGGATGCTACCAGCTATGTAAAAAGCCTTGATTCGACTAGGCTCGTTAACAGCACAAGCGGCTGGTGGGATGCGGGCGTCGGCGATTTGAATGATATTCATCGCTATCCTGATCCCGGCGCTCCGAATTACAGCGATACAAGGGCAGCTGTGCTTGGCGAATATGGCGGTTTAGGCTTGCATGTCCCGGGGCATGAATGGAGTCCGCTCGTATTTTCCTATCAATTAATGAATAGCAAGGAACAGCTGACTTCTACTTATATTGCCTATATCAACAGGTTGAAGCAGCTGAAGGAATCAGGCCTGAGCGCAGCCATATACACACAAATTACAGATGTGGAATATGAAATCAACGGCCTATTGTCTTACGATCGCAAAGTTGAAAAAATGGATTTTGATCGGATTGCGACCGCGCACCGTGAGCTCATCGGCACAGCAACCAAAGGGGATTTGCTCGCTGAAATTGCCAGAGCAGAAGGCATGCTGAATCTCGCGAAAATGGGTGCAGGAGCCGGCGAATATGAGCAATCGACTGCTGATTCCTTTAAGGCTGTCATTGATTCAGCCCGCGAAACAGCTCAGAATGATGCTGCAATGCCTGCACATATTCAAACAGCTCTTAAATCTCTCCAAAGCGCACGTGAGCAATTTTTTGTATCGGTGAACGATCCAATTCCAGCGGGTTCTTCCGTTGATCCGTTTAATGAGGCGTCGCTAGACAGTGCTTGGTCAGTCTTTAAGGCAGACAACTCCAAATGGTCGCTGACGCGTAAACCAGGCTTTTTAAGCTTGGACACTTCACCAGGCGACACGTTCGGAAATTCAAATAACTTGCCGAACATCTTTTTAAAGGATGCGCCAGCAGGCGACTTCGTCATTACAACAAAAGTGGAAGCTCCAGTACGCAAAAACTTCCAGCAAGCAGGCCTGTTCATTTGGCAAAATGAGGACAATTACGTCAAGCTTGGCCATGTTTGGGATACGGAAGCAACAACTGGCAAAAGCCTCGAAACCGCATATGAGAAAAATGCGGTTTATGTTAAAGCGACAAACATGGTCAGCCATCCAGGTTACGATACGTCCTATTTGCAAATCAAAAAGGTAGGCAATGTCGTTTCTACTTTCTATTGGGATGGCAGTGCATGGAAACCTGCGGCAGACCCGATGACCGTTAATTTAAGCAATTTGAAAATCGGTTTCTATGGTCTATCTTCGGGTGATAAAACGTCTGTCCAAGCAAATTTTGATTATTTCTCGGTTGGTCCTGTTCAATTGTCGGATAAAACAGCGCTTCAAGCGGCAGTTGTATCTGCTGAAGCCAAACTTAACTCCGCTGTTGCAGGCACAGAACCCGGTCAATATCCGCAGTCTGCAAAAGATGCATTTGCTGCTTCAATCGCAACAGCTAAAGACGTATTGGCTCTTGCAGCTGCAGACCAAGCGGCAGTAGATGCAGCGTTGGCAGCACTCAGCAAATCGGTTGCTGATTTCGCAGCTTCTGTTGTACCTCCTGCTGTGAAAGACGCGACGGCTACGATTGCCGGAGCGGCACTGGTGAAAGCGGGTCAATCCTTCGATGCAACGGTTGGATTGTCAGCCGTAACGGAGGAGAAATATTCAAAGCTGTATGCGCAAATTTTAACAGTTAGCTTCGATGCTGCGAAATTAACGCTGACTGGCGCAGCCTCCTTGCAGCAGGATTTCAGCATCCTTGAGCAAAAGGTTATCGAGCCAGGCAAGGTGAGGATTGTAGCGGCAGGTCAAGGCAAAGGCATTGATGCCAATTCGGAATGGCTGAAGCTGAGCTTCTTGGCAGCTGTTACGGGGAGCACAGGAAATACAGCCATTCAAATTAGCGACTTTATAGTTGCTAATAGCTTGGGAGAAGAACTTGAAGCAAAATCAACATCCCATACGCTGCAAATTAGTACCGTTGTTGATGTGACGGGCTTAAATCAGGCGATAGCCGCAGCGGAAGCCATTTATGATGGAGCGGTAGTCGGCACACAGCCTGGTCAATATCCGGCAGCAGCAAAAGCAGCGTTCGGTGAAGCCATTGCCGCAGCGAAAGCCGTTGCCGTTAACCCGAATGCAAGCGAAGCGCAAGTGAGCGCAGCTATTGCTCAGCTAAGTGCGGCAGTGACGACGTTCCAAGCTTCTAAATTGTCAGGCGATATTAATAACGACAATAAGGTATCAATTGGCGACCTCGGCATCGTAGCAGCTGCATATGGCAAAACAAGCGCAGATCCGAATTGGTCGCAATATAAGAAATCCGATCTAAATGCGGATGGCAAAATTGATATTGTGGATATCGCGATGCTTGCAAGATGGATTCTGGGGTAACATTTCGTTAGATTTTGCTTACAATAAAGAAGAGGGTGACCCGAAGCAACGGACTGCTTGGGTTCCCTCTTTTTTTGTCGGTTTCTGTGGGTTTAAGTTATTAATATGGATGCTGATAATATTGCTGGCCATACATTTGATTGTAATAGCCTTGGTTAGGTTTAGCTTGGTTCGACTGAATAGCTTGATTAGGCTGATATGCTTTATTGGACGGCAACGTTTGGTTTGGCTGCAATACTTGATTGGATTGCAATACTTGATTCGATTGCACTGGAGCTTGCTGCTGCATTGGAGCTTGATTAGGCTTTTGCATATTTTTGCTTTGGCCTTGTACGGGATTATAGCTGCAATTGCTCGGAGGTCCCAGAATAACGGTGTCTTTTAAAGGTGCTAATGCATTTTCTAATTTTTCTTGATCTAAGCAGTAGGTATACGCAAGGATATTGGTTGGAGTTAATCTTAAAATATCGGAGCCAAAAATAACTTCTGGGATTGGCGCATCAAAGATGGCTAGCAGATGAGTATTATCGACGGTCGCCATTTCATAGTGCCACCAGCCTTGCGGAATGTTGACGACTTGAGCAGGCTGTACCAAGTAATGAAGGAACTCGTTCGTAAAAGGGTTCATAAGCGCAATTTCTGCTGATCCTGATATGCAATATACGAGCTCGGAGGCATTCTGATGGTAATGAGGCTCAACGACATTGCTTTTGCTAAGGTATATATCAAGAAGCGACGAATTGCCTAACGTATTCAATTGCTTCACTGAAAGCAAGTTGATGTAGTTGTATGGATCTTTTTTGAAAAAAGTACTATTGTTCAAATCATAAGCAAATTCCGTCTGTGGAGACGTATAGTCCATATAAGAAGTCATTTGTAAATCCTGCCCCTCTTCCATTAGCTGGTAAATGTTTACTGGGATAGGATATGTGTTTGCCCATATGATGGTGAAGGTTACTGGAAAAAAACAAGGCAGACAAGTGCATGAATAACGATGCACTCGTCTGCCTATTCGTTTATTTATAGCTTGGAAGCCAGCTGCCATGCGCTTCGATGAGCTCATCACAAAGCGATACAATGTCATCCATAGACAATTCTGCTGAGGTATGCGGATCAAGCATTGCTGCGTGATAAATATGATCTCGCTTGCCAGTAATTGCCGCTTCAATCGTTAATAGCTGCGTGTTGATGTTCGTACGGTTTAATGCTGCAAGCTGTGGCGGAAGGTCGCCAACATAGGTTGGTGTAACGCCATTCGCATCAACGAGGCATGGTACTTCTACGCAAGCTTCCTTCGGAAGATTCGTAATAAGCCCAGTATTCATCACGTTGCCGCCAATTTTGAACGGATTGTTCGTTTCAATTGCTTCGAGAATGTACGAAGCATATTCATTGCTGCGGCAGTGCTCCAGCTTGCTGTCATTAATAAGTGAATCGCGCATGGATTTCCAGCCTTCAATTTGACTAACACAGCGGCGCGGATACTCATCGAGAGGAATGTTGAAACGCTCGATCAGCTCTGGATAGTTCCGTTTGATGAAGTATGGATGGTATTCCGCATTGTGCTCGGAAGATTCGGTGATGTAGTAGCCGAATTTCAGCATGAGCTCGTAACGAACCATATCATGATGTTTCTCCAATTGCTTCTCTGCTGCACGGCGTTTGATTTCCGGGTACAGATCAACTCCGTCTTTGCTTGCTTCAAGCAGCCATGCCATATGGTTGATGCCTGCAATCTTGTACTTAACGCCCGTTGTGTCCATACCCAAATGATCAAATAAATGAGGCACACAAACTTGTACACTGTGGCATAAGCCAACCGTTTTCACGCCGCCATAGGTGTTCATGACATTCGTGAGCACGGCCATTGGGTTGGTGTAGTTAAGGAACAGCGCATCTGGACAAACCTCGTTAATATCGTTAGCGAAATCCAGCATCACAGGAATCGTGCGCAGATTACGGAAAATGCCGCCAATGCCTACGGTATCGGCAATCGTTTGGCGCAAGCCGTATTTTTTTGGAATCTCAAAATCGGTAATCGTACACGGATCATAGCCGCCTACTTGAATGGCGTTTACGATGTATTTGGCACCGCGAAGCGCTTCTTTCCGGTCGGTATAAGCTTTAATCTCGCAAGTGCTTTCACTTGTTTTTTTAATATTAAGCAGCATTTGCTCGGAATCGAGAAGACGCTCCGCATCAATGTCAAATAAAGCGATTTCAAAACCTTGCAATGCAGGTGTCTGCATGACATCTCCAAGAATGTTTTTGGCAAAAACACTGCTTCCTGCGCCGATAAAAGTAATTTTAGACATTAGACAATAGCCTCCTATTGGATGATTGCTGACTCCTTTAGTATAAGGAGAACAACTGCAAATGAATATGGAAGGAACGAAGCATTATATGGAGAAATGTTGCATCATTTAGTATGCTTAGAGAAGTCAGCTTATTGGAGGTGCATAGATGGAAACGCATCATCGTATAACCATGAGTATTAATACAGCTCCCCTGAAAGGCGAAATGTCGGTCTTGTTCAGCGGAATCGGCGAACCGGTCGCGGGCCATTTTATAGGACCGGCTGTTCATGATTATTATTTAATTCACATTGTACTGGATGGGGAAGGCACATTTGAAACGCTGGGGAAGACGTACTCTTGCAGCGCGGGGGATGCCTTCATCATTTTTCCGGATATTCTGGTCAAATACGAGGCAAGCCTGCACAATCCTTGGAAATATACATGGGTAGCCTTCTCGGGAGATATCGTGGAAGCTTCTCTTAGTTCGATTGGGATTACGCCAGACCTCGCTGTTATACGTGGATTTTCGCTACCGACGATTTATCGGATGTTTCGGAAAATACGCAAAGGTATGGAGAAAACGAATGCCCCAGCGCTTGGCAATATGGAGGCTTCGGGTTGGCTGAGATTAATATTTCATGAGCTTGGACGAATGAACCCTACGAGAATAACCGAAGAGATCGTACCAGAATCTCGTTCTTACCGCCAAATTGATCAGGCAATTCGCCTCATATCGCTCCAATATGGACAGCAGCTTTCTATTGAAGGAATCGCTCAAACACTCGGCTATCATCGCGCGCATTTAACGAGGCTGTTCAAGGATGCGACGGGGCTGCCGCCCATGCAATATTTACAAAAGGTACGAATGAAGAAAGCAGAGGAACTGCTTGAAGGCGAGCTTACGATCGCCCAGATTGCCTCATCTGTTGGATTTAATGACCCGCTCTTTTTTACGAAGCAATTTCACAAATGGAGCGGACAATCGCCTACGGAATTTCGGAAAAGCTTGAATAAGCAATAGAACGATAAACGAGCGGAAAATAGATAGGTGGGCATTCGAATGCAGTGGATAATTTCTCCATAAATGCAACCTAAGTAATCATTAAAGAGTCTATGATGATGAGGATGAAGAGGAGGGATTTTTGGTGAGGTTAAAGATTTGGTTTGTTTTGCTAGCAGCGGTTTGCATTCTTAGTGCTTGCGAAAAGGAAGAGAATAATGGAACAACGGATAGCAGTTGGAAAGTGGTCTCTAGCGAATCAGAGGAAATGCAAGCCTCTTATCAAGAAAAACAGTTATCAGATGATATGAACGAGGTAATTTCAAATTATATTATTCAAAAATATGATTCCGTCTCCTCTCAAACGGAAAAACAGTTTGAGGTGCATGAGGTTTATGGCACAAGCGAATCATCGGGCATCATTACGGTGTATATGCATTCCTATTTTGGCGGATTTAATAAATTTTCGGGTCTAGAAATTCAAGCAGGGCATTCCATGCCTGCGGTCATTCGTTTGAAGAAAAAAGCAGCGGGATATGTTGTAACCGAATATACTGAACCGAAAGACGGCAGTCTTTATCAATCTTCGTTGAAAAAAATGTTTCCCAAAAAGTATTTGGATATAATGCATAATAAAAGCGGCATTTTAGAGATTTTGCAAAAAGAAATGGATAGCAAAGTACAGCAATGGTTGGACGAATAGTACTGCGAATCACCCGTACCAACGGGTTTATTTTAAGATAAAAATCAAGAAACTAGCAGTTACTTTAAGTATAGTATGTATATCTCATATAATATAGTGACCTTTTTTTCACTACTTACATAATGATACAAACTTCTCTAGAATAGAGATGCGAGCGTGCTTAAGGCAGCATTTCGATTGCTATTTTACAATTCATGAGGAGATGAGTAGAGATGCAATTTCGTCATTTAGGGAAAAGTGGATTGAAGGTTAGTGAAATCAGTCTAGGAAGCTGGTTGACATACGGCGGTTACGTAGAACGTGAAAATGCGGTGAAAGCGATTCAAACAGCCTACGGGCTTGGCATTAATTTTTTTGATACAGCGAATGTATATGAGAGAGGGGAAGCAGAGAAGCTGATGGGAGAAGCGCTTCGTGCTTTTCCACGGGAATCCTATGTGCTCGCAACCAAAGTGTTTGGACAGATGGGTGATGGTCCAAATGATCGGGGACTATCCCGCAAACATATTATGGAGCAGTGCAATGCCAGCCTGAAACGGCTTGGAGCAGATTATGTGGATCTATATTACTGCCACCGCCATGATCCAAGTACGCCTATGGAAGAGACGCTTCGTGCGCTTGACGATCTGGTACGCCAAGGCAAAGTGCTGTACGTTGGCGTTAGCGAGTGGACAACCGCGCAAATGGTGGAAGCGCATGCAATTGCTGATCGTTACTTGCTCGACCGAATCGTAGTTAACCAACCGATTTATAATATGTTTAACCGTTATATCGAGAAGGAAGTCATTCCTTACGGAGAGCGCGGCGGTATTGGACAAGTCGTGTTCTCACCTCTCGCTCAAGGACTGCTGACGGGCAAATACAGTTCCGTGAATGATGTGCCTGCGGACAGCCGTGCAGCGAAGCTTGATGGCATGCGCAAAGGTGTGACGGAAGAGAAAATCAATAAAGTGCGCGAGCTGAGCGTGGTGGCAGCAGAGCTGGAATTAACGGTTGGTCAGCTGGCGCTTGCTTGGATTTTGCGCCAGCCGAATGTATCTAGTGCACTCGTTGGAGCTAGCAATCCTGCACAGGTGGAAGAGAACGTGAAGGCATCGGGTGTCGTGCTAAGCGCTGATATTACGGAGCGGATTGAACAAATATTAGGAGCATAAGAAGGAGTGAATGAAGTGCCGAAAGTAGTTGTTACAGGCGGCAGCGGCATGCTGGGGAAATGGGTAGTTAAGCATTTTGTTGAGCAGGGATACGAGGTTGTGAATGCGGATGTGAAACATCCAGCCGAACCGCTATGCCGCACCGTAATCGTTGATTTGAACCATTTGGGTGAAGTGTACGGCGTATTGGCTGGGGCGGATGCCGTTGTGCATTTGGCTGCCATTCCAGTTGCGTATTCGCATCCGAATGAGGTTACCTTTCACAACAATGTGATGTCTACCTACAACATATTGGAAGCTGCAGCGGGTCTTGGCATCCGCAAGGCAGTTATTGCTTCGAGTGAATCCTCTTATGGCCTCGTATTTGCCAAAGAGAAGTTCGGGCCTAAGTATGTTCCCATCGATGAAGAGCATCCGCAGCTTCCTGAGGACAGCTATGGCTTGTCCAAAATCGTAAATGAACAAACAGCGGATATGATAAACCGTAGAACAGGCATGCAGGTTGTTTCATTCCGCCTTGGCAATGTTATTGCACCAGAAGCGTATGAGCGATTCGAGTCATTTATCCGTGATCCCGAGCAGCGCGAGCGTATTCTATGGAGCTACATTGATACGAGAGATGCGGCGGAAGCTTGTCAGCTCGCTATTGAAGCAGAGGGGCTCGGAAGCGTGGCGCTTAATCTTGCAGCGGATGATAGCAGCATGGCGCTGCCAAGCCGTGCGCTAATGGCCGCTCGTTTTCCGGAGGTCAATGATTTCCGCAAGCCGCTGGAGGGGCACGAAACATTGCTCTGCAATGAGAAGGCTAAACGGCTGCTCAACTGGAAGCCAAAACATCAATGGCGTGATTACGTCAACGGATAAAAGGAAAGTCGAGTCCAAGAAAAAAATTATACGAAGAACGTTATTTTAGGACTGTTTTGGGGTAAACATGCTTATAAGCGAAAGGAGCTGATGAAGCATGTTAGATAATGAAAACAAGCCGCAGGAGGTTCCTGAGACAAATCCAGGACAGGAGCCGGAAATTATCCCCCCGGATTCGCCGGTAATTAAGCCCGACCAGCCTATTCCGGAAATTGAGCCGCAGACGATCCCGGAAATTAAACCGGAGGTTGAACCTGAGATCAAGCCGGACATTCCGCCTGAGGTTCCACCAAAGCAATACTAGAGTTAACGTTCATATGCAATCAACAATTAAGGCCGGATTTCTCCGTAAAAGGAGGAGCTCCCGGCCTTTTTTTGTTTGTATATTTGTCCAAACATCACAAGTTATGGCTCCATATACTGCTTAGAGAATAGGTTATGGAGGTGTGAAGCAATGATTACGATTAGTTTATGCATGATTGTAAAAAACGAGGAGCAAGTACTGGCAAAATGCTTAAGCTCCGTCAAAGACCTAGTTGAAGAGATCATAATTGTAGATACGGGATCAACAGATAAGACAAAGGAAATTGCAGCTAACTACACAAGTCGAATCTTTCATATGGATTGGAATGACGATTTTTCGGCCGCGAGAAATTTTTCTTTCAGCCATGCTACTCAAGATTATATTTTATGGCTGGATGCAGACGATTGGCTTCAAGAAAACGATATAACGAAGCTCAGCTTGCTTAAACAAACGATAGATCCAACTGTGGACTCCGTCAGCATGGATTATTATGTTGGATTCGATCCTATTGGACAGCCTACAGCTGTCATTCAAAGAAACCGGCTGGTGAAGCGTTCCAAGCAATTTCAGTGGCATGATCCCGTACATGAATATTTGGCAGTTGAGGGGCATGTTATCTACTCTGATATTGCTGTGAGTCACGGGCGCGTCCATACAAACTCGGAACGAAATTTGCGTATTTATGAAAGAATGCTTGCGAAGGGAGCCGTTCTCTCCAATCGGCAATTGCTGCATTATGCAATGGAGTTAACCGCTAATGATGATTTTGAAAAGGCAATTGAGATTTATGAAGCTATTATTTCTGATCGCGCAAGCTACTTTGAAGATCAATTGCTAGCTTGTGATCGAATGGCTCATTGTCATCATGAGCTTGGCAATAAAGAGCAGGAGCTGCTTTCTCTTATAAAAACATTCAACTATGATATCCCGCGTGCTGATTACGTATGCCGTATCGCTTATTATTTTCAGGAAAACCATGATTATGAGAAAGCGATTAACTGGTACCAATTGGCACTGAAGCTGGAAAAACCAGAAAAACGTCTGCTTGGCATTAATCACATGGCTTGGACATGGTTTCCCCATTTGCAGCTAGTGGCCTGTTACGGCAAGTTAGGAAAACTAGAGCATGCGTATAAGCATAATGAGATTGCTCTTTCGTATGCTCCCACGGATACAAACCTATTAGACAACAAACAATTGCTAGAGAAACGACTGGGTAAAAGAAAGGCTGGAAGCTAGCAGGATCATATGAATTCTACTCTTTGTTTTTTAATAAAACAGCCTGTTTCATCTTTGCTAGACAAGTACCGTCTCTATTAAGCGAATCGATCCATATAATAATGTATTGCTAGAACAACTAGTTTTGTAACCAGCTAAATAAATAGGGTTAGAAGGAGGGAAAAGCATGACTGTTACAAGAGCAAGGAAGGTAAAACAGAGCAGCAAAAGACTTATCTGCAAAGAAGTTGTTTGCAAGCGACCTGTCAGCAAGAAATTGATTTGTAGGCCAGTGAGAAGACGCAAATCTGCGTTCAGAGCTGTTTCTGGAATCGATCAGAATCTTCTTGATGGTACAACTGCTAAAGTTCTTTATCAAGTGGAAGAGCTGGATCTCAACAATGAATACAACCCGGCAAACTCAACTTTCCGTCCAAAACAAAAAGGCGTTTACGCTCTTTTTGCAAGTGTCTTCTTTCAAACGGTTACGGTCACAACCTATACGCTTGATTTGGAGATAAGAGTAAACGGCGTGCCAAGAATTTCAGATCAAGAAGATTTTACAAATACAAGCGGCATTATTGAGGCCAGTGGTCTTGTACAATTGCAGGCTCGTGATCGAGTACAGGTTTTTGCCACCGTTTTGAATAAGAATGTTCAAATCCAGAGCGGTTTAGCTACTCGTTTTGAAGGAGCAAGAATAAACTAAAAAAGTGCCTGGAGGTTTCCTCTAGGCACTTTTTTACAATCTTAGCTAGAGTGAAGTGATTTCCTTCACGGATCGACGAATAATTAGTTCCGCCGGCAAAACGATTTTTTTCCACGGCAGCGCGGCTTCGCGCTCTTGTATGCGGTCAACTAGCATTTGCATGCCCATGTAGCCAAACTGGTAAGCCTGCTGAGCGGCTACGGTAAGGAATGGTTCTACTTCTGAATAAGGTCCCAGATCGTCAAAGCAAACGATGGACATATGGTCAGGAACGCTCATTCCCCGTTCACGGAACAGTCGTAAAATTTCTACCGCAAGCACATTGTTGCCCGCAACGATAGCAGTTGGAGAAGGGGATAGCTGATCGAACCACTGGCCCATTTCGGTCAAATCGTTTAAAGGACCAAAGCTGGTCTCAAATACATATTTCTCGTTATAGTCAAGGTCATTGAGCTTCATGCCGTCTTGATAGCCTTGCAGCCTTAATCTCGCACTGGATATGGAGGAAGAACCGTTCACCATCGCTATGGCGCGATGCCCTTGTGAAGCTAGATGCTCAACAAGCCTTCTTGCACCGTCTCTGCTGTCACCAAGCACGATATCGCAATCAATGCCCGGCACCTCACGGTCAAGCAGCACAAATGGCACATTATGCTTGCGCAGCGAATTCAAATGAGGAAGAGAAGGATCGCCAGCGGGAGCGACAAGAACGCCGTCAACGCGTGTCGTCAAGATGGTCGTCACATAATCGGCTTCTTTTTCCAGATTTTCGTCGCTGTTCCCAAACAGCAGACGATAACCCGAACGTTTGGCAGCATCTTCCGCGCCGCGTGCGAGCGTCGTATAGAAAGGGTTCATAATATCCGTTATAAGCAGGAATAGCAGCTTCGTTTGCTGGAGTACGAGGCTTCGCGCCGTTTGATTCGGAACATAACCCAGCTCCTCCATAACACGAGTTACCTTCGTTCTCGTTTTTTCGCTTATTTTACCAGTGTTATTGATAACTCTGGAGACGGTCATAGCGGAGACGCCTGCCTTAGCGGCTACATCATATATCGTTACCATTTCGTAATCCCCTTATGGATAAATCGTAGATTCTATCATACAAAAAAGTAGTCATTGACAGCAAGCCTTATTGTTGTTATTTTAATGTTATCGGTAACATTATTATAACATAATGGAGGTTTTAATATGACAGATACTAGCTTTCGTTTTCAATCAGGGTTTCCAAAGATAGGTATTCGACCAACAATTGACGGAAGAAGAAAAGGCGTTCGCGAATCATTGGAAGAACAAACCATGAACATGGCAATCGCGACTGCTAAGCTTTTATCGGACAATTTGCGTTATCCAAACGGCGAACCGGTCGAATGTGTCATCGCTGACAGCTGTATTGGCGGAGTAGCTGAAGCAGCAGCATGTGCGCAAAAATTTGCAACCTCTGGCGTAGGGGTATCGATAACGGTAACGCCTTGCTGGTGCTACGGCACGGAAACGATGGATATGGATGCAAGCATTCCGAAGGCGGTATGGGGCTTTAATGGGACAGAACGCCCAGGCGCGGTGTATCTGGCAGCTGTACTATCGGGTTACGCGCAAAAAGGGCTTCCGGCTTTCGGTATCTATGGTGAGCATGTTCAAGATTCTGGCGATACTTCCGTTCCGTTTGATGTTAAAGACAAACTGATTGGATTTGCAAAAGCAGGCCTGGCGGTTGCTTATATGCGCGGTAAATCGTATTTGTCGATGGGCTCTGTATCTATGGGTATCGCCGGTTCAATCGTAAATGACGCTTTCTTCCAAGAATATCTTGGCATGCGTACCGAGTACATCGATATGACTGAATTTGTACGCCGTATGGAAGAGAACATATATGATACAGCGGAGTTCGAGAAAGCGCTTACCTGGGTGAAGGAGAACTGTATCGAAGGAGCGGATAACAATGCTGCGGATATCCAGACGTCAAGAGAGCGTAAAGATGAGGACTGGGAAACAGTTGTGAAAATGACGCAAATCGCCCGCGATCTGATGATTGGCAACCCTGAGCTTGCCAAACTTGGCTTCGGCGAGGAAGCTGGCGGCCATAACGCGATCGTAGCTGGATTCCAAGGGCAGCGGCAGTGGACGGATCATTTTCCAAACGGTGATTTCATGGAATCCATACTTAATTCATCCTTCGATTGGAACGGCATAAGGGCGCCTTATATGGTAGCTACGGAAAATGATAGCTTGAATGGCGTGGTTATGCTCTTCGGATATTTGCTTACGAATACCGCTCAAATTTTTGCCGATGTCCGTACGTATTGGAGCCCAGAATCTGTGGAGCGAGTCACGGGACACAAGCTGGCGGGTGCAGCTGAGAACGGTTTGCTCCATCTGATCAACTCCGGTTCAGCAACGCTTGACGGTACAGGAGAGCAGACAAAGGATGGCGAACCGGTCATGAAGCCGTTCTGGGAAATATCGGAGGAAGAAGCGCAAAAATGTTTGGATGCTACGTCATGGCGGCCAGCTTCGGTCGAATATTTCCGCGGAGGTGGTTACTCCTCTGATTTCTTAACGCGCGGGGGCATGCCGATGACAATGTCTCGCATTAATTTGGTGAAGGGCATTGGCCCTGTACTACAAATTGCAGAAGGTTTTTCGGTAGAATTGCCGCAGGATGTCCATGACACACTCGACAAACGTACCGATTCGACTTGGCCGACAACATGGTTTGCACCAATCTTGACGGGTGAAGGGGCTTTCGGTTCCGTTTATGAGGTAATGGATAATTGGGGTGCAAATCACGGCTCTATCAGCTATGGACACATCGGCGCTGATTTAATTACGCTCGCTTCGATGCTGCGGATTCCGGTTAATATGCATAATGTTTCGAGAGAACGTGTATTCCGCCCAAGAGCATGGGGATTGTTCGGTACGGCGAATCCAGAGAATGCCGATTACCTAGCTTGTCAAAATTTTGGGCCTATCTACAAATAAATCGGAGGTTTTACAATGAGCAGCACGGACATTCGCAACGAGCTATGCAAATATGCTCGCAAAACAGTAACGAACAAGCTGGTTGTAGGGCCAGGCGGCAATATTAGCGCGAAGTTTGAAGGCAAAATGTATCTTTCGCCAAGCGGATTTGCTCTTGATGAGGTTGAGCCGCATCAATGGGTCGAGGTAGATATTGAGACTGGGGAAATAACGGATATCGGTCTTCGTCCATCATCTGAGGTGCTGATGCATCTATATGCCTATCGTGCTAATCCGGATATTGGAGCAATCGTCCATACCCATCCGCCATATTGCATTGCATTCACTTTAGTTGAGCAGGAGCTTCCAATTATGTTTCCAGATCAAGCAGCGCTCGTTGGCAAGACGGTGTACGTTCCCTATGTGCTTCCGACGACGGATAAGCTCGCTGATGCATACGTAGCGAAAGTAAATGAAGCAAGCTCGGTACTGCTTGGCAACCATGGCTTAGTAACGTCTGGTCGCAATTTACGCGAGGCGTACTATCGTACGGAGGTCGTTGAGGAAAGCACAAAAATTTATTTGATTGCCAAGGCGATTCGCGAGCCTAAGGTGCTGACGAAAGAAGAGTTCGAAGAGATCGCATCGCTGGAGAGCGAAGCTTACCGCATCGAATTACTGCAAAAGATGAAATGATCGATGCCCATTCGTGAAGCGCCAGCTTTAGTTAAAGGAGGCTTTAAGCATGACGAAGCTTGCGACTGTGCTCGCGTTTGATTTGGGCGCAAGCAGCGGCAGGGCGTTAATCGGCGAGCTGCTGCTTGATAAGGCAAGCGGTCAGCGCTTGCTGAAGGTGACGGAAATTCATCGTTTTCCAAATCAGCCGGTGGCTGTACACGGTCATTTGCATTGGGATATATTGCGCCTGCTGCAGGAGCTGAAGTTTGCCATTCGCAAAGCCTTTCAAGAAGGCTATGCTCCGCAAACGTTCGGCATTGATACATGGGGCGTAGACTTTGGGCTGCTCGATGATCATGGCGAGCTGCTTGGCAATCCATATCATTACCGTGATTCGCAAACAGATGGAATAGTAGAAGAGCTGCTCGAACGGTTTGGCAAAGACCGATTATATGAGCAGGGCGGCTTGCAGTTTATGCCCTTTAATACGATAAACCAGCTGTATGCGATGAAGAAAGCGGCATCGCCGAAGCTTGCAGCAGCTAGAACGCTGCTGCTTACGCCTGATTTGCTTGCTTATTTCTTAACAGGCGTGAAGGTGTGCGAGTTTACGATGGCGACGACTACGCAGCTATACAAGCCAAAGGAACAGCAATGGAATTTAGAGTTAATGGATGAGCTGGGCATTCCGAATAGGTTGTTTCTTGATCCGATTCATCCAGGTACGAAGATTGGGCAATTAACGGCAGAAGTTTGCGCCGAGCTGGATGTCCCTCCGATTACAGCGGTTGCTGTTGGAACGCATGATACCGAATCTGCGGTTGCAGCTGTTCCTGCGGATAGTGAATCGGGCTTCGCTTATCTAGTTTGCGGAACATGGTCGCTGCTGGGGACTGAGCTTGCAGGTCCAAACGTCTCAAGAGAAGCGCAAGATCTTGATTTCTCTAATGAAGGAGGCGCTCAGGGAACCTATCAGCTGCTCAAAAATATTATGGGACTTTGGATATTGCAAGAGTGCAAACGGGAATGGGAGGAGCAGGGGAACCATTGGACATTTGCAGAAATCGTGACGCAAGCTGAAGCGGCGGAGCCTTTCCGCAGCTTTATCCATCCTGACGATCCGATGTTTTTTGCACCTTCCGGCATGATCGGGCGCATACAAGCTTATTGCGAACAAACGTCCCAGAAGGTTCCTCAGTCTATAGGGGAAATTACACGCTGCATTTTGGAGAGCTTGGCATTAAGGTATCGGCAGGCGCTGGCTCAAATGGAAGAATTGACGAAGCAGCATTTTGATGGCTTGCATATGGTTGGCGGCGGCATTCAGAATAGGCTGCTTTGCCGCCTAACGGCTAATGCGATTGCCCGTCCGGTTTGGACGGGACCAGTAGAAGCAAGTGCGATTGGCAATATGCTCATGCAGCTCGTCGCGCTGGGCGAATGCGGCAATCTTCAAGAAGCAAGGAAGCTTGTAGCTGCATCGTTTTCGATAGAGGAATTTGCTCCTGAGCAGCAGAATGAGTGGGATCATGCGTTCGAGGCTTATGAGCGTGTTGCTAGAGTTAAATAACTCATATGAATAAATCGATACCGGGAGGAGGAGGTTAGCATGCTGATTGGGATATCGAAATTGATTTCTCCAGAGCTGCTGAAGGTACTCAGCGAAATGGGACATAGCGACGAAATCGTGATTGCCGACGGGAACTTTCCCGCGGCAAGTCATGCCAAGCGGCTCATTCGTGCGGACGGGCATGATGTACCAGCGCTGCTTGACGCTATTTTGCAGCTGTTCCCTTTAGATCAATATGTTGAGAAGCCTGCTGCGCTTATGCAGGTGGTTCCGGGTGATACGGTTGAAACACCGATTTGGGAGCAATACCGCTCGATTATCGAGCAGCGTACCGGTCTATCGGAGCCATTTGAGCAGGTCGAACGTTTTGCATTTTACGAGCGTGCGAAGCAGGCTTATGCGGTAATCGCTACAGGCGAGAGCGCGCTTTATGCCAATCTTATTTTGAAAAAGGGCGTTATTTAAAAATAGCCGACTAATTATGCATCATATTATGGCTTCATATTTGGAGGCTGCCTTCACGGTTCATACCGAGGGCAGCCTCTTTCTATCTCTACAGCTAGACAGCAAGCCAGCCATCTACTATGATTTGTATATGAAACCGCTCTCATAAAAATATCCTATTTTGTCGGCAGGAGGAAAATAGGTTGCGCAAATCGATAATTGTTAGCTTGTTTGCAGTGTGCTTGGTCATCTTGTTTTTTACGCTGACCTCCATGGTCAAAGTGTTCTCCTCCCAATTGATTGAACCGGCATTGACGGCAGAGCAGCACAATAGCTACCGCCTTGTCCTCATTACGAGAGAGCTGGATACCCCTTTTTGGGCGAAGGTGGAACGGGGCGCTAAAGCTGCAGCAGAGCAAAATGGTGCAAGTCTTGAGGTGTGGGGGACATATGGCACAAATCGGGATGATTTTCTGAAAAATATTGAGGTTGCGATTGCTTCTAAAGTAGATGGAATCATCGTGCAGGGGCTTGATACAGACGAATTTAAAAGCTTAACAAAGGTGAAGGCGGCAAGTAGAGGTATCCCCGTCATAACCGTAGCGAACGATGTGCCGATGAACGAGAGTTTGCGCAGAACGTATGTAGGCTCGGATCATTTGGAAGCGGGGAGCATGATCGCGCGGCAGATGGTGTCGGATATGGGCTTTGTGGGCAAGGTGGTTTTGATGGTATCGGATCGTCAGGAATACTTCCAAAGAACGCGCTTAACAGGCATATTGAATGTACTGAACGCCTACCCGAAGATTATAACGAAGATTGTAGCTGCAGGAGATTCCCGTGAGGATGTAGCGGCGGCAACAAATGAACTGCTTAATGAGGAGCCGGATGCGGATGCGTTCATCGCCGTTTCGGCGAACCATGCGGGTTCGATTATTCAGGAGATCAGCAAGCGAATGCGAGTGGACAACTTTTTTATCTATTCGTTCGATGATTCACCGGAGACGCTTACGTTGATGCAGCAAGGAAAGATAGATGCCTTAATTGCGCAATCCCCAGAGGCGATGGGCGAGGAAAGCGTCGCACTCATGATCAAATGGCTGACAGGCGAGCAGGTTCCACTAAACCCTGACGGATACTTCACAGATATTCGGGTCATGCGGGCGGAGGATGCCAAATGAACAGCATTCAGCGTAAAATATTGACGATGTCGTTAATTGTGCTGTTTATAATGGTTACGATTTGGATGGTGCTCACCTACTATAATCAGAAGACGCAGGAGCAATACAATGATATTTTGCAGCGTTATTTGCGCATGAATGAGGTGACTGATCGCAGTCATCAGACGATTACGGCATTAAATGATTATTTGCAGAAGCCAACAGCACTCAAGCAGCAGACGCTGAATCAAAGCAAGGAAAACATAATGATGGCAAAGCAGCAAACGATAAGCCTTCGAAATAAGGATAATACGTTTACGTTGACGAGCTTCATCAATATGATTGATAGCTTGGTAGCGTCGGCGGATTTGTCAGTCATGTTTTTGGAGCAAGGCAATGGGGAGCAATCAGCTGAAAAATTTGAGGAAGCGACCCGCATCGACAAATACATAGCAGAGACCACAGTAACGCTCATCGACAAGGAAGTACGGACGTACGATGCTTTTTACCGCGGCATTATCGAACAAAGCGCGGAGCTGAAGCGGCTTGGCATATGGCTGCTTTCTCTGATCACAATTATGCTGCTGTTGTTTACTTATTGGTTTTCACTTAGCATTACAAGACCTATCCAGAAGCTGACTATAGCTGCAAAGGAATTATCGCGCGGCAGATTCGATAAGCCTATAGCAGTACACTCCAATGATGAAATTTCATTCCTCGCCAAAACCTTTGATCGCATGCGGATCAATATTAACAATCTCATCTCCGAGATTCAGCAGAAGGCACAGCTCGAAAGCGAGCTTCAGCAGAATAAGCTGCTCCTGAAGGAAAGCCAGCTTATTAGCCTTCAAAGCCAGATTAACCCTCACTTCTTATTCAACACCTTAGATATTTTATCCAAAAAAGCATACCTAGACGGCTCGGAGGAAACGAGCGATCTGATTGCCAACGTTGCAGGCTTGCTTCGTTATAATTTGCGCCGGCTAGACCGGGCAGTCACACTTGAGGAAGAGCTGTCTGTCATATTGAAATACATCGAAATTCAAAGCGCGCGTTTTACAGATCGGCTTAGATTTGTACTGGAGGTGGATGAGAGCTGCCTGCAGCTGCTGCTGCCTTGCTTGACGCTTCAGCCCATTATCGAAAATGCAGTCATCCATGCAGTTGAGCCGCTTGAGGATGGAGGAACGATTTCACTTCGCATCTATGAGAAGGATAATCTTGTTCTTATTGAAATTGAGGATGACGGCACAGGCATGACGGCGGAGAAGGCCAATCATATTTTGACAGAAGGCGGAAATGCGGATGGTGTAGGCCATTCAACGGGGATCGGCTTCAGCAACGTAGTGAAACGGCTGCGGTTGTTTGTTGGTGACGACGACGTTATTGAAATAAGAAGTGCGCCGCAAGAGGGCACGAAAGTAACGATAAAAATGCCAATCGTAGGGAGTGCAGCTGAGCATGCTGAAATTGTTAATCGTTGACGATGAGCAAGTAGAACGGGAAGGCTTGCAGGCTATTTTGCAAAAAGGTTTTCCTTCTTGTCAATTTATGCAAGCAAGAAATGGGGCTAGAGCCATCGAGACGGCAAGCGAGTGGCAGCCTGATCTTATATTGATGGATATCAAAATGCCCGGCGTTAACGGCATCGAAGCAATCGAGAAAATCTCGGTTTTTCTGCCTTCGGCCAAATTTATTATGGTCACTGCGTATGACACGTTTGACTATGCAAGGCAGGCTATTAAGCTTGGGGTTAAGGATTATTTGCTAAAGCCAAGCAAGGCAAGTGAAATCACAACAACGATTGGCAAGGTCATAGAGGAGATTATGCGTGAAAAAAGCGAGATTGCGATTAGGCAATACGAGGAGGAAGCGCTGAGGAAAGTGATGCCTATTGTCGAATCAGATGTCGTGACACAGCTGCTCTTCGACCATGTGCATGATGTCCATATCGACGATATGCTGAGGCTGCTTGGCAGAGAGCGGACAAGCGAGGCATTTGTTATGCTCGTCATGCTGCCAATCAATGCAACGTCAGAAGTGCTCTATGGCCAGATTAAAGCAAGGGTGAGACAAGCTGGAAGCGGCTGGGTAGGCGCGATGTCTGCGCGGCAAATTCCAATTGTCATTTTTCGAGATGCCGGTAAAACCTATCGTGCTCAAGCAGCCTCGCTTGTCCAGCAGTTTTTACTGCTGCGGCAGCGCGAAGTTGGCGGAGATTTATTTGTTGGAATCGGAGATTCCTATAAGGGGTTAGAAAACGTGAAGTTGTCATATCAAGAGGCTTTGCTTGCAACGGCCAACGCCTCGCTGCCGGCGAAACATCAATTTTATAGTGAAATCGAATCGCGCAGTCCCTTTGCGGGAGGGTATCAAGATAAACAAACGGAAAAACAATTCGTCGATCACATTCGATTAGGGAAGTGGGATATTGTACGCAAGATGGTGATGGAGCTAATCGTCGTCCATGATCAGCATCATGCTTCCTTGGAGCAATCTGCCCAATGGGTGCTGGAGCGCTTATGGGTCATTTCCCGTGTCGCAGAGGAGATGGGGATCGAAGTGGAGAAGCCGTTATTTTCGTTCCAAGTGACGCAGTATCAGCAGCTGCGTACAGAAACGGAAAGCTTGCTTACTAAGCTGATCGAAGGTATCGTCACTCATCAGAGCAGAGTACAGCCCGATGCGGCTTTGCAAATGAAGCAGTATATCATTGAGCATTCAGAGAAGGATATATCGCTGGAGCTGATGGCGCAGCGATTTGGCTTAAGCCCTTTTTATATGAGCAAAATGTTCAAGGATCAGGAAGGCATGAATTATATCGATTTTTTAACCGAATGCAGAATCGAGAAGGGCAAGAAGCTGATGGCTGATCCCGATCGAAGCTTAAAGGAAATTACTTATGAGATTGGCTATAACGATCCTAATTATTTCAGCAAGGTGTTCAAAAAGGTATGCGGAGTATCGCCGACCGATTACCGCAGAGCCATCCTTGGCAAAAGAGCCTAAGCAGGGCTGTTCGCCTTAAAAAAATGCAGACGATAGCAAAAGAGTACTGGAAGATGGCGGCTCTCTGCTTCCAGCGCGATGTTATATTAGAAATGTAAGCATTTACATTTTTTTATAAAAGGGAGCGAAGAAAATGGGGAAACGGTTTACAAGAGGCGGGGTTGTATCGCTTGTACTAGCTCTAGTCATCGTAATTTCGGCATGCTCTAGCGGTAATGGAAACAATGGGAACGCGGGGTCCAAGTCAACCGATAAAGAAGCAACAACAAAAACGAACAACGTAAAATCAGGCGACGACAAAATTGTAATCGGCCTTTCACTCGATACGCTGCAAGAGGAACGCTGGCAGCGCGACCGTGATTTGTTCATCGCAGCAGCCGAGGCGCTTGGCGCTAAGGTAGAGGTGCAAGCAGCAAACAGCGATGACGCGAAGCAAATTTCTCAGGCAGAAAACTTAATAAGCCAAGGTGTAGATGTGCTGGTCGTCGTCCCTCATAATGCAGAAGCAACGGCAGCGATTGTAGAAAAGGCTCATGCGGCCGGTATTAAAGTGCTTGCTTATGATCGTTTAATCAAAAACTCTGATTTGGATTTATACATCTCCTTCGATAATGAAAAGGTAGGCGAAATGCAGGCTGAGGCGATTATTAAATTGGCTCCAAAAGGGAAATTCGTATACATCGGCGGTGCCGAGACGGATAATAACGCCCATTTATTTAAAAAAGGCGCATTTAATATTTTGCAGCCGCTCATCGACAGCGGTGACATCCAAATCGTATTCGATCAATGGACAAAGGATTGGAACCCAGCTAACGCGCTGGCTAATATGGAGAATGCGTTAACTGCTAATGATAATAAAATCGATGCTGTAGTCGCAGCGAATGATGGTACAGCAGGCGGTGTTATTCAAGCGCTTGCAGCGCAAGGGCTTGATGGAAAAATTCCTGTTTCTGGCCAAGATGCCGAGCTTGCGGCAGCACAGCGTATTGTTGAAGGAACACAAACGATGACGGTATACAAACCAATTAAAGATTTGGCTGAGAAAGCGGCCGACCTTGCAGTGAAGATGGCCAAAGGCGAGGATGTAGGCGCTGATAAAACAGTTAACAATGGTAAAATCGATGTGCCGTCCGTGTTGCTTAATCCGGTAGCTGTAGACAAAACGAACATGGATGCTACCGTCATTGCAGACGGCTTCCATTCCAAGGACGATGTTTACAAAAACGTGAAGTAGCTGCTTGACCAGGTAAAGGGGAAGAAGCGGGGTGCCAAGACGCTCTTCCCCTCTTTGCCATTTACGGAGGTGAGGAAGGAATGACGGCGGCATTAGAAATGCGTAATATTACGAAGCAATTTCCTGGCGTTAAAGCGCTGAACGACGTGACCTTTTCGGTGAAAAAAGGAGAGGTGCATGCACTGTGCGGTGAGAACGGAGCAGGCAAGTCGACGCTCATGAAGGTATTGAGCGGTCTATACCCGCACGGCACCTACGATGGGCAAATACTCATTAACGGTGAAGAGAAGCGCTTCGATAAAATAAAGGACGCGGAAGAAGCGGGCATTGCAATCATTTATCAGGAGCTTGCTCTAGTAAAGGATTTATCGATTGGCGAAAATTTATTTCTCGGCAAAGAACCAGCGGTATTCGGAATTATTAACTGGGAGCGCGTATTCAAGGAGAGCGAGCGGTGGCTGAAGGAAGTCGGCCTTCTGGATGTGAATCCAGAGCAATTGATCGGCGGCCTTGGCATCGGCAAGCAGCAGCAAATCGAAATTGCAAAGGCATTGTCCAAGAAGGCGAATATTCTTATTCTCGATGAACCTACAGCTGCTTTAACGGAGCAGGAAGTTGATATATTGCTTAATATTTTGCGTGAGTTTAAAAAACGCGGCGTTACTTGTATTTACATTTCACATAAGCTTAACGAGGTGTTTGCGATTGCAGATACCGTTACGGTACTGCGGGATGGTCTGGCGGTTGGCACATACGACGTGTCTGATGTGAATGAGGATAAAGTCATTTCACTGATGGTTGGACGCGAGCTCAAGGAGCGATTCCCGCGCGTGGAAGCAAAACCCGGCGAAGTCATGCTCAAGGTGACGGATTATACGGTTATGAATCCAGAGCGGCAAGGCAAAAAAGTGATCGATCATTTAAGCTTTGAGGTGCGTAAAGGTGAAATTTTAGGCATTGCCGGTTTGATGGGAGCGGGGCGAACGGAGCTGGTCATGAGCTTATTCGGCTCTTATCCAGGTCAAAGCAACGGATTGGTTGAGATTGACGGGAAACCTGTAAAGATTAAGCATACGCGGCATGCTATAAAAGCTGGACTGGCGCTCGTTTCGGAGGATCGAAAAAAGTATGGGCTTGTTCTTGGCATGGATATTAAAAGCAATGTCAGTCTAGCAAGCCTTGCAGCTATATCCTCAGGCGGGGTGCTTCGCCCTAATGAGGAGATTGCGGCAGGCAATCAATACTTGAACTCTTTACGAGTGAAAGCGAATTCAGTGGAGACGATTGTAGGAACTTTAAGCGGCGGCAATCAGCAGAAGGTCGTACTCGGCAAATGGCTGATGACGAATCCGAAAATTTTAATTTTGGACGAACCGACGCGGGGCATCGATGTTGGCGCCAAATTTGAAATTTATAATATTATGAACGAATTGCTTATGCAGGGCGTGTCCATCATTATGATATCGTCCGAACTCCCAGAGCTGCTAGGCATGAGCCACAGAATTATCGTCATCGCAGAAGGAAAGCAAACGGGTGAGTTTAAGGCAGAGGAAGCAACGCAAGAGATGATTATGACGGCTGCTACGGGAGGAAAAGGACGATGAGCATGAATCAAGAAACGGTGATAAGCCAGACAAAAACGAAGCAGCGGCCGCAATGGCTGAAATTTGACGCACGCGCATACACGATGATCGGGGCATTAATATCGATTTGGGTTTTATTCTCGCTGCTGCATGACCGGTTTCTATCGCCGACGAATATATCAAACTTGTTTCTACAAATGTCGGTTACTTCTATACTGGCTATCGGAATGGTGCTCGTCATTGTCGCAGGGCAAATTGACTTGTCGGTTGGATCCCTTGTCGGCTTGACGGGTGGTATCGCAGCAATTCTCAACGTGTGGTACGAGTGGAATACGATACCAGTTATTTTAGCTACCTTAGGTGTGGGAGCGGCGATCGGTTTTATTCAAGGCTGGATTATCGCTTATCGGGCAGTGCCGGCGTTTATTGTGACACTCGGCGGGATGCTCATTTTTCGGGGTATTTTGTTTGGTACAACCGGCAGCGTTACGATTGCTCCGCTAACGCCATCGGTGAAAGCGATTGGTCAATCTTATGTGGGGGATATTATCGGATGGATATTTGGCATTACTGCTTTAGCTGTTGCGGGATACCTTGTCATGCGGAAGCGAGCAGCAAGAGCTAAATTTGGCTTTGATGTTGAGCCGTTTGCCGTCAGCGTGCTGCGATTAGGCGTCATTGGTGCCATTGTTATTGGTTTCGTTTATTTAATGAACAGCTACAAAGGTATTCCTGTTCCATTTGTTATGGTTATTGTGCTGGCGCTTATTTTTACGTTTATATCAAAAAATACGACCTTTGGCCGTCAAGTATATGCGATTGGCGGCAATCCGGAGGCTGCGCGATTATCAGGCATTAATATTAAGCGCCGCATATTGCTTGTGTTTGTTCTCTGCAATACGCTAGCAGCCATAGCTGCACTAGTGCTGACTGCTCGCTTAAATGCAGCAACAATGAGTGCAGGTCAGAACTATGAGCTGGACGCCATTGCGGCTTGTGTAATCGGCGGAACGAGTTTGATGGGCGGCACGGGCACCATCGTTGGCGCGATTATCGGAGCTCTCGTAATGGCCAGCTTGGATAACGGGATGAGCTTAATGAATCTTGAATCCTTCTGGCAGTATATCGTAAAGGGCGGCATACTGATTCTTGCGGTGTACGTCGATATTTACACGCGGCAGCGCAAGAAGGTTTAAGTGTGAATTCAGGTAATGAGCTAAGCTTGAGCATCAGGGAGTTTTGCTGGGAAACCGTTTCTCCCTGATGTCCTGCTAATCTATCATTTGAAATATTCCTCGCGCAAAAGACTGTAATAAGCGATGTCCTCATACACATCCCACTTTAGAAAATGCTGGCGGAAAGTGCCTTCGTATTGCATGCCATTTTTTTTCATAACGCTTGATGAGGCAGGATTTTTTGTCATGGCAGCTGCAACAATTTTATTAAGTGCAAGCTCCTCGAACCCAAACTGTAAAACTCGTTTGACGCCTTCCGTAACATACCCCTGATTCCAGTACCGTTTGCCTAACCAATAACCAAGCTCAGCTCTTTTATGATTATTATTTATTGTCATGCCGATGCTTCCCATAAACGTATGGTTTCCTTTATCGATCAGAGCAAATGTGTAGCTTGTCCCTTCTTGATCAATCTCAGCGCGACGGGCAATAAAGGCAGCAGCTCCGCCTTCTGGATAAGGATAAGGAATATTTAGAGTGGTGCTTGCAACATCAAAATCGTTTATTAGCTGCTGTAATTCCTCGGCATCTCCAGTCTCAAATGGTCTGAGTATTAATCTGTCGGTATGAAATACAGTCATAGCATGCACCTCCAAATTGTAAATTTAATTAAGTATAAAGAAAAATATGGAAGTTGCAAGGGTTTTTTATTGATTATTTAGAGCGATACAGCATTCGAAAGGCTTTTGGTTTCGTGCTCGTGTGTTTCGTGAAGCAGCGAACAAAATAAGGAAAGGAGCCGAAGCCTGTTTCTTCAGCTATTTTGCCGATAGGTTCATTCGTGTGGATAAGCAGCCGCTTCGCTTGCTCAATACGGTGGCGCGTGACGTACTCAAGGGGAGTACACCCAAATGTTTTTTTCATACAAATCGCAATATAATTGGGGTGAAAATGCAGCTCCTCTGCCATTTTCTTATAACTAAGCGGGTCTTGATAGCTGCGCCGGAGGAACAGAGCGGTTGCTTCGGCAATTTGCAAATAAGGACTATCCACCGCCGATTGATTTTGATCCTGAAGCAGCTGGAGGAGGATGTGAAAAATTTGCTGCTGGGTCCACCGCGATTGGGCAGAGGGCTGCTCCTGCAGTTTCAGCAGCTCGCGTATTTTCTCTTCAATGGCATGAGGGACAAGCAGACGCTTCTGCTTTGGAAGCTGGAAAGGGAAATACTCGATCGGAGCAAAGGGCTGCCCCTCCTGTGAAATGGAGAAAGGCAGCCGTTCATGAGATTCACTCCAATCACCGACCGTTTGAAAGTGCAGCCAATAAAAATGGGTTTCCTCCGTGCAGGGCATAGTCGTTCGATGAGAACGGTCAGGTCGAAAAATAGCATAATGGCCTGCCGAAATATTGAACTTCTGTCCTTCTTCCTCCATATATAAACTACCGCGTGTTACGTATATAAGATCGAATACGCCAATGTTTGAACGATCAGCATGTCTGCCAAGTATAGGATAAGTGTCCTCGCCGCCATGAATGAAATGAGGCATGGGGGGACAAATGAATTGTAACATTCAGGCTTCACTCCTTGCTTGGTCATTACGGGATAATCATATGCGATGATTGCAGTTTGAGTAAAGATACGATAAAACAAAGATGTTGTGATTGGATAAAAAGTGGTTGAGATCAGCTATCCAATGGGGCAAGTCCAACATGGTATATTCGGTATGCATTCATCATGGCATGAAGGAGTGGTACAGAAGCATGGGACAATTACATGAAGCATTTGGGGCGCTGCCGCTTGGCAGCATTAAGGCGGAAGGCTGGCTGTATAATCAGCTTCGAATACAAGCGGATGGACTTACGGGTCATCTGGAGGAGCATTGGGCGGATGTAGGCCCGAACAATGGTTGGATAGGAGGGGGAGGAGAAAGCTGGGAGCGCGGTCCCTATTATTTGGACGGGCTGCTGCCGCTTGCGTATATACTGGGCGATGAGAAGCTGATCGCGAAAGCGAACCGTTGGATAGAATGGTCGCTCGCCAGCCAGCAGGAGAATGGTTTTTTTGGGCCTGCACATATTACGACGGTTAATAATGACCTGGATAAGAAGCAGGACTGGTGGCATTTCATGATTATGCTTAAGGTGATGATGCAATATGAGGAGGCAACGAGCGATGAACGAATCGTTCCATTCCTTAGCAAATTTTTCGGTTATGTAAGCTCGATTATCGAAGAGCAGCCTTTGCGCGGCTGGGCGAAGTCGCGCGGCTCCGAAATGCTGTTGTGTATTTTATGGTTATATAAGAAGACGGAAGATGCCGAGCTGCTCAAGCTGGCTGATATTGTTGCCAGTCAAACACTGGATTGGACAGATATTTTCCATGACTTCCCGTTCTGGAGAAAAGTAGAGCAATGGGATTTTCGAACACATGTTGTAAATGTGGCGATGGGTATCAAGATGCCAGGCATCTTATATGAGCTGTATGGTGAGAGTGTTCAGCGTGATGCGGTTCATCGCGGCATAGACAGCTTAATGACTCATCATGGGCAAGCGCATGGCATGTTCTCCGGCGACGAATGGCTGTCGGGTACACATCCGAGCCAAGGGGTTGAGCTTTGCGCAGTCGTTGAGTATATGTATTCGATGGAGCAGCTTACTCGGATTTTTGGCGAAGGGCGATTCGGTGATATTTTGGAGAAGGTGGCGTTCAACGCGCTGCCAGCTACGATTTCCAAGGATTGGAGCGCGCATCAATATGATCAGCAGGTGAATCAAATTGTTTGCAATGTAGCGCCTAGAAATTGGAGCAATGGGCCAGATGCCAACCTATTTGGCTTAGAGCCTAATTTTGGCTGCTGTACATCAAATATGCATCAGGGATGGCCTAAGTTTGCTTCTCATCTGTGGATGACGGATGCAGCCGGAGGTTTGGCAGCGGTATCGTATGCTCCATGCCATGTCCAGACGTCAGTTGCAGACGGCGTTGCAGCTGAGGTGCGAGTAAGCGGACAATATCCGTTCCGTGATGAAGTGACGATAGAGCTAGTGCTTGAACGTTCCGCTACTTTTGCTATTTCGCTGCGTGTGCCGGAATGGTCCGTCAATTCGAGCCTGCTTGTGAACGGTGAAACTATTGTTTTAAACCCAGTAAAAGGTTACGCGCGAATTGAACGTGAATGGCAAGACGGAGATAAGCTGCTGCTGAAGCTGCCTATGGAGGTTCGTACCGTTTCGCGCAATTTGTACGCAGTAAGCGTAGAACGTGGACCTCTAGTCTACGCTCTGCCGCTGGTGGAAAACTGGCAGCTGCTTAGGCCGCGTGAACGGTTTCATGACTGGGAAATATACCCGGGTTCTCCATGGAAGTATGGCCTTCTTGCGGACACCAGCTTTGAGGTAATGGTGAGCGAAGATGCGATTCCCTATCAGCCGTTTGATGCGGCTGTTGCGCCAATCCGCTTGAAAGCAAGCGGCAAGCTTGTTGCAGAATGGCGGATGGAAGGCAACAACGCGGGAACTCCGCCTCTTAATCCGGATACAGAGGGTCAGCCGGTGACTGAGCTGGAGCTGGTGCCATATGGCAGCGCGAAGCTGCGAATCGGTGAATTCCCGCTGCTTGGAGAGCGAAAGCCGGTTATTCGGAGATAAGCAAAGTGAGATCGAGCTTTACAACAAAATGGCGGTGCAGGAGTTGTTTCTGCACCGCCATTTTTCTATTAAGGCTATATTTTATACTTATTTCTCCATCATTATTTTTTCTTGAAAAACGCATTGAAAAGTTCAGCTGTTTTTTTCTGGTCAGGCGAGATCGAGAAGAGAACAAAATCTCCGTTGCGCAGGATTTGATAGTTTAAAGCTTGTTCGTATTGATCTTGCACATAGGTTTCGAATACTTTTTGCACAGCCTCCGCACGTTTCTTGAACAGAGCTTCAATGTCGGAAAAGTCTTTCTCTGACTTGAGCTGAACGACGGAAAACTCTCCAGCTTGAATCATTATCATCGGTTGATAGAAAATGCCGTCAATCAGCATCGTTTCCGGGTCTATGCCATAGCTGTCTTTTATTCGTTCGCCCTCAACTTCCGAAAGCGACCCAAGCCCTGCATCGGCTTTTATTTTGGCTGCGATATCAGCAACGGTGACCGCACCAGATGGATTGCCTGGATCTGGTTTCGTCGTCGGCTTCGGTGTAGGAGACGGCGTAGCAATCGGCAGGGTGGATGGCTTCGATGTAACCGTTGGTTTAATGATCGGCTTCTCGGTTGGTGTCTCAGTGTTTGGCTTCTCAGTCGGTACTGGAGAGGCTGGTTTCTTGGTCGGCTTTATGGTTGGCATAGGTTTAGCTGAGGCTGCAGGTTTCTTCGTTGGTTTCGCAGTCGCAGCAGGTTCATCAGTCTTTGCTGGTTGTTTAGTTGGTGCAGGTGTGGCCGTCTCTACAGCATCCGTTGGAGCTGTGGTGGCTGTCGGCGCTTCAGTAGTTATATCCTCAGTCGCAGTAGGGAGTGGTGCCTCGGTAGGCTTGTCCGTTGCGGTATTTCCACCTGATATTGAAGAACTGCTCTCATCATTATTTAATGGTTTGCCGGCGCTGCTGCAGGCAGCTGTAATGACCGTTATGAGTATAACCATGGATATGACGGAGAAGTATTTCGTTTTAAGCATAAACATCCAATTATCTCCTTTAATCATCGTTGTAAGTAAGACGCAGGGAAAGGCCAAAAGGTTGCTGTACGCTCATCTGCCGCTATTGCAGCTTACGTGCCTGCGAGGGGGTAATCCCTTTGTACTGCTTGTATAGCTTCGTAAAATAGTTCGGATTCTCACAGCCTACCTTTGCTGCAATTTCAGTAATCGTATCATTGCTTTCGCGCAGCAGCCGCTCGGCTTCGTTCATGCGATTGACATTGACATATTCGACGAAGGTGCGTCCTGTCAGCTTTTTGAACAGCTTGCAAAAATGATAGGGATTGAGGCTGACTTGCTTCGCGGCCTGTTCAATCGACATTTTTTCGCGAAAATCAGATTCAATACGCTGAATGAGCAGCTTGAAGCGGTCACGATTGACAAAGTATGGTTCCGCCGGCATGCCTACCAGCTGACGCTCGATGAAAGTGCGGGAAAGAAGCGTAAATAGAGCATACAGCTTTGATTTGACGATAAGCTGATAGGCTGGCGGTTTGGCAATCAGCTCGGTAATTGCTTCTTCCAGCAGCGAGTAATGCTGAAGACAGGACTCATCCTGCTCGGCCGGCTTTACGGGATAACGAAGCCTACCCTCCAAGTAAGGCGCAACAAACTGCGCATGCAGCGGATCATGCACCCAATCATTGAAGAGGGAAGCGTTGAAGACGATACAATCATAATAAATATTGTCGTAACCCAGTGCATAGCCGACATGAAGCCCGCCGCCTGGGATGAGCAGCACTTCTCCTGGCTTGACGACAAATGGACGGCTGTCGATATGGAAGAGAGCATTGCCTTCTCTCATGATGATAATCTCGAAATGCTCATGCCAGTGTAAATAAAGGAAACATTCATTTGGCGTTACATTATAGGCACGGTTTTGGAAGAGCTGAAATGGATACGCTTTTTGCTCTAGACGCGTATTTTCCCATAGCTCTTTCGGATAGCTCATCTACAGCACCTCCAACACAAGATTCGACTAGTATTGCGCAAGATTGTATAGAGAAATATGCAAAACTCCTAGTTATAATGAAGTTGTTGAGAATACTATAAGCCAATATTGGAGTGATATACAAGGATGAATAACAAATTGAGAATTGGAACGCTTGTCGGCGGAGGGAATGCGGATCAGATCATTCCACAAATCGTAAAGCACGGATTTGAATCGTTTAACTTAACTTTCTGGCAAACGACTGGTGAAACAGATCTTGTGGAGATGGCTAAACGGGTAAGAGCGCTCGCAGATGAACATGACTTTGTGGTTCCAGCTGTAAGCGTTTTCGGAAACCCGCTAACGGGAGAAGGAAACAACGCAGATACGCTTGCGAGCTGGGAGCGTCTGATTGATCATGCGCATCTGTTTGGAGCTGATATTGTATCTGGGTTCACAGGCCGCTTGACGAATCAACCGATTGACGAGTCCATTCCGAAATTCAAGGAAGTTTTCGGGGAGCTCACACGCAGAGCAGCGGATAAAGGTGTACGGATTGCTTTTGAAAACTGCGATATGGGCGGAACCTGGGCGACAGGCGATTGGAATATTGCCCATAACCCGGCAGCCTGGGAACTTATGTTTAATGCGGTGCCGCTGGACAACATCGGATTGGAATGGGAGCCTTGCCACCAAATGGTCAGCTTAATCGATCCGATTCCGCAGCTGCGCAAATGGGCGAATAAGGTGTTCCATGTGCATGGCAAAGATGCAACAATTGCATGGGATATCGTGAAGGAGCACGGGGTACACAGCAAACAGCAGTTTGTATGGCACCGTACACCTGGTTTTGGCGATACCAACTGGAAAGATATTATTACGATTTTGAGACAGAACGATTATAAAGGCACGATTGATATTGAGGGCTGGCATGATCCTGTTTATAAGGACGAGCTGGAAATGACGGGACAAGTACATGCGCTTAATTATTTGAAAAACTGCCGCGGCGGCGATTTTGTACCTAATCCGGTATAGAAAATAATAGAGTTCAAAAAAGGAGAGAATACAATGTCGATTAAGCATCGTGTAGTTATTGCCGGCTGCGGAGGCATGGCGAACACTTGGGTAGACTACGCCAAAGAACGGGAAGACACTGAAATTGTCGGGCTTGTTGATATTAAGGAAGAGTTTGCGCAAGCGATGGCTGAACGCAAGGGGCTTAATTGTCCAACTTTTACCGACATCAAAAAAGCGATCGCGGAGACAGATGCTACCATCGTATTCGATGTGACCATTCCTGCAAGCCATTATACAATCAGCACGACGGCTCTAGAGATGGGCTGTCATGTCTTCGGAGAAAAGCCGCTTGCAGAATCGATGGCAGATTGCAATGCAATCGTACGTATTGCTGCCACGTCGGACAGAACACATGCCGTAATGCAAAATCGCAGATTTGACCCGCGCATTCGTGCATTTCGGCAATTGCTTGAGGATGGCACGATCGGCAAACCAGGTTTTGTCGGCGCAGACTTTTTTTTAGGCGCGCATTTTGGCGGGTTCCGCGATGCGATGGACAGCCCATTGCTGCTGGATATGGCAATTCATACCTTCGATCAGGCGAGATTTATTATTGGTGCTGATCCTGTATCTGTCTACTGTCATGAGTTTAACCCTCCAGGCTCTTGGTATGCAGGAAATGCCAATGCGATCTGTATCTTTGAGATGTCCGACGGCTCCGTATTTAATTATCGCGGATCATGGTGCGCGGAGGGGGCATCCACAACATGGGAGTCTTCTTGGAGAGTAACTGGCGAGCATGGTACAGCGATTTGGGAAGGAGATAACAACCCGTATGCGGAGATCGTGGTTAGCGGCGATCAGAGCGGGAAATTCATACGTGACTATAAACGAGTAGAATCCCAGCTTCCAGAGATGGAAAATACGCATCATAAAGGCTGTTTGGACAATATGTTCGCTTCGCTTGAGGCAGGCAGCAAGCCGGAAACGGATTGCAGCGACAATATTTATAGTATGGCGATGGTTCTGGCCTCACTTGAGAGTGCAAAAACCGGTCAAAAGGTACAAATTGCTGGTTTTATGGAAGCAGCCGCAGGCAAATAAATCATAGGTAAACAAAAGAGTGACTCCTAGCTGATGCAGCTGCGGGGGCGCTCTTTTATTTTGCATAAATGTCCGAATTCATTAAAAAAAGACCTATATTTCTAAATACGAACGATGGTCGCTTTTTCTACAATTGGAGGTGAAAACGGAAAGAGGTGAAGGACCATGGGCACCGATTATGTGCTGCATATGAAAGGAATTAGCAAATCGTTTCCTGGAGTCAAGGCGCTTTCAAATGTTGATTTTGGTCTCAGGAAAGGCGAGATCCATGCGCTCATGGGAGAGAACGGCGCAGGAAAATCGACGTTGATTAAAGTAGCGACCGGCGTGTACAAATGGGATGCTGGAGAGGTGCTGCTTGCTGGCAGGACGATAGTTCCAAAATCTCCGCTGGAAGCACAGCGGATTGGCATAAGCACGGTATATCAAGAGGTCAATTTATGCCCAAATCTTAGCGTGGCTGAGAACATTTATATTGGTCGTCATCCAAGAAAACGCGGATTAATAGACTGGGACAAAATGTACAACGACAGCGAGCGGCTGCTGGAGCGTCTAGACCTTGCGATTGATGTTAAGCAAACATTATCGCATTATTCGGTCGCTATTCAGCAAATGGTAGCCATTGCGAGAGCTGTTGATATTTCGAACGGTATTCTTATATTGGATGAGCCTACGTCAAGCCTTGATGCGAATGAGGTTAAACAGCTGTTCAAAGTTATGCGCATTCTGAAGCAAGAGGGCATGGGCATCGTATTTGTTACTCATTTCCTAGACCAGGTATATGAAGTAACCGACCGGATTACGGTGCTGCGCAATGGGATGCTCGTCGGCGAATACTTAACGAAGGATCTGACCAAAACAGAGCTTGTGTCCCATATGATCGGCAGGGAATGGAGCGTAGAAGAAGCAACAGGGAAAAAAGCAGTAGAGCGAACGGCTGGCGAAAACTTTTTGGAGGCCAGCTCGCTTGGCAAACGAGGCAGCATTAATCCTATCGATCTTCAGATCGGGAAAGGGGAGGTGCTTGGTCTTGCAGGACTTCTTGGCTCTGGCCGAACAGAAATCGCTAAGCTCATCTTTGGCATCGACAAAGCGGATGAAGGCAGCTTGACCATTGACGGCGAGCTTATTTCTTCCATGTACCCGCAGAAAGCTATTCAGAAAGGGCTTGGATTCACGCCAGAGGATCGCAAAGTAGCAGGCATTATAGGAGAGCTTACCATTCGTGAAAATATCGTTTTGGCGCTGCAAGCCCGTAAAGGCCTCTTCTCATTCATACCGCTGCGCAAGCAGAAGGAAATCGCCAATCATTACATTGAGTTGCTAAAGATCAAAACGCCAAGTGCGGAGCAGAAGATTGAAAATCTAAGCGGCGGAAATCAGCAAAAGGTTATTTTGGCGAGGTGGCTTGCTACGCAGCCGAAGCTGCTTATTCTGGATGAGCCGACACGCGGAATCGATGTGGGTTCCAAGATGGAAATCCGCAAGCTCATTCTTGATTTGGCGGCAACAGGCATATCGATCCTCATCATATCGGCGGAGCTTGAGGAAATCGTTCAATGCTGCAACCGGATTATCGTTTTACGCGATCGGATCAAGATCGGCGAGGTCGCCGGCGCAAACATGCGCGAGAACATTATTATGGAAATGATTGCGAAGGGAGCGGAAATGTATGGCGGGTCTGACGGGATTGGCGCGTAGTTTAAGCAAGCAGAAAATCATTTGGCCGATTCTGGCACTCGCTGTATTGTTTCTTTTCAATTTGATCGTCATACCTGATTTTTTTCGAATGGAATGGAAGGACGGTCATTTATTCGGCAATTTGATTGATATTTTGAAAAATGGATCGCCGCTCATCATCATTGCTATTGGCATGACTCTAGTCATTGCTAAAGAGGGAATTGATATATCCGTAGGATCAGTTCTCGCTATCTCGGGGGCTATCGCGGTATTTATGCTCGATGGGTATCCACTTTGGCTTGTCATTCTAGCGGGGGTATTTGCAGGATTATTATGCGGCTTATGGAATGGGATGCTGGTTGCGATGATTGGCATTCAGCCGATGGTGGCTACCTTAATTTTGCTGACGATTGGCCGAGGAATCGCTCAACTAATTACGAGCGGGCAAGTGCTTACGACTAACGATAAGGCGTATCAGTTTATTGGAAAAGGGCATTTGCTAGGGCTGCCATTTCCGCTGTTCATTGCGATGGCTGTATTTTTACTCGTATATCTATTCAAAACGCGTACCGCGTTCGGACTTTTTCTAGAGGCTGCTGGCGGCAATAAGACAGCGAGCAGCTATGCGGGTATACGTCCTAAAGTAATTTTCATGACCGCTTATACGATTACGGGCATTTGCGCAGGTATTGCCGGTATTATTATTAGCGCAAACGTAGCAAGTGCCGATGCGAACAATGCCGGACTGTGGATAGAGCTGGATGCTATTTTAGCTGTCGTAATTGGCGGAACCTCGATGCGTGGCGGACGATTCTACCTTGGCGGAACGATATTTGGAGCCTTGTTCATCCAAAGTTTGACGACGACGATATATTCTTTGGGTGTTGAGCCTTCCAGCATTTTGCTCGTTAAAGCGGTTGTTGTTATTATCGTCTGCTTGATTCAATCCGACTTATTCCGGCAGTCATTCAAATTGGTGAAAAAGAAGGTGGCGGCATAATGAAGCTGATTTCTCTGAAAATTAGCCATAACAATATTATTGTTTTGGCTACGCTGCTTCTTTTGTTTATTTTGTACGGATCAGGTGCTGCGCTTTACAAGGGCTTTTTCTCCATGCAAGTATTTTTGAATCTATTTATAGACAATGCCTATCTCATCATTGTGGCCACAGGCATGGCGTTCGTCATTATTAAAGGCGGCATCGATTTATCCGTAGCTTCGGTCGTTGCGCTGATCAGCATGGTGTCGGCGTCACTCTTCCAGCATGGGGCAAACGCGCTTGTTGTAACAATCGTTGCTCTCGTCATTGGTACGCTGTTTGGGGCAGGGCAAGGGTATTTGATTCAGCGCTTTCAGCTGCATCCTTGGATTGTCACGCTGGCGGGAATGTTCCTCGCTAGAGGGATTAGCTTCCTCATCAGCACGGAGAGTATCGTTATTAGCAATTCAGTTTATGTGAAGCTCTCCCAATACAAAATTTATTTGTGGGGCGATCATTTTATAACGATTAGTGTCGTCATTGCGATTGCCGTTGTTATCGCTGCTCTCCTGATCGGGCGGTATTCCTCCTTTGGCAGGGCGGTGTATGCGATTGGCGGCAGTGAAAAGTCCGCTGTTTTGATGGGGTTGCCTGTTGCTCGAACGACGATTCTTGTATACACCTTAAGCGGTTTGTTTTCTGCAATTGGGGGCATCGTGTTTACACTCTATATGCTGTCAGGCTATTCGCTGCATTTGATGGGTATGGAAATGGATGCCATTGCGTCGTGCGTTATTGGCGGTATTTTGCTCACTGGCGGATTTGGTTATTTGATCGGGCCAACGCTCGGCGTGCTTTGTACAGGCATTATACAAACGATCATTATGTTTCAAGGGACGCTCAGCTCTTGGTGGACAAAGATTACTATTGGATTTTTATTGTTTCTTTTCATGGCTTTTCAACGAATTATTGTGATGAGAAAAGAAAAAAACGCCTTGCCAGCTTCCAAAAATAAACCGAAATTTGAAAATAAAGTCGTTAATTTGTAAATACAGAACATTTGCAACATTTGTATATTGAGAGTGTAGCCAATACAAGTTCGATAGGGAGGAAATAAGAATGAACAGAAAGAAACCGTTTATCGTCACGATGCTAGCTGCGATTATGCTGGTAGGCTTGATCGCCGGTTGTGGCAACAACAGCAATAATGGGGGCAACAAACCAGCAAGCGGAAATGCAACAAACAAGCCAACAGAGAATGCGGCAACGGAAGCACCACCGGAAGCGAACAAGAAGCTGGTTGTAGGATTCGCGCAAATCGGTGCGGAAAGCGGCTGGCGTGATGCTGAGACCGATTCGGTTAAAGCAACTTTTAGCGAAGATCCGAACTTCGAGCTGAAATTCTCTGACGCACAGCAAAAGCAAGAAAACCAAATTAAAGCGATCCGTACGTTTATCGCCCAAAAAGTAGATGCCATTGGACTTGCGCCAGTCGTAGAATCAGGCTGGGAAACGGTATTGAAGGAAGCTAAAGATGCGAATATTCCAGTGTTTTTGCTAGACCGCGGCATTACAAAAGGCAATGAGGACTTGTATGTATCGTTTATCGGTTCCGACTTTATTCTCGAGGGTCAAAACGCAGCGAAATGGATGATCGATGAGTTTGGCGCTGGCGCTCAGGTCAACATCGTTCAATTGGAAGGCACAGTAGGTGCAAGCGCAGCGAATGACCGTAAAAAAGGATTCGAGGATGCGATTGCTGGCGAAGCCGGCTACAAAATCGTTTATTCCCAAACAGGCGATTTCACTCGCGCCAAAGGCAAAGAGGTCATGGAAGCTTATTTGAAAAAGGATAAAAACATCCAAGTAGTCTACGCACATAATGACGATATGGCGCTAGGAGCGATTCAAGCGATTGAAGAAGCGGGCTTGAAGCCAGGTACAGATATTAAAATTATAGGCGTTGACGGCATTAAAGCAGCATTTGAAGCGATTGCAGAAGGTAAAATGAATGTTACTGTAGAATGTAAT
Organism: Paenibacillus sp. 01T47; assembly: GCF_056398245.1. NCBI lineage: Bacteria > Bacillati > Bacillota > Bacilli > Caryophanales > Paenibacillaceae > Paenibacillus > Paenibacillus sp. 01T47. Next base: position 400,788 of record NZ_JBFTPA010000004.1, read on the forward strand.
CCATTGCTGGGACCACAGCTGAAGCAAGCGATTCTCGATTACAAAGCTGGCACTACGCTCGAAAAATGGATTAAATCGGATGAGGACGTTTATTTCGGCCAAAAAGCAATCGATGCGCTGCCAAATCGCAAATATTAATCGTTATGGCAATTGAAGATAGGTAAATTACGAGACTGCAGAAGAGAAAAATCTCTTATGCAGTTTCGTTTTTCGCATTTCAAAGGAAATGATCATTATTTGATGAGGACGGATTGAATGTTTATGCTAAGCGGTTTATTTGCGAATCGTAGTATCCGTTTCAAGCTTTTATTTTATTTCGTCATCATTATTTTATTTTCAATCGCTGCGCTCAGCATTCTGGGCAGCACCTTATACAAAAATGCTATTGAAGAGGAAACGAACGCACATACGGTGCAAATGATGGATCAGGTTAAAAACCACATTGAAGTATACATAAAAGAAATGGATAACATTATTTATTATTTGTCGCAGGACGCGTCGGTCATCGAATTTATGAGAAGGTCGAATAACGAATCAGGGCAGCTGAAGCTGCTGGATTCTAAGGTGAGGAAACTTCAGAGGGTCTATATAGAGAAGCATGTAGAAATTGCGGGAGCAATGATTGTGAGCCGCAACAACCAATTCGCAAGCAGCGGCTTAGAGCCGATTACGAGAGATTTTATGACGGAAGAGCAGTGGTATAAGAAGGCAGCTCTTCAGCCGGAGCATATTCATTTGTTCAGCCATCCGATTGGGAGAAATATTAGAGCAGAGCAAAATTTAAGCGCCGATCAGGTGCTGTCGTTCGTGCGGGCCGTAAAGGACCCGTTGACCGGCCAAGTGCTTGGCGTTATTTTGATCGATATGAAATTAGACATTATTCAGGCGATCGTAGAATCGGTATCGCTAGGGAAAAGCGGCTTTATTTTTATTATGGATGAGAATGGCGGTGTCGTGTATTCGCCAGTCAATCCGATTGTGTACCGCATTTCGGGCGATTGGATGGAGGGGCGCTCTGGCAAAGTCATTCGCCAAGTCAATGAGCTTGAATACCAGATGATCTATAATACCTTTCCAGAGTTTGATTGGCGAATCGTCGGCGTGTTTCCGCTTAAGGAGTCGCTTCAGGTCGTTGCGGACATTCAATTTTATACCGTTATTATTGCGCTGGTCACGCTGCTGCTTGCCTTTATGGCATCCTGGTATTTTACGAATGCGATCGTTCGTCCCGTTGGGAAGCTGCGCAGTTTAATGAAGAAGGTAGAAGAAGGAGAGCTTCATCTGCGCTTTCCTAGTAAAACGAAAGATGAGATCGGACAGCTGGGCAATAGCTTTAACCATATGGTGCAGGAAATTGACAATTTGATTCATCTCGTATATTTGGAGCAAAGGGAGAAACGTGAGGCTGAGCTGAAAATATTGCAAGCACAAATTAAACCCCATTTCCTCTATAACACGCTGGATACGATTCAGTGGATGGCTCAGGACCGGGATGCCGATGATATCGTCGATATCGTTGTTGCCTTAACTCATCTCTTCCGAATCAGCCTTAGCAAAGGACGAGAGGTTATTCCGCTTAGCGACGAGATTCAGCATGTGGAGAGCTATTTGATTATTCAAATGGCCAGATATGAGGATAAGTTATCCTTCGAGATCGACATTCCGCAGGAGCTGCAGACGCTAAGCGTGCTCAAAATCATTTTGCAGCCGCTCGTCGAGAACGCGATTTATCATGGCATCAAAGAAAAGCTGGCTAAAGGCACGATTCGTATACATGGCTTTACAGAAGACAATAAGCTGGTTCTCGTCGTTGAAGATGACGGCGTTGGGTTTGAAGCAGAGCGGCTGATTCAGATGAATGAATCGTTTCATGCTATCCGGCAAAGCGGCGAGGATCGAGGTTATGGATTGTACAATGTGAATGAACGAATCAAGCTGTCATATGGCTCTGGTTATGGTCTTACCATTGAGAGCGAGCGGGGACAAGGCTCCAAAATCGTGGTAAAACTACCGTTAATGGTTGGATAACTTGAAATGGCTGGGGGTATGGAGATGTGGAAGCTGCTTATTGCGGATGATGAGCCGAAGATTCGCAGAGGATTAGCCAAGGTGCTTCCTTGGGAGGAGCTTGGCATAGAACTGGTAGGCGAAGCCGAGAACGGCTTGCAAGCGCTTGAGCTTGCGGAAGAGCGTAAGCCTGATATTTTGTTTGTTGATATTTGCATGCCATTTGTTGACGGGCTGGAGTTCATTGAGCGGCTGCGGCAAACGCTGGAACGCAGCATTGTCATAGTTATTTCAGGACATGATGAGTTTCGTTACGCACAGCAGGCCGTAAAGCTGCATGTATTTGAATATATGCTCAAGCCTGTAATGAAAAGCAAGCTGGAGACTGTTGTGCGCAAAGCAATAAGCGAGCTTGAGCAGAAACGAGACAAGGAGCAAAAGCTGGAATGGATGGATCAGCAGCTCAAAACCAATTCCGTCGCGATTCGGGATGCGTTTTTGTTGAAATGGCTGGAAGGTATTATTGCGCCTGAGGAAATTCATAATCAGACCGCCTTCTTAAGACTAGGCTGGGTAGATGTTGTCGGCATGATCGCCTTTAAAGTGATTCAAAACGTGGAATCCGGCAAGGCGATGCGCGTGTGGGACCGCGACCTTCTGGAGTTTGCTTTGAAAAACATTACAGAGGACCTGCTTGCTGGCAATGGAGCGGGCAATCATGTTGTGCTTAACGATAAGAAAGGTCAAATCATCGTCATGGGCTGTATAGAAAGCTATAACGAATGGCTCAAGTTAGGACAGAAAATTCAAGATAAAATGGAAGCGCTTCTTGAAAAAACGATTATTTTTGAGCAGCAGGCAGTGGAGAGTATCGAAGAGTTTCCGAAGCTGTACCGTACATTGTCAAGAGAGCTTGGCAGCAAAGGGAGCTTGTCTCCGATCGTTATTTTGACGAAAAAATTTATTGATCGTAATTTCTACATGCCTTCGCTGACGCTTGGCGATGTCGCTGAAGGTGTGCAGGTGAGTCCTACTTATTTAAGCAAGCAGCTGAAGCGGGAGCTTGGGCTTTCTTTTATCGATTATTTGACGGAGGTTCGAATTCGGAAAGCGATTCAATTGATGAGCGATCCCTTGTTCAAAGTGTATGAAATTGCGGAGAAGGTAGGGTACAGCAGCCAGCATTATTTCAGCAGCGCCTTTAAGAAGGTGACTGGAACCTCTCCTATGGTCTATAAGAAAGGGATACGTTCATGATTGGAAGAAAGGCAGCAGGTTTTCTTATCCTTTGCTTGATTTTTGTGGCTTTGGTAGTATGGACGCGGGCGTGCGTAATGAACGAGAAGGTTGTGAAAAATGACAGCGGATACAATTATTTGATCGGAGTGTCCCAACCCAATCTGAGCGAGCCTTGGCGCGTGGCCATGAATGAGGAAATTCAGCAGGAGGTCAGCAGGCACTCGGATATGCGGGTTATCTTCACCGATGCCGCGCAAAGCAGCGAGCAGCAGGCGAAGGATGTGAAGAAGCTGGTTGGATATGGCGTCGATCTGCTCATCATATCGCTTGATGATCCAGTAGCTCTCACGCAAACAGTAAGCTCCGTTTACGAGAATATTCCTGTTATCGTGCTCGGAAGAGGCGTGACAGGGTATGATTATACGCTTTATGTCGGTACGGACGATGAAATGATCGGCAGAAAAGCTGGCGAATTTGCAATGGAAACGCTGGGTGAGTCGGGCGGTAAAATTATTGAAATGCAAGGGCTGGCCGGTTCACCGACCGTTGAAGAACGCAGCAATGGATTTCGAGAAGCGATTCATAATTCCAAGCTTAGCATCGTGCAGACGATGAATGCGGATTGGCAGCGCGATCGAGCGGAGGATCTGCTAACGGATTGGTTAAAGGATCAACCCGAGGTTGACTTAATCTTTGCCCATAACGAAGCCATGGCGCTTGGCGCTTACCGAGCAGTACAGAAGCTTGATAGGAATGATATTAATATTATCGGTATCGATGGCGTCAATTCTGAAAACGGCAGCCTGCAGCTCGTCTCGGAGAACAAGCTGACAGGCACTTTTACAAGCCCCCCTGGCGGCAAGGAAGCGATTCGTTATGCAGTTGATATATTGAATAAAGAAAAGGGAATTCCCAAAAAGGTTATTTTGCGCAGTCAGAAAATAACGAATCAACTGGAGGGGAAGGGTGAGCCGCGTGTTACGCATTCACCAGCGCCAACGCTCCAAGAGGCACAATCTCCGATTGTATTAGGGTTTGCACAGGTGGGTACGGAAAGCGGCTGGCGAATCGCGAATACAAAGTCGGTCATTAATGCGGCAAAGGAAGCAGGTGTGGAGCTGCTTTATGAGAATGCGGAGCAGTCGCAAGATAAACAAATTGAACTGATTCGGCAGTTTATAAACAAAAAGGTGGATGTGATCGCCTTCTCACCGAAGACGGAGACCGGCTGGGAAGAAGTATTGAAGGAGGCGAAGGAGGCAGGAATTCCAGTCATACTGTCTGATCGTGAAGTGAACGTAAGCGATGATACGCTGTGGACAGCTTACATCGGTTCAGATTTTCGCGAGGAAGGCAGAAGGGCGGCAAGATGGTTGATTCAAGAGGGAGAGGAAGGACGAAGCTATCAATTCGTCGAGCTGCAAGGAACAGCGCACTCTGCGCCAGCTGTTGGGCGGATGCAAGGGTTCAAGGAGGTTATCCAAACCGATAAAAACTTCACCTTGCTTGAATCATTGCAAGGCGACTTTACGAAGAAGAAGGGCAAAGAGCTGATGGCGGCGGCGCTGAAACGGCATGGCTCTGCGATAAACGTCGTTTATTCTCATAATGATGATATGGCTTTAGGCGCTATTGAGGCCATTGAGGATTTTGGCTTGCGGCCGGGTAAGGACATTACGATCATCTCTGTTGATGCAACAAAGTCAGCTCTTAAAGCATTAAGTATCGGAAAGCTTAACTTTGCAGTTGAATGCAATGCGCTGCTTGGTCCTCAGCTCATGAAGGCGGTTAAGGATTTGTCAGAGGGCAAGGTGCTTCCGATGAAGATTATTACTGCTGAAGGCGTTTTTACGCAGGAATCTGCCAAAATGGCGCTAGCAAGCCGTGAATATTAATAGAAGGAGAGTGCTGTTAAAGTTGACAAGGTATGCCATCAAGAGCAGAATAAAAATATTACACTACGAAATGAGGCATAGCCCATGTCAAACCTTATTGATAGAGTGAAAAAGCTAGCAGCAGGCTTTGATGAAGAAACGTTGCGAGCGATTGAAATAAACCCTATGCTTGTCGAAGCGGGTGCTCTTCAAGCGGTAGCACCATATATAAAGGAAAAGCAGTATAGTCGGGTTGTTATTGCTGCGGATGCGATTACATACAGCATTGCTGGGAAACAACTTGAGGAAGCCATTGCAGCGCAAGGAATTTCTGTTCATGTGACGATTATAAAAGCGGACCGTCAAGGCGATGTCATTGCGGATGAAGCATCGATCGTGCAGCTCTTATTGGACATTCAACTGCGCAAAGCACAGGTAGTCATTGCAGCAGGCTCAGGAACGATACATGATATCTCTCGTTATGCCGCTTATACAGCTGGCATTCCCTTTGTATCCGTTCCGACTGCGCCATCTGTTGACGGCTTCAATTCCAAAGGAGCGCCGATTATTATTCGCGGCGAGAAGAAGACGATCGCAGCCATTGGCCCCGATGCGATATTTGCTGATTTGGAAATCCTCGCAGCGGCGCCAGCAGTCATGGTAGCTGCTGGTTTTGGCGATATGCTGGGAAAATATACATCGTTATTTGATTGGAGCTTTGGCGCAGCCGAAGGCGGTGAGCCCTATTCAGAAGAGGTTGCTGAAATTACGCGTATTGCACTTAACAAATGTGTAGAGAATGCTTCGTTAATTGCTACCCGTGACCAGCGAGGCATTCGCATACTTATTGAAGCGCTTATTGAGTCCGGCCTTGCCATGCTATTATTCGGTCAATCGCATTCGGCGTCCGGATCAGAGCATCATTTGTCGCATTTCTGGGAAATGGAATATATTCGCCTTGGCAAAAGGCAGCTGCTGCACGGTGCAAAGGTTGGCGTAGCCTGCGCGGAAATTTCCAAGCTATATCACCAGCTTGCTGCTGAAGAAGAAGGTCTAGCTTTTATAGCTAATCCTGAGAAGGTACGGGAGGCCATTGCCGCACTTCCGGATGATGCCCAAATTAGAGCGTGGCTAAAGCAGGTTGGCGGTCCGACAACGACGGAGGAGCTCGGGGTCGATACGGAGCTGCTCACGGCAAGTTTGCAGAAAGCCCATCTCGTTAGGCCAAACAGATATACGTTACTAAGCGTGTATAATTCCATTTAAGCAAAAAACGGCTCCATCCTTTGAAACAAGGATGGAGCCGTTATTATTTTGGAGTGATTTAATTTAGAAGTTGAAATTATCTGGATCTGGGCCAAAACGGTGATCTTGGTTAAGCGCGCTGATTTGAGCCATTTCCTCAGACGTTAGCGTGAAATCGAAAATATCTCCATTTTCTTTAATGCGTGCCGGAGTAATCGATTTTGGTATCGTAACGACCTCGTTTTGCAGATCCCAACGAAGCACCACTTGAGCAGGCGATTTGCCGTATTTGGCAGCAATATCAGCGAGCACGCTTTGATCCAGGTTTCCTTGCATAAGCGGGCTCCAAGCCATTAGCTGAATGCTGCGGCTCTTGGCAAAAGCGTGAAGCTCCGTTTGTGTAAGAAGCGGGTGGTATTCCACTTGATTGACCATAGGAACAAATTCACCTGCTGTAATGACATCCTGTAGATGATGGATTTGGAAGTTGCTCACGCCAATTGCACGTACATAACCGTCACGGTAAAGCTTTTCAAGCGCGCGCCAAGTTTCCAAGTACTTATCCTTTACAGGCCAGTGGATGAGCAATAGATCAACAACTTCAATGCCAAGTTTCCGTCTGCTGTCTTCAAAGGCAGTCAGCGTGGAATCGTAGCCTTGATGAGCATTCCAAATTTTTGTCGTTACAAAAATTTCGTCGCGCGCGATCCCGCTGTTGCGAATACCAGCGCCAACACCCTCTTCATTATTGTAAGCTGCTGCTGTATCGATGCTTCTATAACCAGCTTCAATCGCAGAGGCGACCGTTCTTTCCGCTTCGCCATCATCTTTCACTTTCCATACGCCAAGACCAAGCCAAGGCATTTTTACACCGTTACTTAATGTGGTATGTGCTGTTAGGGCATGAGTCATTTATCGTAACCTCCAGTTAAAGTGATAATTCCAAAATAGCTTTAACATCTTGTTTTTCCAAACGCTTGAATGAACCAATCGTGCCATAACGTACAGCTTCCTCAGCCATGCGATCCAGTTTGTCGCTTCCGATCTCGAAGTCGGCAAGACGTGACTCAGCACCAATTTTCGTGAAGAAATCACGAGTGGCTTGAATGCCTTCAAGAGCGATTTCGTTGTCTGATTTTCCTTCTGGATTCACATTCCATACACGAGTTGCATATTGAACAAAACGATCCACCCGCTCTTCATAAACGTACTTCATCCAGTTCGGGAAAATAACAGCCAAGCCTGCGCCGTGCGGAATATCGTAAATGGCGCTCACTTCATGCTCAATGCCGTGCGAAGCCCAGTCATTGCTCATGCCAACGCTGATAAGACCGCCATTCAAAGCCATCGTACCACACCACATAAGGTTCGCGCGAGCAGCCGCATCCTCAGGGTTTGCAAGAGCTAGCTCAACATTCTCAATTACCGTTTGCAAAATGGACTCGCAGAAGCGCTCCTGCAGCGGAGTATTTGGCGTTAAGCTGAAATATTGCTCGAACACATGTGACATGATGTCCACAGCGCCGTTAACGGTATGGTTGCGAGGAACCGTGTACGTAAGCGTAGGATCGAGAATCGAGAACGCCGGATACGTATGCGAGCTGCCAAAAGCACGCTTTAAGTTTTCTTCCCAGTTCGTAACGACCGAAGAGCCGTTCATTTCCGAACCTGTTGCAGCCAGTGTCAAAATCGTACCAAGCGGAAGCGCTTTTTGAATAACAGCTTTGCCTGTAAAGAAATCCCATACATCGCCTTCATAAGGAACACCTGCAGCGATAGCTTTGGCTGCATCAATAACGCTGCCTCCGCCAACGGCTAGAATGAAATCAACGCCTTCAGCGCGGCAAATGTCGATCCCTTTTTTGACGGTAGTTAAACGCGGGTTTGGTTCAATATTAGGAAGCTCGTGCACTTTGATGCCAGCTTCTTGAAGAAGGCTTACGGTTTGATCGTACAAGCCTGTTTTTTTGACGCTGCCTGATCCGTAAACGAGCAGGACCGTTTTGCCGTATTTGGAGGTTAATTGGCCTACTTGCTTGGCTGTACCTTCACCAAACACAATATGAGTTGGATTAACGAATTGAAATGAGTTCATCTTAATTCCTCCTAAAACTATTTAGATAACTAAAAAGGTAACTAAATATCTTTTGAGTTATGTATACGCCGTTTATTTTAGTGAATTCTACTCCATAAGTCAAGGTGGAGCAGGGAAGTGTTGAAAGGATAACTTTTTAGTTATATAATGATTTGAAATTAGCTAGAGACAGGGGAAGCAGCAATGGAAATTGAAGTGAGCAGCCGCAATATGAAGTTTCTTGAATGCTTCTCATCACACACACGGGTCAAAATGATTGAATTGCTAGGCGTGCAGCCTATGAATATAAAAAGCTTATCCGAGGCGCTAGATATAAAGTCTCCTATCGTTACAAGACATATTCATATGCTGGAGGAAGCCGGCATTGTTCGCAGCGAAAGCGTGGCGGGCAAGCGCGGCATGCAAAAGGTATGCCATCTCCAGCTGTCGCAGGCGATGTTGGTTTTTAAGAGTGAACCCGTCACGGACGAAACGAAGCGTTACTCGGTTTCACTTCCCGTGGGACATTATTCATCGTACCAAATTAAACCAACCTGTGGACTGGCATCCGATACTCAAATGATCGGGATGTGCGATGATCCACGTTATTTTGCCGATCCAGAGCATGTCCATGCCAAAGTCTTATGGTTTGGTTCAGGATTTGTGGAATACCGTATACCTAATTATATGGTGAATAACGAAATGCCAGAGTCGCTCGAAATTGCGATGGAGATCTGTTCGGACACGCCTTGCAGCGTCAACCACCTGCCATCGGATATTGCTTTTACGATTAACGGTGTCGGTGTTGGAACGTGGACGTATCCAGGCGATTTTGGAAGCTCACGAGGGTTGTATACTCCTGAGTGGTGGCATAAAAATATTCAGTATGGATTTATGAAAACGATCCGCGTCAATCAACAAGGATCTTACATTGACGGGATAAAAGTATCTGATGTTACGATTGGCGAGCTAATGCTCGCTTATGACAAAGAAATTTTATTCCGCATCTCATCCAGCACAACGACGAGAAATTGCGGCGGCGTTACGCTGTTTGGCAAAGGATTCGGGAATTATAACCAAGATATTGAAGTGACGCTGCGCTGCCAGTAAGGCATGCTGCGTAGTGTATATAATGAAGAGATGCCCCTTTAGGTTTTTTACAACCTTGAGGGGCATCTTTTTTTGTTTGTCTACTAAGTACATGCTTGCTGCCCGTAACTGTGGGAATAGCTTGTTTAGTCAAAAATATAAAAAGAAAACGACAAATATACATTTTTGTTTGTGTTTGAAATAATCGTATTCAAACATAAACAAATGTGATATGATCGATTCAAACAAATACAAAACATCATTCGGAGGTATATCCATGGTACAAAGTTTGTGGGAAAACGAAAAAGCATCGCAGTTGGAAGGCGGATTGGCTGAGCTCGTATATCGCTCCAACATCATTGGTGCAGATCGCAGAGTTTGCAATTACGGCGGCGGCAATACGTCTAGCAAAACAATCGTAAAAGATTTCCGCGGTCGCGACGTTGAAGTGATGTATGTGAAGGGCAGCGGTTCGGATCTTGCTTCTATGAAAGCAGGCAATTTTACTGGACTGCGGATGGATGATATCCGTCCATTATTTGAACGTGCTGAAATGCCGGACGAAGAGATGGTTGCTTACCTTGTCAACTGCATGATCGATTCGAAGCACCCGCGTGCGTCGATTGAAACGCTATTGCATGCTTTTCTTCCATTCAAACATGTGGATCATACACATCCCGATTCTATTATTAGCTTGTGCTGTGCGGATAACGGAAAAGCGCTTGCGAAGGAAATTTTCGGCGACCGTTTTGTCTGGGTTCCTTATGTTCGTCCAGGCTTCAACCTCTCCAAAATGATTGCCGAAGGTGTTCTTGCCAATCCAAATGCCGAGCTGGTGCTGATGGAAAAGCACGGCCTTGTTACTTGGGGCGAGACTAGCGAGGAGTGTTACGCGCAAACGATCAAAATCATTTCCGAGGCAGAGGCATTCATTGAATCTCGTTTTGACGAGGCTTCATTGTTTGGCGGCGTGAAATACGAGGTGCTCGAAGCTGATGTTCGCAAAAGCGTAGCTGCACAGGTTATGCCAACCATTCGCGGCGCAGTGAGCGATGCGAAGAAGATGATTTTGACATTTGACGATGAGGCGGATGTGCTTGCATTCGTAAGCGGGAATAATTCTCCGACATTATCGCAGGTCGGCGCTGCATGCCCGGATCATTTGGTGCATACGAAGGTTGTTCCATTGTTTATTGACTGGACGCCAAATGCAGAGGATATCGATGGTTTGAAGGCGAAACTATCAGAAGGAATCGCTGCATACAAAGAGCAATATAAAGCTTATTTTGAACGCAACAAAAATGAAGGCGACGTCATGTTTGAAGCAGCGCCTCGCGTAATTCTAATTCCGGGTATCGGTATGATCAACACCGGCAAGAGCTGGGCGATGGCACAAGTGAGCGGAGCGCTATACCACCGTGCGATTGCCGTGATGCGCGGCGCAACAGCATTAGGTGATTTCGTATCGCTTAGCGAGAACGAGTCGTACAACGTGGAATATTGGCCATTAGAGCTTTACAAATTGTCGCTTGCTCCGGCTGAAACGGAATTTTCGCGCAAGGTTGCTTTCATTACAGGCGGCGCTGGCGGTATCGGAAGTGAAACAGCTCGCCGTTTAGTATCAGAGGGTGCGCATGTCGTGCTTGCAGATCTTAATCTTGAAGGCGCGCAAAAGGTTGCCTCTGAAATTAATGAGAAATTTGGCGAATGCCGAGCAACAGCAGTGAAAATGGACGTAACGAGCGAAGAGCAGGTCAAAGCTGCTTATGCAGAGACAGCACTTGCTTACGGCGGCGTGGACATTATCGTGAACAACGCTGGACTTGCGACTTCAAGCCCATTCGACGAGACATCGCTTAAGGAATGGAATTTGAATATGAATGTGCTCGGAACAGGTTATTTCCTGGTCGCTCGCGAAGCGTTTAAATTAATGAAGCAGCAGAGCATTGGCGGCAACATGGTGTTCATCGGTTCGAAAAACTCTGTGTACGCGGGTAAAAATGCATCTGCTTATAGCTCGGCAAAAGCGCTTGAAGCTCATTTGGCACGCTGTATCGCAGCTGAGGGCGGCGAATTCGGCATTCGTGTAAATACGATTTTGCCGGATGCGATTTTGCAGGGGTCGGCAATTTGGAACGGCAGCTGGCGCAATGAACGTGCAGCGGCTTATGGCATTGAGCCGGATCAGCTGGAAGAATACTACCGCAAGCGTACGACGCTGCTCGTCAACATTTATCCGCGCGACATCGCAGAGGGCATTGCATTTTTTGCCTCCTCCAAAGCAGATAAAACGACAGGCTGTATGTTAACTATTGACGGCGGCGTACCTGCTGCATTCACCCGTTAGGAGGTTAGGCGATATGATCCAAGGGAGAGGCGAGAAATCTTGGTATATACCGGATGGTTATATACCGCCAGACAGCACGGGAACGCTTACCAGCCATGAATCGATATGCGTGCTGAATTGCTCCACCGAAGAGGCCATTATTCATATTACGATTTATTTTGAGGATCGCGAGCCGATGGAAGATATTCAAGTTGTTGTTCCCGGCAGACGAACAAACCATATACGCACCAGCTCATTAATGAAGGAAGGGGCGTCGATTCCAATCGGCGTTCCTTACGCCATTGAGGTGCAGAGCAATATTCCAATCATTGTACAATACAGCAGATTAGATTCGACGCAGGCAGAGAATACGTTGATGTCTACGATGGCTTTTCCAATCAAATAGGTTGAAAATATAAATGAGAGGGTGTTCCATAATGACTGATCGCGCTTATACGTTTTTTGAGGAGCAGCAGAAAGAAAGAGGCATTAACATTGAAGAGGTAAAAGCAAAATTGAAAGCGCTCAAAATCGAAACACCTTCATGGGGCTATGGTGATTCCGGTACTCGTTTTAAGGTATTTCAGAAGGAAGGCGTGCCTCGCAATCCGTTTGAGAAATTTGAGGATGCTGCACAGGTGCATCGTTTGACAGGAATCGCTCCGTCTATCGCTATCCATATTCCTTGGGATAAGGTAGAGGATTACGGCAAGCTTAGAAGTCATGCGGAAGATCTTGGACTCTCGATTGGAGCGGTAAATCCGAATCTATTCCAAGATGAAGACTATATGCTTGGAAGCGTAACGAATTCCGATGCTGCAGTGCGCCGGAAAGCGACTGATCACTTGCTTGAATGCGTGGATATTGCCAAGGAAACGGGCTCGCGTGAATTTAGCTTATGGTTCGCCGACGGTACAAACTATCCAGGTCAAGGACATATCCGCAAGCGTAAAGCTTGGATGCAGGAAGCTTTGGCCGAAATGTATAGTGCAATGACTCCGGACATGCGTATGCTCATTGAATACAAATGTTTCGAGCCGGCGTTCTACCATACGGATCTTGCCGACTGGGGCATGGCTTACAACTTGGCGCAAAAGCTAGGGCCGCAAGCGGAAGTGCTTGTTGATACTGGCCACCATCTGCCAGGCGCAAACATCGAGCATATCGTTGCTTATTTGCTGGACGAGAAACGTTTGGGAGGTTTCCACTTCAACAGCCGCAAATATGCGGATGATGATCTCATTGTAGGTTCTGTGAATCCTTATGAGCTGTTCTTGATTTTCTATCAAATCTTGAGTGCTGCAGGCGATGCGGATGCTGCTGTTCGCGGCAATGCAGAGAGCATTACTTATATGATTGACCAGTCGCATAATATCGAGCAAAAAATCCCTGCCATGCTCCGCTCCGTCCTGAATGTGCAAACCCAGCTGGCAAAGGCGCTGCTCATTAACCATGATGAAGTAAATGATGCTGCTGAACGCAATGATGTTCTTGGCGCTGAGGATGCTGTGCGCCGCGCATTCGAATTCGATGTTACACCGCTTTTGCACACGATTCGCGAAGAGCAGGGCTTGCCGCATGATCCAATGAAAGCATACCTAAGCAGCAGCTATGGCAAAGACATATTGGCGAGAGGCAAGGGCGGTGCCAGCTGGTGACCATCCTTGCTTACGATCTCGGAGCAAGCAGCGGAAGAGCGCTGCTTGGCAGGCTGAATAATGGCAAGATCGAGGTAGAGGAGCTGCACCGGTTCTCCAATGATCCGGTGCAGGTCGGCGATCGACTGCACTGGGATATTTTGCGACTGCTTCATGAGTTAAAGCAAGCGCTGCTGCTAGTTAAGCATCGCGATATTACGCTGGACAGCCTTGCGATTGATTCTTGGGCCGTTGATTTTGGCTTGATTGGAAGTAATGGGGAGCTGCTTGGCAATCCTTATCATTATCGCGATCATCATACTGATGGCGTAATGGAGCAGGTAGTAAAGGAATTGACGGCAACGGGGATATTTGCGAAGACGGGTATTCAGTTTCTGCCGTTTAATACGATTTACCAGCTGGCTGCTTTGAAGAAGGCAGATTCACCGCTGCTGCGGGATGCCAAACATTTTCTAATGATTCCGGATTTGCTCCGTTATTTTTTGACGGGTGAGAAATATAATGAATTTTCCAACGCAACGACAACTCAGCTGTATAACCCTGTTGCAGGCAGCTGGGACGAGGAACTGATTCGCTCGATTGGCATTTCGCCGGAACTGTTTGGTGAGGTTGTACAGCCAGGGGCGAAGGTTGGCAGCTTGCGAGCTTCCCTTTGCGAGGAGCTTGGCATAGAGTCCGTTCCTGTTTATGCAGCAGCGGAGCATGATACGGGCTCAGCGGTTGTCGCAGTACCTGCACTTGAAAAGTCATTTGCTTACTTAAGCTGCGGCACTTGGTCGCTTATGGGTACAGAAGTCGACGAGCCAGTCATTAATGAATTGTCGCAGAAGCTGAACTTTACGAACGAAGGCGGCGTTTATGGCACGTATCGTTTGCTGAAGAACATTATGGGGCTGTGGATTTTGCAGGAATGCAGACGTTCATGGGAGCGGGCAGGAATTTCTTATACGTTCCCCGAATTAGTAAAGCTTGCCGAAGAAGCTAAACCATTCGCTGCGTTTATTGATCCGGATGATCCGTTGTTTTTGCACCCGGGTGATATGCCTGCTAGAATAACGGAGTATTGTTTGCGCACAAGGCAGACGGCACCTGCTGATACAGGGGCGATTGTTCGGTGTATTTTGGAGAGCTTAGTCTTGAAGTACCGAAATGTGCTAGAGTTAACAGAGCAATTGTCTGGTCAAGCGTTCAGCGGTTTGCATATGGTTGGCGGCGGCATTCAAAATACGCTGCTTTGCCAATGGACTGCAAATGCGATTGGCAAGCCGGTGTGGGCAGGACCCGTGGAAGGAAGCGCAATAGGCAACATGATTGTGCAGTGGATTGCCAATGGTCAGCTTGCTGACATTTGGGAAGCGCGCAAAGTGATAAGCGAGTCATTCCCAGTTGATGTGTATGAGCCAGAGCAGCATGAGGCTTGGGAGAGCGCATATCGTGCTTTTAAAGAAACAACAGGAATCGCTTAAGCAGCGAATACAAATATAAGTAAGAAAGAGGTACGTTATGCTGGTCCATGAACGATACGATAAAATTGTACAGCTGGTAAATGAGAGAGGCAGCATCCGGGTTACGGAGCTGAGCGAGCTATGTCAGGTGACCGAGGAAACGATTCGGCGTGACCTTGACCGCTTGGAGCAAGCCGGACGTTTGCGCCGCTCCCATGGCGGTGCGGTTAGCGTAAAGGATCAGCAGCCGGAAATTCCGTATTTCGAGCGGGAGATTACGCATGCGGAGGAGAAAAAACGAATTGCTGTGGAAGCGATTAAGTTGATTCAGCCGAATGAGCGTATTTTGCTTGATGCGAGCTCGACGGCTTGGTATATGGCGGCAAGCATGCCGGATATTCCTCTAACGGTGCTAACCAACTCCATCAAAGTTGCGATGGAGCTGAGCAGCAAAGAGAAGATTGAAGTGATCTCGACGGGCGGCATTTTGGCTTCGCGTTCATTGTCCTATGTTGGTCCGTTAGCCGAGCGTTCTCTTGATGCATATCATGTGGATAAAGCATTTCTCTCCTGCAAAGGTGTTCATTTGGAGCGCGGCGTAAGCGAGTCGAATGAGCTGCAAGCACGCATCAAGCACAAAATGGTAGGTATGGCGGATCAAGTCATTCTGGTCGCCGACTCCAGCAAGTTCGGCGTTCAAGCATTTACTCATGTGGTTGATTTAGATGATGTAGATGCAATCATTACGGATGAGCGGCTGCCAGCAGCGATCTTATCGCAGCTTAAGGAAAAACAAATTTCCGTTACAACGGTGTAGAGCATAGATGGCGCTGGCTTCAGTAGAAGTGCAGCGCCATTATTGTTGTATAGTATAGGGTTACTGGCGAAAGTGAGCTGTAAGAGTTTATATGTTCTTACAGCGGTAAAAGTCACGTTCATGAGTGTCAGTAAGCACCAATAGGTGCTTATTGAGCAATTTAACTGGCAGGTTACGTACGAAAGAATGCTGTAAGAGCATATGTGTTCTTACAGCGGTAAAAGTCACGTTCATGAGTGTCAGTAAGCACCAATAGGTGCTTATTGAGCAACTTAACAGGCTGGTTACCTACGAAAGTGAGCTTTAAGCGCATATGTGTTCTTACAGCGGTAAAAGTGGGGTTTCTGAGTGCTTGTAAGCACATATAGGTGCTTATTGAGCAATTTAACAGGCTGGTTACCTACGAAAGTGAGCTTTAAGCGCATATGTGTTCTTACAGCGGTAAAAGAGGCGTTTCTGAGTGCTTGTAAGCACCTATATGTGCTTATTGAGCAACTTAACAGGCTGGTTACCTACGAAAGAGAGCTGTAAGCGCATATGAGTTCTTACGGCGGTAAAAGATGCGTTTCTGAGTGCTTGTAAGCACAAATAGGTGCTTATTGAGCAACTTAACAGGCTGGTTACCTACGAAAGAGAGCTTTAAGCGCATATGTGTTCTTACAGCGGGAAATGTGGTGTTTCAGAGTGCTTGTAAGCACCAATAGGTGCTTATTGAGCAGCTTAACAGGCTGGTTACCTACGAAAGAATGCTGTAAGCGCATATGTGTTCTTACAGCGGTAAAAGAGGCGTTTCTTAGTGTTAGTAAGCACATATAGGTGCTTATTGTGCAACTTAACTGGCTGGTTACCTACGAAAGAATGCTGTAAGCGCATATGTGTTCTTACAGCGTTAAAAGTGGCGTTTCTGAGTGCTTGTAAGCACAAATAGGTGCTTATTGAGCAACTTAACAGGCTGGTTACCTACGAAAGAGAGCTGTAAGCGCATATGTGTTCTTACAGCGTTGAAAGTCACGTTCATGAGTGTCTGTAAGCACATATAGGTGCTTATTGAGCAACTTAACAGGCTGGTTACCTACGAAAGAGAGCTGTAAGCGCATATGTGTTCTTACGGCCGTAAAAGTTACATTGTTGAGAGCCTGTAAGCACCTATATGTGCTTACAGAATACAGCGGCAGTTTGGTTATCAGCGATAGAGAGCTGGAAAGCGCATATGTGTTCTTATATCTAAAACATTTATCACACAAAAAAATTTTACCAAACTTGTCTGACAACCTGATATTATAGAAGTATAAGTTACGAAAGGGGTGCGGGTATGAAGGTCTCATTATTTATTACTTGCTTAAGCGATGCGTTATATCCAAGAGTCGGCGAAGCGATGGTGCGCTTGCTGGCAAAGTACGGTGTTTCATTGGAGTTTCCGACGGTACAAACCTGCTGTGGACAGCCGGCCTACAACAGCGGCTATTGGAAGGAAGCGAGGGAGTCTGCCAAAACGATATTGGATGCGTTTGAAGACAGCGACTTCGTTATTTCACCATCAGGCTCCTGCACGGGAATGATTCACCATTATCCGAAGCTGTTCGAGGATGATCCGGTCATGCTGAAACGGGCCAACAAGCTTCAGAGCAAGTCTTATGAATTCACGCAGTTTATGGTGCAGGTGCTTGGCGTTACCGATGTTGGCGCTGCATTTCCTCATAAAGTGACCTATCATCCTTCCTGCCACAGCAGTCGAATACTTGGCGTAAAGGATGAGCCGCTTGCGCTTATTCAGAATGTGAAGGGACTTGAGCTTGTACCGCTCCCATTTGCTGAGGATTGCTGCGGTTTTGGCGGAACATTCGCTGTCAAGATGGCTGATATTTCTGGAGCAATGGTGACGGAGAAGGTCGATCATGTGCTGGAGACGGAAGCGGAAGTGTTGGTCGGGCTAGATATGGCTTGTTTACTCAACATTGCTGGAAACCTGCGTTATCGCAACGAACCCGTCCGTGTTATGCACTTGGCTGAGCTGCTATATGAAGGGGTGAAATAAGATGGCTGTCGTGAAAAAGGAAGCTACAGTAAAAGCAAGAGCGGATCTTGCCCTCAACGACGAATTTTTGCGCAAAGCGGTGCGATTCACTACAGAACGGCTGCGCAATGGGAAGAAAAAAGCGACTGACGAGCACGGGAATTGGGAAGAATGGCGGGAGCGGGGCAGACAAATTCGTCTCCATACGATCGCGCATTTGGATTATTATTTGAATCTGTTTGTGAACAATGCCCGCGCAAACGGCGTTCATATTCATTTTGCGAGTACGGCTGAGGAAGCGGTCAAGCTGACGCTAGACATAGCAGAACATGCGAATGCGAAGTCGGTCGTCAAATCCAAGTCAATGGTTTCAGAGGAGCTGCATCTTAATCATGCGCTTGAATCCATTGGCGTTGAAGCGGTAGAAACCGACTTAGGCGAATATATTATTCAGCTTGCAGGTGAAATGCCATCCCACATCGTCATCCCAGCCATTCACAAAAACCGTTATCAAATCGCTGAATTGCTCTCCAAAGAGGCGGGCTATACGCTGCCGCCGGATACGACGGCGCTTGCAGGCTTCGTTCGCAAAAAGCTGCGCGAGAAGTTTTTGGAGGCTGAGATCGGCATGACCGGCTGCAACTTTGCGATTGCGGAGACGGGATCGATGGTGCTTTTTGAAAATGAAGGCAATGCTCGAATGGTGAGTACCGTCCCTAAAACGCAAATTACGTTGATGGGTATGGAGCGAATCATTCCATCGTGGTCTGATCTTGAGGTGATGGCTACATTGCTGCCGCGCTCGGCAACAGGACAAAAGCTGACGATGTATATGAATGGCATTACAGGCCCGCGCCGCTCCGAGGATGCAGACGGCCCGGACGAAATGCACATCATTATAATTGATAATGGCCGTTCTTTGCAGCTTGGCGATCCGGAGTTCCAAGAGCTGCTCAATTGTATTCGCTGCGGTGCATGTCTGAATGCTTGTCCGGTATATCGCCACATTGGCGGTCATGCTTATGGCAGCACGTATAGCGGACCAATTGGAGCCGTGCTTACGCCGTCCTTGAACAAAAACATCGCCGAATGGGATGATGTCGCCAATGCTTCCAGCTTATGCGGCGCTTGCTATGAGGCATGTCCGGTCAAAATCCCCCTTCATGATATGCTTGTTTATTTACGCAGACGCAAGGTGGAAAGTGGAAATGGCAGCAAAATGGAGTCCATCGGTATGCAAGGCTTCGCCACCGTTATGGGCAATTCCTCGCGACTTGGCGGGGTACTGCGACTCGGTAAGCTCGGTCAGAAGCTCGTCGTACGAAGCGGCGTCATTAAGACGAAGCTTGGGCCGCTAAAGGGCTGGAACACCTATCGTGTGACACCTAGCCTGCCGAAGGAATCGTTCCGTGATCGCTGGGATACGCTTGATCAGGAGCTGAAGCAGGGTCTAAAACAGATGGAGCCGTCGATGCAAAATCGGATGGAAGAGCTTGTACGTAATCGTGAGCATGAGGAGAAGCAAGGTAAAGGAGGACATGGTCATGGCTGAGACACATAAACAATGGCTGGAAAAGCTTGAAGCAGATTCACGGGCGAAACAGGAGCTTTTTATGAATGATATTGCGGCTAAGCTGAGACATCCGCGAATGACACATAAGCCACAGCATCCATTTCGCGGAGCTCCCGATTTCTGGAACTCATTCGAATGGCCGGAAGAAGAGCGAATCAAACAGTTTACAGACAATTTTCTTTCAGTAGGCGGTCATGTAGCCCATCTTCCATCGATGGATGATGTGAAATCCTTTATCGTTTCCAAAGCGGAGGAAATGAGTGCTAAATATATTATTCGTCAAAACCAGCCAGAGCTGGATGAGCTCGAGCTTGAAGGCGCTTTGAAGGATTCGCACGTATCGGTGTGGAATACGGATGCTGAGCAGCATTGGCGCGCTCGTGCAGCTGAAGCAGATTTTGGCATCGTGATCGCGGATCATGCCGTTGCCTATACGGGTTCGGTTACTGTATTATCAGCTCCGAATAAAGGGCGGTCCGTCAGTTTGCTGCCAACCGTACTTATTATTATTATCCCGATCGAACGTTTAAAAACGAGGCTTGGCGAAGTGCTCGTGACGTTTGATGAAGCGGGACGCGAGCAGCTGCCAGCAGGTATTCATTTTATTACTGGCCCAAGCCGCTCATCCGATATTGAGAATGATTTGACTATCGGCGTTCACGGACCAGGCATCGTGTATGCGCTGTTAGTCGGGTAGCTGTAAAGTAAGGTAGGAGAAGCGGCTTGGCGTTGTTAGAAGGCAGTGCATGCCGTTTAAGGTTGGAGGTGAGAGGTTATTCCGTCATTAGAAGTAGAGAAGCTGTCAAAACGCAATCATTACGAGGAAATTACCGAGCAAGTGAAGCGTCTTATTATAGATGGCAAATTAAAAGTGGGAGATAAGCTTCCCTCTACGAAACAAATGTCCGAGCAATTTGGGGTAGGGCGCTCGACTACCCGCGAAGCGCTGAGCGCACTTAAAGCGATGGGCTTGATTGAAATTCGGCAAGGAGGCGGCTGTCGCGTCATTCGCAGCGTACCGATTGATATGGAGCTGCCGGAGCTAGCGTCTCTTCGTATGAACCGAAAGACAGTGCTGGAATTACTGGAAGCTCGCGAATCTCTAGAGGTATCCAATGCAGCAATCGCGGCTGTAAAGCATACGGATGAGGATCTTAAACAGCTGAGCCAAATTATCGATGAGATGGAGCGTGCCGCTGGTGATGAGTCCGAAGGTGAGAGACTGGATCTACGATTTCATCTCACGCTTGCCAATGCGACCCATAACACGATCATGGTACGTTTGTTCGAATCGATTATGAATCATATCGAAACAGCTATCCATGATATTAGACGGGTGGAGCTTTATTCGAGCGCGGCGGTAGCGGAACGACTTCATAGGGAGCATTCTACAATAGTTGAAGCGATTGCGAAGAAGGACCCTGAGCTTGCAGCTGAGCGAATGAAGCAGCATTTGAAGCATGTTGAGAGCATCGTGCTGAAGCATTTGGGAGAGGGCTAGTTGATGGAGAATCCTTGAATAGCATGCGATAAGATGTTTTTCAATAGTACTGTCGGCCAGTCAACATTTAAAAAGCCCGATTACCGAACAAACCATCATTATGGCTGTCGGAATCGGGCTTTTTTTGTTATTCTGCTATTTTATTGTAGCCAAGTATTTATTAATGAATGCTTTGGCTTTGTCTGGATTTTTGCTATCGACTCTGATGCCGATAATCATGTTTTCTTTGTACAGCGGAAGCTGGTTGACCAGTGCACTCTTGCTGAGGTCAATTCCGTATACATGCTCTTGGGTATCCTCGTCGGTCTTAAGCTTCTTCGAAAGGCTGTCAGTCATGTGCGGCTTGAACACTCCGTTAACATCTTCGTCTAGCTTCATAAGCATTCCCTGAACGCCGATCCAATCGAAAATGCTCTCATCCATAATATATACATCCGGATGCTCAGTAGCTAGTACGAGCACTGCTTTCTGCATATAGGCAAATTGCGATTGCTGGTCTTTAGGGACAAACGTAAGCGTAGAAACAAATCTTTTCCATTCGGGAAACGCTGTCAAAAGAGCGGTTTCAATCGGCTCTTTCTTAGGTGCATCATCCTTCAGCATGTAATTGCCCATAAATGAAACGTTCAAATCGACGGGCGGCAAATTAGCGAGCCGCTCTTGTTCTTCACGATAGTTCATGAAGCTGATTACACCATAAATAATAAGTGCTACTGCAGCAATGGCTCCGAGCGTGTGAAACTTGTAATAGCGCCAGAAATGATCCATTTTCTGAGCTTGTCCAGCCATCTTCTTGTATTTACCGTACTCTTGCTCGTTGAAGGCATCGGTTAGCTTGCGATCCTCGTACTCTAGAATCAGTCGATATGCTTTCGTAATCGTTGCAAAAGATTCATCCGCATCCCCCGCGTTATCCTTCTGCAGCTGTGCTCTGGAGCGTGATTGACGCATAAGTGTCGTATAACGCTTCTCCACTTCCTCTTTGGCCGCAAGTTCTGGCAGCCCCATCGTTTCATAGGCTTGTTTTAACTCGTCCACTTGTGTCACCTCAATTAGTAAATAGCTCCTATATGATTCCTATCTATTAGTATACGGAATTCCGCGGGTAACGCAAATTTTGACGAATTTATTCGTATGGAATTTTTCTCGTATGCATAACTAGTAGAGAGCCATCGAGTGAAAAAGATAATGCACTGCGCTCTTTCATAAGGCAATCAAACGCAGGTGGACTGAATTTTGAACAAAAACCCCTTCTATTTAACTTCCTATCTTGTCGTATTTTGATATTCTAGAATGACATAAATAAACCGTTAGGATGGTGCCTTCATGACTGTTTCGCTTAAGTTTGATTTTGGGATCGGCAGCGCTCCCGCTTCACCATATATACAAGTACTGCCGAATACGATCTATAACAAAGATGCAGGCTACGGTTTTGAGTCAACCCTGCGTATAAGCTCACGGAATAGAGAGGAGGCGGATCGTCTTCGCGGAGCTTTCTGTATTCCACTTGAAGCCGCGTTTGTTGTTGATCTGCCAAATGGCTGCTACACGATAACAGCTACGATAGGCGATGCCATTGCTCCAACCTCTACTACTTTAAAATATGGCATAGGGCGCATAGTGCTGCACAAGGCCGTCACATCAGCAGGACAATATGCGGTGCACAGCTTCACCGTCAAAGTAACAGATGGACGGCTGCGGCTTGCCTTCTCAGGAGTAGCGCCGCGAATAAATGCACTTCAGATTGACGAGGCGAAGCAAGCGACGACGATTTATTTGGCGGGAGACTCAACCGTAACCGATCAAGATACGTTCCCATATGCCGGATGGGGGCAGATGCTTCCGCTTTATTTTAAGACGGATGTAGCAATTGATAATCATGCCATGTCGGGAAGAAGCTCACGAAGCTTTATTAACGAAGGACGATTGGCAGCAATCATAGAGCAAATAAAGCCGGGCGACTATTTATGGATTCAATTCGGACATAATGACGAGAAGCCGGATGAAGAGCGGGCAACTGAACCGTTTGGCAGCTTTAAGGAGATGCTGGCTGTTTATGTAGAGGAATCAAGGGCACGCGGTGCAAAACCTGTATTAATTACACCGATGCATCGCCGCAAATTCGACGAGCAAGGCAGGATTATCGATACTCATGGTGATTATTTGCTCGGAATGAAGCAGCTTGCGGCAGAGCTGGATGTTCCGCTGATCGATTTGGCTGCAAAGAGTAAGGATTTGTATGAGCGTTTGGGAGACGAGCCCTCTAAGGCGCTGTTCATGTGGGCTTACCCGGGGGAATTTATTCATTTTCCTGATGGCGCTCAGGACGACACACATTTTCAAGAGCTGGGCGGCATTCAAATTGCTGGATTAGTAGCAGAAGGCGTGCGAGAGCTCGCTTTATCGCCGCTGCTTTTATATTTAAAGGGGCGTTAGAAGCGGCAGCGGTGGTGAAGCTAAATAGCTGAATTGACATACGAAGAGGCTGCTCCACATGTAGATAAATCTACTTGAGGAGCAGCCTCTGAGGCTTCTTTTATGCTGAAAAACGAAGGATGATGGCTGGAATTTCACGTAAATCATGACATATCGCATCTGGATATTTAATCGAGTGGTCATTGCTCTTCAAAATCGTTCGCATCCCTAATTCGTTCGCCGGAATAATGTCAGCCTTGAGATTATCGCCAACAAAAACGGACTGCGCAGACGAAGAGCTTAAATTAGAGAGCGACAATTGAAAAATAGCATGATCAGGCTTTCGCAAATTGACCGCACCTGAAATCACAATATCATCAAACAGCTCCATAATACCGAGAGCAGTTATTTTATTTCTCTGATAAAATTCCCTGCCATTCGTAATCATGCCTAATTTATATCCTCGCTGCTTTAAGGAGAGAAGCATTTCATTCATGCCGGGAAACCCGACGCTGTACTGATGAAAGTGATTGTTTAAATCATCGAGCAGCGGCGTAAATAGAGCATCTTCAATCTTGAAAAATCCGATTAACTCGTTATAAACATCTTCTTTGGGTATGAGCCTATTATTTAATTCAGTAAACTTCGCTATAAAATCATCTCTGTTTGCAATGAGGGCATGGAGTGCAAAACGTTCATACTGATACTTTGCAAAGTTGATCAACGATTGGTTTTTATCAAGCAAGGTCTGGTCTAGGTCAAAGATAATCGTATCAATGGTGCTCAATGGATCACCTCCGTCTGTTCTTGCGAAACAACATCGTATTTACTAGGTGGGGTTTAATAGATCGCTATGCCTTCCATTTCATAAGGGTAATCCATTTGTATTTTAATACTTTTCACCTCATGCTCTTGTAAGAAAAAACCGATGATGTAAAGACCCAAATCAATCGAGGTGGCAACTCCTCCAGCTGTAATGACATTGCCGTCCCGTACAATTCGTGAGCGAATAACCTCTTTGCAGTAGGGCTCTAATAAATCATAGGCGAACGGATGGGTGGTCGCGTTTTTATTGGTCAGATAACCAGCAGCACCAAGCAGCAGCGATCCTGTGCAAACCGATACGATATACGCTGCCTGCTGAGCCTCCTTTAACCAAGCGGTGAACGATTCATCAAACCTTAACGCTCTTGTTCCAAGTCCACCGGGAATAAAAATAAGGTCATATTGCGTGAGATCCGGCTTGACTTGATTGACTTTAATCGTCATGCCGAGCTCATCCGTAACCTCTTCCTGCAGCCCACAAATATCCCAAGAGAACTCTTTTGTTGATTCGTAGTACTTCAAACGAGTGATGACATCATAGAAGCCGACAAAATCCAAAAAAGTAACGCCATCAAATAAAATAAAAGCTATTTTCATCGATGCAACACCTCTTTTCTTTATTGCAATAATATTACAAATATGGACTTCGGTATAGATTAAAGTGTCAAAAAAGCGGATCGAAGGCTCGATTCTGTTTCTCTTATCGACTACAATAGCAAAGACGATATTGTAGTATAAGTGAGGGAAATCGATGTTTGATCCAACTGTTTATGAAAATTTGAAAGTAGTCTTTGAGAATCAGCTCTATGATTTGGATACGCTCGACCGGAAAATTGATATTATTAACCGGGTAGATCGTCTAGAGTTGGCGGTTATGTCGCGAGAATTTATGCTGGAGTTTAAGCTTGCTGAATATGCAGGGGTGTCTGCGGAAATTCAGCTGACTGCTTCGCTTAAGGATTTGGCGGCGGAAATATTAGAGCTGACGGGCGAGACCCCTGCATGCTCGCTTCGAATTCGTTTCTTCATGGAAGTGACGGATGTCACAACGCAGTGCAGCCAAATTAAGCAAGTCATGCAGCGTATTTGGGAGCCGGATATAGAACCGACACAAACGATAAGCTACCTTTTTGGCACGGAGCTGCCTACCTTTTCGAATGTAATCGAGCTTGGCTTTAGTCGCAAAATAGGCGAAGAGCAAATGGAGGATATTCCGGAGCTGATTGATCATGTCCTTAAGACATTGATGAAGCTGAAAGAGATTGCTGGATAGATGTTTTTTTATATTCTAGCCCTCTAAGTTCCTAATATTTACAGTGAAATACTGTCTGTTTCTTTAAGCATGAAGCTATGCTATAGTACTTGTGAATGAACAACTGAAGAAGAAACTCCGAAGCTGTTGTCTACGGACAATTCTAGCTCTCGGGAGAGGTTCGCGAACTCCCTCTATAAAAAACTATGCGAAACGATTGTCCCATTAGGTGACATCGTCGTTTTCGCGTTCGGCGCGAAGCGGTTTTTTTTAACGCTTCGCGCCGTTTCTTTGGTTTTTTATGTACATACGAAGGAATTCAAGCGATCTCAGGTCTTCTCACATCAGAGAGGGAGATGCAGCATGAAATCAGAAAAAGCGATCGTTGTGTTTAGCGGCGGTCAGGACAGCACGACCTGTTTATTTTGGGCAATGGAACGATTCGCGGAGGTAGAGGCCGTTACATTCAACTATGGACAGCGCCATAAGCTTGAGCTGGATTGCGCGGCGGCTATCGCCAAGGAACTTCAGATTAAGCATCATATTCTTGATATGTCCCTTCTTAATCAATTAGCACCCAACGCACTCACAAGAGACGATATCGCGATTGAGCAAAAAGAAGGAGAGCTGCCTACAACTTTTGTTGATGGCCGCAATCTCTTATTTCTTACGTTCGCAGCAGTGCTTGCAAAGCAGCTTGGTGCGAAACATATCATAACAGGCGTATGCGAAACGGACTTTAGCGGATATCCGGACTGCCGGGATATATTCGTAAAGTCGTTGAATGTGACATTGAACTTGTCAATGGACTATCCGTTTGTGATCGATACGCCGCTTATGTGGCTGAACAAAGCCGAGACATGGAAGCTTGCGGATGAGCTGGGCGCCTTCGATTTTGTCCGTGAACGCACATTGACCTGTTATAACGGGATTATTGCGGATGGTTGCGGCGATTGTCCCGCTTGCCAGCTTCGAAAGAATGGGTTGGACGAATATTTAGTCCAGCGCATGTAGGGTGAAGCGATGATGCAGCAGATTTATCCGGCCGCACAGCATAACTATAGTTATGAGCTTAATAAGGATTTTCACTTTGCAGCTGCTCACTTCGTACCGAGTGAAGAGGCTGGAAAATGCCAGCAGCTTCATGGCCATACGTATTATGCGAATGTAACAGTTGCAGGCGATGAGCTTGACGAGGCAGGTTTTCTTGTCAACTTCGCCATAATTAAAAGGTTGATTCATGATCGTTTTGACCATTCTTTGCTTAATGACGACTACGAACACTTTAGCAATGTGTTGCCCGATCGTTTTCCTACGACTGAAGTGGTAGCACGAACGATTAGCGACATCGTTCAGCGCCATTTGGATGGTACTGTAAATCGTCCGCAATGCGTTCAAGTCTTTTTGCGTGAAACGCCGACGAGCTATTGTATTTATCGTCCGAAGCGGGAGGCGGTCTAATGATGAAATCCAATAAACGAATTCCTGTAATGGAAATATTCGGCCCTACGGTCCAAGGAGAAGGTATGGTAATTGGCCGGAAAACGATGTTTGTTCGTACTGCTGGCTGCGATTACAGCTGCTCTTGGTGCGATTCGGCATTTACTTGGGACGGCAGCGGCAAAGAAGATATTCGCATGCTGACAGCATTTGAAATGATAGAGCAATTAAAAGAAATAGGTGGAAATGCGTTTGAGCATGTGACGATTTCCGGCGGCAATCCCGCACTGCTCCCGCAGCTGGGTGAATTTGTTGATGAGCTCCATAAACAAAACATCAGCGTTGCACTGGAGACACAAGGGAGTCGTTGGCAGGACTGGTTTTGGTCGATTGATGAGCTCACTTTGTCGCCTAAGCCGCCGAGCTCTGGCATGAAGACAGACTGGTCGAAGCTCGATGAAATCGTGTCCAACCTGAATCGGAAATCAACTAGTTTTTGCTTAAAAACAGTCGTTTTCGACGAGGATGATCTAGAGTACGCGACATACGTTCACCTCAGGTATCCAATGGTTCCATTTTATTTGCAGGCAGGCAATGGAAACTTGCAGGAAACAGAGCCGCAGCTCATGCTTCCTTATTTATTGGAGCGTTATGAATGGCTGATCGAGAAGGTTATGCCGAATCAGGATTTAAAGCGGGTGCACGTTCTGCCGCAGCTTCATACCTGGGTATGGGGCAATAAAAAAGGCGTTTAATTCAAAACAGCTGAGAGAGGCGGAAACGAGCATGGAAGGAAGAAGCAAAGAGGAGCTGAGCGGTGTGACGCTGCTAGGCAATCAAGGAACACAATATTTGTTTAACTACGCACCGGAAATTTTGGAGGCCTTTGATAATAAGCATCCGAATCGCGATTATTTCGTGAAATTCAATTGTCCGGAATTTACGAGTCTTTGCCCGATGACGGGACAGCCGGATTTTGCAACCATTTATATATCATATATTCCAGGTGACAAAATGGTAGAGAGCAAGTCGCTTAAGCTGTATTTGTTCAGCTTCCGCAATCACGGTGATTTCCACGAGGATTGCATGAACATTATCATGAATGATTTAATTGCGCTGATGAGTCCAAGATATATAGAAGTTTGGGGCAAATTCACACCTCGTGGCGGCATATCCATCGATCCGTATTGCAATTATGGCCAGCCTGGCACAAAATATGAGCAAATGGCTGAGCATCGTCTCATGAATCATGATTTGTACCCAGAGAAAGTGGATAATCGTTAATTTAGAATTGCAGCTCAAATTAGTAAAAGAGATACATTTATGATAGATTTTTCTGAATTGCCCGACTAAGGTCTAGGTGAATTTCATGCCTGAAGTCCATTTCAATTATTCTATTAAAGTCTATACTTAGTTTAGAGTTATTAGAGAATAGGTGGACAAACGATGATTAAAAATGCGATTTGTATGTCTGTACTGCTTTGCACCATAGCATCTGCATTAACGAACTTTGGAGTATCTCCCGTTCGAGCGCTTGCAGCTCCAAGCGCGTCACAAGCTGAATATATTAGTATAGATAATATGATTGAGCCCTTCTTGTTGCAGCCAAAGCAGGATGAAAAGGCATGAAGGCTGTTTTAACACAAGCCTAAACTTGCATGAACGCATGACTAATTAGTAAACGCCGCGACCTATATGGAAGCGGCGTTTGCTGTTTCTAATAGAATACAATCAGCTCAAGCGCTGTCTGTCCCTATAAGCAAAATGATTGGTTGGGCCATGTCCGCTCCCAATCCCCAGCTTATCTTCAATAGCGGCTTGAATGAAGGCTTTGGCAGTTCTTATAGCTTCAAGTACAGGTTTGCCTTGAGCAATTTCTGCAGCAATCGCAGCGGAGAAAGTGCATCCAGTGCCGTGAGTATGCTTAGTGTCGATACGTTTGCTTTCCAAATATACAAATTGTTCTCCATCGTAGATGAGATCAACGAGCGGTTCGCTGCTTGAACCGTGGCCGCCCTTAATGACAACATAGCGGGAGCCCATCTGATGCAATATTCGGGCCGCTTCCTCTCGATCGCTTAACGTCCGGATCGGGATTCTTGCGATAAGCTCAGCTTCTGGAATGTTAGGAGTCGTTATAAGCGCGAGCGGCAGCAAATACGTAATCAGTGTCTGAATAGCTTCTTGCTGAAGCAGAGATGAGCCGCCTTTCGCCACCATGACAGGATCAATGATGAGATTATGCCAGTTATATTGCTTTACTTTCATTGCAACGATCTTTATAATCTCTGCGCTGAACAGCATGCCTGTCTTAACTGCGGATGGCTCCAGATCCTCGCCGATCGAATCGAGCTGGCAGCTAACAGCCTCAGCATCCAGCGGGTAGATGCCCTGAACGCCAAGCGTATTCTGCGCAGTCACTGCGGTAATAACCGACATGCCGTAGGTGCCGAGCTCTTGAAATGTTTTTAGATCAGCTTGAATACCTGCGCCGCCGCCGGAGTCCGAGCCTGCAATCGTAAGTGCTTGATATCTTCTCATCCGTGCATCTCCTTCGAAAGAGTAGAATTAATTTACAAGTTTGAAAAAGCATCCTCAGCCTTTATATTGTCTGGCAGCAAGTCGTTATCGACGAGCCAATCCCTAACATTAGACCAAGAAGCAGGCTCCTGATATCCAAATGATTGCTTCCCTGCATCCATGAGAGGCAGAAGAATGTCCAAGCTTTTTGTCTCGATTTCTTGATCGAGAGGGGAGGTCTGGTTCTCATGCTCAAATAAAATCGACAACGATTTTTGTTTATTTTCAGCTACAAATTGTTGACCCTCCGTAATGGCTGCGATGAAGCTTTTGAACAACGCCTGCTTCTCAGCTAGTCCTTGATCACTTGCTACAAGCACAAGCTCGTAATAATCCGGCACGCCAAAATCAGTTGGGTTTATCGCCGTCATGGGATGCCCTTCCTTGGCAAGCAGCAATTGCTCATGATTAATAAATCCACCGATGATCGCATCTACCTTATTGGTTGCTATAGCCGGAATAAAGGAAAAACCAACGTCAATCATTTCCACATTTTGCGGGTCGCCGCCGTCATGCTTAATCATGGTGCGCATCATTGCTTCATACAGAGGGATGGAGGAGAAGCCGACCTTTTTACCAACAAGTTCCTTGGGTGATTTGGCGCTTCCGCCTTCTGGTACCATTAGATGATTAAGTGGATGCCTGACGATTGCTGCAATGGATTTAACAGGAATTTCCTCGCCGCGAGCCATCAATACCTGTGGCTGGTAGCTGAGCGCCAAATCAACCTTGCCGGCAGCCACTAGCTTCAATGCATCATTCGTATCCGCGGGCATTTGAATGTTGACCTGTAAACCATGCTTCGCAAAATAACCGTTTGTTTGAGCCGCATAGAGGAAGGAATGCACCGCATTTGGATACCAGTCGAGCATAATGCTAATAGTCTGAGGATTCTGTTTTGCCGTAGTGTCCTCGGGTTTGTTTTCAGTTGGGACAGCGTTGCTGCTGCACCCGTTAAGTACGAGCAGCAGAGAAGCAAGCATCGGAATAATCCATTTCATTTTTGCTTTGATGATCATGTATTGAACCTCTTTCTCTTTAGTATTGATTTCTCCAATAGGACAATGGCAGCAAATAATAAGATGCCAATGAGGGATAGCAGAAAAACGGATGCAAACATGGAGTCGGCGTTCAAATTGCTGGACATTCGGCGACTATAGTAGCCTAGGCCTTCACTGCCTCCAAGCCATTCACCGATGGTGGCGCCTACAACGCAATAAACGATCGATAACTTAAGTCCTGAGAAGAAGGACGGTAGGGCGATGGGGACTTGTATTTTTCTGAAAATACCCCAGCGCGTTGCTCCCATTGTGAGCAGCAGCTCTTCATATTCGCTACCGCTTTTCTTAAGCCCGTCATAGGTGCTCACAACGATAGGGAAAAAAGCAGTCAAAAAAACAACAGCGACCTTGCTCCAAATCGTATAGCCAAACCACATAATGAAAATTGGAGACAGAGCGATAAGCGGGATGGTCTGACTGATGACGACAAACGGGTACAGCGCCTTCTCCAGTATTCGGAAAGTGTGCATGCCTGCTGCGAGCGTAGTCCCAATAATAATCGACAATAGAAAACCGAGGGACACTTCTTTAAGCGTAGCCAGCAGATGGTTGCCAAGCAGCAGATGGCCATCTTCGATTAATGCCTGAGCTATTGAGCTAGGTGACGGCAGTATGTAGGGTGGAACCAATCCGAGCTGTACGACCGCTTGCCAAACGAGCAGTAAGCTAATGAGCAGCAGTATGAATAGTCCGTAATGGCTCAGCCACTGGTTAATTAGAGGTTTGCGCATGCAGTCTTCGCTCCAAATCTTGCCGCAGCTTGATGAAGTCGGGTTCGTAATTTTGCTCATAGTGTCTTGGTCTCGGCAAAGGAACGACTATTTCCTGTATCCCTTGCGCCTCGTTAGCTGCACTTGGCAATAAATAAATGCGGTCGCTCAGCAATATCGCTTCCTCAAGATCATGTGTGATAAAGAGTACTGTTTTTCCAAGGTCGCTCCACAGCTCTAGCAGCCACTTATGCATACCGCGTTTGGTCATGGCGTCAAGCGCGCCAAACGGTTCGTCCAGCAGCAGCAGCTCTTGTCCGGTTACTAGTGTGCGCAGAAAAGCTGCCCGCTGTCGCATGCCGCCTGACAACTCGTCAGGGTAAGCTTGTTCATAGCCTGCCAGTCCGAAGCGCTCTAGCAGCTCCAAGATTTGGATCGTGTTATAATGGGGATTGCTGCGTGTCATCTCAAGTGGAAGCAGACAATTGCCGAGTATTGTTCTCCATGGCAGAAGAAGATCCTTTTGCGGCATATAAGCAATCTTGCCGAGACGATTGGGGGCAGGCTTGCCATACAGCCTAATTTCGCCTAGGCTAGGCTGAAGCAATCCAGCCATGAGCTTAAAGAGCGTGCTTTTGCCTGAGCCGCTAGCACCGATGATAGAGACAAACTCACCTGAGTAGGCTTGAAGCGAAAGATTAGACAGTATAGATGTTTCAGCAAGCTTGTCGTAGGTGTAGCTTACTTGGTGAAGTGAGATTATAGCTGTAATACGCATCCCTCCGTAAACAAATAAAGACCCACCCATTTCCGAGGGGAAATGAGCGGGTCTAACGATCACACAAGGCTTGCGCGCATGAATGAATGCTTTGCTGCTCCACTTCCCTCCGCTGGAATGATCCAGATCAGGTTCCAAGGGTCCGGAGCAGATGCTCCATCTCAGCCGTTAGGCTCCCCTAGTGAAATAAATAGGTTTATATGCAATTTGTATTTTTTCTACTAT
Source organism: Paenibacillus sp. 01T47 (assembly GCF_056398245.1). Lineage (NCBI taxonomy): Bacteria > Bacillati > Bacillota > Bacilli > Caryophanales > Paenibacillaceae > Paenibacillus > Paenibacillus sp. 01T47. The sequence continues at coordinate 432,936 of NZ_JBFTPA010000004.1, forward strand.
AGCATACACTGGATAGATGTAAACCATAATTATCCGAAAAGGCGTTGGACAAATGAAAAATTTACTCGTAACGGGCTACCGAGCGCATGAGCTTAATATTTTTAGCCAGAAGCATGAGGGCATTGTTTATATAAAAAAAGCGCTGAAAGGCAAGCTGGTTCCGCTTATAGAAGATGGGCTTGAGTGGGTGATTACCCCGGGCCAATATGGCGTGGATTTGTGGGCGTGCGAGGTCGTTATTGCGCTGAAGGAAATTTATCCTCATTTGAGACTTTCAATTATTTCGGCATACAGCAATCCGGAAGAGAAATGGAAGGATGATAAAAAGGAGTTTTATCAGCAGGTTTTAAAAGGGGTCGATTATTACGCTTCGGTCAGCAACCAGCCGTATAATGGCATTTGGCAGTTTACGGCTAGGGACGAGCTGCTGTTTCGGAAAACGGACGGTATTTTGCTCGTTTATGATGAGGATGCAGGCGAGGGCAGCCCCAAGTTTTTTAAAGAAAAAGCGTTAAAGAAACAGCAGGCTGAGGGCTATGGTTATTTCAGCATAAGCTCGGAGGACATTCAGAGCATTGCGGATGATGACAACCTGTATTCGGAAAATTAACGATGCATGGGAGTTGAGTAAGAGGAGTTTATTTCATGCTGGCAGGCAGAGACCTGTCAGCTTTTTTTATGCGCAAAGCTGACAGTTTGTATTTTCGAGATTATTGTGTTTGACAAATAATAGGTGGCGTATTATTATCTGATTAGATAAACATCTAATTAGACGAAAGTTAAATTTGTTTGGTGGAGGAAGAGGTGGCGAACGGTGCAATTAGATAAGGTGGTAGCCTATCATAAGGCATTATCCGATCCGACGAGAATTAAATTGTTGATTATGCTGGCTGAAGGTGAGCTTAACGGACAGGTGCTCGCAGAGAAATTAGGCGTGACGCCTGCTACGATTACGCATCATGCAACCAAATTAAGAGAGGCCAGCTTAATTAATGAACGCAGAGAGAAAAATACGATTTATTTTTCGCTGAACCATTATTTTATTAAGAGCAACGCTAATGCGGCGGCGGAGCTCATTTACCGGAATGCAGGTGCAGAGAAGGGAGTGGACAACATGGAGGATAGCAATAAGAAACTGAAGGATTCAGTCATCCGCAACTTTTTTACAGCTGAGGGTAAGCTGAAGCATATGCCGGCTCAGCATAAGAAAAAATTGATCGTGCTTCAGCATATGGTTTCTCATTTGACGAGAGGGAAACAGTATACAGAGAAGGAAATTAACGAATTTATCAAAGGTTATCATGATGACTTCGCGACCATTCGCAGAGAGTTCATTATGCATCAGTTGATGTTTAGAGAAAATGATATATACGAATTGAATCCGCAAGAAATATGGGCGAAGTGGGAGATTCTTTCGTAAGCGGAAGTTGTTTTTGATAATAGCGGACATCAGATGCCTTATTTGCTTTATTCCTCTTCTATTGGCCGTGGTTGCGGACATGAAGGCCGTTATTTGGCTCTAATCGTTATAAAAGGCTACGATTTCTGCCAGATAACGGACTCTATGTCCGTTAGAATCTAATTTGGCTTTTAATATTGCAAATAAGGGCTTCTATGTCCGTTAGAAGTAAATATGAACTCATCGAGCGGTGATTGTGCTTACGCGTCATAAAGGAAAAGTAATTTTTTTATCGAATTTTTTTAATCATACGAAATGGAAATAAGCAGGACCTGGGGGCTTGGGAGATGGGGAAGGCTGATGGGATTTACAATCAATTGGTAGCGGATATTTTTGAACATGGTAATTGGGACAAAGATCAAGCTGTTAGAACCAAATGGTCTGATGGTACGCCTGCCTACACAAAAAGCTTAATTTCTAAGCAGCTAACATTTGAAAATACTGAGGTTCCTATACTTACAACAAAAAGAGTAGCGTGGAAATCTGCCATTCATGAAATGTTATGGTTTTACGTAAAGCGAACAAGCGACTCCACTTATTTGGATGAACATGATGTGAAGATATGGAGAGAATGGACCAATTCTAATCATAATATCGGCAAGGCATACGGATATCAATTGGGAAAACCAATTATGCTAAAAGGCAAAATTACAAACCAAGTGCATCATTTGATTGATCAGCTCATCCAAAATCCTTCATCAAGGCGGCATGTCCTATCGCTCTGGAATATTGATGACCTTGATCAAATGGAGCTATATCCATGTGTTTGGAATAACCAATGGCTCATTAAGCAAGGAGCTCTTCATCTCATCGTAAATGCAAGGTCCAACGACATTGGCTTAGGGCATCCATTTAATGTGTTTCAATATTATGTTTTACAACGAATGATCGCTCAGGTGACAGGATATAAACTAGGGACACTAACGTTTAATATTAATGACGCTCATATCTATGAAAGACATGAAGAACCATTAAAGGAGCAAATGTTGCGTGAGCCATATCCTGCTCCTGAGCTCTGGATAAATCCAGAAATCAAAAGATTTGATGATTTTACAATTCATGATTTTGAATTAAAAAATTACATATACCATCCATCTGTTAAGATGGAGATTGCGATTTAAATGGGAACATTAGGGAGTCGTAATGTGAAGAAGATTACTTTGTTGTTATTGCTTGCAGCAATAGGAATAGTTGTAATTTTTCAAATTCAAAAGCCTATCCTAAGCGAATACAATGCTATGATCAAAGCAAAAGAATATGTGGACATCGTAAATGAAAAATTGAATTCTAAATTTGACACTGAGATTAATGCAAAGTATGTTGTCCTAGAGAAGAATACGATTTGGAACAAATTGTTGGGCAATCAACAATGGTCTTCTATGATTGATGGTGTCGTTGTAAATGTAGATGCTCATTCGGGGGAGTTTGTTCAAATGGTATTTCCTTTGGATGGCGTCATCAACAAGCTTCCAGAGTAAACATGTAGTAACATCTGAAGGATATCTGAAAGATAAAGTACATAATAAGAGTGGATTACAAAAGGAGCGAATACATATGGCGTTGGCAGAAGGTACAAAAGAAAACCCATGGAAATTAAAAACACCCCCTCAGACATCTAAATATGAAATGTATAAGGATGAAAAAGATGGTAAAGAAATTTTAGTATGCACAGTTGGGAAGACGGTCTTGCATTATGATTTCCGCTGCATTGATGACTTAAGCGCGATGCTCAAACAACATGGTGACTGGATTGAGCTTGGCAGCGCCGATGAGCAGAAGCCTGCTAAAGAGGGTACTGTTGAAGCATGGGGACGCTCGTCTGAAAACCCGATTGGCGGCTGGTATGGATTGAAAAAAGGGTTGCGCGGCAGATTCGGAATGTATCTTCCACCATTAATGGAGAAGCTGGGACTTGCAGAAGTAGAGCATAATCCAAGGAATAATCGGATGAAGTCCATTTAATCGCAGTGGTGTGAAAACTTGAAATGGGACGAGAACCATACAATCCTATTGTGAATGATTATTGAGTTCGAGTGATTGGCTGCCGCAATGGCAGCTTTTTTTTATTGTAAGAGTGATTGAGAACTTACAAATATTTGTATATATTTATTTAAAAAGAATGATTAGGAGGGTTATTCCTTGACATCCTCACATTTGAAACCCGATAAACTAAAACCCGGAGATACCATTGGAATTGTTTCACCATCCTCGCCGGTTGCTTTTTATTGCCCTAACAGATTGAATCGTGGAATAAATGCTTTAGAAAATATGGGATTTAAAGTAATTACAGGACAGCATAGCAGGAAGAGAACAGGTCACACGGCTGGCAGCCTAAATAATCGTTTGGATGATTTTCATCATATGATTCGAGACCCGGATGTAAAAGCAATTATTGCTACAATCGGGGGATACAATTCACATCAACTGCTTGAAGAATTAGATTATTCGCTCATTAGCAGCCATCCAAAAATTATAATGGGGTATAGTGATATCACTGCACTTCTAGCAGGCATACATGCGAAAACAAATCTTATTACATTTATGGGACCCGCTATTATGCCGCAATTTGGAGAATTTGGTGGACTCATTGATTTTACATACCATTCCTTTGTAAGAACGCTAATGAAAGATACACCAATAGGAATGATTGACTCCAGCGATCATTGGACAGAGGAACATTTAAGCTGGGACATTGACGATTCACGCCCAAGAGCGACCGCCCCTAATACAGGCATGAAGATTTTAAAGCCAGGGCATGCGAGAGGGCCTATACTAGCTGCGAATATGGGTACACTTCTCCTGCTGGCAGGTACACCTTATTTACCAAGCTTCGAGGGCAAAATTTTGTGTCTAGAAGACGACGAGAGTGAGCAGCCAAGTACAATTGATAGATATGTTACACAATTTCGCCAGATGGGTATTTATGATCAAATTTCCGGTCTGATTATTGGAAGATTCCATTCAAATGTAGGATTTAATGAAGAAGATTCATTGCAAGAGCTGCTACAAAATGCAACGAGAGGATATGATTTTCCGATCATATATGATGCGGATTTTGGCCACACGGACCCTATGATTGTACTTCCGAATGGTGTTATGGCAAGTTTGCAAGCCACTGAGGAACGAGGGATACTTTTTTCGATTGAAGAATCCGCCGTGCAATAATAAAATCTACTATATGTCATTTATTTCAGTACATGATATTGTGAATATTATTTTGGACAGAGATCAGCTGCTGTTTTAAACTAGAATAGAATTCAAACGATAATTTGGAGGGTAAAATATGAAATTAGAAAATGAAAAAGAGATCCTGACAATCGTTAATTCAGATGTTACAGCTTCCAGCTTCAAAAATGTTCGGGCGGAGCAGGTCACGCTTAACTGTTGTAATCTTAGCGGTATGAATATGAATGATGTGAATTTAACGGGACTACATATCTCTGATGCTAATTTGAGTGAGTTTGTCATTGACGGTGCACAGTGGGGCGGAGCCCATTTTCGCAACATTGGATTCGGTAATCCAAATCAGCCTGATGTTGAATTCAACAGAACACCTGTGCAATTAACTAATTGTAATTTACATCAAAGCGTGTTTACGGATTGCAATTTGAAGAATGCTAAATTGGACAACTGCGATATTTCTGGTTTAACTATAAATGGAATTGATATCGAAAGTTTAATTAAACAGTTTAAAGCTATGGAGCAAAAATAAAAATAAATCAACTTTATCCAGCGAGGCACGATCACTTAAAGCCGTAAAAAGTTCGCCAACAAGGCAGCCTTTTGCGGTTTTTTTTAGAATCAATGGGATGAGTTTTGCTAACGGACATAGGATACGTTATGGCTGTGAAAAGGAGGATAAATATAACTTTTGAAGCTGAATAAGGTCCTCTATGTCCGTTAGTTTGCAAAAAAGGGTGAAAATGTAGCAAATAGAGTACCTGATGTCCGTTAGCAAAGCAACATTGATCTAAATTGTCACGTCTCTATAATATCTGATCGAAAAATAGGAGGAGAGCAGCTATTCGAAACCATATTTTAACTGCTTTGCCGATTCATTTGTTGGCATGGGCAATGATTCTTGCGGCAATGTTATTTGATCCATTTCAATGGTTTTTAAACCCGATCGTTAATAATACTCCAGCTTTTTTAACCGTTTCAAGATGGTTGGCTCAATCATTATTCATAACGGGCCTAATTGGCTTTTCCATATATAAGTTAAGAACGAGCCCCCAGCTGTCAAGAAAAGATTTGAATGTAGTTTCTGTACATGTTTTATTTTCTATTGTTCATATTGCAGTCGTTAGTGCGGGTATTTTTATAGCGGTCGGCTTTGAAGATTTATAGTAAATCACTATCGTACATAAGCAAATAGATGCTGCGAATTAAATGTATTTCTGTATGAAGGCTGCCGAAGGGCAGTCTTTTTGTATTGTTAGGTCGGCCTGATTGAGCAGAAAATGATGACTAAATAAAGCCGATATTTCGAGTACTACGTAATAGAGCTACACGAATCCATAAATCTCTTATAAAGTGGAGTAATCGAAGGTAAGTTAATGATGGAAGGAGAGATAACGTTGAGTATAAAGTCCAATAAAGATGGTTTTGAGCTATTGGCATGCCTGCCTATGAAAGAGGATGAGCTCAGAGAGGATGTACCTTTGGCGGGATCATACGCGGTAATCAACTGTGGCGAGCGATTTCTTATTTGTTTTAACAAATGGAGACAACAATGGGAAGTACCCGCAGGGGGAAGAGAGGAAGGGGAAACACCGAGGGAATGTGCAAGCAGAGAGTTATTCGAAGAAACATCACAAATCGTTAATGACTTCGAGTTCATCGGGTTGATAAAAGTGAAGAAGCCTAATGGAGATATCAAATATAATCCCATTTATTATGCTAGTGTAGATAAGCTCGTCCCATTCCAAGCAAATGAAGAAACTGAGCAGATCGTACTTTGGGATTTAATTGAAGAAATTGGTCATATGGACGAAGTCGACAAAGCAGTTCTTGAGTGGTGCAAGGTTATCTCTGCTAAAGGTAAAAACGAATGAAATATTGTATGACAAAATAACGATGACAACCGAGCAAAGAAAAACTTAATAAATAAAATATATTTATTGACACTTTCATTTTTTAGCTGGTATACTATGGAACATTACTCATACCCGATTAAAAACATCGGAATTAGAAACATGGAGGCAATGTTCATGAAAAACACAAAAGCATCATACACAAAACTGCTAGTAGCACTCCTCTTATCTTTCTCTGTTATCTTTACACAATCAGCAGCCTTTGCGGCTCCGTCTGAAGCAGCGGCACTAAAGGAAGATGGCGCAGCACAGTATAAGCAGTTTTTGAAAGAAAAATTTAATGTCAGCCTCTCCAGCAAAGTGACGAAGGGTGAATTCATTGAAGCAGTAGCTGATATTCTTGGTTACGAGCCATCAGGCAAAGAGGTCACTTTCTCCGATGTAAAGTCAGATAACAAGCTTTATCCTGCAGCGGCGGCTTTGTATGAGAAAGGCATTTTGTCTGGCCCGGCCATTCAAGGCGATCAAGTCCTTACAAGCGCTGTAGCGATTTCCATTGCGGTAAGAGCAGCAGATTTGAAGGAGCTTGCTTATACATACCCGGCTGTTAAAGTAAACAAAGTACTAACGAAGCTGAACGTTAAAAGCAGCGTGCTTGGCACAAAAGGTGCGCAAGAAGTTGCAGCAGCAGTAGATACAGGCTTGCTGCCAGCTGAATTTTACACAGGCTTCAAACCAAAAAATGCAGCAAGCGATCAATTGATCCACACATTGCTTGGTAAAGTGCTTATTACAAAAGGTCTTTACAAAAAGTATATCGGTTATGTTAACGACAACGATATTTTCCAAAAGCTAAGCAGCGCTTACGAAACTTCTGATATTATCGATGCGCCTAAGCTGCAAAAGCTGGTAAATACTGCTTTGGAGCAAAGCTTGATCACAGGCTACAACATCAAGGACTCCCGTTTCAATGCTAACTTCATCGATTCTTTGTCTCTGATTTATGGTCATTCCGATTTTAATCACGCGATTCAGCTTATTGGTTTGCTTCGCAGTGAAGGCCTAAATGCGAAAGTGCAATTTGAGCCAAAAACATCCGCATTTATTTTTCTAGCAGAATGGGGCAATCCTGGTCCAAACGTAGTTAAAATTGCAAATGGCAACTATATTTCGTATTCCAAAGAGTATGACCTTGAATTTGAATTTGCAACTGCGGCAGATAAAGCAGCTTTCCAAGATGTTGTTCTAGCTTATGCGAAGAAAGATGAAGAGGATCAAGCGGGGCTTATCGTTGCATCATGGTGGCAGCCGCTCTACTACTCACAAACTGCACTAAAGGATTATGAAATTATTACGAACAACTTTATTACAGATCCAGACAGCCCTTATACAGTTAACCCGTTCTCGCTTAATGAGGATTCTGCGAAGGTCGTTGCAGGATTTAAAGCCATTGATCCTAATGTCAACATTACGCCTACTCAATTTTGGGTAGATAAGCCATTCTTTAGATATTTGCATAACGAAGCGGCTTAATAAGATTATTTGGCAAAATAGTTACGATGAAGCAGCCCTGACCATCATTGATGGTTAGGGCTGCTTTGTGTTATCGTTCAAGAAAAGGAGCTGGTATTTGATGACTGCAATTGCGCATGCTTTGGAAGCAAAGTTCAGGGAGCACGCCAATCCGGAGACGGCTCAGCCTATGGAGGCTTACATGCGTGGCCAATTTATTTTTCTTGGCCTAAAGACTCCAGAGCGAACGCAGCTGCTGCGCGAGTTTTGGAAGCAAAATGAAAAGCCAAAGGGCGAGGAGCTGCTGCAAACGGCAGAGCAGCTATGGCAGCTGAACGAGCGAGAGTTCCATTATGTGGCGATGGGTTTGATGGAAAGATACAGCAAAGAGGCCGAGCCTTCACATATCGACAGGCTGGAGCGGTGGGTAACGACCCATTCTTGGTGGGATACCGTTGATTTTCTGGCAGCACATTTAGTCGGCAGTCAGCTCTCGAAATATCCGGAATTAACAGCGGAGTATACGGAGCGCTGGATCGATTCAGATCAGATGTGGCTCCGGAGAACTGCTTTGTTGTTTCAGCTTAGGTACAAGCATGATACGGATACAGATCGGTTATTTGACTACATACGCCGCACGAAGGACGAAAGCGAGTTTTTCATTCGCAAAGCGATCGGCTGGGCGCTTAGAGAATATGCAAAAACCGATGCAGCCTGTGTGCATCGGTTTGTAGAAGAAACGCCGCTCTCGCCGCTTAGCAAGAAAGAGGCGTTAAAGCATATCGTTTAGCTTAACGTTGATTTGACTCATCGAGCCGCTGCTTTGAAGAGAAATAGTACAGCCACGATGCTGCAATGGCGAAGGCGGCAATGACGCCCATTCCCCAAAATATATTTGAAAATGCGCGGCCAAGCGGAACACTGCTTTGTGCCGCGAGAACGATACCGCTAATCGCTACGCTGAAAGCACCGCTAATGAATTGCGACAGCTGGAATAAGCCCATTCCAGCACCTACATGCTCACTTGGTAAAATTCTTGACAGCTCGTTCGAAACGCCCGAGTTTAACGCGGAGAAACTAACGCTCATCACGATATAAATTGCCATGACAACGTAGATGGATTGATCCGCGAACAAGGCGAAAGAAACAGCAGCGAGCAAGAGAAAGCAAGGAGTTAGCCGAAGCAGCAAGCTGTTGCCGTGTTGATCAATGATTTTTCCAATGCGATTGGAGGAAAGCATAGCTACAATGGCTCCCGGAAAAATAATGAGACCTGCTTGACCTGGTGTCAGCTTGAACAGGTGAATAAGCACCTGAGGCAGCAGAAAAAGTGTGGAAAAATTGTTAATGTAAGATACAACACCAAGTGTAATCAGACGAATATACCTTTTATTGCGGAACAGAGTAGGCTGAACAAAAGGATTTACTGCACGATTAATTCGTATCCAGAATAAGATTAGTGCAAGTATTCCGCCAATAAGAGCAATTAAGAAATGGTTCGTAATATAGAGCAGAACACCTGTGGAGCCAATTCCGACAAGCGCGGCACCGAGGATATCGAAGGACCCCTTGTTCGATGCTTCAACCGGCAGCAGTCGATAAAACACAGGAATGAGTAAAAGTGAGATTCCGGTAACGATAAACAGATCGTTCCAGCCTAAATATTGTGTTATAGCACCGCCGATGACGGGGCCTAAACCAAGGCCGAGTGAGGCAGCCGAAGTAATGAGTGCCATGGATTTGCCCCGGCGAGCAAGTGGAATGAATCGTGTAATGAGCACGATGGTTAAACTAAGGACGGAGCCCGCTCCGCAAGCTTGAATAAGGCGCGCGACAAGCAGCAGTACATAATGATGACTAAAATAACCAAGCACTGATGCGCCGCCCATGGCGATTAAGCCAATCGTGAGCAGCAGACGAATCGGAACAAAGTCAGAGAGTCTGCTGTAGGTAATCGATGAAATGGCAAAAATAATGGAATAACCCGTTATGATCCAAGAAGCTGCCGATGGGGATAGCATAAACTGAGCCGTTACTTGGGGCAAGGCCAGATTAAACATCATCGTATTCATGATCACAATAATTACGGTTAAACCTAGCAGCGGGATAACGAGACCGTCTCTAAAGGCGGGCCGCTCCTCGGTGAATAAGGGTGGGGCAGTAACAGCGGCACTGTTTCTCATATAGAACCTCCAAAGTTGTCTCTTTATCTATTTTCATTGTACGAATATTATCGTACAATGAAAATATAGCATGAGCTATGGTATAATGCAATAAGTACTTAATGAGAGAGGTGCGAATGCCTTTGAAGATATTATTCCATCCCAATCGTGAGGATATTGAGCTTACTTCTGTTTTATATGCATTAAGTGATCCTATTCGGCTTAGCATTGTTGTCGCTATTGTTAAGCATGGCGAGCAGTCCTGCGGCCACTTTGATCTTCCTGTCGTTAAGTCTACAATGACGCATCATTTCCGTACATTGCGTGAAGCGGGTATAGTGAATGTTAGAAAGCAAGGCACCCAGCATTTTTTGACGCTGCGCACTGAGGATCTGGATGCTCGCTTTCCAGGCCTGTTAACGGCCATTCTTCAACCGGCTTCTGTATAGACGAAAGTAAGGACTATTTCTTTTCTCGCCCATATACGCTAAAATAAGGCTGTACTTTGGCAACGAGAGAAGGAACAACTGTGGGTACACGCAAAGGCTTAAAACTTCGATTCGTCTTGGGACTGTTCGTAATCGGCTCTGTTATCTTAACCGCCATCATCGGCGGTTATTTTGCATGGACGACAAATAAGACTTCACTAACGTCGGGTTATTTGGAAAGCAATTATCAATATGCGCAAAAGCTGTCCTCTAATACGAAAGAATTATTGGATATTATTGGAAATAATGTTGATGCCATAGCTGCAAGAGCAGGTATACAAAATATATCGCAAAAGGAATTGGATAGCTGGTACGATGCGAATGAGCAATATTTTAATGCGATTATCATTGTGGATTCCAATCGTAAAGTGATGTTATCTAGTTTGTCAAGCGGAGGAGTCAAGGCAGGGGCAGTGCTGAACTCTTACGCATCGAAGCAAGCGGTTGAACAGAAAAGACCGCTTATTTCAGAGCCTTATGTGGGGACAACAACGAACCAGCTTCTTATGCTAATTTCTTCACCCATATTTAATGAACAAGGCGAATATGAAGGTTTTGTAGCTGGAACCATTTATTTGAGCGAGAGCAACGCGCTTAGCAAATTGCTCAACGAACATTTTTACGGAAACGGCTCTTACGTCTACGTAGCAGATAAGCAAGGCCGCCTTATTTTCCATCCAGACCATCAGCGAATTAATGAAAAAATTGCTTCAAATGAGGTTATTAATAAGGCATTAGCTGGCCATAGCGGATCGCAGGAGATCGTTAATTCAAAGCAAAATCGTTATTTTGCGGGTTTTGCGAACGAGTCGATAACCGGTTGGGCAATCGTAGCACAAACGCCTGCTTCAATTATTGATAAGCCGTTAAATGAATTGATATGGAGTATACTGCTGCAATTTCTCCCGTTATTTATCGTAATCCTGCTGCTTGCGTGGTATGTTTCCCATTTAATATCGAAGCCTCTATTTGAACTAGCTGCTTTCTCAGAGGAAGCGATTTTATCAACAAAGGCGATACGTTCCAAAATGCCCAAAACAAATTCTTACATCTATGAAGTGAGACAGCTTAATCAAAGTATAAATAACCATTTTAATTTACTGAACAAGGAAATTCGATTGGATGGGCTTACGGGACTTGCGAATAGGAAAACATTTGATTTGACCATTCAGGAGTGGATCGCCGAGGATATACCGTTTGCGCTTATACTGCTGGATGTTGACCATTTCAAAAAAATTAATGATCAGCACGGGCATCTTATAGGAGATGAAGTATTAATCTATACAGCTGCGCAAATAAAAGCATTTTCCAGAAGTCACGATCTTAGCTTCCGCTACGGCGGTGAAGAGTTTGGCATACTGGTTAAGCTAGGAAGCATTCCTACGGCAACCAATATTGCGGAGCGGCTTAGAGAAGGAATCGCTGCTGGCACGAGTCCGACTGGCAGTCCAATCTACGTTTCAATCGGCATTTCAATGTCGAGTGGGAAGGGGAAGGACGCGAAGGAAATAATTGAAATGGCGGATCAAGCGCTTTATCGCTCGAAGGAAGCGGGCAGAAACCGAACAACGGTTTACGACAATAAGCCATTAAGCGGACGAGAGGATTAGTTGTTCGGTTAAGGCTGCTCTGCTCCATACGCCATTCATCCCAAATAGAAAATCATACTGGTTTGTTTAACAGTACTCTAAAGCAATATAACGTTCCCCACATATTTGAGTGAATGGCAGTAGAGCTGGGCGTCGCCTCAAATTCGCCGCCATATGTGAGTCCTGCAGATTCGGCGGCGCGTTTGAGCTGCTGCAAGTCAACTGTCGGATAATCGAAGGTTAGCGCGATCCGGCCTCCTGGTTTCACTGTTCTAGCGAATTCTTTTAAGCTGAGGTCCTGATCTACATGCCTTAGATGCTCAAGCACAGAAATACAGAAGATGATGTCAAAATAATTATCCTCATAAGGCAGGTCAGTTATACTTGCCTGAGCATATTGAACCTTGGACCAGCCCTGATGGTTGGTTATTAACTGGAGAGCTGGCTGTCCTACGTCCTGAATAACTTCCTGAGAAATAGCCTCCCACGAGCTAATGCGCGCATCGAAATCGCAAGCATGCACTTCCTTGCAAACGCCGCCCAAATAAAATTTTAATGGGTGCGAAATGCCGCAGGCTGCATCCAGTACGATATCATTTGGTGAAATGAGCGATCGGCACCATTCATACTCATAGGGACGGCTCCACCAGGTTTCAGGCAAAGGATAGATAAGCGTATCTCTCCTTGGATCAGTCGATGTGAAGAAGCGTGCTTCTTCGCGGCTGTGCTCATTTGGATTTAACATGAGTTATTTTCCTCCCGCAAACGTGATTATATGGCAAGTTCACATGCAAGGCTCATTTTACAAGCTTATGATGCAAGGGAAAGATTATGTATTTTATGTGTTTGTATGATGGAAAAAGGGGTTGAATGGATGGGTGCGTCATTCTCATTTCAGACGTTTCCGCGAATAGAGACGGATCGTTTTATTTTGCGAAAAACAGAGCAGCGGGATGTGCATGAATTGTTTGAGCTCTATTCCAATGATGATGTTGTCAAATATACACCGCTGCTGCCTTTCTCGGCAGAAGACGAGGCATGGCAGGAAATGAATTGGCATTTGGAGATTTATGCTCTACAAATAGGCATCAGATGGATAATTGAAGAGAAGAGCTCGGGTAAAGTAATCGGCACCTGTGGGTTTTTACATTATTTGAAGGAGCATGCGCGTACGGATTTAGGTTATGATCTATCTCCAAGCCACTGGCGGAAAGGGATTATGAGTGAGGTAGCGGCTCCCATTATCGCTTTTGGCTTCAACAGCATGAAGCTCCATTGCATCGAGGCAAAGGTAGATCCGTCAAACACTGCATCGATCAACCTGCTCTGTAAGCTCGGTTTCAAACAAGATAGTCAGCCAAGGGAATTTGAGTTTGAGGATGGGAATTTTATTGAGCTGCTTGTATTTACGATGCTGCGCAAGGAGTTTGAATTATTGCACGCACGTTAGCGTCTTTCGCAAAGGACGTTTTCATCGTATAATAGAAGGTAGCGAGCCGCAGGAAGCTAAATGTATGCTTGCTCGGCGGTGCTGCTTTATAATACTTTTTTTGGGAGGCATTACTAATGTCTATTAGCAAGGCGAGAAAAGCAAGGCAGAAGCTGGCGCAGCAAGGGCGCATGACACCGGATGCACTGAGGGGCAGCTGGCTGGGCGTCAATCCAACGATCAAACGTACATCTACTTTGCAGGAGAAGCAGGCGAAGCTGAATAAGAAACACCGAAGGAATCACGCGAATTACAGCGATGGTTCCTTTTGTATTTATAGGGGTTGTTTGGTTTGGGAGAAGCAGGTTAGTTGACTTTGAATTTCGTGATTTTACTATGGTAATATGAAGACGTACATAATGAAAGCATGTTGCATTACATTGGGTTTGGTAAAAATTGATTTATGCCTATGTCATGCAACGGATACGAATCAATGACTCGCAAACAGTCGTGCCAAGCAGGATTAAAAGTTAACTTTTGGGTAATAGTAAATTAACTTGCATCAAATCCTCGCTCCTCGCTATAATAAGAACAAACGTTCTTATTTGGAGGGGTGGCAATGGCCGCTAAAGAGGAAGAAGCCCGCGGAAAAGTCAGAATGGCAGCTAATCCACCGATACAGACCGAGGAAGAGCTTGTGCTGGTGAAGCAGTACGTTTTGCTTGGCATTGTTATGCGTATTTTGGATCATGATATACGTGTGATCGGCACTTCAGCCATTAAACTGCCGCGGTTTTATGAATCGATGATGCGCGGCATGCAGGATCGGGTGCTGCTTGACCTCGCTGGAATTAGAAGGAAATTCCGCGAAACAGGAATAAAGGTGTATGAGGAGAAGCGCGAAGCCGATGGTTTGCATGCCGAATATGTGTGCAGAGGGTACCATCATCGTTTTTTTATGCTGTGGGGCTTTGTAAAAGCGGAGTCTGAACGGGTGTTAAAACAGTATTTGTCCAGCTAATTTTGTAATTGTTCATGGTTTTGTCAAAATAACAAAAAAACTTTTCAGCTTTCCGTAGTTTAAGGTTGAGAACTTCGGACGATCTTATGTAATATAAGAGGTAGACATTATGATCGCAAAGGGGAGCACATAGCAATGCATAAGTGGATTATGTTTACTGTATTCGCAGCGGCGTCTTTGCTGGGCTTATATTTGCTCACATTCGCACTGCCAGCTAAGCCGGTTGATGAGTCTGCCTCGTTGCCAGAGGGCATGACTTTATTGAAGGTTGTAGCGTCCAACGATTTTGTATTTGATCAAAAAGAGTACAAAGTTAAAGTTGGAGACAAAGTTAGACTAAAACTTTCCAACAAAAGCGGTATCCACGGGATGCATATTGACGAGCTTCAAGTAGCTTTGGATAACGATCACCCGGAAACAGATTTGGAATTTAAAGAGCCAGGTACTTACAGAATCTATTGTTCCATTCCATGCGGTCAAGGACATACAACGATGGAATCGACTTTAGTGGTTGAAGCAGCCTAGTGCGTAATTGATTCATGTTCTGTAGAAATGAGAAAGGAGCCGAAAGGCTCCTTTTTGCCTAAAATAAAGCTATCGTGCTGAACGAGGATGATGCTCTTTATCACGACTGCGTACGATAAGCACGTCGGCGAGAAAGCCAAGCAGCGCCCATGTAGCAACAGTAAGCACATACATGAGCAAGACGTTAACCTCGTGCACGTCAACAAATAAATCAACGACCCATGCGGGAATGCTAAACATGAAGAAAACAAGATTGTGCGGGTCGTAACCCGTGGAGTTGAACAAGCAGATAGCTAGTCCAATGATTGTTGCAACAATTGTAACCGGATAGCGCATAACGTACACCGAGCCCCTTCGTGTTAAAGATTGCCGTAATGCGACTGCATAGGTTATTATGTGACAAATAGACAAAAGTTATGCGTCAATATTAGAGGAGGAACTAAATAATGCTTACTCATATCGTATTTTTTAAATTAAAAGATGGCAGCGCAGAGAGCGTAGCGCGTACCGCACAAGTGCTTAGGGATATGGAAGGGCAAATCGAAGTATTAAAGTCGATTGAGGTTGGCGTGGATGTTGTGCATTCGGAGCGTTCTTACGATATCGCTCTTATTACGAAGTTCGAATCTTTGGAAGCGCTAGAAGTGTATCAAGTGCATCCTGTACATAAAAAAGTTATTGAACACATGATGCAAGTTCGTGAAGCTTCCGTCAGCGTTGATTTTGAAAGCTGAGAGGCAGGTTGAGCAGTTATGAGCGACATGAGGGATGTATACGAAATATTTACTTATTTGCTTGTTATCATATTTAGCAGCATTATTATGGTGGCGTGGCTGAAACGCAAAGGGAAAAAAAAGAAGCAAGGCTGAAAGCGGGCGAGTGATTGATGTATTATGTGAATCGTGAACAAATAGCGGTAAGGTTGAATTCGATTACTGAAATTGCTTCGGCGCTGGACTCGCTTGCCGCTAATTGGCAGGGAACGGTGCTGGAGGGGCTGGCGCAGGAAAGAGCGCTGCATCTGGCTATTGAAACCGTAACAGATGTTGGCAGCTTCTTGATCGACGGGTTTATTTTGCGGGATGCGAGCAGCTATGAGGACATCATCGATATTACTGGCGAGGCAGGCGCGTTTCCGCTTGAAATGCAGGCGACGCTGACGGAGCTGGTGAAGCTTCGGAAGCCGTTAGTGCAGGACTATTATGTTTGGCCGAGAACTGAGCTTCATCCGCTTACGAAGACGCTTACTACTCTGCTGCCTGCCTTTAAGCAATCGATTGATGATTATTTAGAACGCGAGCTGTAGGCGTTTTTGCTATTTGCATGTAAACCATTACGATTGCAGAGCAAGCATAGATTATGACTTTATGATTGTTTTACGCTTGATTTACGAAAAACTAAAAATACGTTACAATGACGCTATCAAGCCTGCAAAGGTGGTGAAGGGTTGAAGCGGATGAAAACGGCAAGTGCATCAGATATAACGGCAGCTTCGCGCGGCGATCATTCCACGCGAGAGCGCATATTGATGCTGCTGAAAACAGGTGGCAGATTGAATGCTGGTTCCTTGTCAAGCGAGCTCGGACTAACGGAAATGGCAATCAGGCGGCATATGTATGCACTAGAGAGCGAAGGCAGCGTGAATATCGTATCGGTGCGGCAAGCCATGGGCAGACCGCTCCATGCGTATGAGCTGACAGCTGAGGCGGATGAGCTTTTCCCAAAAAATTATCATATGCTCGCACTCGACTTGCTGGGCGAGCTCGCTGATGACCCGGATACCGCAGCGCTTATTGACCGGATGTTTGATGGACGCAAGAACAAGCTGCTCGAGCGTTATGAGCCGCGGATGGCGGGCAAGAGCTTGGAGCAAAAGGTGAGTGAGCTCGCAGCGATTCAGAACGCTGGAGGGTATATGGCTGAAGTGGAACCACAAAGCGATGGCAGCTATATGTTGTATGAGTATAATTGTCCGATTGCTCAAGTAGCCGGCAAATATTTGCAAGCTTGCAAATGTGAGCTCTCCTTGTTTAAATCGCTGCTTGACGTGCCTGTTGAACGAACGGAATGTTTGGCGAAGGGCGGCGGCAAGTGCAGCTACCATATCGGTTGATGAAATAAATAGAGGTTGTCTTTGCAAATCGGAGAAGATTTGCTGAGGCAGCCTTTTTTTATTGCCAATGTGGAGAAAGCAGTGATGCTTTATCATTTTTATTTCGGTTGTGTCATGACAAGCCCATGCTGCTTATACTGTCATTACGCAAGTGGGCATTCGTCTAGGAGCATATACGTATGATCCTGCAATTGATAGAGGAGGAGGGATGCAGGCATGGTCATGATGTGGAGCGCAGCGGTAGTTGCTGGAGCATTTGTCATTCTAGTTGGCGGTATACTCATTGCCTTGCGGTCGGCGCTAAGCAGAGTGAAGCAAGTGCAGGCTGAAGCGGAGGTTATGAGGCAGGACCTCAGTAAGTTATCCGCTGAGATTAGCGGGCTTGTGCAGCCGACCGAGGAAGCGATTCGCGCGGTACACCGTCAGCTGCAAGCCATGAGCAAGCTATTTGAAGCGGCAGGGCAGGTCGGCGGAGCAATTGCCCACACGACATCGACGGTTGAGCGGGTAACGTCTATATTATCGGAGTCGGCTGAGCAGCATGCGAAGCGGCACGAGACGAAGCGGCAAGTCGGTGAGGCGCTTGAATGGGCAGAGCTAGGGATGGCGGCATGGCAGCTGTGGCAAACTAGCCGAAAGGCAGCAACGACTGCCGAAGATGAGCATGGACCTGTATTCGAATCGGAATCTTAAGTCAAGGTGCTAAGGTCGAAGAGCACGCTAAACACGAAAGGAGCAAAAACAATGACAACACGTAAACAAACAAAAGGATTTTTTCTCGGCGCATTAGCTGGAGGTGTTGTAGGCTCGATTGCTGCATTGTTGCTAGCACCGAAGCCGGGCAAGGAATTGCGTCAGGATATTTCAACAGGCGCGCAGAAGGTTGGAGAAACGACGGTTAGAGTTGCAGGTCAAGTAGGCGATACGACGGGCCGTATTGCTAAACAGATCAGCGGCCAAGCGATTCAAATTGCCGATCGTACGAAACAAGCGGCAAGCAGCGTTGTAAGCACGGTAAGAGGCCGCAACAAGGGTACAGAAGAAACAGAAGCGGTTAGTGGCGATATTGCATTTACAGAAGAGGGCAATGAGCAAGCAGCAAGCGCAATTGAAGCAGTAGAAGCCGGAGAAACAGAAGCTGCTACAGCAAAGGAACAATAGAGACTTAGCGGTAGATGCAACATACGTAAATTAGACAATGGGTAAAATGGTTCACTCGTATAATACAAAAAGGCAAACGGCAGGGAGCGAAGTCTCCTGCCGTTTGTTTTTTTATTCACGAGTATGGATAGGGGTTAGCCAACAATATGGTTGTGAACGTAATTGGATACGGGACGAAGCAAGCTTGCGAGCGGCTCCATATTGTAGTCGTTCATCGATGGTGAAGTTGCGGTAATGGCTTCACCTGGCCCTACTACAGAAATTTCATCATCTAATCGACCGACGAACGCGCCGTCATGAATGATAGCACCTTCACCGATAATGGCGCGATGGAGCGTAACATTTCTTCCAATTCTGGCTCCCGGCATGATGATGCTCTCATAAATTTCGCTGTTTACGCCTATCGTAACGCCTGAGCAAATGATGGAGCGTGTTACTTCTGCTTCCACAGCGCAAGCGGGGTGGAGGATGGAGTCGGTAATTGATGCTTCGGGGCTTAAGTAAGGCTTTTCGCTAGACTGGTTTGTTCCGGATTGAGCTGTCCACTTGGCTGCGCCAAGCTTTAGCTCGCCATCCAGCAGATCCATGTTGGCTTCCCATAGGCTGTTGATTGTGCCGACATCCCGCCAGTAGCCGTTATAAGGATAAGCGATCATATTGGTTTTGGAGGAAAGAAGAGCAGGAATAATATCTTTGCCAAAATCATGAGTTGACGCTTCTGAAGCAGCATCTTCTATGAGTATTTTTTTCAAGTCTGCCCAGCGGAATAAATAAATGCCCATGGAAGCTAAGTTGCTGCTAGGATCCGAAGGTTTCTCATGAAAGGAATTGATCCGAAATTGTTCATCCGTTTCTAAAATGCCGAAGCGGCTTGCCTCGCGCCAAGGAACTTGTTTAACGGCGATCGTAACGGCTGCACCGCGATTTTTGTGAAATTCAAGCATAGGCTTGTAGTCCATTTCGTAAATGTGGTCGCCCGAGAGGATTAGTACATGCTCAGGAGCTTTCTCATCGATAAAGTCGATGTTCTGATAAATAGCATCGGCCGTTCCTGCATAGCCCTCTAAACATTTGCTTGAAGAAGGGAGGAAGGCTACTCCGCTATTCGCTTGATCCGTTTGATAGCCGTTCGTGGATTGATTTACATATTTATGAACGCTTTCGGCGCAGTACTGCGTAAGCACGCCAATCGTAGTAATATTTGAGTTTGCACAATTGTTAAGTGGAAAATCAATCATTCGGAAGCGATCGCCAAAAGGTACGACAGGTTTGGCAAACTGACTTGTGAGCGGGGCTAGGCGCCGCCCTTCTCCACCGGCTAACAGCATAGCAATACATTCAGTATGGTTCTTCAATTCAATTTCCCCCTGACCAGTAAGTGTAGTAGTGTTGGCTCTGTTTCTTATATGGAGTCATTAACCTTTCATGGTGACTTTGAAACCGATACGGAGAAAAAAAGGGGGAAATAGATAAGTGAAAAGGGCTCTTGCTCCGCCAGAAAGACGGTGCAAAAGCCCTCAAATGATTAGATATTTCTATACAAAATTCGGAAGTCATGCGGACTGAGCTCAAGCTGAAGCTGCTCTTCGAATGTGGTTACTTCTTCATTCGAGAGCGCATCTTTCCAGTCGTCCGCCTCCATTGGATGCGTAAGCTTAATGGTTTCTTCGGTATGGTTAATCCAGATGGTGAAATGTTGATTGGCGTTTAAGCGTTCATAAATGAAGGCGCCACGTTCGTTATCTGCAAATAAGAAGCGGAATCGTCCATCACGAAGGACGGTATGCTGCTTGCGTAGGGCAATGAGGAGCTGATAGAAATCAAACAGCTCGCGGTCCTGTTTGTCCGCATCCCATTCCATGCATTTGCGGCAGTCCGGATCATCGCCGCCATCCATTCCAATCTCGTCGCCATAATAGATGCAAGGGATACCCATAGAAGTCATCATGAATACAACGGCTTGCTTTAAACGCTGCTTGTCTTCATTTAAACGAGTTGACGCACGAGGTGTGTCATGACTGGATAGGAGGTTGAACATCGCCTCATTCGTTTGCTGAGGATATCGCATAAGTAAACGGTTGATTTGATCGGCGAAATCCGATGCTTTTCCTTCGGAGGAAGCAAAAAAATCCAAGATGTGCTGCGCAAATGGGTAATTCATCGAAGAGTCAAACTGATCGCCGTGCAGCCAGTTAAGCGCATTGCTCCATACCTCGCCGATAATAAAAGCATCCGGCTTTTCAGCCTTAACGGCATGACGGAAATCCCGCCAGAAAGCATGATCAATTTCGTTGGCAACATCGAGCCGCCATCCGTCGATATCTGCTTCCTTAATCCAGTGCACAGCAACATCAAGCAAAAATTGTTTTACTTCTGGGTTTGCGGTATTCAGCTTCGGCATATTGCCATAAAATCCAAACGTAGCATAATTTGCTGCACCGTCTTTGACCTCTACAGGGAAGCCATTCAGATGAAACCAATCCTTGTACTTCGAATTTTCTCCATTTGCCAGCACGTCTTGGAAAGGTGGAAACTGCTCGCTCGTATGATTAAAGACAGCATCCAAGACAACTCGGATATTTAGATCATGACAAGTGCTAACCAGCTTCTTAAGCTGCTCGGCATCTCCGAACTGCGGATCGATTTGCATATAATCGACCGTATCATATTTGTGATTTGACGGTGCTGTAAATAAAGGCGTCAAATAAATCGCCGTAACTCCGAGGTCCGTCAGATGCTTGAGATTATCCATTATGCCTTGCAGATCGCCGCCAAAGTGGCTTTCGCCGCTCGGCGCTTCACCCCAGGGCTGTATGTGGTCGGGGTCGTTGACCGTATCGCCATTTGCGAAGCGGTCGGGCATAATTTGATAGAAAACAGCTTCCTTTGCCCATTCAGGCGCATCAAACAAATCGACCGTATGAATAAAAGGAATTTCAAAATATCCGCCAGCTGGGGTGGGCTGCTCCTCAAAGATGCCATTCTCGATGAGCCATAACGTTTCTTCGCCGCTGCGTACACGAAAGCCGTACGAAAAACGCCGAAACTCCGGCTTGATGGCAGCTTCCCAATAATCAAAGAGGGAATCGGCAGCTATTTTTTCCATCGGAACATCATGATGATGCTGATCCCAATCGTATTTATCTCCTGTTACCGCAACAGCCTCTTCAACGTCATTTCTTTTGGTGCGAAGTCTAAGATGGAAAGTATCACGATCGTATGCATATGCCCATTTCAGATCCGATGAATGATGTAAACATTCTTTAAACAATGGCGTTCGCCCCTTATCATATGGTCTTCTATCTATTCTTAATAATTGCTATCCGCGCAGCAAGGATTCTGCTCCGTCTATGTAAACAGTGGTACCTGAGACATGGTCCGAATCATCAGATGCGAGGAATAATGCAAGCTTGGCCACTTGAGCTGCGCTGCCAGGCCCATCTTCCAGCGGCTGGCTGCCATCTGGATATTCAACGGGAATCGACACACTCTCGAGCTCTGGCGTACGCTCTGTATTTTGCTCGATATTCGTCTCAATAGCTCCGGGGCAGATGGCATTCACGCGAATTTTGTACTGGGCAAGCTCCAAAGCAGCCATCTTGGCAAAAGCGACCTGTCCAGCCTTCGTGCTGCTGTAGGCGCTGAAACCGATATTCGAGAACACCCGATTACCATTTATGGAGCTGGTGATAATAATGCTTCCGCCTTTATCCTTTAACAATGGAATAGCGTGTTTTACAGTCAGGAATGTGCCGGTGAGATTAACTTGAAGCGTCGTATTCCAGTCTTCGATATCCATCAGTTCAATCGGTGTTAATACACCGTTAATACCTGCATTGGCAAATACAATGTCTAGGTGTCCATAATGCTCGCGTGCTTGTCGATAGGCGTCTGCAAGCTGAGCTTCATTGGAAATATCAGTTTCAATAGGCAGGCAGTCGACATTGTATTCTCGAACACTGCGGCATACCTGCTCCATGGCGGATTCTTTAACATCAAGCAGAACCAAATTGGCGCCTTCCTTCGCGAATTTCAAAGCTGCTGCCCTGCCAATACCAGAGCCTGCCCCGGTAATGAGAGCGACCTTTTCTTGTAAACGGCCGATCGGATATTTCACTTTTGTCATCTGAACGCCCTCCTTTTTGTTTTCAATCCAAATGCAATGCTCCACATTGTTTCTACACGTATGTACCCGATCCGAGATGATCTAAACCGAATGCAAAAGGCTGCACCCCATTTATTCCTCTGCATTATTGCTGGATTAACCAAAAAAGGACTGTCAATGCTACCTAACGTAGTCATTGACGGTCCTTTGTCATTTACATTGAGCTTTCAATTTGAAATTTCAGACCGCTTGTCCGAAATGTCGATAAGATACTGGTACGTTTTTGTGCCTGTATTCATATGCTATTTTGTCTCTATTCATCACATTATGTTTAGGAAAGCGGTGTGTTTGTGCAGCAACCGATTGCAATACTGGACTCAGGCGTTGGCGGCCTCACCGTTGCCAAGGAAGTTATGCGCCAACTGCCGCGAGAAAAAATCCTTTACTTTGGAGACACGGCTCGAACGCCTTATGGACCGCGTTCTTCAGAAGAGATTGTTCGTTTTACGAGGGAAATCGTCGATTACTTAATTCAGTTTAATCCGAAAATGATTGTTATAGCATGTAACACAGCAACAGCGGCCGGACTTGAAGACATTCGCTCAAGAGTCGCGATCCCGGTTGTTGGCGTCATTGATCCTGGTGCAAGAGCAGCTATAGGCCTTACAGCTACGGGTTATGTTGGTGTCATCGGCACAGAGGGAACGATCAAAAGCGGTGCTTATGAGCAAGCTTTAAAGACGTTGTCGCCGAAGGTGCAAGTGATAAGCGAAGCGTGCCCGAGATTTGTGCCGCTAGTGGAAAAGGGGAATTTTCGTTCCTTTGAAACGTACGAAACGGTGCAGAGCTCCATTGGGCATTTGCGGCTTTTTCCAATGGATACGTTAATACTTGGCTGCACGCATTATCCTTTTCTAGCAGAAACCATATCCGAGGTGATGGGCCAGAGCGTGAAGCTCATCAGCTCAGCGGACGAGACGACACGCGAGATCAGGAGTATTTTGGAAAACAATGACCAGCTTGCGAGCGAGGAGAGGGAACCGGTGCATCAATTTTTTTGCAGCGGAGATCCGCGGATGTTTCAATCCATTACTCAGCAGTGGCTTGGGAAGCAGATTGAACTGACGCCTGTAGTTTGGCAAATACCCAATATCATTTAAATGATAAGAAACTGAAGCCGGGCTTAAACATAGCAAGGCTTCTTTTTGTTGATTGCTACATAGGACAAGTAAGACCTTGCATAGCATGATAGGAGCAAATTTATGCAGCTGGGGGCGATGGTTATATACTCCTTACAAACGTATGGCTATCTTGATTTAGTGGAGGGTGTTCGGCAGCTATCAGGCAGATACTCGTTTTTATCGGCACATATTATTGGGGAGAGCGTAATGGGCAAGCCGTTATTGGCGCTCCGCTGCGGCAACGGCCCGCGTCAAATTCATATGAACGGCTCTTTTCATGCAAATGAATGGATTACCTCTGCACTGCTGATGCGCTTCGTTGCTGATTTGTCGGCAGCTTATTGCAGCGGGGAGCGAATGGGTGGACAGCAAGTGGCCGATTTGTGCAAAGACGTGACTTTATGGGCTGTCCCGATGGTAAACCCAGATGGTGTAGAGCTCGCACAATACGGAGCATTGCCGAGGCATCCTTATTATCAGCAGCTAATGGAGTGGAATGGCGGCTCCGATCAGTTCAGCAACTGGAAGGCCAACATTAGAGGTGTTGACTTAAATGATCAATTCCCTGCGTTTTGGGAAGAGGAGTGCAAGCGCAGAGGGGTAGAGGGACCTGGACCACGCGACTATCCAGGACCGTATCCGCTAAGTGAGCCGGAGGCGAATGCCATGGCTCAATTTACGAGTAGAATCGGTTTCGATGCGGTTCTTGCTCTTCATACGCAGGGGCGGGAAATCTATTGGAATTATCGTGATTATGAGCCTGCAAATGCAGAGCAGCTTGCCAAACGGCTCGCTCAGGCAAGTGGATATGAAGCGGTAAAGCTGACTGGCAGCGATGCGGGATATAAGGACTGGTTCATTCATCAGTTCCGCAGACCTGGCTTTACAGTGGAAGCGGGTTATGGCGAAAATCCGCTGCCGATGAGTAATTTTGATCAAATTTATGTGGAGCTGCAGCCGCTGCTGCTAGAGGCGCTTCGCCTTTAGCGGCCGCTGGCCTCTAGTAGTTAATTACGCCATGCTTATGCTATACTAATCGGAAAAGGTCAGCAAAGGTGGGATTTCATGCGTAAGTTGCTGTCGCTGCGCCATTGGCAGCGTACGTTTGTCCGTATTTTTCAGCTGCTTCGATCAAAGGATGTTTCACTGCTGGACAAGCTGATTTTTTCCGTGCCTGTTTTTCTTTACTGGGTTTTGCCGGACGTCATGCCGTTCATGCCGATTGACGACATCGCGGTTACGATGGTGCTTGCCGAATGGTTTGCCCGTAGAATGGAGAGCAAGTATAATATAAAATAATAACGATTGCCGAAAGGCCTAACGATAAGAGGAGCTGGATAATTTATGAACTGCAAAATTTCAAAAAATGCTGCTAAAGTTCTACAAGTAGAGCTGGACAAGCCTGAAAACGAAGGTAAAAAGCTGCGTATTTATGTCACTCATTCGCACGGCGACCATGCTCATTACGGTATGGGAATCGACGAGCCGACTGAGAAGGATATTGTTGTATCCACTGACAAAGGGATCGATGTTATTTTGGAGAAAGACAATGCTTTTCTGGACGGCGTTCGCATCGATTATTTCTATGTGCCTGAAGAAGGTTTTGCCGTTACGAATCCAACCAAGGGCAACCACGGTGATCACTAGCATTTTTCCGTATTCGGTTGAGACAGGACGATGAATAATGGCTAACGATATAATGGTTTGCGACAAATGCAAGCATACGAAGATCAAATCGATTTTGCCCAAGCTGCAGAAGCTGGCGCCGGACACAGAGGTTCGTGTAGGCTGCAAGTCGTACTGCGGGCCATGTGCCCGCTATGCATTTATTTTTGTTAATGGACGGTACATTAAGGCGCCTTCAGAGGATGAGGTCATCGAGAAGATCATTCCTTACATCAAGAAATAAATAACAATATTAATATTATAGAACGTCATACACGACAAGACCCTGCGACAGTTTGATTTCGTAGGGTCTTTGTATTTTCATACGAGGAGCCAAACGAAAGGAGTGCGAGCGTGGACATAACGACGCCTCAGCTTTTATATCATGGAACCACAAGCGATACTGTGCAATCATTTGGGCAGAAGCTGTTGAATTCACCCTATTGGCGGCCGGGGAAAGATTTTGGAGAAGGATTTTATACGACAATATCGGCTGAGCAAGCACGCAAATGGTCGCATAAGGCAGCAAAGGAGTCATGGGACGGCGGTCGTCCATGTGTGCTTGTCGTAGAGCTGAACTCGGTACCGGAGCAGGTCGAGCCTCTCTTGTTTTTATCCGATTCACCAGCATGGGCGTCCTTCATTCTTGCTCACCGCAAGGCAGCGGTCAAAGGTACTGATCCCTGTGATGCGCATCCAGATATCATCATCGGTCCTATGGCGGACAATGACACTGGAAAAATCGTACATAAAGCAGTACAATTAAAGAAAGATGAGCAATGGTTTTATGAGCAAATCACAGTGTCGCGCAAAGGCAGGAAGCTCGATTCGCTGCGGCTCGGCAATCAGGTCGTTTTTTGCTCCGAACGGTGGGAAACTCATTTGAAACTAGTCGGCTACCATATTTATTCGGGAAGCAGGTGGATGTATCATGAAAGTGAAAACACAGGTCAGGTTAAGCTTATATGAACGCGGAATTGCTGAGGCTTTAGCTGCCGAATACGGCTATACCGCAGCGGATGCGAGAGAGCTTGTCGTCGAATATATTCAGGTTATCCGCAAGCTTAGCGGGTATGACAATTGTGCCCAGTATGCTCAACTGCTCGATCGTGCACGTCGTATGAACCATTCCCCAGCGCAGTGGCTTGAACGTATCCAAAGCGTGGAGAAAGGCGAAATGAGAGACAGAGGCATTGATTCGGAACAGCGGCAATATTTGCAAATGAAATAGGACCCCGCGATGTGTATCGCCCGGGTCCTTTGTTTATCCTAAAAGAAATACATATGCTTCGTTTGAGAAAGCTTAGGGGGAAAAGAATGCTGAGGCCAGCACGTTATTACCTATTTGGACTAGTCCTAGCGCTTGTCTGTTTGGCTGCAGCAGAGCTCATTTGGCTGCCGGCCCCGCTGAAGACATCCGGCGGGATACAGTGGATAGAAATGATCGATTGGTTGTTCAATATATTAGCCCTTATACCGATTAGCTGGGCGGCTGGTGCCTTGCTCGGGGTTTGGCAGCAGCGGAAAAGAAAAGGCTGGACGCTTATTTTACAGCTAGTACGCATTATAATCGCTGGACTAGGCATAATCGGAGCAGGTTATGTGCTGTTTGCGCCAGAGATGCTGTTCCAGATGCTGCTGGTTATCGGCGCTGCTGCACCGCTAGTGTTTGTAGATATGCTTCTTACTGAAGCGTTAGAGCGGTCGCGAGCGGCGAGGGCATTGAATATAGGAGGGAATCGTTCGAACGCTCCCAAGAGGCTTCTAAGCCCTCTGTGGCTGCCAAAGCGCGGGGTGGTCACTCTAACGATTACGATAGTGCTTCTATTGGTTTTGCTCTGCCCTACCGGCTATCGCGTCACATACCCGGGGATGACGCTCAATATGAATCG
This sequence comes from Paenibacillus sp. 01T47, assembly GCF_056398245.1. Taxonomy (NCBI): domain Bacteria; kingdom Bacillati; phylum Bacillota; class Bacilli; order Caryophanales; family Paenibacillaceae; genus Paenibacillus; species Paenibacillus sp. 01T47. Next base: position 460,271 of record NZ_JBFTPA010000004.1, read on the forward strand.
TTATGCGCATGTAGAGAAGAGCGAAAACAGCGGAGGAACGGTAAACGGCATACTCGTATTCGAGAGGCCGGCCGTACCGGCTGATTGGTTGTATGCCAAGCTGCTTCCGATGTATAGCTTCGAGAAAATACCAGAAAATGAACCGCCGCTGACGGAATCGTACACGCAAGTCGTTCATATGAAAACGGATGCCAATCGTGTTGCAGCAGCTGTTGCCATGCAGAAAGCAGGCGTTGGAGGCGGAATTAAGCCAGATGGGATTAGAATTATTGCCATCGTAAAGGATAGTCCAGCCGAGCAGAAGCTGCAAGCTGGCGATATTATTGATGCGATGAATGGGCAAGCGGTCAAATCGATTGGCGAGATGACCGACTACATGGAGAAAGCGGTAAAGCCTGGCGAGTCCGTACAGATTACGCTAAGGAGAGCAGGGGTTCAGACACAAACGGAGGTTAAGACGAAGGCCTCAGCTGATTCGCCAGAGCGAGCAGTGTTCGGCATTTCGGTGCAAACAGAGCTGCTTCTCGATATCCCGCTTAACATCGATTACAAACGCTTTATGGCGCATATTGGAGGTCCATCTCATGGGGCGATGCTGACGCTGGCTATTATTGATCAACTGACACCAGGCGGCGTTACGTATGGCAATCAGGTGGCGGGTACAGGTACAATTGAAGCAGATGGCTCGATAGGATTAATTGGCGGCATCAAGCAAAAGGCTTATGCCATCAGCCGGACGGATGCGGATGTGTTTTTTGTGCCGGCAGAGCTGGAAGGAGACGCTCGCAGCGGAGCGCCTGATCTCAATATTGTGCCAGTGAACACGATTGACGATGTGCTGAATTGGCTGTCTGAGCATAAAAAGTAGCTAAATGTGTAGGAATGTTAGGTATACCGAATATAAAAAAGAACCTTTAAATCCACTATTGAATGTTGGTCAAGACCCCTATTTGTAGACATTGCAAAAAACACCTAGGCAGAAAGCTGACGTCTGTAAGCAACAGGCGTGAGTTTTTTTAGTTTTCTCTGCGGTCGCTCGTTATTATAGAAATGCAAATATTCTTCAATTCTCCTTTGTGCCTCTTCTAAACTTCGGATATGATAAGGATAGAGTGCTTCCGCTTTTAAATGCGAAAAAAAGCTCTCCATAGAGGCATT
>NZ_JBFTPA010000005.1:0-430279 GCF_056398245.1 Paenibacillus sp. 01T47
ATACGATATGATTTCGCAACCGTATTAAGGCTTTCCACTCCATTTAAATAACGCGTGACTGCTTGTATTTTTGTATCTGGACTGAATTTTTTCATAGAAAAACTGCACCTCCAATGTTAGATGGTGTCTAACAATTGGGGTGCAGTTCAGGAAAGATTATGGTCTTTTTTTGTTGCGCGTTAAGTAATCAAAACTTGATTATTTCATTTTGAAAACATTGATGGTTCTGAGCAGCTGAGCTGCCATTGTACGCATACGTTCCGTTTCTTCTACCACCGCTTGTACAGATGCGATCTGCTCATTCATCGAAGCGGATACTTGCTCCGTGCCAGCAGCCGATTGCTGCGTAATCGCGGATATATTTTGGATGGCACCGGAAATTTTGCGGGCACTCTCAAGCATAGCGTCGCTTTCTTGGGAGAAAACATAAATTTTATCCGTAATAAATTGAACACTTTGAACAATTTCTGAGAATACGACTTCGGATTCCTTAATATGCTCCGTTTGCAGCTTAACGACCTCTTCGTTTGTTTTCATATTGCTGATCGTTTGCTTGATACCCTCGTCAATACTTTTCACTAGGTTGAATACTTGTTTAGTTGAAGCGCTGGATTCCTCAGCAAGCTTGCGGACTTCCTGTGCAACTACGGCAAAGCCTCGGCCGTGCTCGCCTGCTCTTGCAGCCTCGATAGAGGCATTCAATGAAAGCAGGTTAGTTTGCTCAGCCAAATCGGAAATAGTCGTCGTAATTGCACTAATGCCTCTTGCTTTGCGGGCTAGATCTTCAATTGTAGCTGATACCTTCTCGGTTGCCTCAACGTTGCGGCGCATGCCGTCGGCTTGAATATCAAGAGCCTTCATGCCTTTATCTACGAGCTGAAGCGTTTGCTCAGAGCGTGTGTTCATTTCCTTAGTTGAGGTAGCGTAATCGGAAACTTTCTCTTCGATCTCAGTAATGGATTCGCTCATCTCCGAAACGTCCTCGGAAATTTCGTTTGCGCCAGTAGCAAGCTCGTTTGCGGAAGCAGCAACCTGCTGCATCGCGATTTGAATATTATTATTTTTGTCAAAGATGCTGTGGCTTGTATCGGACACATGACGGATGATGTTCGTCGTTTCCGTAAGAATGTCGCGAAGTTTATCAATCATACTGTTAAACGAATGTCCAAGCTCGCCTAAAGCTGATGAAGACGTTGTGTCGATTCTTTGAGTGAAATCACCTTTGGAAATACGAAGCGCAGTTCCTTTAATTTCATCAAATGAATTATTGATGGATCTCTCGATGAAGGAAACGAGTGGTAGCGTAGCGATTGCCATAATGATTGTGAAAATAATTCCAGCGATAAGCGAGCCGCCTGATACTGATAATATGACAAGCATAATGAGGGCAAACACTGCTAAATTTAGGTAAGAAGTAATCAGCAGCTTATTGCGCACGGAAAGCGAATAGTACCATTGGATCATTATGTAAGCGCTCCTTTTAATAGAATATCCATATTATAGCACCAGCTGCGAAATTGGTCTATAATTGTCGATTCATAAAAAATAGATAAATAATGACCGCATGCGGCACTTCGGAAAATACTAAATACGTTTTCGGTGTAACAATAAATAGAAAATGATACCATTATCGGTAATTAGAAATCATTTTTATTATTAATTGATGGTTTAGAGAGCATGGTACATAACACCTAAGTTAGAAAGAAAAGTATCTTGAAATTAGAATTAATAAATATTATTTTAGTTCGCAAGGTTCATTTTATTTAGATGTAATGAAATGATCTTTCTTTAATTATGTAAAAATAAGTTATATAATAAGTAAATAAGAGTCGAATAATATCAAATAAACAAAAATAATGTTGTTTAGTATATTGATAATGATAGAAATGGACTATATAATATGCGTTGAGACCTAAGTGGAAACTCATGCCTAATAAATCATAAAGGAGGATAATAAGTATGCAAACGGAATCTGCAGCTCTCGCTCGTCAAGTTGAATTTGTGTTTCGTCAGCTTGAAAGTGAACTGACAAACGCTACGGCTGGTACAGTATTAATACATATTCGAAACAATGCGGTGGGTAAATTTGGGGTTAGGCACCATCCAATCGAATGCAAAAATGGAAAGTTCGAGAGTGTCGATAAAGGACTGACAGCTGTTCAGGTACAGGCATTTAAACAAATGGCCATTGAATCGCTTAAGTTTAGGAAAGACTGGTCGCATGGCGAAATTTTATATGATTTTTCCGTTCGTTCAAGCGCTAATTCTTGGTCGGCAAGCATACTTTTTGAATCTAATTACAATATGGCCAATTGGAATTCTCGCTATTATCCGAAAAGAAATGATTTATGGGATTCACAATAAACAAAAATAAGTAAAGAAAAAAAAGAGCTGACGGCATCCGTCAGCTCCTCATTTTATTGTCCGAAATCAAGATCAGGATACACATAAGGCGATTCTGGAACCTTAATTCGTTCAAGCCGCTGGGCTTCTAAAGTCATGACAACATGATTCATATAAGTTGATGTCGTTAACCTTCCTGTCACCGTCACCCAATCATCGTCGGCGTAATTCATCGCTTTAGACCAAGATACCATAAGTCCATAAGGCATAGCGTCTGCTGAACAACAATTCATTGCAAATCTACTGACCGCAAATCGCTCCTTGCCCATCTCGTCCTCGTGGTAAATAAACCCCGAAATTTCAACTTCTTTACCGATTAGTTTCTCTCGAAAGAGATCAAATGTCGTCAACGTCTCAATAAATTGAGTATCAGGTACACGGATAAGTGGTTGGCTGTACAGCTTCTTCGCGTATGCTGTATGTGCTTCCATATAGCCATCGAAAGGATAAAAGGCATCGAATCCGGCACCATTCTCTTCAGCTGTTGAAATTCCAGATAAGCTGATCCCTTTTTTTGAAGCAATATCGCTCCCAAGCGTCCCGGCAGGGACGAGAAAACCGAGCAGCAGCGGAAAAATAAACAACCCATAAATGATGATGTTTTTGAACACGGATGGAGATGGCTCGTGCTCGCAATCACAGCTTGGCGTTTGATTTCTGATACGTTTCTGTAAAGCGGCATAGACTTGATAAATAGCTGCTGCATAGAGGCCTAACGCTGACAGTTTTACGTATACCTCCATTTTTGGAGCGATATAAAGGACCATTTCACCCGTTCGATCCAAGTAGAGAATAAACAGAGCAAAACCTGTAAGAATTGCGGCACGCAAAAGATGATGAATCATAGCAGCGCCTCCATTATCCAAGCGCCGATGAAGGTTAGCGCCGCGGTTAGTACAATGAGAATAAATACGAATTTAATACGGAATGTCGTTAGCAGCATTAATGTATTTTTAAGATCGATCATTGGGCCGAATACAAGAAAAGCAAGCAGTGGCCCAAAATCAAACATGCCGCTGAACGATGAAGCAATGAAAGCATCTGAAGTGGAGCAGATTGATAATATAAAAGCAAAGCCCATCATGAAAAGGTATGAAAATAAAGGCTGATCAGCAAATGCCTCAAAGGTGCTGCGATCAATAACCGTTTGAATAATGGCGGTCAACATTGCTCCGAAAATAAAATATTTGCCCATTTCAAAAAACTCGTTTGAAGCATGTGATAGGGTTGAGGAGGCTCTTCCACGGAATCCAGTACCGCTTGTCCCATGCTCATGATTATGGGAGTGATTGTGGCTGTGTGTATGACCCTGCTTGATTAAATGAAACGGTTGAGCTAATTTGAGCGGACTGCTTCGCATAAATTTATAAAGGAGCAAGCCGATGATAACAGCAATGACAAAGGCTAGTATCATTCGTGCGTAAGCCATTTCTGGCGTCGTTCGAAAAGCAGCAAAGGTTGATGCAAAAACGATTGGATTAACGATGGGACCTGCCAATAAATAAACGATTCCGATATAAGCAGGCATGCCTTTGCGAATAAGCCGCCTGACAACCGGTATCATTCCGCATTCACATAATGGGAATAAAATGCCTAGCAACGCCCCAAAAAGAACGCCTAATACCGGGTTTTTGGGCATGAATTTTTGAATGAGCTCGTCCGAAACGAATACTTGCAGAAGTGCAGAAAAGATTACCCCGAGCAGGATAAATGGAAATGCTTCTAAAATAATGCTTATAAATAATATTTTGAAGGATTGCAAATTAGCGATACTAAAAAGATGTGTGGGAAGCTCTCGATTGGTTACGATAAGGGCGAGCATGATCAAGCAGCCTACTCCGAGCAATGGTGTGCAGATGCGGTAAAGAAATTTAGCCATAGTACAATATCCTTTCTTTATGTAAGGATTACGATTATGACTATAGCTTATGCGGTATCTGTGCGGGATAGGACAACTTTCGTATCGCTTGACATTAACGATTACAGATGTATAATCGTTTTAAATGCAATGATGGGAATAAGTAAGCTCGATTGGATTGCGTACAGAGAGCCGGTGGTTGCTGCGAACCGGTGCAAACAACGATGCTGAATGGGCCCCGGAGCCTATGAACGGAAACTGGCTGCACGAGCAGCCGAAGATGTTTGTACGGACGCTCCCCGTTACGGAGCAACAAGGCTTATGGGATTTTTAATACGCTTCGATTGTATAACAAAGCGTACCATAAGCGAATTAGGGTGGCACCACGGTCCCTCGTCCCTTGCGGCGGGGGATTTTTTGCGTTTTTTTTTAGACTAAAATTGACAAGAAAGAGGTCGAAGCATTATGAAAAAAGTACTCTCGGGTATTCAGCCAAGCGGTCAGCTTACACTTGGAAACTACATTGGCGCCATGCAAAACTTCGTAAAGCTGCAGCATACAGAAGAATGCTTTTTTATGATCGTTGATTTGCACGCGATTTCGGTTCCACAGGAGCCGGCTGCCTTAAGAGAACAAACGGAAGCGGTAGCCGCATTATTTATTGCTGCAGGCATAGATCCGCTCAAAGCGAATGTATTTGTACAATCGCATGTTCGCGCGCATGCTGAGCTTGGATGGTTGTTTACAACGCTTGCTAATATGGGCGAGCTGGAAAGAATGACGCAGTTCAAAGATAAATCTGCAGGCAAAGATTCTGTTGGGGCGGGGCTGTTCGTCTATCCGACGCTGATGGCTGCCGATATATTGGTTTATAATGCGGATCTTGTTCCTGTTGGCGACGATCAGAAGCAGCATTTGGAGCTTACTCGTGATTTGGCGCATCGCTTCAATACAAGGTTTGGCAAATACTTTACGATACCGGAGCCTTATATTCCGAAGGTAGGCGCACGGGTAATGTCGCTTGATGATGCCAGCAAAAAAATGAGCAAAAGCAATCCAAACGTAGGAAGCTTCATTGCGCTGCTTGATTCTCCAGATGTGATTCGCAAAAAAATTAGCAGAGCGACAACAGATTCAGGCCGCGAAGTGAAATACGATCCAGCAAATAAACCTGAGATTAGCAATCTAATGAGTATTTATGCTCATTGTGCAAATATGAGCATTGAAGATATCGAGGCACGTTATGAGGGTCAAGGTTATGGACCTTTCAAGAAGGATCTTGCGGAGCAGGTGGTTGCGGTTATAGAACCGCTGCAAGCTAGATATAATGAAATTCGCAGTTCAGGCGAGATTCATCAAATCTTGAAGCAAGGCGCAGAAAAGGCTTCCTTGGTCGCAGATCGTACACTTGCAGACGTGAAAGAGCTTATGGGTTTTCTGCCGCCTCGCGGCTAATCTTTTAGGTACTTACAAGGCTGACGCCATAGCGTCAGCCTTGTTTTTTTCTGCGCAAGCGAGCTTTTGTAATAAAGCCGGCTCCTATAGTGAAAAGGCTCAACAAACCAAACAATAATACAAACCAGCCATTATAGCTGATGGAGATAGCCATAGCGCTCATAAATACGATAGCTAGTACGGAAAAGAACAAAGAAAGCGGTTTGGACATCTTGTTTTCTCTCCTTAATAAATCGTCAATATATTTTAATGGTTTAAGAATAGATTCTTTGATGGTGCGCATAATAAGCTTGCAAGCTTGCAACACACATCAAAGTGCAGAGGACGAAAGGAGAAATACATTATGGCAGGAAGCAGAAATCAACTTGTTGTTCCACAAGCAACTGCAGCATTACAACAAATGAAACTTGAGGCAGCGCAAGAACTGGGCGTACAAATTCCTCAAGATGGCTACTACGGTAATGTTTCAACTCGTGATGCAGGCTCCCTAGGTGGTTATATTACGAAAAAGCTTGTTCAAATTGCTGAACAACAATTGTCAGGCGGCTCCCGTTAATCGCTTCTAATACACAGTGATGAAATGAAGCCCAAGGGTAATCCTTGGGCTTTTTATTATGGTAACCATCATTTTAGCACAGGGCTGATCGACTTTCTTCTATAATATAAAACAAAAAAAAGAAAGCCCCCTTTATTTTGAAGCAAAGGGCTTTCGAACGTCAATACTAAAAAGTATCCATGCGCAATCTTTTCAATAAACGTTCATCGCTAAGCCAGCCGACATAAGAGCCAATGGTCTCATCCTTTTTATTCATAAGCAGAACGCCAACGAATGGGTATTGCTTGCGATGGCGATAACGTACGTCGGACCATCTGACCTCATAGCCCCATGTATGCTCTCGCACGTCTGCGCAGGCAAAGCTGGTGAAATATAAAAAGGATCGAATGGCGGGATCGTTTTTGGATTTGGCGACTGCCGGGTGATCAGAGCATTCCACATAATCAATCCATACTAAATTGTTATTGCGTAAATTTCCAATCGCGAATCCGCCATTTTTAACTTGCTTGACTACATTCCATATCGTTAAAGAAATCGTTGGAATGACGATATAAGCATCGCCTTCATGATATTCTGTGTCCAGCGTCTTCATCCGTTGCAGCGTGCTTCTCGAGGTAACTGTTCGCCATACAAAATAAATGGCAAGAAACAAGTACATAAGCGGGAATATTGAAGCTGGATTTACGAATCCGCCAGCCCAAAGTAAAATAGCTATGACATGCGTTGTGAAAATGATGGGATCAAATATGTGTATAATGTTCCAAGAGATCCATTTGTCCGTGAAGGGCCGCATCGCTTGAGTGCCGTAAGTATTAAATAAATCGGTGAATACATGCACGCACACGGCGAGCAGCACCCAGCCCCCAATATGCAGCCAAGGCAGCGAGCCGCGGTAAAACAATTGGAGGAGGCCGGTAATTAGCGCAGTCCAAATGGCGATAGCGGGCAAGGAGTGAGAAATGCCGCGATGATTGCGAATATAAATCGCATTGCCTTTTAAACGAAGTAGGCCATCTAAATCGGGCGCTTGCGATCCGATAACTGTGCCGAGCAATACAGCGGTGTGAATGGCTGGATTTGCTGCTACCACGGGATCAATTGCGGCAAGTCCCCCTAAACCGATGCCCATGATAAGATGTGTGCCTGTGTCCATGACAAGTCCTCCCCAATCGATAATTAGATGTAGTATCGGCGGAAGGGAGCAACTTTATCAATATAATCTAAAGGAGACTGAAGGCAAATGTACATTTGTTTTGCAGAATATCGAGTTTCACCAGAATTTCGGGCACAATATCTTGACTACACAGCTTCGCTGCTAAAGGAAGGACACGATGTGCAATTATATGAAGGAACAGATCAGCCGGGTTTATTTGTAGAGGTATGGAACGCAGCTACCTGCGAGCAAGCAGAGCAAATCAAAAAAGAACGCTGCAGTGAGCGTTCCTCTTGGATGCATATTTCGAGCTTTATTGTTGGGGGAGCTGCGAAAATGCACATTTGGACGTTTAAGCCAGCACATCTAAAGGGCGAAGCAGCGATTAACGGCTAGAATTTGCTGTGCCGAGAGTAGCCATGCCAAGTGGAGTGGAAGAGCTTACTACTCCGCCTTGGAATGGATATTCATAAGCAATCGGCTCATCGAATGTTACATAATCAAGATTAAGCGTCAAAAGTAAGTAGCGCATACCAGTCGTTGGATCGCTAATAACGATGTGATCACGTCCAGCAGCTTCGATGATTCCTTTAAAAATTTTGGCGTTCCACTCGCGATTGTTTTCGTAAGTCATATAAAAAGTTGCCATTTTGCCGCGGTTCAGACGCAAAATGTTTTCTACATAGGATTCTTCAACGGAAGGCATCGAAACGATGGTGCCGCCTTGTGGCGTAATAAACGATCCGCTTGGCACGTTTGGCGGAATGACTTGTGCTTGTTGGGTTTGAAAGTTAGCTGGAAGCGTGGTTGGCTGCTGCATGCCCATTGGCTGCTGCATCCCCATGCCCATTGGATATTGATATTGACCATATCCGCCGTAGCCGAATCCTTGAACAGGACCTGTATTTGCGGGGCTTACTTGATTTTTGTAACCATAACCATTAGACATTTAGAATTTCCTCACTTTCATACTTTAGAAATAGTTTTAATAAACGGCCGGACAATCCTCTGGCGTTGGAACGAAGAAGCAATGTTTCTTATACCTTCCGCTGTTGGCCTGATCCCACCACGTATCAGGGCAGCTGCCTGCTGGGCGGAAAAACCATAATGCATTAGAAGCCGGGTGCTGACGCTCGCCGTTAATGACCCGCTTTGCTAATCGAATATCTTTATCACGAGCGCTTTGATAAAAGTAGCTTTTGGTGATTGCTTCAAAACCGCCAGGACTTTGATAGACCATGTCTGGGATAGACCGAAGATTTCTAAAGTCGATACAATTTCCTAGTACACGGTTTACGCCAACGTTGCCTACCATAAGCATGCCGAGCTCGCCCTCGCCCTCTGCTTCCGCTCGCATGAGCCTAGCGAGCATCTTCGTATCTTCGGAATTGGTTTTGATGACAGCCATGGAATTGGACAGATCACTTCCTTTCGTAGACTTTAGGACGGTTTGATGTGCTGTTCGGCATAGGCATCAAACTACATAGTTATTGTATTGTGCACCCGCCCATTTGGTTACTAAATGATTTGTCACAATTTACGTGGCAAAATGATGAACAAAACCGTCGAACGTTGTCATCGTGTTCTTTTTTCGGTATGATTAAAAACGATTCATCAATGGATGATAGACGCCATCAGCGTCTTGTCGCATAACTTGGGAGGCTAGCTTCGTGCTTAAAGACTGGATTGCATTGACAAAACCGCGGCTACTTCGACTTAATGTATTTGCTGCGATAGGTGGTTTCATGGTTGCTTCCAAATGGGACATTAACGTTCTATTGCTTATATGGGCGATTATCGGCTCAACGTTGACGATAGCGTCAGCAACCGTGATTAATAATTATTGGGATCGGGAACTTGATTTGAAAATGGAACGTACGAAGGATCGCGCGCTTCCTACCGGTCGAATGACGCCAGGCTCTGTTCTGGCTTATGGTATTATTTTGGGGGTTGTTGGACTAGCTGTTCTCTTCCTGCTCGTTAATCCTTTATCAGGCTGGCTTGGACTGCTAGGCTGGGGTGTTTACATTGTGGTTTACACGATGTGGCTCAAGCGTACATCAACTTGGAGTACATCGGTTGGAGGCATCTCTGGCGCGATGCCGCCGGTTATCGGTTATTGCGCGGTAACAGGTGAAATCGATGCGGGTGCTTGGATATTGTTTGCTCTGATGTTCCTATGGCAGCCGGCTCATTTCTGGTCGCTTGCCATTAGAAGGGTAGAAGAATATCGCGCGGCAGGTTTTCCATTGCTGCCTGTCGTGAAAGGAATCAAACGTACGAAGTTTCAAATGATTCCTTACATCGTATTGCTTTTGCCAACGGGCATATTGTTTTATTCCTACGGTTACGTTGGTATTTTCTTCTTGGTCATATCCGTTGCAGGCGGCTTAATCTGGCTGATCCATACGTTGCGCGGGCCAAAAGCCAAGGATACTGACAAATGGGCAAAAACCAATTTTCTTATCTCGGTCAATTATTTAATGGTTATATTTATCGTTATGATTCTTAATACGACGGGATCATAATTATCGTCTTAAGGAGTGACTGGCGTGGATTTTTTCAAAAAGCATAGCTTCAAAATTGCAGTACTTGCGCTTTGCGCAGCAATGGGAATTTATTTATTTATTACGTACGGCATGCCGGAGAAGCAGACTCTTCCAATCGAGAAGGCTGCGCCAGCGTTTGAACTGACGGATCTGGATGATCAGAAGGTAACACTCGCTTCAACAAATGGTAAGGCGCGAATTGTATATTTTTATTTCGCTAATTGTCCAGATGTTTGTCCGCCTACTACCTTCTTGCTGTCGCAAGTACAGGAGCAGCTTAAAGAGGAAGGCAAGCTCGGCACTAAAGCAGAGCTTATCTCGATTACGTTTGATCCAGTACGGGATACACCTGAAGTCATTCGTGATTTTGCAAAGCGGAATTTTGCTGATCTTAATGGTTGGCGTTTCCTGCGGGGCGATGAGTCAAACACGATGCAAATTGCTAGAGATTTTGGCATTGGCGTCATTAAAAATGAGGATGGCTCCTTCTCTCACTCCAATGTCATTACGATTGTGGATAAGGACGGTCAAATTCGCAAATGGATTGATGGCAGCAAAGAAGATTTGACGGCTGAGGAAATCGTAAATCAATTAAACAAGGTGCTTTAAAATTCATCTTTGCTCCAAATAGAAGCGGGACTCTGCGTAGGGTACAGGATATGCGCATCGAGGCCCGCTTTTTCTAATTGCTCAATTAAATATTCCTCTGGCGTATGCTCAACGCCCGAATAACCTCTGCGGGTATAAATATGCTCAGCATCTGGAAATACGTCGCGCAATAAGAAGCGAATCCGTTTTCCAGAGGAATCATTGTCGGTGAAAATATAAGCTTGGCTTTTGCCAATTTGTTTTCTAAGCTTGTCCAATTGCTCGGAACCAGGAGTGCCGAAGGTGCAGAAAATCGGTACATCTTGATGAAGGACGCGCTTAAGTCTTGCCTTGTCATTTTTTCCTTCTACGATAATGGCTATATCCATGGAAGTCACCTCGCGTAGTGAATGTAGAGCTGGGTCATGAAGCATATGTATAGTTTATCACCAATCATCGATTTTACCGAGATCGGGAATGATTGGTTCGTTTCTTTTGTTTGAAAATGAATAAACGGTCTGCAGTTTGCAGACCGTTTATTATTTTACGACTAGAGACAAGTGCAAGCTATGATTACGAGCAGGATAAACAGTACAAGGATAATGCCAAGGTTTGAGAAACCGCCGTGGCCATAACCACGATTTTCTGAACTTACATTTGCAGACATATATGGGGTCACCTCGTTTCCGTAGTGTTAGAAGGATGAATGCAAACAGCTGAGCTTAGCTGTTCTAACTAGTCACCTGTCATAGTACAGCATATGACATGATGGGGAATTAGCCCTGTGCATTTACCTATGCCTACGAAAAATGGGTGCGGGAAGAAAGTGAACGGGAAATTCGCAGCGGGAGCAGAGCGACTGCTATCATCAATGCAATAAACGCTATGTAGTAAGGCGATATATAATTGCGAAGCTGTCCTGCCGCCATCGGTCCGATAAACGCACCGATGGAGAAGGCGATGGATAATACGGAAAAAGTACGGCCGTAACGAGCTCCGCCGCTAAGCTCAATTAATAAGGTAGACAGCGCGGGCAAAATAACTCCTTTCGCCATACCGACAAAGAGCAGCATCAATGTTAGAGGTGCCGGTATATCGGATGCAATGCCAAAGTAAATAATGGCAAGAATGAGCGAGCCCCACAACGTTCGCAGATACGCGGATACGCGGTTCAGAAACAGCATGCTTAATGTGACGAGTGCTCCGATACTGATAACGGAAAATAAAAGGCCGGTCGTCATCATCGCTTCCTGCGTTTTGGCTAGCAGTGGCAGCTCGAACGATAGGATACCCTGCGCGCAGCTTATTGCAACAGGCAGCAGGTAGACGAGCCAAGGAATTGGTACTGCAGGTTCAAGCGGGAGCTTCGTTTTCTTTTTCCCGTCGTTGCCCTCAACTTCCGTTTGCTCTACCTTCTGGCGAACTTCTTTAATAAAGAACAGAGCGCAGACAGATGTTACGATCAGAACCCATCCAAGCAGCGTAAAAGCGGTTGAAAATCCAATTTTTGCAACGAGATACGCTCCTGCTGCTGGAGATACGACTGATGCTAGTGTATGAACTAGTCCATTGCCAGCCATAAGCTTTCCTTGCTCCGTTCGATCGCTCGTTATTCTTGCAAGCAGGGACAAGCAAGCCGGAGACAGAAATGCAAGCACAAAACCGCTGATGGAGCGGAGCGTGAGCAGCTGCCAAGGATTAGTTACATGCGATTGAAACAGGAGAACAATGCCGGCTGCCATAAGACTGAACACGATAAACAATCTGCTGCCATAACGGTCAACGCCAAAGCCTGCAATGAGATTTCCAGGCAAATGCGTAATGGAGTACATGCCCATCATGAGTCCGATGAAGGAAGGCGCTGCACCTAAAGAGATGGCAAAAGGTGTTAAAATGGGGTATTGCGCATGCAAATCAAAAAAGGCGATAAACAAAAATAAGTACAGCCAAACCGCGGTTTTCACAGAGCTGACCCTCCTTGCCAATTACATTCTTATATACTTGTACGTCTAATTGGGACAGGATATGTCTGCATAAAAAGGAAACGAGCGTTTACGCCCTATATTCCGTAGGTTATAATATTTTGTAATGGGATTTTGTACGAGGTATAATGGAGGGGATCGCAATTGGATTTTTTGAATTTTTCGACCTATGATTGGGACACTTGGACAGCTTTTTTTAAAGAACATTGGCTTGTGCTTGTTATTGCGCTTATCTTACTATTAATTATTATCCGCATCGTGAAAACTGTAGTTAAATGGGCACTTGTGGTGGCAATCGTGCTTGGTATTGTCGTATATAGCGGCTACACCATGGATGATTTGAAAGAGATTGGCACTAAGGTTGCAGATACAGTAAAACAGGAAGCCGTTAATGCAATGGTAGGCGAAGCAAAGGATGCTACTTTCGTGAATAACGGGGATGGAACCTTTACAGTGAAAACTAAAAATGTAGAGCTTACCGGAGAGCCTGGTGCGAATGAGGTTGCCATTTCATTCCGCGGAACGGCGCTCGGCAAGTGGGAGCTCGATAGTACGATACAAACCTTCATCGACCAAGCGAAGCAGAACGGGTAATGCCGATGACAAGCTGGGATCAATTATTTAGAGAGCCGGAGCCAATTGCTATCATTGTGCTTCTATTGCTAATTGGCTCTCTTATACAGGGGATGAGGAGAGGCGCATCGGGATCTGCGAGGCGTCTTTTCTTTTTTGTTTGGGAAGGTTTAGCAGTTATCGTATGTTTGGTACTGGCAGCACAGCTCACGAATACATTGTCACCAGCTGTAGCGAAGTGGTTGACTAGCAAGGTGAAGGTTCCTCTTCATGACCTCAGCGGGGTGGAGCAAGCATGGTACACGCTGCTTACGAGTTTGAGGGATTTTGCATTGCTGCGCTATGGCGTCTTGTTCCTGCTCAGTTATTTACTGCTGCGGGCATTGGCAGCTTCTATTGAGCCATTGCTGGAAAGAGCAGTAGAAGGCGTTCTGAGGAGCGGCAAGGAAGAGCCTATGGCTCACTTGCAAGGCAGGCGAAGCGCTAGCCGTGCCATAGGGGCTTTAATTGGTGCTGCTCACGGAGCGGGTCGTTCATTTGTATTCGTCGTTCTTTTATTCGTTTATGTGTCCCTTGTGCCAAATGGCTGGTATGTCGACAAAATTTCCGAATCGACGGTTTATACCAAAGCGGCTTCGTGGCTGAGTCCAGTTGCCGGAGACGTTCTAGCAGGTCAAGGACCCGTGCTCGCCCAAGCGGTTGAAGCGCAGTTCAAACAAATTTTACAACGAAAATATGAGATTATTGATTACGCCATCCCAGCTGAGATTGAGAAAGCTGCTCTTTATGTGACCAAGGATGCGCAAACGAATGAGGATAAGGCGAGAAAGCTATATGACTTTCTTGGAACAAGAATTGCTTACGATTGGGACAAAGCTCGGAATTATGAAGAGCAGGGAATTTGGAAGGAACAGACACCTCCCGAAACATTTGATACGCGCAAAGGCGTATGTATAGATATAGCTCGTTTATATGCTGTAATGGCTAGGTCAGCAGGTCTAGAGGTACGGGTTGTAACTGGAATGGGAGCTAACGGTAAGGGAGGCTTCGGTCCACATGCTTGGAATGAGGTGCGAATCAGCGAAGGGGATAATGGCTGGATTCCGCTGGATGCGACTTGGGCAAATACCGGGAATTGGTTTAATCCGCCGGCATTTGACGATACTCACATACGTGATGCATAGCTTAAAATGAGAAGGTTATGAGGTGATTAGACATGCAAGATGATCCGCAGAAACGGGAAATTATAAATCGACGTCATTTTTCGTTTCGATTGAACTTATTTTTCTTTATTACGTTCGCATTATTTAGTGTTTTGATTGTAAGGCTAGCCATTTTACAGTTTGTAGAAGGGCCGACGCTAAGTGCTGAAGGGATCGGCAAAAGTACACGCAGCGTGAAGATTCCGCCGATTAGGGGCAATATTTACGACGCTACGGGTCATGCAATTGCGTATTCGACTTCGACCCAGTCTATTTATTTCACGATTCAGCCTGAGCTTAAGCTGGAGAAAGCGACTGCAAGTGCAAAAGAAATGGCGCAGAAGCTTTATGAAATATTTACAAAGCTTGGAGATCCTGCTAAAGCGATGACGGTTGACGATATTATTCGTCAGATGGATCTTGATTTCAAGCGGAATCCTATCTCGACCCCGCGGCGGATTAAATCCGGCCTCACAAATAAAGAAGTGGCTTATTTCATGGAAAATCGCACGTCGTTCAAAGGTGTAGATATCATGGAGGAAAGCGTTCGGAATTATGACAAAGATTCGATTTCGGTGCAGCTTGTCGGGTATTTGAAAAAATTTAATACCGTTCGCGAAAACGTAGACTTCTACAAGGAAAAGACGACAGAGGAAGATCCTACGCTGAGATATTTGGATGAAGAGGACGTTGGCTTCGACGGTCTTGAGCGAATGTATCAGGACGTGCTGCGCGGCAAAAATGGTTTGAAAACCTACCCCGTTAACAATGCGGAGCGTATTATCGGGCCTATGGAAATAACGAACCCTACGAAGGGGTCGGATCTTTATTTAACCATTAACAAAAACGTGCAGTTAACGACGGAAACAGCAATTATGGATCAGCTCAAAAAAATATCAACGTCTACAAACAAATATGAGCGTGCCAAATATGCACAAACCGGATTCGCAGTAGCGATGGAAGTAGATACGGGCAAAGTCGTGGCGATGGCGAGTATGCCGGATTATGATCCAAATATTTGGTCAGGCGGCCGTATTAGCAAAGAGGATTACGAGAACTTCCAGAATATCTTATCGAACGGTACGATTCGAACAGTCTATGGCAAATATTCAGAAGAGGAGCGCAATCAACATCCATCTTCCATCCTGCCACTTGGCTCGACAATGAAGCCGTTATCCGTATTAGTCGGATTGAATGAGAAATTGTTTAAGACGACAGATACCTACCCGGACACTGGGAGATTCTCGTATGGTAGAAAAGGATATGAGACTTATATCGGCAACTCCCAAGGCAAAAAGTTCGGCTACATTGATGGCGCGCAAGGCATTCAACATTCTTCCAATACGTTTATGGCAGCTATGATTGGCGATAGGCTTTATAGAAGAGACCCGCAAAATGGCGTAGAAATTTGGGACGAATACATGAAGCAATTTGGTCTTGGCGTCCTGACGGAAAGCGGCTTGCCTAACGAAACGAAGGGCGTTATAGAGTACTTTAACGAGGCGAAAAATGCCAGCTCGCAATCAGCGCTCGTTCAAGCCTCCTTCGGTCAGCAAGGGCGTTATACAACCTTGCAGCTCGCGCAATATACTGCAATGCTTGCCAATCGCGGCAAACGAATGAAGCCGCAATTTGTAAACGAAATTAAGGATGCAGACGGAAATATTATTCAAGGCTATACGCCTGTTATTTTGAATGAAGTAAATTACCCGATTGAATATTGGAAAGAAATTGAGCTAGGCATGTCGAAGGTTAGCTCGCAAGGCTTTGAAGGTGTGGATTACACCTATAACCGTAAGACAGGTACGTCAGAGCAACAAGTAAAAGGCCGGACTGCAGAAAATGCGGTATTTATCGCCTATGCGCCTGCCGATAAGCCGAAGCTTGCTGTAGCTGTTGTAGTACCTGATGGCGGGTTCGGGGGTTACGGTGCTTCTCCAATCGCTCGTAAGATTTTTGATGCTTATGACGAGGAAATTGGTTTGTACGGTGTGCCGAAAAAGAAGGCGCCAGCTACAAATGATGCTGCTGGCAACACGGCTAATCATACAGCGGATGATGCTAATACAGGAACTGATACAGGAACAAACGAATAGTGGTCTAAAAACATCAAAAAGGCAGGTCGGAGCATCAACTCCGATCTGCCTTTTTTGCTGTGCAAATAGCCCATTTCAAAATAAATGTTGCACTAGTGAAACATTTTTGTGTATTATTAAAAAAAAGGCATTAGGTAAACTAAGATTCATAAGGGCAAACTTTAGAGCATATAAAAAATGACAGGGATGGAGGAGGTAGCACAATGCGTAAAACGTACAAAACAAATTCTGCTCTTCGGAGATTTATTATGGTTATCGTTTTTTTGGCGATGACGGCAATGGTAACCTCAGCTTGCGGGCAGCAAGGAACGAGCGATGGGAAATTGAAAATTACGACAACAACAGGAATGATCACGGACGTAGTGCAGCAGGTAGGCGGCGAGTATGTCGATGTTAGCGGATTGATGGGGGCAGGGATTGACCCCCATCTATACAAGGCATCTCAAGGAGACGTGCGGAAGCTGGATAATGCGGACATTATTTTTTATAACGGCTTGCACTTAGAGGGCAAGATGGCCGAGATGTTCGAGAAATTGGAGAAGCGCAAGCCGACGGTAGCCGTCTCCAAATATTTGACGGAAGATCAGCTGCACTCTGCCCCTGGGCAAGGGGCTGGCATGCATGATCCGCATATTTGGTTCAATGTGAAGCTTTGGATTTCTACAACAGAGGTGATTCGCGACACGCTGATGGAGAAGGATGCGGTCCATGCGGAGTACTACAAAGAGCATGCAGCAGCCTACATCAAGCAGCTGGAGGAGCTGGACAATTATGCGAGAGAGCAAATTGCACTTATTCCAGAGGCAGACCGCATTTTAGTAACAGCACACGATGCATTTGGATATTTTGGCGAAGCGTATGGTCTAACTGTCACGGGTTTGCAAGGGATGAATACGATGTCGGAGTACGGCTCAAAGGATGTTAGCAAGCTGCGTGACTACTTAGTGGAGAAAAAAATAAAAGCTGTTTTTATCGAATCCAGCGTTCCGAAAAAATCAATTGAATCGGTCATAGAAGGGGCAAGAAGCTTAGGCCATGAGGTGAAAATTGGCGGCGAGCTTTACTCCGACGCAATGGGAGATGCCGGTACGTTTGAAGGCACTTATATCGGAATGGTGAAGCATAACGTGGATACGATTGTAGCCGCTTTGAAATAGCACATAAAAAGGCAAGGAAAGTGAGTGATAAAAATGAACCATTCTACAACAGCAGCCAAGCAAAATACAAAACAAATTGCACCGCTTACGATTAAGGGACTAAGCGTTGCTTATCAGAAGAAGCCAGTGCTTCGAAACGTATCGTTTGAAGTAAGCGAGGGCGAGCTCGTCGGGGTAATCGGGCCAAATGGCGCAGGTAAGTCGACACTGATGAAGGCGGCTCTTGGCCTCATACCGAGTATTGGCGGAGAAGTGTTAGTATACGGCAAATCTTATAAGCAGCAGCGGAAAATGATCGGTTATGTCCCGCAGCGAGAATCGGTGGATTGGGATTTTCCAACGAATGCGCTTGATGTTGTACTTATGGGCCGTTATGGTCATTTAGGCTGGTTCCGCCGCCCAAGCGCGAAGGATAAGGCGATTGCGCTGGAGTGCCTGAACAAGGTTGGCATGGCCGATTATGCGGGCAGGCAAATCAGTCAGCTCTCTGGCGGACAGCAGCAGCGCGTGTTTCTAGCGCGTGCATTGGCACAGGACGCGAAGCTGTACTTTATGGATGAACCATTTGCAGGCGTGGATGCGGCGACAGAGAAAGCCATTATCACATTGCTGCAGGAGCTGAAGCTGCAAGGGAAAACGGTCATCGTTGTCCATCATGATCTAGCGACTGTGCAAGATTATTTCGACTCGGTACTGCTTCTGAATGTAGAGCTTCAAGCATTCGGCAAAACAGAGCAAACCTTTACGCAGGAGAAATTACAGCGTACTTACGGCGGCAGACTGGCTTTTCTTGATCGCAGCATGCAGTCTCCGTCACGTTTTGACGGAAAGGGTGAGTAATTCATGGATAGAATATGGTTGATGCTGACCGATCCGAATATGCAATGGATTTTTCTAGGCTGTACGCTGCTTGGCTTAAGCAGTGGAGTGATCGGCTGCTTGTCGTATCTTAGAAAACAAAGCTTAATGGGCGATACGTTAGCCCATGCAGCATTGCCAGGCATATGCATTGCATTCATGCTTACTGGCGTTAAATCGATTGGACTGTTTCTCATAGGAGCAGGCATATCTGGTCTTATCGCAACGTTCGGTATTGGATATATTACTCGTAACTCTAAGCTTAAACAGGATGCAGCGATGGGTATCGTATTGTCAGGATTTTTTGGCCTCGGTATCGTACTGCTTACACTTATTCAGCATGGCAGCTATGGCAATCAAGCCGGATTGGATAAATTTCTGTTTGGGCAGGCGGCATCTATGATTGCATCTGACGTTATTACGATGACGGTCGTATGTGTATCTCTTATTACGGTTTGCACGCTGCTCTTTAAACAGTTTAAAATTATTTCTTTTGATCCAGGGTTTGCTAGAGGCATCGGTTATCCCGTAGCCTTTCTTGAGCAGCTGCTCATGCTTCTAATCGTCGTTGCTGTAGTAGCGGGCATTCAAGCGGTAGGTGTCGTACTCGTAGCTGCACTGCTTATTACACCGGCCGTATCGGCTAGATACTGGACGGATCGCCTTGGGCTCATGGTTGTATTGTCAGGTATATTCGGTGCAGTCAGCGGTGCGGCAGGCACTTGGATTAGCGCATCGGTGTCTAACTTGCCAACGGGACCTGTTACGGTGCTGGCGGCAACATTGCTCTTCTGCATTTCCATTCTATTTGGTCCACAGCGCGGATTGCTTGCAAAAAGACTGGTGCGCCAAAGAGTGAAGCAAAGCTATAATCGTGACTCCGATATGCTGCTTGAGGGCAAAGTGAAGAAGGAGGCGGCATTATGAGCGACTTCTGGATCTTGCTTACAGGTGCACTAGTAGCAAGCTGCTGCGGTATTCTAGGTGTATTTCTTGTTTTGCGCAAAATGGCGATGATCGGCGATGCCATTAGCCACTCCGTCATGCCCGGTATCGTAATCGCGTTTCTGCTCAGCGGCTCGCGCGATTCGCTGCTTATGATGTTCGCAGCACTATTATGCGGATTGCTGACGACCTTTCTTATTCAAATGTTTCAGCAAAGCGGCATTCAATCCGATGCTTCGATCGGCGTTGTCTTTACAGCATTATTCGCCATTGGGGTCGTTCTCGTAAGCTTGTATGCTCGTCAGGTGCATTTGGACCAGGATGCGATTTTGTACGGTGAGATTGCGTATGTGCACTGGAATATTTGGGAGCTTGGCGGCGTAAATATGGGCCCGAAAGCGGTTTGGCTGCTCGGCACAACGCTGCTGATCATAATGTCAGTTATCGTTTTGTTCTATAAGCAGTTCAAGTTATGCGCGTTTGATCCTGCCCTTGCGGCTGCAATCGGCATACCTGTAGCTATCTTTCATTATTTATTAATGGGTCTCGTCTCGATGGCTACTGTCAGCTCCTTTGAAAGTGTAGGAGCGATACTCGTTGTAGGACTGCTGATTATCCCAGCATCTACCGCTTATTTACTGACAGATCGGCTCGGCCTGATGATCGTTTTGAGTGTAGCAGCCGGCGTAGCTAGTACATTCATCGGCTATGGTGCAGCTGTTTTATTGGATGCTTCAATTGCTGGCTGTATGGTGTGCGCAGCTGCAATATTGTTCGTTATCGCATTTTTGTTCTCACCATCACATGGCATTGTAATCAAGAAACTGCGTCTAAGAAAGTTAGCATAATAATTGCGAAAAGCATCCTTAATGGATGCTTTTTTCATATTTATTTCAAAAAAAGGTGTATAACTGCAACTTTTATCCAAAAAGAATCGTAATGTAATTGGTACATATTAGGAGGAAACTGAAGAGGAGAGAAAATTGAACATGAAAGTGTTGTCAAAATTCGTCATACCGCTAGTTGTTTTTACATTATTGGTAACCGGTTGCAGCTTTGGGGGCAAAAACGAACAAAAAGAAAATGAACAGTCAACGCTGAAAATTATGTATTACGATGAAGGTTCTTTCTTTCAGGAGTATGGCATGGTGTTCTCGGCATTATATCCAAATATCGAAATTCAAGTCGTAGAAAATAGGAAAATGTATCAAAGTGAAAACAAGGATATGGATGCTGCTCTCGAAAAGTTTATTACGGAGGAGCAGCCAGATATTTTGATGCTTGATACCGATCAATACAAAAAGCTGGCACTCGACGGCAAGCTTTATGATCTTGATCCGGTTATGGAGAAGGAAAAGTATAATACAGAGGGCTTGATTCCCGGCATGCTTGATTATTTGAGAGAAAATGGCGGCGGACAGGTATTTGGCATGACGCCAAGCTTCTATAGTCAAGTTATGTTCTACAACAAGGATTTATTTGAGAAATACCAAATCGAGCCGCCAACCAATCGCATGAGCTGGGACCAGACGATACAATTGGCACGCCGCTTCCCTACGGATGGCGACAAAAAGGAACGGATTTACGGGCTGAAAATGGGCTACAGCGAAGATTTATTTGAAATGGCAAGCATTCTTGCTAATTCAGAAAACGTTAATTATGTGAATGCTTCGCAAAAACAAATGACGATAAACACAGATTCATGGAAAAATGCATTTAAACAAGCGATTGACGCATTGGATTCGAACGCGCTTTATTTTGATAGCATGCGTAATCAAGGTGGCGACGAACCGATGTCGCAAACCTATGAGGACTATTTGTTAAGCGATCCCTTCATAGCGGGCCGATTGGCGATGACGATGGGCGATATTAATTTTATCAATCAAATCAAGCAAGCGGCTGAGAATGAGAAGGTAAAAGATAAGATCGTGAAAAACTGGGATATTGTAACGGTTCCGGTTGGACAACAAAATCCGGATCAATCAAGCATGATGTCTTTCAACAACATTTTCTCTATTCGCTCGGAATCACCGAGTAAGGACGCTGCGTGGAAATTCCTTAGCTATGTAACGAGTGAGGACTTTGCAAGAGTCAAGTCAAAGTCGAACAATTATAATGGATTGCCTGTCCGCACTAAATATATTACGGATACAGAAGGGCATAATTTTGCAGCATTTTATGATTTGAAGCCAAGTACATTTAATAGCTATAAGGATTTTGACAAGCTGCCACAAAGCTTCTGGGGAGAATTTAGAGGCGCAGCCAGCCAAGAGCTTGAAAAAGTAAAGAAAAAAGAACAGGAACTCGATGCGGCGCTTGATATTTTGCAGGTGAAAGGCCAAGAAATGCTATTGAAGGAAGATCCTGTACCTACTGAAGGTGCTGAAGGAGCGGGAACTTCGGAAAGCAGTGGATCTGTTACTACCATTGAAACAACGGAGTAAGTTTAGAGATGGGGAGCATGCTTACGCAAATTAGCGGAGGCTGCTCCTTTTTTCTGAGCAAGTATGATGAATTCGTGTTTTTTAGAGTGACTTTCATTTGGAATCTGTCGTAAATGTGCTAAAATAATTTACTAGTTAGGTACAACAACGATACGGCATTTACGAGGAGGCACAATATTGGGAGATTATAAATTGCTTGCGCTTGATATGGACGGAACATTGCTAAATGAACAGAGTGAAATTAGTACGGAAAATGCAGAATGGATTCAAAAAGCACTTGATGCTGGAGTTATTGTCAGCTTCTCAACGGGCAGAGGTTTTCGCAGTGCATTGCCTTACGCTGAGCAATTAAAGCTGGAAACACCTATGATCACAGTAAACGGCAGTGAGATTTGGCATCGTCCGCATGTGCTTCATAAACGTACTCATCTAAGCCACGTTTACGTGCAAAGGCTGCATGAGCTTGCTCTCGCACATGGCGAGCCGTGGTTCTGGGCGTATACAGCTGATGAAATTTACAATAAAGAGAAATGGATTACGCCTGCTGATGATTATGCATCACATCACTGGCTGAAATTCGGCTATTACACAGAGGATGACAACACTCGAGAGAAGCTGCTCGCTGAAGTACAAAGCTGGGGAGCGCTTGAGATTACGAATTCATCTCCATTTAATTTGGAGCTTAATCCGCTCGGCGTTTCAAAGGCAAGCGCACTTCAAGAGCTTTGCGGCTTGCTTAACATCGAGATGTCGCAAGTCATTGCTGTTGGCGATAGCTTGAACGATATTGCGGCGATTCGCGAAGCTGGCTTAGGCGTAGCGATGGGCAATGCGCAGGAAACGGTCAAGGAAGCTGCAGACTTCATTACTTTTACGAATAATGAGCATGGAGTTGCAGAAGTGATTAGACGTTACCTTCTGAAGGGATGAAAAACGTATGGATATTTTAGGCTGGACATTAGTTATTCTGTTATTTGTAGTAGGGATGGCAGGGGCTATTTATCCGATTCTTCCGGGAGCTCTTGCCATTTATGGCGCATTTTTTGTTTATGGCTTATTTTTCTCGTTTAGTGAATTTGGTTTTTGGTTCTGGTTCATCCAGACGGTAATTGTCATCGTGCTGTTTGTCGCCGATTATGCGGTTAGCGCCTGGGGCGTCAAACGATTTGGAGGCTCGCGAGCCTCAGTGATCGGCAGTACAATTGGTCTTATCTTTGGTCCTTTCGTTATCCCAGCACTTGGCCTTATTATCGGTCCTTTTGTGGGTGCCGTCATTGGTGAGATGATTATCGGAACACGTTTTGACAAATCGCTCAAGGTTGGTTTAGGTTCAGTTGTAGGATTGTTTTCAAGCGTAGTCGTGAAGGTAATTTTGCAGCTGGCGATGATCGTGTTGTTTGTCCTATGGCTCGTCTTTTAATGAAATGAATAAAAGGTGGATAGCTCAATGATTAAAGTAACCGTATGGAATGAGTTTTTGCATGAGAAGATTCATGAGGAAGTCAAAAATGTATATCCAGATGGCATTCATCAAGCTTTAGCCAAAGGGATCGCAAGTGGAGATATCGAAGTAGCGACAGCAACGCTTGAGGAGCCGGAGCATGGCCTTACAGAAGAGCGTCTAGCCAATACGGATGTTCTAGTATGGTGGGGACATATGGGGCATGACCAGGTGGATGACGCCATTGTAGATCGTGTTCAACAGCGCGTACTCGCAGGCATGGGCTTAATCGTGCTGCACTCGGGTCACTTCTCAAAAATTTTCAAAAAGCTGATGGGCACAGGCTGTGATCTCAAATGGCGTGAAGTGGGCGAGAAGGAAAGAATTTGGGTCGTAAATCCAGCGCATCCGATAGCAGCCGGCTTGCCGGAATACATTACGCTGGAGCATGAGGAAATGTATGGTGAGCATTTTGATATCCCAGCGCCGGATGAGCTTGTTTTTGTGAGCTGGTTTGAAGGCGGCGAGGTGTTCCGCAGCGGCTGTACCTTTAACCGCGGCCAAGGTAAAATCTTTTACTTCCGTCCGGGGCATGAGACTTATCCAACCTACTATAACCCGCAAGTGTTGCAAGTGATTCAAAATGGTGTGCGTTGGGCTTCTCCATCTCATGCAGCAGTGCCCGTACGCGGCAATCATCAGCCGCTGGAGCCCATTGGAAATAAAGGATAGGGAGACTTTGACAGACCATTATGCTAAAAAAAGACTCATTAATTAAAGGCACAATTATACTGGCAGCCGCAGCGTTGGTCGTCCGGTTTCTCGGCTTGTTCCAGCGAATTCCGCTCGAATATATGCTGGGAGCTGCCGGACAGGCGGCATTCAACTCAGCGAATACGATTTACTTATTACTGCTAACGATTGCGACGGGCGGCATACCGCTATCGATTAGTCGAATGATTTCTCAGCGCTATGCGCTTGGCCGCCCCGATGAAGCCAAACGAATTTATCGAGCGGCATTAATGTTTGGAGCAGTGACAGGGATACTGCTTGCGACTGCAATGTTTGTTTTTGCACCAGCTTATGAACGGTTCTCGAAGGTGCCGGATGCAGCTTTATCGCTGCAAGCTATAGCGCCTGCGCTGCTGCTATTTCCTATTATTGCGATGATGCGAGGTTACTTCCAAGGCCGACAGATCATGTCCGCAGGCGGTATTTCTCAAATCATGGAACAAATTTTGCGGCTCATCGGTGGAATTGGACTAGCCCTGATCGTACTCGGCTGGGGCTGGGGAGATAAATACGGCGCTGCAGCTATTGCGTTTGGTTCTGTGCTCGGAAGTATTGGTGCATTTTCGGTTATGATGTGGTTTTGGAGGAAGCTGAAAAAACAAGATCAATCGGAGCATGCTAAATCCGCTATAAATGTGAAGGATAAGTCTGTAAAGACAAGCTCCAACCTGCCTTATCGGACCATTTATAAAGAAATATTCGGTACTTCCATTCCTGCTGTCGTAACGGCTATGACGGTACAGCTATTGTACTTTTTTGATATAACGATATTTATGCGATTGACGGAATCCTTTTATAATGAAAATTCTGCAACAAAAGCGTTGGCGGATTACTCCACGAAGGCGATGGGGATAGCGGGCATACCTCCGATTCTTGCGATTGCGCTTGGCGCTTCGATTATTCCGATCATTTCCTCGGCATTTGCCTTGAATAATATGAAGGAAGTGCAGCGTCAATCCTCGCTCGTCATGCGGATTGTGTTGTTTACAGGCGTACCGGTTGCGCTGCTGCTGGCAGTAGCCTCTTATTCCGTAACTGGACTGTTATTTACGACTCCAAGCGGAAGCGGGACGGTAGCGATGCTTACAGCCGGAGCGATCTTCCAAATTACAATGATGATATCTAATTCGATCCTATACGGACTCAACAAGCCTAAGCTGCCGATGAACCATACGTTTATTGGTTTGGCGCTTAAAGTGGTGTTCAGTCTGGCGCTTGCTCCTTTGCTTGGCGTCTATGGATTTATTATTGGATCTACGATTTGTTTCGTTGTCATTACGTATTTGAACTTAAGAAGCATTAACAAGGACGTTAACTTGAACGTGCTAGGCGGCAAATGGATTGCCTATTTGATCGCAATTGCTGTACCTGCCCTCGCAGGCTGGGGAGCTGAGTACGGGGTGCTGGCTATTACGGGAGCATGGGCAGATAAGCTTTCCTATTTCTTGGCAGCTGCTGTTGCATCTGTTGTTGTAGGATCACTTTATCTCATATTGCTCGCTGCGCTTCGCGTTATCACACCAGAGGATGTGCGCTCGTTCCCGGGGCCGCTCCGCAAAATACTCGGGATTGTTTTAAAGCCATTTTACAAAAAAGCGGTATAATCATAAGTTTTCATGGAAGAAAGGACACAGCCCTTATAGGGGGATGTGTCCTTTTTTTCGTTAGAGCTCCCTTATTGCTTCGAAAACTTTGAAAAACTTAAGCATTCATTAAGCTAATGTTAAGAAATAGCAGAGAGAATTAGTAAGTTTTTTCCTCTAGACTATATATCAGTAGGATATGGATACATATTAGGGATAAGCGGAGAGGGAGAGAAACGAAAGATGAAAGTAAGGTCAAGGTTTGTTTTATCAGTCGTTGTTTTGGCATTAGTGGCAACTGGCTGCAGCTTTGGAGGAGACAATAAGGATAGTAATAAAATGAAGCAGTCGTCACTGAAGGTCATGTATTACGATGAAGGCATGTTCTTTCAAGATTATGGTATGGTGTTCTCGGCATTATATCCGAATGTTGAAATCGAAGTCGTTAGCAATCAGTCGATGTATAGTGAAGAAAATAAAGACTACGATACTGCGTTTAACAAATTTATAGAAGAAAAACAGCCTGATATTTTAATGCTGGATGCAGAGAGGTACCAAAAGCTGTCACAAGAAGGCAAGCTTTATGATCTCGATGCTGTTATGGAAAAGGAAAAGTACGAAACCGAGGGATTAATTCCCGGTATGCTTGACTATTTGAAAGAGCAGGGCGGCGGCAAAGTATACGGTTTAGCGCCTAGCTTCTACAGCCAAGTTATTTACTACAACAAGGATTTATTTGAAAAATACAAAATTGAGCTTCCGCGAAGTCGAATGAGCTGGAATGAAACGATACAATTGGCGAGGCGTTTCCCTACGGACGGTGATATGAAAGAGCGGGTATACGGTTTGAAGATGGGATATCGCGAGGAGCTGTTTGATTTGGCCATCATGCTGGCAGAGTCTGAAAAAGTTAGCTATGTGAATGCTGGGCAAAAACAAATGACCATACATACGGATTCGTGGAAAAATGTATTTCAGCAGGCGCTGGATGCAATAGAATCAAACGCGCTTTATTTTGAAAGTATGAGCAGCCAAGCGGGAGAGATGTCACAGTCCTATGAGGACTACCTGTTATCAGATCCTTTCCTGTCCGGTCGTTTGGCGATGACGATTCAAGACGTTGGTTACACGAACCAAATCAAGCAGGCGAGCGACTTTCCAAGCCTAAAAGATAAGATCGTAAAAAATTGGGATATCGTGACAGCTCCAATCGGACAGCAAAGTCCAGATGAATCAAATCTGATGTCATTTAATAATTTGTTTGCAATTCGAGCAGACTCTCCAAACAAGGAGGTCGCATGGGATTTTCTCAAATATGTGACAAGCGATGATTATGCAAGAGTAAAATCCAAGTCGAACAACTACAATGGTTTGCCGGTTCGCACCAAATATATTACGGATGTTGAAGGGCATAATTATGCTGCATTCTATGAGTTAAAGCCAAGTTCTTTTAATGGCTACAAAAATTTTGACAAGCTGCCTGACACCTTCTATGAGGAATTCACAACGGCGGTTAAGGAAGAGATGAAAAAGGTGAAGGAAGACACACAGGATTTAAACGCGGCACTTAGTATATTGCAGGTTAAAGGCCAAGAAATGCTTGCTAAAGAAGATGCTGCACGGGCGGATGGCGCAGCTGCTGGTGAAAGCAGCGAAGCATCGTCCAAAACGGAGTAAGGAATCAATCATAAAGGGGAGCTTGCTTACGCCTTCAAGCGAAGTCTGCTCCTTTTTTTATTTGCGGCTCCACTCTGTAACATACATAAATGAACCAATGGATACAGATCATGTTATATTTAATGAGCAGCACACCGCAGGAGGGAGTACAGAGATATGAATAGAGAAACGATACTTATGGTAGATGATGAGAAGGAAATACTAAGCTTAATGGAAATTTATTTTAAAAATGAAGGATTTACGATGCTAAAGGCATCCAATGGGCTTGAAGCGCTGGAGAAGCTTAATACGCATAAGGTGGATCTTATTATACTTGATGTGATGATGCCTGTTATGGACGGGCTTGAAGCATGCATGAAAATTCGGGAGCAAAACCATATTCCGATTATTATGCTGTCCGCCAAATCTCAGGATATTGATAAAATATCGGGACTTAGCCTTGGTGCGGACGAATATGTCACGAAGCCATTCAGCCCGCTTGTACTGCTCGCCAGCGTCAAGTCGCATATCCGCAGAGCGAAGCAATTTCATTCGAAAGCAAGTCATAATGACAATGAAATCATCATCGATGATCTCATTATAAATACAGCTACGCATACGGTTACCGTTGATCGGCAGGAAATTAAACTAACGCCTCGTGAATTTTCTATTCTTACCCTGCTGGCAGTCAATCGCGGTATCGTCCTCAGTATGGACAAAATATATGAGAGCGCTTGGAACGAGCCTTTTATGGAATCCAAAAACACCGTTATGGTTCACATCCGTAAAATTCGAGAGAAAATTGAGAAGGACGCCCAAAATCCGAAATTTATCAAAACCGTTTGGGGAATAGGCTATAAAATGGATGCGCTATAGGCATCGTGTGAACCTCGTCTTCCACCTGCCTATTTAGATGCAAACCTCGCAAATGAAGGTGCTGAAATGATGAAGAAAAAGAACAAATTTAACTTAAAGGCAGCTGCAGCAAGTTTAGGAGCAGCTGTGCTGTTTGCTGTGATTGGCTGGATGCTGCTGTGGTTTATGTTAGATATAAAGCCATACGACAAGACAATTATATGGGCAATTGAGAACATCGGATCAACGCCAATCGCAGCTGCTGCGGGTTTATTGATCTTTGTAATTTGCTACAGGAAGCTTGACCAACGTGGGGCGAGTGATAATCAGAAGGGCTATAAGTTTTTCCGTACCATTCGCTTATCCTTTATCATTGCTTTCTTACAAAGCTTAGGTCTTATGTTATGCTGTGTTATTGCAGGGCATTTGCTTGCCTATGTTCTTATACAATACACACCGTATGATCGTACATTAATTTGGATCGTTAACAATATTGGTTCTACCCCAGTCATTGCTATTTTTGGATGTCTGCTTTTTCTAGCATTATTTTTCTGGACAAGCAGGAACATGATTAATTATTTGAAGGAAATCCGATATGGCCTGCAGCAGCTGGGTGCTGGGGAGCTTGATTATGTTATTCCTGTCAAAGCGTCGGATGAGCTTGGAGAAATAGCAAGCAGCATAAATGGACTAGGCCAGCAATTCAATCAGCTGCTGCAGGATGAGCGAAATGCCGAGAAATCAAAAAATGATTTAATTACGGGTGTATCTCATGATTTGCGCACACCGCTTACGTCCATTTTAGGATTCCTTGAACTGATAGATCAGGATCGTTATCAGGATGAGGTAGAGCTCCGATATTTCGTTAACATCGCCTATGAGAAATCGAAGCATCTGAAACGATTGATCGATGATCTGTTTGAATACACAAAACTAAACAACGGCATGCCGCTGGAGCTTGATGAACTAGACATTGTCGGCTTCGCACTTCAGCTTACGGAGGAGTTCGTTCCAAGCCTAGAGAAGGCCAAGATGACCTGCAATATTCAAACAAAGGAAAACACATTGTTCATTATGGCAGACGGTAATATGCTGGCGCGCGCCTTCGATAATTTAATGACGAACGCCATTCAATATGGCAGCTCAGGCAAAATTATCGATTTGCAGATCGAGAATATAGAAGATCGAGCTGTCATTCGAGTTATTAATTACGGCGAGCAAATTCCGGCACAAGATGTTCCTTTTATTTTTGACCGCTTTTACCGTGTTGACAGGTCAAGATCTTCTGAGTCGGGGTCTGGAGGAACGGGGCTTGGACTTGCGATTACCAAAAGTATTATCGAAGCGCAAAATGGACGAATATCGGTTAGCAGTTCCACAAAGGAAACGATATTCGAGATGAGCTTCCCGTTGGCGCATCTTGAAACTTAAGATTTCTTTAAGCATATGTTAAGCGGCTATAAACGCAGTCGATAAGATTTCTCCTCTACACTATCCATTAGTGGGTAGTTGAGGGGGAAATCATAATGGATCAAAAGAAAAAAGCAGCGCTAGCAATCGTCATTGCTGTCGCTATGATGGTTGGATGGCTGCTGACAGGATGTTCAAATGAGAACAAGGTAAACAGCGTTCAATTGATAGTAAATGGTACAAAGCTAGAGGGCCAAGCTCCTGCTATGATTCAAAACGACCGCTTGTTGGTATCGGCGCAATATTTGGAGCAAGCGTTTGACAAGCCGTTTGATTTATTCAATATGTCTTCTAGTAATAAGAGTGTTTATTATTCAGAGCAGGTCGCCGTTCTTATGTATCATGATATCGCAATAAAACCTCAGTCTGATGGCATTATTGCTGTGGAGCGGTTTAAAAAACAAATGCAGCTTGTGAAGCAAAACGGCTTTCAAGTTATTACTATTGAACAATATATTAACTTCATGCAAGGAAAAGGCCATGTGCCGGACAATGCCCTGTTGATTACATTTGACGACGGTTATGAAAGCTTTTATAAGCTTGCTTATCCGATTCTGAAGGAATACGGTTATCCTGCTGTCAATTTTGTAATCGTCTCGACGATCGATGACCGTACGAAGCCGGGAACGCCAAAGCTGACTTGGGATCAGATGAGGGAAATGCAGAAAGCGGGAATGAGCTTTATGAGCCACACCTTTGATATGCATCGTTATGGAGCAGTGAATGAACACGGAAATGAAGCGCCTGTCATGTCCAAGCTTAATTATGATAAACAAAAGAAAAAGATGGAAACAAAGGCGGAGTACGTTGAACGGTTGAAAAAAGATTTGCTTAAGGCCGAGGATCGGCTGAAGAGTGAACTTGGCAATAAGGTGAGTGCGCTTGCTTTTCCATATGGTGCTTATAGTGAAGCTGTTCTGGAGCTGACAAAAACGGTAGGCGTACCTATTACGTTTACGACGAAAGAAGGCATTAACGCTAAGTTTCATCACAATGGCTTCCGAATCAACGGGGCAAGAGCAGGTGAAACCGAAGAAGAGCTTATCCGTAAGTTGAAGGGCAATCATCCTGCTAAGCTGTTTATAGACGAGAAAGAGGTTCCTGACATCTATTTCTCCGAGAAATCCGGTACGGAGGTGCAAATGATTGCGTTGCGAGACATTGCAAATTATTATGATTGGAAAATCAATTGGCGTCGTGAAACAAAGCAAGTGGAAATCCAAACAAAACAGTCGTAATGGCTGCTTGTAAAAGGCTTGAAAATTCGACAAAACTAGTGCTTTCCATACATTTACAACAAATAAAGTCTCCTGTACAATGAGTAGAGTTTGTGAATAACAATAACCTGCTTATTGATGTTCGATAACAAAGGAGACGAGTGGATGAGATCATTTTTTGCAAGACCAAGCAAGTTATTGATTCTTTTATTAGCTTTAACACTTATTTTCGTTGCCGGTTGTCAAGCGGTTTCCAATCTTGATTTTAATACGGCGCTCAAAAACTCGCTTAAAGTTACTTCAAGTGAAAGCAAGCAATCGTTAGAATTTAAGCTCTTGCTAGATGAGGAAGCCTATGAAGGTGCTCCTGAAGAGGAACTTGCCATTATGAAGCTGGTTTCCAATATGAAGCTTCAACTGGATCATGTTAAAGCGCAGGACAGCTCAAATATCTCCATGGATGGAAGCCTCGTTTTTGGAGAAACGGCAAGCATTAAATTTTCATTGAAAATGTCTGACAAACTTGCTGTGATGGAGCTTGAGGGAGCAAAGCATCCTTTTGTGCTTGATCTGACGAGCGAGGGTTTGCTTGGTTTGACAGGGGTATCAGATTTGACGGGATTGCCAGCGGGAGCAGCATCTGCTGAAGCACCGGCAGTTGATGAAGCGGCGCTAACTGCGCTTGGCCACCAGATGCTGGATACGATTGGCTCGTATGTTATACATAACCTGCCAAATCCAGAACGAATTGAAGTGAAACCAGTAAATGAATCCATTAATGGTTCACCGACTTCATTGATGAAAGTGCATGTTGACCTCGATGGTCCTGAAATTTGGGCATGGGTGAAAAAATATGTTGATGCCCTTGTTGCTGATCGTGCTGGTTTAGACAAGATGATAACAGGCGTGTTTGAGATTCTTCAGAGCAATCCAAATGTATGGGCAGCTGCAGGTACGATTAACCCATTTGAAGGCAGCGAATTAGATGCTCAGGATCCTAAGGAAGCAATCAAGGAAGCAACGGACGCTATCGCTCTTCTCTTAACGGAGCTGCAGGGCGAGCTGAAGCTGCTTGAGGAAGAGCCGGATGAAACATTAGATGAAATTTTCAGCAAGGACTTAACCATCAAAGCAGATGTGTATTTCGATAATAAGCTAGATATGCGAAAGCAAGCCTATGAGCTTTCTTATGTTCCAACAGTGGATCTAGAATACGGTATTTTGCCGGTTAAAGGGCTGACAATCAAGGTTGAAAGCGAAACTTGGAATGTAAACGGCGATGTAAAGGCAGATGCGCCTGTAGCATCCAAGACGGATATTTCTGTAGATAAGCTTTTTGGCATGCAAGGTTATCAAGTATTGAAGCAATTTGATGAAAAATCATTTGCTTATGATTTATTGAAAAATAAATTGCATATCGGCAAGCAGAACATCACATGGTATCCTTCTGATTATTATAATCCTGTCATTTTGACTGCCGACAATATTACAATTATTCCTCTCCGCGATACGGTTGAACAGTTGGGTGCTACTCTGACGTATGACGCAAAAACAAAAAGCTTAAAAGTGAATGATGGAGCTACAAATACGACCATTGTTCTAAAAAATGGCAGCGATACAGCCGTCGTTAACGGTAAAAATGTAAAATGGGCGTTCCCGGTAACCGTTATTAATGGTACGACTTATGTTCCAGCGCGTAATTTGGCTGCAGCATTAAAAGCAAAGATTGGCTGGGTCGACATGGGCGAAGACATGAGAATATTTACGCTGGATCGGGAAGTCTAAGCAACATAAGATCATGTTAAATACAACGATGTGCAGAGGTGCGAGATGAAAAAGTTAACGACAGATGAGGCTTTCCGCGAAGCAGTGGCAAGCGAAGGGCTCACGATTGCAGTATTTAAGACGACTTGGTGCAAGGATTGCCATTTTATCGATCCGTTTATGCCGGATTTAGAACGTCATTATGAGGGCAAGGTTACTTTCATCGAGCTGGATCGCGACGATCTACCTGATCTTTGCTCCGAGCTGAACATACTGGGCATACCGAGCTTTATCGCTTTCCGTGAAAGCAAGGAGCTAGTTAGATTCGTTAGCAAGCTGCGCAAATCACGCGAGGAAATCGAGGAATTCGTCGATCGTGCCATCCAAGTCAGCGATGCGCTGGCTCATAAGTAATCGTTAGTCCGCGCCTTAGAGAATTCATTCTCTCAGCGCGGGCTTTCCTTTTTTTCAGTGCTTCTACTTGAAGTGTCACATTTTCAACATGGCTTTTGCCTTTTTTTATGGCTATAATTGAACTGTTATTAAAACATGAAATAAGGTGATTTTATTATGGTAACCGGGCGTTTTCGCGCGTTAGCTCTCGCTGCGTGCATCGGAATGCTTCTTGTACTGCTCGGCGGAGCATTAGTGACGAATACGGATTCTGGACGAGGCTGCGGTGATGACTGGCCTTTGTGTCATGGCAAATTTATTCCTGCTTATACAATTGAATCCATGATTGAATATTCACATCGGCTTGTGACAGGTTTTGAAGGTCTTCTTGTTCTCGCTACTGCCGTTGCAATGTTCCGTAAATTTAGGCAAAACCGAAAAAGCTACAAAGAGCCACTTTTTTATGCTGGCGGTGCATTGTTATTCACAATCATCCAAGCGTTAATGGGGGCGGCCGCCGTCATGTGGCCTCAATCGCCACCTATTATGGCCATACATTTTGGTATTTCATTAATCGCTTTTGCAGCAACACTGCTGTTAGTCATTTGGACGTTTAGAGCGAAAGACGGACCGCCAGTGGAGTTTAAAGTACCGCGCTCAATTTTCCCTCGCGTCTTGCTTACCGCTATCTTTTGTTATGTTGTTGTGTATTTGGGAGCATTCATTCGGCATACGGAGTCTGGCGGAGGATGTCTAGGCTGGCCGCTTTGTAACGGTGAAGTAATTCCAGAGATTAGCGGAGCAACAGGAGCGGTATTTATCCACCGTGTGGCTGCTTTGCTGCTTGGTATCAGCCTTGCAGGATTGTTTCTCCATATTCGTAAGGTCAGCCATGGCGGAGCTGGATTAACGAAGCCTGCTGCGTGGACGCTCGGACTTGTCATTACTCAAATTTTCAGCGGCGCACTTTTGACAGCTACGATTACAAACTCAGAGTGGTTTCTGTTCACCAATTTATTGCACAATCTGATTGTAACCGGATTGTTTGGATTATTAATGGACATATTAATTCGTTCATGGCGCCTCAGAGAAATGCGCAAAGGATAGTAAAAGCATTTGAAATGATCAAAGTCAGCTGTAAGCATGTAAATGTAGAAGGGACTGTTCGATGATGCTGCGTTTCCTGTTTGATGAACCCTTAAGAAAAGCGGAAGGAACCCTTGCAGAAACGTATCGTTTAATGGATCAGTTCATCTCCATTTTGTCCAAAAAAATGGCTGAGAACGGAGCTGACGTTCAAAAGCTGCGCAAATATGAGATTTGGACGCTTGGACTTCGTTCTTCATTGGACGAGCTAGAGCAAAGCCATTATGTCGCCCTTCATTTTCAACATAAAATTACTTCCTCATCTCTCAAACAAATGACAGATGAGGAACGTATCCATTATAATCGTTATATCTACTTTGATAAAAACGCTTTTATCCGTGTATTTTCTTTGCTGGATAAGCTTGGTACGTTCCTTAATGAGCTGCTCGATATGAGAACGGAGCGGATCAAGCCGCATTTTTCCTATTTCACCGTTTTGCGCAACATGCGGGAGAAGAAAGCTCATCCAGGGCTTACTTGGAAGCTGAATGATGTGAAGGAGAAATACAAGGAATCCACAACAAGAATGCGCAAGCGCAGAAATACCGAGATTCATTTTATGAACTCGGAGATGCAGGATGATCTTATTCAAAGCAGCCGTATGTACGGTGAAGAGATCAAGCTGGAAAATGTAGCAGAGCAATCCGCTGATTTGACGCAGGGTCTATATTTAGCGATGGAATCGCTGCTGCTCACGTATCAATATGCATGCGGATTGATGCGAAACAAGCAACCATAATCCCGAGGGGGGAAAACTCGTGGGACTCAAAGGGAAAACAGCATTAGTAACAGGCAGCGCTAAGGGACTCGGCAAACGAACGGCGCTCCAGCTTGCTGAGCAAGGCTGCAATGTTGTCATTAACTACTACGAGAGCGAGCTTGAAGCACAGCAGGTAAAGGCACAGATCGAGCAGCTTGGTGTAAAGGCAATTACCGTGCAGGCTGATATTGCTACGACTGAGGGCGTTGAGCGGCTTGCTGACGAGGCTGAGCGCTCGTTTGGCGGCGTAGATATACTGGTCAACAACGCAGGCCCATTTGTCCGCAAGCGGCGTCTATTCAGCGAATATGATGAAGAGACTATTATTAGACTGCTCCACGGCAATTTGTTAGGCGTTATGCTGCTGGATCATCGCCTGCTGCCAGGCATGCGTGAGCGCAAATGGGGACGTATCGTTCACTTTGGCTTCGGACATGCAGGAGAAGCGCGGGCTTGGCCGCATCGAGCGGTATATGCCGCAGCGAAGACAGGACTTGTCTCGTTTACGAAGTCGTTAGCAGTCGAAGAAGCACCGCATGGCATTACCGTTAATTTAATTGGGCCTGGAGATATTCGGGGCGTCAACAAGGAACGATCTATTGCTGAGGTTGAGGAAGACTACGATAAAGAATCGCCGATCGGACGTCCAGGCACGGGCGAGGATGTAGCGCGCGTGGTGCTGTTTCTATGTGACCGGCAATCGAATTTCTTAACGGGCAATGTAATTGATGTCACGGGCGGCTTTGATCCAATCGTCGCCAATATTAAAGGGATGTTCTGATCATATAGGAATTAAAAAAAAGAGTCTTATCGTTAAGCTTCGGAGCTAGCTCCTATGCTGTCGATAAGACTCTTCATCATTTGTCATGCCTAGAGCAATCATGATTCGTTCTTATATTTTTAGAATACTTGAACGACTTCGATTACACCTTCAACTTCTTCGAGAAGTGCGCGTTCGATACCCGCTTTAAGCGTGATCGTCGAGCTTGGGCAGCTTCCGCATGCACCCATTAGGCGAAGCTTGATGATGCCGCCTTCAACATCGACTAGTTCAACATCGCCGCCGTCGCGCTGCAAAAACGGACGAAGCTTATCTAGTACGTCCAATACTTCATCGTACATCGTGTCTTGTACTTGTTCACTCATTGCAATCATCTCCTTTCTCCCCTATTATAGTACAAAGTGAAGCAATTGAAAATGGATAGTAACTTAGTAAAGTTAGGTGAGGCCTCATGTTTAAAACAATGATTGAGTTTTGTGCCAGTAATATGCACCATGGCACTGATCGTATAATGCAATTATTTGAGCAAAATGATGAATACGAAGTAACCGAATATGGCTGCTTGGGCAACTGCGGCGAATGTTATTTGAACCCATTTGCGTTAGTTGAGGGTGCAATCGTATCCGCAGACTCGGTAGACGAGCTGTACGACAATATTTTGAAAGCCATTGAGCAGCAAAAGGCAGATCAAGATGCGCTGGATAAGCTGCTCGATGATTTGTAATACCAAGTACTAGCCAAGGTGACGTTTAGATCTCCAAAGCACTCCACTCTTAACGAGGCGTGGCACACGGCCCATAATAGCGGTTCCGCCCATCAAGCCGAAGCCGCTTTTTTTGCCGAGTGAACCGAGAACGCCTTTTAGCTTGATTTTGCCAAGACGGGGTGTCTTATCATGCCAGATAGCCTGCAGGACCTCGGCAATTTGCTTGCCTTGGGCACCTGCGGCTTGACCGCTTGGCGACAGCGGCAGTGCTGCGCAGTCACCAACGATAAATACATCGGTATGATCCGGCAATTGATGATACTCATTAATGATAAGTCTGCCTTGATTATCCTTCGGCAATTCCATTCGCTGCACGAGCGGTACAGGCTGGATACCTGCTGTCCATACCGTTACGTCTGTATAAATAGGCGTTGAAGAATTGCCATCATGCAAAATGCCGCCTTCGACTTTTGTAAGTCCGACATGGCCGCGCATTTCGACATGATGCTCTCCGAACCATTCCGCTACAAAGGATTGCAGCTTGCTCGGGAAAGCCGAAAGCACCTTAGGCCCGCGATCCAAAATACGAATGTTAAGATCAGGACGACTCTCTCGCAGTTCCGCTGCAACCTCGACACCGCTTAGTCCGCCGCCTACAATGGACACTTGGCCATAAGGTTTAACGTCATTGAGCTGAGCGTAGGTTTGTCTAGCGGCTGAGAAGGTCTGAATGCTCGTAGAATACTGCTCAGCGCCTTCAATCCCATGATATTTATCCGTACATCCTAGGCCGATCACAAGCCATTCATATTCCATTGATTCTTGACCTTCGATATGAACAAGCTTCAGCTCCATATCCACATCGGTGACCTCGCCGTAAGCGAGTGAAATTCTCGGATCGACCGGAAACTTTACGCGAAGCTCCAGGTCTGAAACGGTTCCTGCAGCAAGCGCGTAATATTCCGTTTTTAAGCCTTGAAAAGGCATTCGGTCAATCAGTACGATGGAAACATCGATCGGCAACTGTTTTTCTAAGAGCTCGTTAGCTATGGCAAGACCGCCATAACCTCCGCCCAAAATAATAAGTTTTCTCATATGATTTCCAACTCCACGTTTCTAGATGATGGTCTATTTTGTGCGTTCGTGTTGTAGATTACTCACTCGTAAACTTTAATTTCATTGTAAAAAGTATCGCGTTCCACCGGAATTCGTCCTGCGCCTTTAATGAGCCAAATGAGATCTTCGCGCGTTATGCCTTCAGGAGTTAGGGCACCTGCAGCATGGCTGATTTTTTCCTTCACAATCGTGCCATGCGCATCCGATGCTCCCATCGTTAATGCGACTTGTGTAAGCTGTACACCAATGTTAATAAAGTAAGCTTTAATATGCTGGAAGTTGTCAAGCATCAAACGGCTGATTGCAATCGTCTTAAGATCCTCGAATGCTGAATTACGTCTGCGAATGCCGGCTCTTGGATTAATCGGCTGCATGGAAAGCGGAATAAATACTTGGAAGCCGTTTGTTTCGTCTTGAAGATCACGAATATGCATCATGTGGCGGATGCGGTCTTCTTTCGTTTCAATTGAACCATATAGCATGGTTGTGTGCGTGCGCAGGCCTAGTTCATGGGCAGTCCGGTGAACCTGCAAATATTGGGTAACATCGGCTTTGTCTACACGCATTTTTTTGCGGTAATGATCTGATAATATTTCTGCTCCTCCGCCTGTTAGCGACTTTAGGCCGGCTTTCATGAGCTCCTCAAGCACCTCGCGGTAAGTCAAGCCGCTGATTCGGGAGAAAAAGTCGATCTCCGCAGCAGTATAAGCCTTAAGAGTTACGTCGGGATAACGCTCATTTAATGCTTTCAAAGAATCTACATAATATTGGAAAGGAACATTCGGATTATGACCGCCTACGATATGAAATTCCCGAACGCCAGGGTGGAAATGCTGTTCTACATATTCAATCATTTGCTCGCCGCTAAGCGTGTAGGAGCCTTCCTCGCCTTCATCCTTGCGGAAGTTGCAA
The DNA here is from genome assembly GCF_056398245.1 of Paenibacillus sp. 01T47. Taxonomy (NCBI): domain Bacteria; kingdom Bacillati; phylum Bacillota; class Bacilli; order Caryophanales; family Paenibacillaceae; genus Paenibacillus; species Paenibacillus sp. 01T47. Next base: position 38,412 of record NZ_JBFTPA010000005.1, read on the forward strand.
AATGCACAATGGGCTTCACATACGTTCGTAAAGTAAAGACTCATGTTCTCAATAAAATAAACCTTCTTGCCATTTTTGCGCAGGGCAACTTCATTTGCGAGCTGTCCAATTGTAAGCAGATCGTCTGATTGATATAAGAAAACACCATCTTCAAGCGTTAAACGCTGCCCATGACGCACTTTTTCAATAATGTGCTGCATCTTTGTATCCTCTGTCGGTATTATAACGTTCATGGCTAAGCCTCCTGATTTAAGTAGTTTGTGAAAAAAATAACTTTCTTTTCCGATTAAAGAAGCTGTAACTATTATAAACCTCATACGTAGCAGGGGCAATAAGAAAAGTATTGGCATTTACACAAATTGTAAATTTCATTTATGGGCATGCTTCTATTGAGCAACTGAACAAACTGGAGTATACTACAAATAAGTAAGTGAAAAGAAATCAGCAATTAAAATGAATGATGGATAAACGGAGGGATGTAGCATGATCACAATCAGTGATACAGCATCTGACAAAATAAAAGAAATGCTTGCTGAAGAGGGCGGCCCTGAAATGTTTTTGCGCATTGGCGTAAAAGAAGGCGGCTGCAGTGGTTTCTCTTACGGCATGGGCTTTGACGATGAAGAGCATGAAGGCGATAAGGCTCTAGATATGGAAGGCCTTAAAGTGGTTGTAGATGGAGAAAGCGTCAAATACTTAACCGGTCTTGTTATCGATTTTAAGGAATCGGCAATGGGCGGCGGCTTTACGATCGAGAACCCGAATGCAAGTGCAACTTGCGGCTGCGGTTCATCGTTCCGCACAGCGAAGGATGCAGGAAAACCAGCTGCAGCAGGCGAGTGCTAATAACGAGCGGTGAATGTTATCTTCCGAAATGCGTATGAAATTCATATGCATTCCGGAAGTTTTTTTTGTTGTCGGTTTGGCTTTAAGTCTATAAATCGATCATCTTGGGGGATAACAGCGCATGAAATTTATTCGTGATTATAGACAGTTTATTGAGGTAGGTTGTACATCATGCAATAGAAAGCATACAGTTCAAACAGACAACTATACGATTTCCTCTGAAGGCTATGCGTTTCATTCACCGATTCAATGTGCTTGCGGCCACATAGCGAGCACAGCAATAAAGGACAAGAGAACATGGACAACCATGAAAACCGAAAAAAATGAAATGATGAAAAGAAATAAAGCGACGACGATTAAGCTAATGTTAGTTATTGGTTTTACGATCGTATTTTTTGCAGGCGAAATGGTCTATTTGCTGAACAAAAATGAAGCGGAGCAGAAGAGCGCTCAACACGATGCAGAGAAAGAGTCATCCAGCCTTATTGTTGTTCAAACGCAGGAGAACTTCTAATCATTATGGAATGAATGCTGGCATCAAAAAAATTTTCAAAACAGGTATAAGGCAGTACAATGATGTGCATATTAGATTTGACGGTGTGAAGAGAGGTGTGGTTCCGTTGGACCTTTTGGTGCTAGGGCTACAGGAGGAACTTATTTAATCACTAAGCTTTTATGAAAGCGAGGGGTTGTGTCGCAGAGCATCTCTGAACACACACGCTAAGCGCAATCCATTAAAACGGAATGTGTACAAGCGGTGCCCAAGTAATCTTAACAATGTGAAGTGTTAGATGTGAAGACTCGTACGATCAAACACCGTCGAAGAAGGAGCCTGTAAAAGGGCTCCTTTTTCTATGCCGAAATCTCGGTGCATACTAAGGAAATGATGGTTTGGATGGCATTAATTCAGGGAATTCCCTGACATACAAAGCATTTTCTTAGCTTTATAATAAGGTTAGAGATTGCTTGTATTTCCTGAAGGAGGAATGAGGATGAAGACGATTGAAGCGGAAATCGCTGCATACATCGAGCGATTGAAGAGGGAGACAGGCAGCGATTTCGCTATACTCGGCTTGATCGATACGGGCAAACGTAAGCTGCGCTGGTCCAAGGCGTCAGGCAGCATAAGTGAGCGCACACCGCTTGTTGAGCAGAAGTCGTCTGCGGGTTTGTCCGGTACTGCGATACGCTCCGGTAGAACCGCAAGCACAAGCTCGGCAATGACTGATACGGTGCGGTTCAAGTTAGGAGAGCCGATTCTGCTGACAGAGCAGCTGCGCATTGCTGCAAGCGTACCCATTCAAACGCCTAAAGGCATCTGCGGCGTTCTGCTTATCGGTAGACGCTCGGAGAAGACCTATGTCGCCGAAGAGCTGGAGAAGGCTTCACATATTACAGTAGAGCTCTCATCAATGCTCGTTTGATGATGGCTTTTTTTGACTGTAAATACAATTCACTACCTAATGTAAGCTATACTAGTATAGATAATAGAAATGATAGACTCATATCGACAGAGGTATCATTCCAGTGAGGGGAGAACAAGATGATTAAGCTGCTTATTTGTGATGATCATGCCATGGTCAGATCGGGTCTAGCAATGCTGCTGCACGGCAAGCATGATATCGAGGTAGTAGGGGAAGCCTCGGAAGGGGACGAAGCCATTCAGATGGCACAGCAATTAGTGCCGGATGTTGTATTGATGGATCTTAGTATGCCGCATGGCAAAGACGGGATGACAGCAACGACGGAGCTGAAGAAGCTGCTGCCTGAGACGGCGGTTCTTATTTTGACGATGCATGACGATGACGAATATTTGTTCCGTGCGATTCATATCGGAGCTTCAGGCTATATTTTGAAAAATGCGCCTCATGATGAGCTCATATCAGCGATCCAGTCGGTTGCGCAAGGAAATGCATATCTTTATCCTACGGCTACCAAGCGGTTGATGAGCGAATATCTCGTCAAGCTGAAGCAAGGCGGGGAGGACAACAGCCCTTACAACACGTTATCTGAGCGTGAAAAGGAAATTTTGGGCTGGATCGCCAAAGGGTATTCAAATAAGGAAATCGCGGAAAGTTTAATTATTAGCGTGAAGACAGTCGAGACTCACAAAAGCCATGTGATGGATAAGCTCGGGCTTAGAACAAGGCCGGAGCTCATTAAGTTTGCGCTAGAGAAGGGGCTGCTGCATTTTGATTAAGCATGGCGGTAACAACTTTCGGCGAATGATTGGGTCAGACGTCGATTATCTTCTATCCGTTCTGGAGGATGAGATTGACGATAAGTCGATGCTTACGCAAGTTAATCAATCGCTTAAGCAGCTTGCAGATGTGAAGTTTGCGCTGGATGAATCGTCAATCGTTGCGGTAACGGATCATAAAGGCCGCATTGAATATGTAAACGATAAGTTTTGTGAAATTTCTAAGTACAGCCGTGAAGAGTTAATAGGCAAGGATCATCGGATTATTAACTCCGGATTTCATGGGCGCGATTTCTTCCGCAAGCTGTGGGAGGTTATTTCAAGCGGCGAAGTATGGCGAGGCGAAATTAAAAATCGTGCCAAGGACGGCAGCTACTACTGGGTAAACACGACGATTGTTCCCTTCGTTGATGAAGCGGGCAACCCTTATCAATATTTAGCCATTCGCAGTGAAGTGACGCAGCGGAAGCGGGCGGAGCAAGAGCTGAAGGAAATGATGGTTAAGGTGATTGAAATCCAAGAGGAAGAGCGAAAACGAATATCGAGAGAGCTGCATGACGGGATTGGCCAAAGTCTCTTTTCGCTGCTTATTCGGCTTGATCGCATCATTGGCGATCACGATGACATTCCTGAGCTGGGCGCGCTTCGCAGCGATGTATCTGGCGTGATGGAGGATATTCGTGGTTTGGCTTGGGAGCTGAGGCCATCGGTTCTCGATGATTTAGGTGTCGTTCCGGCAATAAGAACTTATGTGGACAATTATTCACAGCATTTTGGCATTCGATTGACGCTCACATGCAATTTAAAGAGCAGGCTGGGCATTATGAAGGAAACAGCTATTTATCGTGTCATTCAAGAAGCATTAACGAATATCGCGAAGTATGCCGATGTAGGCGAGGCTGAAGTGGTGGTTGAGGAGCTGGAGGAAGAGGTCGTCGTCAGCGTAACAGATCAAGGGCTCGGTTTCAGTCCTGATCGCATCGGCCACGGTGTAGGCTTATTCAGCATGGAGGAGAGAGCTCGTAGCATCGGCGGTTATTTGGATATTGTTTCGGAGCCTGGCAAAGGAGCAAAGGTGAAGCTTATTGTTCCTAAAGATAAGAATTCGGAAGGAAAAGGCGTAAACCTATAGGAGGAATTTCATGTATCGAGTTTTCATCATAGAGGACGACGATAAGATTGCTTCAATTCTCAAAAAAAATATGGATAAATACGGATTTGAGGCAGCCGTTGTTACACAGTTTCGTGAAATTATGCCGGAGCTGGAGGCTTTTGATCCGCATGTCATTTTGCTCGATATTAATTTGCCTTACTATGATGGTTATTATTGGTGCAGACAAATTCGAACACGTTCAAGCCTCCCTATTATTTTTATTTCTGCCCGTGCTGGCGAGATGGATCAAGTTATGGCTATAGAGAACGGCGGCGATGATTATATTACAAAGCCTATCCATTTGGATTTATTAATGGCAAAGGTGAAGAGTGTACTAAGGCGAGCTTACGGGGAATATGCGGCATCCGGGTCTGCAGCAACAGAAACGGGCGTTGCCTCGCAAACAGGGGAGCTGTCAGCTGGTGATCTCCGTCTTTACTTGAACCGTAATGAGCTTGAATGGAGAGACTTTCGCATCGAGCTGACAAAAAACGAGCAGCTGCTGGCTGAATGCTTGATGAAGCGGCAAGGCATGGTTGTTTCGCGCGAGCAGCTGCTTGAAGCGCTTTGGGACGATGTGCAATTCGTCGATGATAATACGCTTACGGTCAATGTGACCAGACTTCGGAAAAAGCTGGAGGAGCTTGGGCTTCCTAAAGCGATTGAAACGGTGCGAGGACAGGGCTATAAGCTCGTAATAGAAAATGCAGTAGGAGAAACGTCACGATGAGAGGCTTATCGCTGGCGTTATTTTTACGTGATCGTCTGTTATTTATATTTATGGTTTGTTTAATTATTTTACTCGCCGTCACCTTGCTACTCCTTGAGCGTGAGCGATACCCAGGGTTAGTCGAGCTGGGTACGATTTATTATTTTATCGTCATTGCTTTATTTTTGCTAGGGACGTGGCTGATCGTCGATTATTTGCGGCAGCGCACGTACTTTAAGCAAATGTTGGAGGCGATTGCACGGTCTGAAGAACTGCAAGCTTCAACAATCGTACAAGCTACAGTGACACAAGAGCAGAAGCTTGTCGCTAAAATGCTGGAGGAGCAGAGCAGGGCTTATTTGAACGAGCTTGGCAAATATCGAAGGCAGCAGGAAATACATAATCATTTTGTGCTGCAATGGGTGCATCATATGAAGACGCCGGTATCTGTCATCGATTTGCTCGCTCAGGAGGTTTTGCAGCAGAACTCGTCCTCGCAGCAGGAACAGCAGCAGCTGGCGCTAAGTATGCAGGAGGAAACTGATCGAATGACGCGGGGGCTTGAGATGATGCTGTATACAGCTCGTCTAGATAAGTTTGAAATCGACCTGCATGTCAAGCAGGTAGCGCTTCATGAACTTGTGCGCTCGGTCATCAACGCCCATAAGAAGCTTTGCATCCGTTACTCCATTTTCCCTCGTGTCGAGGGGGAAGCATCCGTGGAAACCGATGAGAAATGGATGACCTTTGTGCTTAATCAGTTCATTAGCAACGCAATCAAATATAGTAAAAGCAAAGAAGGCGGCAAAAAACTGCTCTTTCAATTGGAAGCGTTCAATGACGGAGGAGGCAGGCTGCAGGTGATCGATGAAGGCATTGGTATTGCGCCGCATGATCTTCCTCGCATCTTTGATCCTTTCTTCACAGGTGAGAATGGACGAACGGCGGGCGAGTCAACTGGAATGGGGCTTTATTTGGCTAAGCAGGTATGCAATCGGTTAGGTCATGAGATGACCGTTTCCTCGGTACTCGGAGAAAGTACGACGGTCAGTGTCGCATTCAAACCGCGCGGCATTCATATTATGGGCAGCCGAGGTAACGGAAGCTCAGGTTAGGTGACAAATTTGTAAGGTTGGCAGGGTGTGAATGAAAGGGAAATCGATGGGTTTAACCTCTTCCCCTCGTCTATACTAACGGTAATGAAGCACATTACAGATAGATCTGGGGAGGAACAAAGCAATGAGCGTACTAAAAGCAGAAGGGCTTGGCAAAATATACAGCAGTAAAGGCAATGTCGCTTACAAAGCGCTTGAGGATATAGAGCTTCAAGTGGAAGCGGGAGAATTCGTAGGGGTAATGGGGCCCTCTGGCAGCGGAAAAACAACTCTGCTGAATTTATTGTCCACGATCGATCGACCAACCTCTGGTCAAATTGAAATCAACGGCATAAATCCGAGCAAGCTAACGGACAAGAAGCTTGCCTTATTTCGCCGCCGCGAGCTCGGTTTCGTCTTTCAGGATTTTAACTTGCTAGATACATTATCAATCAAGGAAAACATCATTTTGCCGCTCGTAATGGAGGGCATGGCACCGAAGCAAATTGAACAAAAGCTGGATTCGCTCGCTGAATTGCTGCAAATCAAACAAATCTTGAATAAGCGGACGTATGAGGTGTCTGGCGGCCAGAAGCAGCGCGCAGCAATCGCCCGTGCTATTATTCATCAGCCTTCGCTCGTGCTTGCAGATGAGTTGACGGGCAATCTCGATTCCAAATCAGCGAAGGATGTTATGGATTCCCTGAAGGACATGAATGAGCGTTTTAAGGCGACCGTATTGATGGTAACGCATGATCCATTCTCTGCGAGCTACTGCCAGCGCATCGTATTCATCAAGGACGGCAAGTTTTTCTCGGAAATTCGCCGCGGCTCGAACAGGCAAGCGTTTTTCCAACAAATACTAGATGCGCTCAGCGTGCTGGGAGGTAATTTCGATGACGTTCCGTTCGCTCGCGCTTAGTAACATTCGGGGCAACTGGCGGTCGTACAGCGCATTTTTCCTGAGCAGCGTCTTTTCCGTTATGATCTTTTATATTTATGCAGCGTTTCTATACCATCCAGAAGTAACGAGCGGCCACATTATGGCAGCATCAAAAATTCGTACAGGCATGGTGTTTTGTGAATATATTATCGTCATATTCTCGTTTTTGTTTGTGCTCTATTCTAATTCAGCATTTCTCAAAACGAGGCAGCAGGAATTTGGTTTGTTCTCCTTATTCGGTATGACAAAAGTTCAGCTTCGAAAGCTTGTTATTTATGAAAATGCAGCCATCGCTGCGCTGGCCATCGCTGTAGGCATCGGTCTTGGCATGCTGTTCAGCAAGCTGTTTTTTATGGCTCTTACGGTGCTTCTTAATTTGCAGGAAGCGATATCTTTTGCGGCTCCACTCAAAGCCATTGGCTTAACGGCAGGCGGTTTTTTTGTTCTGTTCATGCTGATCTCCATTTGGACAGCACTTCGCATTGGACGAACTGAAATTATTGATTTGCTGAAAGCGGCTCGCAAGCCAAAAGGACAGCTCGTATTCTCGCCTTGGCTGGTTGCTGTGTCTGTCGTTTGCTTATCGGCTGCATATGGCATGGCTCTGGTTATGAACGACGGAAATTTCATGCTTCTAGCCTTGCCAATACTAATTACTGTCGTTATCGGGACGTACTTTCTCTTTACTCAGCTGAGCATTTTGCTGCTCCGCTATATTCAAAAAAGATCATCAATATATTATAAACGGACCAATATGATCGTGTTTGCACAGCTCGGCTATAAGATAAAGGATAATGCGCGTATTTTATTTATTGTATCTATTCTTAGCGCGATCGTTATGACTGCCCTTGGGACGGTATATGTGATGAACATCGGTGCCAAAAAAAATATGATAGAATACTCTCCTTTCTCACTAGCCTATAGTGAAAAAGGCTTGAATACACATGAGGTTATTGACCCAGCTAAGCTTAGACAAGTAGTCAAAGAGGACGGCTACAAAATTGTGCGTGAAGCAAAGGCAGCTGGCGTACTGTTGAATCGCTTTTCGGTTAAATGGGGAGATGAAAAGGCCCGTGATTATGATTATGATGCTTTGGTAATTTCAGCTACAGACTATAACAAGCTTGCAGCATTGACGGGTCAACCGAGCATTCAGCCTGAGAATGGCAAGCTAACGCTTATAAAGTCCTTTTTATCAAAAGAAAGAGAACAAGCAGGTACTGTAAAAGGCAGCATTAATGGCAAGGAAGCGGCATTCGACATTAGCGGCTCGGTAGAAGCTCATGTTATGAATTATCTCGAAAGCAACTATTTTACTTTCGTTATGGACGATTTTTCTTACATGAAGCTGCTATCGAGTGTGCCAGAAGATGAGCTTTATGTGATGTATGGCTATGAATTAAGCAATTGGGAGAAAACAGCAGCTACGGTTGAAAAGCTTAGTAAGCTTGTGCCAGAACAATTTCAATCCCAAACCGATTTTAGCCGTGTAAAAACGCTGCAAGAAATGAATCAAACGGTTTCTTTGACTTTATTCATCGGTATGTTCATTAGTTTGCTATTCTTCATTGCATCGGGAAGCATGATTTATTTCAAGCTATTCACCGAGCTGCAAGAAGACCAAGCCCAGTTTAAAGCTTTAGTCCGCATCGGCATGACGAAGGGCGAGATTCGCAAAATTGTTGTAACGCAGGTTGGCATCGTCTTCTTTGTTCCCGTCATTGTTGGCATTTGTCACGCCTTGTTCGCGATGAAAGCACTCGACAACATTATGGAATCATCTAACTGGATTTACTCTTTCGTCGTTATCGGCATTTATATCGTGATGCAGACGTTGTACTTCATAACTGCATGCAGCAGCTACATGAAGAGCATGCTTCGCGGGGCAAACGCATAATAAAATTTAAAAAACGGCTTTTTCCTCAGAAAATGAGGAGAAGTCGTTTTTTTTATGTTCATATGAACATTTAGAAGCAAGTGAAAGAGCTGATTCTCCGTAAATCTATACCGGTGTAACCCCATGATCTTCCGAACCAACGGAAACCGGAGACAGATGTACGTCCGACAAATACAGGGAAAAACCAGAAACCATGACCATTCTCCATCCATACGTAAGTGTTGCGGAACAAACAGCCGGAAATAGCGCCTGGATCAATTGCAAATGACGAAACAGCTGGCTGCGGCGGCGTGAATTGTGGAGGCGGAGCGGTCGGACCCGACATACCTGGTTGACCTTGTTGTCCTGGTCCCATCGGTCCTTGTGGTCCTTGTGGTCCTTGTGGACCTTGCGGACCTTGCGGTCCTTGTGGTCCTTGTGGACCTTGCGGACCTTGCGGTCCAAATGGTCCGAAAGGCCCCATCGGTCCCATTGGCCCCTGAGGGCCTATTGGAGGCATAAATGCCATGCAAAATCACTCCTTATCAATTGGGCTAATGCATGTTATGCAGAAATACCTAGCAACGATTGGGCGAACGATCATTGTTAGCGATTCAATCTGAAAAAAGTTAAAAATGTGATTGAAGCGGAGTACCGATTATAGCGACGTTTAATCTAGAGGAATCAAACCTGTTTCCATTCCATGTCAGCAGATTCTCTACATAACCGAGCGTATCAGCGTTTGTTGGTCCAATGATGCGCTGAAGAGCCTGCAGATCGAAGGATGCACGGTTTTCGGCTGTAATAATTGGGTTTAACGCTGCGATAGCCAGCACTTCACCTTGCAGAGGCTGCTTCAGCGTTCCGTTTTCGTTGTAATAAGTGGCTAAATAAGCGGCCCCTTTGCTGCTTATATCAATTATAAACAGCAAATCAAGCTGAGCACTTGATACCGATACTTTGTACATATCTTCATACTGGACGCGAAACTTGTATTGTTGATTGTAGCTGTCTGAATCAAACAGCTTGTGAAGCGCATGGTGAGCGAAGGAGTAAATGTAGAAAATGCCGTAACCGCCGCTTCCTCCGGAATCGATACTGATCAAAATGTCTGGAATTTGATTTTTATCAAAGTCGCCAAGCAGCAGGACAGCGTTATAACCGGCATTATTTTGTAAAGGAACGACTGTTCGCTGCTGTGAATAACCATCTTGAATGACTAGCGTAATATGATCTGCGAATATACCGGATGGTCCATCCGGTTTATGACCAATTAAATAAATCTGATCAGGTATACCGTCACCAGTTACATCTCCTTGTTTCATGTCGAGCAAATATTCGTCTGTTGCTAACCGATCTGGCTGGTACCTATGTGTATGGAAATACGAGTGCATAACTTTTCCTCCAAGCCTAAAATACATGGTTTCTGTCTATACCTATGCCAATCCCTTGCGATTGGACTGTGCGAATGCCTAGAAGCGGGCAAACAAACCAAAGCAAGCTTTCGTTTGAAAAGAGAGCATTCAGGCATTACATATTGCAAGATGATTAGGCAACACTAATGCGGACTGATGTCTATATACTTACGGAGGTGCAGCCTTTTTATGAAGCACTTAATCGTCTATTGTCATCCTAATCCAGACAGCTTTAATAACGCCATTGTGGATGCTTTTATTGAATCATTAAAGGAGCAAGGCCATGAGGTCGTCGTCCGAGATTTGTACGCGATGCGATTTGACCCTGTGCTCAAAGCCAGCGATTTTGAGGCGCTGCGCGAAGGCAACACACCTTTGGATATTAAAACGGAGCAAGAGCATGTGAAATGGGCGGATGCTTTTACGATGGTATATCCTATTTGGTGGACGGGGCTGCCCGCACTTATTAAAGGTTACATTGATCGAGTATTCTCATATGGTTTCGCTTATGCGTATGGTGAGGATGGAACGATCAGCAAGCTGCTTGCGGGCAAGAAGGGGCTTATTATTAATACACATGGAACGCCTTCGGAGATTTACAGCCAGACTGGCATGTACGATGGGCTGAAAAAAACTTCGGATACGGGTATTTATGAATTTTGCGGCATCAAGTCAGTTGGCCATATATTTTTTGGCAGCGTGCCGCAAATTGATGATGCAGCCCGAAAGAAGATGCTCGAAGAAGTACGGGGCAAGGCAGTCAGCTTGTTCGAATAGAAAGCCAAGAAAAGCTGGTCGCAACGATGCGATCAGCTTTTCCTTTTTTTAAAGCATGCTTGTCCTGTCCGAGGTTGAGGAGTATCATATAGTCCAAAAGCCTAAATGTATAGAATTGGAGATTTGGAATGAGAATCGGCATTCGCACCAAGATATTCACAAGCTTCTCTGTAGTAATCATTGTTTCGCTGACGATAGTTAGCGTGTTGTGGTACAACAAATATTATGATAGCCAGCGCGATTCGGCTGAGAGCTTTATGTCCCGTACCATTTTGGATGCAAATAAAAGCTTCGAGCTTACGCTCAAGGACATCGATTATATTAGTACGATTATTTCTCTCAACCGGCCTAACGTGATTGATGTGCTTTTACCTGATCCTTCTGAAAGTTTAATTAATCGACTCGAGAAGGATCGTAAGCTTGATAACTTCATTTCTAGTTTATATGGCTACAAATATTACATATCGAGCATACAAGTAGCGAGTTTGGGAGGCCGCAGCTACTCGCAGGGGGCCACGGTTCCAACCAATGAATTTATGGAGTCGAGCTGGTTCGAGCAGCTGCTCGAGCAAAGAGGGAACAAAATATTTATTACGACGCATTCCAATAAAAAACTTAATTATGTGTCTTCCTATGTGAACCAAAACGTCGTTTCTATTTCTAGGGCAATCATGGACGGCTCGGAGGCGGCAGGTTACGTCATGGTTGATTTCAGTTATGAGGTTGTTGAGCGTATATTCAATACTCCGCTGCCTAATAAAAGTCAGTTGTTTCTGATTGATGAAAAAGGGAATTTTGTCTACTCGCCACGCAACAAGGATATTAATCAGCCGATTTCAGATACAGCATATGCAGATGTACTCCCTGAGCTGAAGGGCAGCTCGGGCAAGCTAAGCATGAACATAAACGGAGAGAAGCATCTTGTTATTTATCATACTTCCGATTTTACAAATTGGACGACAGTGGGGCTAATTCCACAGGGTGAGCTGCTCGCAGAGAGCAGAAAAGCAGCCAATACGATTATGATTATTCCTATGGCGACCCTCATTGTTGCCCTTTTTGTTGCTACGATTTTGTCCAATCAAATTACGATTAATATCGGGCGTTTAAGGCAGGCCATGAAGAAGGTCAGCGAGGGCAATTTATCTGATCCTATCGCCATTTCATCAGGCGATGAGGTGGAGGAGCTGAGCCATGGCTTTAACGCGATGGTTACCAACTTGCGGCTGCTGCTTGATGATGTGAAGCAAACGGAGGAGCAGAAACGGATTCTTGAGTTTAAAGCGCTTCAGGCGCAGATCAATCCTCATTTTTTATTCAATACACTAAATCAAATCAAATGGCTGGCAGATGTACAGAAAGCCGACAATATTAAGCAGCTAGTTACCTCTCTCGTTACACTCCTGCATAGCAGCATGGGCAAAGGCGGAGAGTATGTTACCGTTCAAGAGGAACAGCAATATTTGGAGCATTATTTGAATATTCAGCAGTTTCGTTATTACGATAAGTTTGTCGCTGTATTCGAAATTGAGGAAGAGATTTTGCAGGTGCGTATGTTGAAGTTTTTGCTGCAGCCTATCGTTGAGAATGCCCTCATTCATGGCTTAGAGCCGCTTAAGGGAAGAGGACAGCTCACGGTTAAAGGATATGAGGATGATGGACATATCGTAATACAGGTGTCAGACAATGGTGTAGGCATCGAGCAAGAGCGATTGGAAACTATTTTTAATAAAGTCACTGAAAAAAATCGGTCTAGATTTAGCGGTATTGGACTTGTAAATGTACAGGAGAGAATGAAGCTCCATTATGGAATGGGCTATGGGCTGCAAATCGAGAGCGTGCCCGGATTATTTACGACGGTAACTGTGCGTATTCCGATTGAAGTGAAGGGAGACAACAAGCATGATTAATGTTTTGCTGGTCGATGACGATCTGCCTATGTTGAGCAAGCTGAAAAACATCATGAACTGGGAAGCGGGCAGCTTTAATATATGCGGAGAAGCTAGCGGCGGCTATGCAGCGATCAAGCTTCTGGATGAACGCAAGCCTGAAATCGTCATTACGGACATGAGTATGCCGGGAATGGATGGTTTAGAGCTGATCAGTTATATGGAGGAGCATTATCCCCATATTCAAGTGATAGCGATCAGCAGCTACAGCGATGTTCATTATGTGAAGAACAGTATGAAAAAGGGCGCTGTCGACTATATTTTGAAGCATGAGCTGGATGCAGAAACACTGGCTGCTGCCCTTGCAAGCGCACGGGAGCGGTTTGCGATAGAGCAGGAGGAGCAGGCGAAGACGCTGGATTTGCAGTGGCAAATTCAGCAGAATCAAACGACGCTGATCAGGGGGGTCATTCGAAGTCTTGTTCAGTACACATACAATAGCGAAGAAGAGCTTCTCGTACTGATGGACAAGCTTGATTTTACTCTGAACCTGCGGATGCTCACTGTCGTCGTTGCGGAGTGGGATAGCCGCGGCATGCTTCATGATAAATATAACGCCAAAGAGCTTGACTATATTATGGGCACTTTTATGGATATTACAGACAATATCCTTGCAGATACAGGAAACGCTTATATGACGCCGATCGAAAATGGGAAGTTTGCCATTTTATTTTCATTTGATACGAACAGCAAATTTATTTGGCACACGATTATATCGGAAGCGCTCTCCCGAATCAGATTGAGCGCCAAACGGCAGCTTAACCTCATGTTAAGCTTCAGCGTAAGTGAAATGTGCAGCAAGGTGAATGTTCTGCATGAATACTTCAATGAGGCGGATAAAGCGCTGCAGGAGAGGTTTTATGAGGGCGGCGATGTCGTCATCTGGCCGGGGATACAGCGAAAGGCAGGGGCTGACCCTAGTGCAAGCTTCTCCGTTGATGTGAAGCTGGAGCGAACATTGCTGTCGCTTCTCGCAGCATCCAATGAAAAGGATCTGGTCATCAAAATCGAAGAGCTGTTTACTCGAATGAATGAAGCGCGTGCACCGCATAAAACGGCTCAAATGGTTGCGGTAGAACTCATTCATCTTGTTAATCGCAAGGCGAAGGAAGCTGGCATTGCAGATCAGGATTTGTTCGAGGGCGACCAGAATCCTTATCTGGCGATTGGTAAATTTGATACGCTCTCCGATCTGAAGGAATGGATTGTTGGAGTGTATAAGAAGCTTGTCGAGGCGCTTCGTCCGTATGTGCATGACAATCTTTATTCTGAAAATACACGCCGCACGATGGAGTGGGTTCGGAAAAAATTCTCAGAGCCAATCACTTTGCAGGAGGCCGCAGATGTCATTGGAGTCAATTCCTCTTATTTGAGCCGAATGTTCAAGGAGGAATGCGGTCAAGGCTTCGCTGATTATGTCAACCATGTGCGAGTGGAACAAGCTAAGCTGCTGATCAGGTCAGGCGATGTTGATTTAAAGGATGTTGTGAAGCAGGTTGGCTTTAACAATTACAATTATTTCTTTACGGTATTCAAAAAAATTACTGGAAACACGCCAATCGAGTATGAAAAACAACAAAAATAAAATTATTTGAGTGAAAAGTAAAAAAGATAGAGTAAATGTAAAAATAATGGAGTCCACGTGTGGGCTCTTCTTTTCTATGATGAAGAGGCAAGATGACAAACATACATCTAAGGGGAGATGGAACAATGAAAAAATTATCTTTTAGATTTGCGCTTGTATTGGCATTATCCATTTGTTTAACATTGACGGCTGCTGCTTGCGGCAGCAAAAACACAGACACAAACAACGGCAAGAATAGTGGATCAACTTCTACGGAACAGCAAACGGTTACTTTCTGGTCTTGGGTTCCTACGGATGTTCAAGCGGAGAAAGCGATTGCGGCATTCGAAGCAGCTAACCCGAACATTAAAGTAGATTACTGGCGCGGTGAGCAAACAGACTTTCAGAAGAAGCTTCAAGTAGCGATGGCTGCCAACGAAGGTCCGGATCTACTTGGTATGCAAGTTGGAGGCATGTTGAACCAATATGCCAACACGCTAGAGCCTATCGAAGCGCTTGCGGATACGAACTGGGGTACTGGCTGGCAGGACAAGTTCGTTAAAGCTTCTATCGATCAAGTAAAAGCAAAAGACGGCACAATGGTTGCACTGCCGCTTAACTTGACTGGCCAAGAATTTGTTCTTTACAACAAAACGATTTTTGATAAATTGGGCATTACAAAAGTGCCGACAACGTATGAAGAGTGGTTATCTGTTAATGCGACTATTCGTGAGAAAGGCAACGGCATCGTGCCAGTAGCTTTCGGAGCGAAGGACATTTGGCATGACGTTGATATGTTCGTCGCGCTTAGCAATCAATTCGCGCCAGGCAAAATCTATGAAGCAGAACAAGGCAAAGTAGCTTGGACCGATCAAGCTTTCGTCGACACGATGACAGCATGGAGCAAGCTATTCACTGATAAAGTAATGCAAGACGGAGCTTTGGGCTTGTCTACTTACCCAGATGCTCGTGACCAATACTTCTATTCTGGTAAAGCAGCGATGTTCTTGACTGGTTCTTGGCATGCAGGCTTCAGCCTTCCAGGCGGAGAGAAAGACGGAACAGCGATTGAAAATGATGAAACGGGCATTTTCTTGCTTCCGCAAATCGGACCAAACGAATCCAAAGCGGTTGCCAGCGTAGATACAGCACTTTCAATCAACAAAAACTCCAAAAACAAGGAAGCGGCTTGGAAGCTGCTTGAGTTTATGACACAAGGCGAAGGCCAACAAATTATGGCTGATTTCATTCAAGGATCACCAGCTAAGATTGGCGTTGAGATTCAATCGCTTGATCAATTTAAATTCGAATCCGAGCGTGAAGCGATCAAAACGGTAAATGATGCAATCGAAAATGCAGTAGGCAAACGCTTGCTTGATTACCCTGAGCTTACGAATGCGATTGGTGTAGCGATGCAGGATGTTGCAGCAGGTAAAAGCATTGAAACCTCGCTTAAAGATATTCAGAAGGTTTCCGATGGTATTGACCGCAAGTAAATTCGAATTTTTAGCAAGCAATAAGATTTAGAGCAGATAAAGAGCATGGATATGCGTGTTGGTATTCATGCTCTTTCTTATACTCAAAATCGGATATTTGATAGGTAAATGAAGGGGTGATACACCATGAACGGCAATCGTTCTGTTCTTTCCGGATGGAGAGCTTATTTATATATTTTACCAATTCTTATCGTATCGGGTTTATTTTTGTACTATTGCATAGGATTTACGGTTTATACG
Organism: Paenibacillus sp. 01T47; assembly: GCF_056398245.1. NCBI lineage: Bacteria > Bacillati > Bacillota > Bacilli > Caryophanales > Paenibacillaceae > Paenibacillus > Paenibacillus sp. 01T47. The sequence continues at coordinate 54,674 of NZ_JBFTPA010000005.1, forward strand.
AGCTTTCATTCTTGGAACGGCATTGACTCGGAGATGAAATATATCGGCTTTGATAACTATATCAAGCTGTTTGACGATAAGTCTTACCATATCGCACTGCGAAATAATCTCGTGTTCTTTATTTTTACAGTGGGCATTCAAGCGGCGCTTGGGTTAATGCTGGCGATACTGCTTCGCGCGAAGCTGCGGGGCCATTCCATCTTCAGATCGGTCTATTTCATACCGACCATTATGGCACCGATCATTATTGCTGCTATATTCCGTATCATTATGGATACAAACTTCGGCAGTCTAAATGAAGGATTGCGCGCTTTGGGGCTAGATTTTCTAGCTGTATCCTGGCTTGGCGATCCCAAATATGCACTCATGTCGATCATTATCGTCAATATTTTTGAATGGATGGGCTTTAGTATGACGCTTTATTATTCAGCGCTTCTAGCCATTCCAGATGAAATCTATGAATCAGCAAAAATTGACGGCTCTGGCTTCTGGAGGACGCTGTTCAAAATTACGGTTCCGCTCGTTGGCGGCACAACGTCTACACTCGTCATTCTTGGTATTGTCGGCTCGCTCAAAACGTTCGACATCGTATCGCTGCTTACTGGCGGCGGGCCGGGGCGCTCGACAGAGTTTCTGACTACCTATGTGTATAAGAAGGCGATTGAGGAGTTTAATGGCGGGATGTCCGCTGCTGCAGGAGTGACCATTCTCATCATCGCTCTCATACTTGCCGTGCTGCAAATACAGTATACGAACCGTCAACAACGTGATTTATAACCGTAAGGGGTGAGCTCAAATGTTTATTAATTTACGCAAATTAGATAAATGGATCATTCAAGCCGTGTTAGCCATAGTTGCGGTTGTTTGGTTGTATCCGCTTGTACAATCCGTCATTAAATCGCTCGGCATCAATGGGTTTGGCAATTATCTTGCCGTTATCAATCACCCAAAGGTCAATTATTTCCTAGTTGTTTTCAATAGCTTTTTTATCGCGGTATGCACAACTCTCGCAGTAGGTTTGCTAGCTACACTAGCTGCTTATGCATTCTCAAAAATGCAATTCAAAATGAAAAACGTCCTGTTTTATTCGTTGGTTGCCTGCTTGGCTATTCCTGCGACAGCGGTCATGTCACCGCTCTTTTTTACAGCAAAAACACTTGGCATTATGAATAGCTATTCTGGCGTCATTTTGCCATTGGTCGCATTCAACGCACCGTTCATGCTTCTTATTCTCAAAAACTATTTCGATTCCATTCCGAATGCGATTCTGGAAGCGGGCATGATTGATGGCTGCACATCCTTCCGAATGTACAGAACGATCATGATCCCGCTTGGCATACCTGCTATTATTAATATTGCAGTGCTTACATTTATCTACTCATGGAATGACTATATCATTCCGCTGCTCCTTATTCGTGATGAAGAGATGTATACCGTTACGCTGGCTACGCAATTTTTTACGGGTACAACAAATCAGACGCCAGAAATGGTCGCACAGCTTTATGCAGCGCTTATTTTAATGACTATTCCTTCAATTATTGTTTATATGTTCGGTCAGAATGCAATGAAATCAGGCTTAACGGCAGGCGCAGTAAAAAGCTAATTAATGAGCTATTAGATAAGCTGGAGGAGGACTATTATTATGGCTAAAAACATACCATCTATCGGACTGCCGCATCATGGCGGCGCATCGTATTTGAATCCGCTAAAGATCGGAGCGGGCGCAGGGCAGCAGGAGCCGCTGACGCTCGTGCATCCCGATCCTTACCTTTTGAAATTTAACGGTCGTTATTATACCTATGCAACCGCGAAAGCTGGCGTAGTTGTGCTGCGCTCCAATGATCTTGTAAGCTGGGAGCACTTAGGCTATGGATTTCAGCTGGAAGGGCATAAGGAATATTGGGCGCCAGCCGCTGTATATGAGAATGGCCGCTTTTACTTATACGTATCATCAATGCCAATTACGGAAGATGATGTGCATGAAGAGCGATTAATGGTTGCCGTTTCAGATACACCGGAAGGCCCATTCGAATACGTGCGAACGTTTTATGACACGTTTTCATTGGATGCGCATGTCGTGAAGGACGAGCAAGGCGATTATTATATGTTTTACTCCAATAATGAATATTCAGGCGTAGATCGTGATCGTGCGGGCACAGTCATCCTGGTCGATAAAATGCTTGATTTGGTTACGCCAGCCGGTGAACCGCAAATTGTCGTATTGCCTACTATTGATGAGGAAATCTATGAGGAAAATCGGTTTGGCGACGGCCGTGACTGGCATACGATCGAGGGTGCTTTTTATTTGAAGCGCGGCACGAAGCACTATATGATGTACAGCGGAAATGCATATGTACGCCCGAATTATTTTTTAGGTTATTCGGTGGCAGACGGCAGCAAAGGCCAGCCGCTTCATGAGCTGGAATGGAACAAGTATCCTTCCGATGATCAATATGAGCCGCTTCTTCGCAAAAATGATGTTGTCGAGGGCGTAGGCCACAATTCCGTGGTGAGAGCTCCAAACAACGTAGATTCATGGGTGTTTTACCACGGCCGGAATGCTGACGATGTTCTTGACATGGACCGTGAGCAGCGGACGATGCGAGCAGATCCTCTGCTTTGGAGCGGTGATCGGCTCTATATTGCCGGCCCGACTTATACGCCGCAGACAGCGCCGGCGCAGCCAACATTCCGTGATTTATTTGACGGTAGTGAAGAAGGTCTAGGCGAGTTGTGGCAAGCAGCTGCGGGAAGCTGGACAAGAGCAAATGGCGAAGCGCTTCAGACGAACCGTGCTGTTATCGCCGGGGCGGTCACGAAGTCTGCATACAGCCACCATGTTCTTGAAGCAAGCGTGAAATGGTCGAAGGATCATACCGGCGGTTTATATGGCATTTATGCCGCATATCAGGACGAAAGCAATTACGTGTCGGTCTTATTGGATGTTGGACGAAGAGTATTGCGCGCTCATGCCGTCTATAAAGGCATTCAGCATGAAGCTATGGAGCATGCTTTGCCAGAGAGCTTTAACTTCGCCGTATACCATTTGCTGCGTGTGGAGAAAACGGGAGACAACTATCGTATTCAGCTTGATGAGGTTACCGTTATAGATAAGCGATTCCCGATTGCCAGCGGCAGCGTAGGTTTGCAAACGCGCTATACAGCTGCTTCCTTCGCAGGTTTTGAGGTTACGCGCCATTTGGCGTTAACGGATGCGAGCAGCACTGCATTTGCTGAGCAGCTTGAGCGGACGAGCGGCGATGGCATCTGCCGTGTCAGCGGCGGCGAGCTTCACTGCCGCAGCAAGCAAGGGCTGCGTACAGCTTGGTTATTGGACAAACTAGGTGATGCTGCCTCAGGCGAGGCTTACTGTTTTGATACCGATATTCTCGTGAAGCATGGTTCCGAATATGGCGTCTATGCCGCTTATACGGATGAGCGCAACTCGGTTGAAGCCGTGTTGAATCGTACAGCCGGTTCTGTAACCGTATCGTTATGTATTGATGGAGAGACATCTGTTTTATCCAGCGTTGCTCTAGATGCGGCAGACTTCGATTGGACGGTCTGGCATACGCTTTCGAGTACGGTCGTTAACGGCTGCTTGACCATTCGACTGGACGATCAAGTCGTATTTGCAGGTGCTGTATCCAGCCTTGCAGGCTTGCCTGGTCTGGTGGGCGCAGGTGAAGCTTCATTCCGTGAAACGCGGTATACGATACTTTAATAAGTGAATGTTGTCATAATGGATTAATGAAATAATGGGTCTGTTTCTCTAGGTCGCCAATGACCTATAGGGACGGGCTCTTCTTTTTTTATAGCAAATCTACTAATTTTTTGTGAGTTTTAATAGCAAGGAGATTATTTTGGCTACGACTGGGAAAGAATAGAGGTGAAGGTCATTAATAGAACGATGGGAATGATCGATATGATGAATGTTCATTGGCGCCTTGCTGAGCTGTGGCTGCTGCAGGAGAAACGGAGCTTAACGGAGCAAGAAAGCTCAGAGCTAAACGCCTGCATGAAATTGAATGCCAAGTACGCACAAAGACTTGCCGAACAATATAATTTTGGCTATATGGCGAGCATGACTGGTGATGAGGTTTGGCTTCAGGAAATCGCAGTCGAAATTGACAAGCTGGAGAGAACTAATGAATGCAAGCGTCCTTTGTTTTTTGAAGGCAAAACGGAGAAGTAAGCAAGAAACGGCTTATTAATGTGCGAGTATTGGTATGAAAAAAACAATCGACAAACTATCATTCACTAGTAATAAAGCTAGAATATAGGTTATTATGATAGTGATGTTTTACATGTAGGGCATTCTAATTATGAGGTGATAGGTTATGGCTTTTCAGTCCGCAAATATCTTTGTGAATTTACCGATTAAAGATTTGAATAAGACAGTCGATTTTTTTACTAAATTAGGGTTTGAGTTCAACCCCCAATTTACGGATGAGAAAGCTACCTGTATGATCATCGGACCTAATATTTTTGCTATGCTGCTGGTTGAGCAGTACTTCCAAACGTTTATTGATAAAGAAATTGCAGATCCATCAAAAACAGCTGAGGTCATATTGACATTATCCGCCGAAAGCAAAGAGCAAGTGGATGAGATTGTGAATAAGGCTTTGGAAGCTGGCGGTAAACCTGCTAAAGATCCAATCGACCATGGATTTATGTATAACTGGAGCTTTCAAGATATAAATAATCATCTATGGGAACTAGTGTATATGGACCCAAGTGTGATCGAACAAGGGTAATCTGGTGCAATAGGCAAGTAATGCAGGGGTTGTCTTAAACGTAGATTTATCTGCGTTTTGGACAGCCCCTGCTTTGTTTTGTTAATCGAGCTTAGACTGCGTGAATCCCAAAGCGCTGCTCTGCTGGGGCTTCGTTCACCTGCCATTTGGATTGCACCACTATTTTCAGTTAACGAACCCAGCAGCTCTTATTTAAACCATTTGTCTTGAAATGAAAATGTAGCGAACTCCAGCGTCCTTATTTCGAGAAAAACAGCTCAGGACATCCAATACAGCATGCTATAACATTAATGGGGTTCGTTAAAATTCAAAACATGGCATTTTGTTCACAATAAGAATGATACAGTTCGTTAGAGCTGTGATCTGGGGAGGGTTAGCCAGCATCTCGTTCCCAGTTTGTAAGACCCCTTGAAGATGACATCAACCTCTGGTTATTAGTTATGACGGGAAAACAGTTCCCATAAAAGCTCACGCCGGCTGTTTACGCCGGTTTTGGTGAAAATCGACTTTAAATGGTCTTGAACGGTATAGGCAGAAATATGAAGAGACTTAGCAATTTCTTTAGTTGAAAATGCTTTGATGATCCGCTCTATAACCTCCTTCTCGCGAGAAGAAAGGGCGTATGCCTCTGATATAAGCGGAACAATATCGGATGATTTAGCTGGCTCGATAAATACCGCAAGCTGGGTCAAACCATTTGTCCCATTCAGCCTGCTCGCAAGCAAGGATAAATAATGACCGCTCGGCATCCGAATACATACTTTTGCTGACTTTGTTTCATCCGATGAAAAGGCTGACTTCGCCAGCGCCCGAGAGCAAACAGCTCTGATTGGTCTTGGCAGTGTATCGCCTTCTATTTGCTCTAAGCCTCTTAAGGCGGAAAGCCAGCGGCGGGCAGCATCATTGGAGGAATTGAATTGAAGCTGCTCGGACAGCACCAAGAAGCCAGGCTCCTCTAAGCCTGCAACACCATCGGTCGACGGAAGCTCCAAAGCGTATTTTTTTAATGCTTTGGCTAAAATCGGAGCGACAGCGACGATAAGCAAAATTTCCGACTCAAGGAAAAAAGGCTCTCCTGACTTACGGAACAACGTCAAATATCCCCAGCATGAACCCTCATAAAGCAAAGCTGCACGCAGCTCGTCTCCGAATCCAGCAGGCAGCAGAACCTCGTGGTAACGACCGCTTCGCCCCAAGTAGCCCTCAGTGGCTTCGCTTAAGGAGGCTGCTGCCATTTCTGCTTGGGCTAACTGCTCATAGCTGTTGTAATCCTCATGCAAATATTCATATTCAAATAATTGATGATGAATCGCTTCCACAGCCTCATCTGTTGTCGCCCCGATTGAGAGCAGAGTCATCGGATCAACAGAAGTACAGCAGGCTCCAGCATAAGGCACGGCTTCTCTGATGATGGATAAGGCCGCTTCGCGATAAGCCTGTGATGTTATTGAGGCAACAGACAACTTATTTAATCGCTGTTTGACCTTATCTATGGTTAAAGACATACACAGTCTCCTTCATTTCTGTATTCGGAATCCCACATTTATGGGATGGTTGTTTATTTTATCTCCACTATAATTGAGAATAATTCTTAATTCATTTTACATAATGGATGGGACGATGAACAGCTTTGCTGCTGCTTATATATTAGACGGCTATGTTGATTTAAGAGAGGATAAGGGGACAGCTATGAAAACAGACATCATTGTAGTAGGAGGTTACGGCCATGTGGGCGGGAAAATATGCAATCAGCTTGCGATTCATTATCCAGGCAACGTGTATGCGGCAGGCAGAAGTCTAGCGCGAGCGGAACAATTTTGCCAGAGCGGTGGCGGGAAGGTAAAGCCGCTTCGGATTTCAGTGGAAGAACCGCTTAAGGAACACCAGCTTGAACGAGTAAAGCTTGTTGTGATGTGTTTGGATCAGATGGATACTGCCTTTGCGGAAGCTTGTTTGCTCGCTGGCGCGGACTATGTAGACGTATCGGCAAATGGTGCTTTTTTTGCAGCGATGGAGCAATTGAATAAAAGCGTGAACGATCAGCAAGGTACCGCTGTATTAAGCGTCGGGCTGGCGCCAGGCCTGACGAATCTGCTGGCGCTTAAGGCCGTGCAGTCGATGGATGAAGTGCAACGGATTGATATCGGCATTATGCTGGGTCTTGGAGACGCGCATGGCAAAGCAGCTATCGAATGGACAGTCGATAGTCTCTCACGGTCATTTCATATTACGGAATCAGGCAGCGCACGAAGAGTCAGCAGCTTTACGGAAGGGCTTAAAACAGATTTTGGCGCTGATTTAAAAGTCCGAACAGCCTATCGCTTCCCTTTTTCCGACCAAGAAACACTACCTCATACATTAGGCGTACCATCAGTATCTACGAGGTTATGCTTTGATTCGCGGATCGTCACCAGCACGATAGCACTCTTTAAGGGATTAGGATTCGATCGTCTGCTGCGATTAAAACCGATGAGAAGTTTGGTGATTCAATTGCTTGGTAAGCTTCGAGTCGGTTCTGCTTGTTACGCGGTAAAAATGACAGGTTACGGTGTTAAATCAGGAGCAGAGACGTTAATCGAATATGGGCTGCAGGGTACAGAGGAGGCTGAAATTACAGCACAAACGGCAATTGCGGTTGCCATGGCTGTATACAGCTCGAATCTGCCAAAAGGAGTTTATCATATTGAGCAATTATTTGAGCTCGATCTCTATGAAACAAAGCTTGAGCTGCGTTTAAAAGAGGACGAGAACAAGCTTTCAATCGCTGCTATTTCCAATATCGAGAGCTGGACTAGGATGAATATGTAGTTTTTCAGCTGATTCATTTGGTATAATTAGCATTAAATGCCTAAAATACTGAATCGGATTTACGATAGGGAGATGGAGCTGAGCATGGATAAACAATCAATGATTGCTTTCATTTTGGAAGAATATGCGTTCGTAAAGGAGGATAACCGCGCACAGTTTGATGCGATTATTCTGCGTTTATCCGGTCATAAGGGCGGCATATCGTTGGAGAGCTTGTCGGCGTGGGAAGAAGATGACCTTACGCAGCTGTACCAAATTCTGTCCGGCCATAAACTGACTCGTGAATACGTACCGGATATCATTCAAGCTTATGCCAGCATCGATAGGGCAAATTTGCCATCGAAAACATCGTTTGGGCCTATCATCGAAACTGAACAAAAATGGGATAAGCCGCGTATTCATCGGCAATATGGCAACTATGAGGTGCCGCAGGCGATTAATCAGCTGTACGAGCTGGAGACTGAACTCGGAAGAGCAATGGATCTAGAGCTGGGGCTTATCATGCAAAAATATGACTTCCGCTATCCATGTACGCCGCCCGATTTTATTCCTTTCGCCAGCTCTGGTTGTGATGGCATTCATTATTGTTTTGTAACGGATTTCGGAGCTGTCAAAGATTTGGAGCAAGCTTATATAGCTGTCGTATCGCCAATGGATTTTGACTCGGAAATATGGCTTGTTTCCAAAAATATTACGGATTTCCTTCGTCTTATTATTACGGATAGAAGTCTACTGTATAATAACCCTGCGACATTTGATGATTTCTTTAAAAAGATGCGAGAGCAGAAAAATGAAAGCTTGGCGGATGAGCATTCAGCGGCGCTGCAAAGGCTGAAAGAGCTTTTTGGACTGCGTGAAATTACTGACTTGGAACAGTATATACAAAGTGTACGTGAGGAAAGGGCGCAAGCGATTTGCATGCAAACGCTGGATTCGATTGGTGTTGCACCGCTTTTGGGTCAGGTTGATTATATCGCTGAAGGGCCGCTCTCTATTGATTGGGATGATAGGCGGGCGCTCGATGCAATGGTTGAAGAGGCAACCCCGGAGAGAAAGCTTGCTTTCCTTCGTGATGCGCAGCACAAGAAATTAATTTTGGAAGACAGACGGATGCTCAGACGCTGCAAGCGCGTATTGTCGGAGCTGGAGTTATATCATGAACTGAGTAATTTGCTTGAACTGGTTGAATAATAAAATTAAAAATGAATGAGGAGTGTGTTCTCGATAAATCTATTGTTTGTATGCAGCAGAAACAAGTGGCGAAGCTTGACTGCGGAAACGATTTTTCAAGGTGTTGGCGGCCATGAGGTGAGGTTCGCTGGTACGGAAGAGAATGCCCGGATTAAGGTGACAGCAGGTCATATTGGCTGGGCTGATTATATTTTTGCAATGGAGAAAAAACATATTCGAAGGCTGCAAAGCAAGTTTGGCCATGAGCTTTCGGGCAAGCAGCTAATCTGTCTTCATATACCAGATGAATTCGAATACATGAACGAAGATTTAATCGATCTACTTCGATCAAATGCAGCTTCCTATCTCAGCGATCTGGGCTAATGATTAATGCTTTTGTTCGATGGCGAGTAGAAGCTTATACAAAGAATGGGCTCCGAGCAGTTGGTTTCTATTGACTCGATTTAGAAATTGCATCGATTCACGCGCTATTTTTATCGCATTTTCTACCTGGTTATCGTTAACCTCTTTCAGCACCTGCTGAATGATCTCAAGCGACCATACCGCCGCCTTGAAGGTGCGAATAATTAAGATTTGACGCAGGTTTGCTGGACTGAAGATGCGGTAGCCATTTTCCTTGTTGCGATTAACAATAAGGAGACCCATCTTCTCCCAGTGACGAATAGCGGAGCTTGGTATGGTTGTTGCCTCGGATACTTCCCCAATGGTCATCCCTTTTCTTTTCCTTGCTCTATGCAGCAAATGAATCTCATCTGTCTCCAGCGCAAGAATCGTTTTATCGGCGATCGTTTTGTCACGGTGAAGCTCTGCCTGTGCACGGTTTACAAGCCATAACGCCTCATCAATCTCGCCTTGGATCAGTTTAATCATCACTTCTTTGGTAAGCGTCATTCCAAAACCTTCATTCATCGCTCTTATGCACTCAAAGTAAGCGACGTGTTCTGCTGTATATATGCGATAACCGTTTGTCCCTCGTTCAACCGGTGGAATGATGCCCCAATCCTCGTAGTGCCTCAACGCGTTAGTACTAATATTTAATCTCCTGGCAATATCAATCGGTCGAATAATCACAAAAAACACCTCCGAACATTTTCTAAAAACATTAAACAACCATGGGAACCTTTTTGTCAACGAAACAGGTTTAAATAGGGTGTTTATTTGCGTAACCTTCACACTTGCATCAATGTAGTATGCTGGAATAAATGCTGGAAAAGCGCTCTAAATAGGCGAAGCGTTGCTTACCCCAAAAATTTATTGTCAATGAGGAGGACATGCATGAACGATACGATAGTCATTACAGGTGCACGCGAAAATAACTTGAAAAACATTTCACTCTCAATCCCCAAATACAAATTGGTTGTGTTGACAGGGCCCTCAGGCTCCGGCAAATCAACGCTTGCCATGGACACGCTGCAAAGGGAATGTCAGAGGCAGTATATGGAGTCAATGGGGATGGTATCGGATTCCATAAGCAAGCCGAAGGTGGAATCGATAGCTGGACTTTCTCCTTCCATCAGCATCGGTCAGCACGTCACCAATCGCAATCCGCGTTCTACGGTTGGTACGGTTACAGATATTTATACGTATTTGCGTTTTGTCTACTCCAGGCTTAGCAGCCGTGTATGCAGCAGCTGCGGTACAACTATACCGCCTGTATTCGATGAAGAGAATGATATCGCAGCTGCAGAGGAAGAGGAGGGACGCCAGACGATCGTATGCCTGGGCTGCAATAAGGAACATGAGAAGCTCGGAATGGCTCATTTTTCTTTCAATAAGCCGGAGGGAGCCTGCGAAACCTGCAGTGGGTTAGGACATGTTGCCACGCTTGACTTAGAAGCGGTATTCAATCAAGAGCTGAGTTTCCGCGGCGGCTGTGTGACTTGCCTGTACGAAGTACAACTCGAATATTATGCTGTCATTTTAAAGGGTGCAGGAGACCATTATGGATTTACATTTGATCTCGACCTGCCATTAAAGGATTATACGGAAATCCAGCGTGATCTGCTTTATTACGGCGTGGAGAGCGATGCATTCATGAGGCATTTTCCTCTTGCAGCGCCGCCAAAAACAGTCGGAAAAGGCAAGTTTGAAGGCATTGTAACTGGAATGTGGAGAAGGTATAAAGAGAAGGAAAGCGAGCAAGGGGCAGCAGAAAAGGAAAACGATTATTTTAAGCAAGATGGGTGTACGGATTGCAAGGGCATGCGTCTAAAAAAAGAAAGCCGGTCAGCTTTAGTGGCAGGGGCTTCGATATCAGAAGTATCCACTTGGTCATTGGAGGATTTGCTTACTTGGACCAAGCAGCTTCAGGATGCTGTGCCTCCTCAGGGACGGCCGCTGCTTGCGCCTGTCATGACCGATATGCCGATACGTTTGGAGAGAATCATCGATGTTGGCCTTAGTTATTTATCTCTGGACCGACAGACCGTTTCCCTGTCAGGCGGGGAAGCTCAGCGTCTGCGATTAGCGTCACTCCTTGGGTCTGGACTTACTGGTGTGCTCTATATATTGGATGAGCCAACAACAGGTCTACATCCACGCGATACAGCAGGTTTGCTTCGCGTTCTCATGCAGCTGCGTGATTTGGGCAACACGGTACTCGTTATTGAGCATGATATTGAGGTCATGAGAGCTGCAGATCATATTATCGATATCGGTCCAGGAGCAGGATATTTAGGTGGGACGGTCGTTGGCGAAGGCAGCTTGGAGGAGCTGATCGCAAGTGAGAGTTCCGTTACAGGTACCTATTTGCGTCAGGAAAGCTTGCCAGCGGCGGTACGGACAAGAAGGTCAGGCGACGGTAAACAGCTGTCGATTGTCCATGCACATGCTCGTAATTTGAAAGGGTTTGATGTTGCTTTTCCGCTTGGCTGTCTCATCTCGGTGACGGGAGTGTCTGGCTCAGGCAAATCTACCTTGTTATTTGATTTGCTTGCGGAGGGAGGGCAGGGGAAACGACGTATTGCGGGCTGCGACAGCATTGCGGGCTTTGAGCATATCGGAAATCAAATTACGGTCGATCAGTCACCATTAGGTCGTATGCAGCGCTCAAATATTGCGACTTATACAGAAGTATTTACACAGCTGCGAAATTTATATGCAGGGCTGCCAGAAGCGAAGCGCAATCAGCTTACCTCGAAGCATTTTTCATTCAATACACCAGGGGGACGCTGCGAGACTTGCCAAGGACTTGGCGTATTATCGGTAGACATGAGTTTTCTCCCTAATCTTGAAATTCGCTGCACGGCTTGCAAAGGAAAACGATTCAAAGATGAAGTATTGAGAGTCACTTACGAGGGTTATTCGATATCGGATTTGCTTAATATGACGGTTGAAGAGAGCCGAGCTGTGTTTAAAAATAAAGCAAAAATTGCGAGCATGACCGAGCTGCTGTGTGAAGTAGGGTTAGGTTATCTGCAATGGGGACAGTCGGTAAAAACGTTGTCCGGCGGAGAAGGTCAGCGAATTAAGCTGGCGAAGGAGCTGAACAAGAGATCGAACAAACATACCCTTTATTTGCTGGATGAGCCAACAACGGGCTTGCATCTAGCGGACGTTGAACAGCTGCTTGCTCTACTCAATAAATTAGTGGATGCCGGCAATACGGTCATTCTGGTTGAGCATAGCTTGGAAATTATCCGGGAATCCGATTGGGTCATCGATATAGGGCCCGAGGGAGGTGCAGCAGGCGGCAATCTTGTCGCAGCAGGAACGCCAGAGCAAGTAGCGTCTATTGCTGCTTCCTATACAGGACAGTTTTTGAAAAAAGCGCTGGCTGGCGGATTGTAGGAATATATAAAAGGGAGCTGTCAACGTCGATTGCGTTGGCAGCTCCCTTATTCGCTATTCGGCAGCGAGCTCTAAAATTCGCTCATTCACATGATCAGAATATAACCCGCCATGGTAGCAGATGACTGTGTTTATGTCGTATTGCGTTAATTTTTTGATGGATTTTTTTGCGGTATCCGGATCGAGACAATAATGTGGGGTCGGTCCTAGCAGCTGGTCGTTTTCAACGATTAGAGCATCAGCTGCAATTAACGTTTTGCTAGCAGTATGATAAAGGCTAAGATGTCCGGGCGTATGCCCAGGTGTGCCAATGACGATAATTCCTCCGCAATACGGCAATTGTTGCCCATCCGTAATGATAACATCGACATTCGCTTTAGGCGGATTTTCAAGCGTCTTCCTGAATGCGGCTCGCCATTCCTCAGGCACCTCTGCCGGCAAGGCTTGGACAGCTTGCTCAATCGATTCTGGTGTAACTTTGAGCAAATGTGCTTCACCTTGAATGTAAGGAGCCTCTACTTTGTCCGCAAGCACCTCCGCCTTATGAGGCAATTCCTGCAAAATCGCAGGCAAGCTTCCAATGTGGTCAAGGTCTTGATGGGTAATAATGATTTTGTTAAGACGCTCAAACGCAAGTCCAGCACGCTCCATTTGCTCCTTTATTAATGGCAGCTGCCCCGGATAGCCAGTATCCACTAAGATCACGGTGTCGTTATCCCAAATTAAAGTGGGATAAATTGTTTCCATTCGACCCATCATGACCGCTGATATCGGCATCATATTAACTCCGCTTGCAATGTTCATTTTAACCCTCCGCTACTGTTTAGAAGTTTTTGCTGCAGGTGAGTTGCTCATTTCAAGTAACATCGTACCAGTAGTTAAAATGTATGTAAATAGTAAAATATTATATTATACCACAAAAATAATTATTTGTCAATATGCATTAGTAGCGTTTTTGATGAAATAACGTTTCATCTCACGAATCATATATTCACGCCCAATGGGGCCCCAAGGGTCCCATTCTCTAGAATCGGGATAATGTGCTCAAGCGCATTGTTTTTGTAAATGGGATGCGTGATGCGCTCATCACATTGGAACTGCAAGCGATCGTAAAATAACTCCGTAAAGGTATGTTCACTATTTCCATAAAGGCGGCAATTATTTGGCAGCAGTCTTATGATTACCCATTTTCCTTGTTTTGTAACCGAAGCAAGCTTTTTTCTTGCGTCCTGCTCGGCCATGATCATTTGCCGAATGATGATTTATTTAATTGCTTGGAAAAAAGGTGTAAATCCCTTTCGCCTCGTATTAGTCGGCATAGGTGTGGCTTCCTTGTTGTCGGCGATGACGACATTTATGCTTGTGTTTAGCCCTGCCTATTATTCCAGATACTCCTATATTTGGTTGACCGGAACAGTTTATGACACAACCTGGACCTATGTATGGAACCTTTTACCATGAACCTTCGTCTTAATGGTTATCGCACTCGATTTATCTATTTATTATATCGGACACGAAGTAACAGGTAGCAATGGTTGAATTTTTTTGGAGAAAGGAAGTGTGCATTTGAAGCGTGGCTACATCATTCTGATTGGCGTCGTAGTTGTGGCTGCTGCAATTTTGATGTTTTTGTTTCGGGTAAACGAGAATCAGGTTACCGTCCAGCGCATGCTTGATTTCGAGCAGGCAGAGCCGACCTCGCAAGTGGTGTGGGAGGATCGAGAGTCGATTCGAGCATTCGAATATGCATTCCGATTTGGTAAGCAGATGAAGGGAAAGGTCGATATCGCGGCACCACCCTATTCTGTAATCTTAGGGGACTCGCGTTACCTGCTTTGGATATCGAAGAGCAGCGAGCATGGGAATTTCATGAAGCCAGGTGATACTGGAACGCTTTATCGATTAGGGAAATCATCCACGAAGAAGATTTGGACTTTGCTGGAAGATGCGTATTCGGTGAGTGGTTCTGGCAAAGAAGGAGCAGACGAGCAAGTAGACGGAGAACAGCAGAATACACAGAGCATGTCGCCATCACCTATAATCGAGTCTTCCACTCCCATTCCTATGCAGTCGTCTGAGTCGCCGAATAACGAAGTACTCGAGCCAGCGTATTTGGAAAGCTCAGCTTTCACGGAAGAAGAGAAGCCGCTTATCGAGCTAATTAATTTGCGAATAAAGTATATGCATGAGAAAAAATGGGATGATTTTTTAAACTTGTACACGGAAAGTGCACGCAAGTCACGCGAAGATTCAAGTGGCATTACCGGATTCACAATTACAAGCATAAAGGTCGAACAACCAATAGCTATTAAAGAGCAAAAGTCGTTGTTTGAGGCTGTCGTTCAAGTTTCGGAGATCAGGAACAATGAAGACAGCGGTGGAAGCTCAGTGTATGTGTTCCATAAGAGCAAGGAAAAAGGTGCTGAATGGCGCATAGCTGATGTAGATTAATCGTTAATTAGCGGATTCACACCGCCAAAGCTGCAACTCGGAGTCTACAATAAAGATATAAAAATAGCGGCAGCAATTGTGTGTATACCCTCGTCATAGGCTGGTTAGCCGGAAATGAGAGTGGTTTACATCATTGCTGCCGCTATTTTCGTTAACCTTTTAAACGGTTGTGAATTCTACCTCGATATGAATGACCTCAGACCGGCTGCCAATTCGTACCGGCGGCCCCCAAGTTCCGAAGCCTGATGATACGATGGCATGCAGTCCGCCTTTTTTTAAATAACCCCAATCGAGCTCAAACAGCTTTCTCGTAATCAGATGATTAGGCATCATCTGGCCGCGATGGGTGTGGCCGGATACGGAGATATCGATGCCGTTATCTGCTGCGCTTGCGATGTCGGAAGGCTGATGATCGAGCATGATTAGCGGCCTAGATTGATCTAGAGGAGCAATCAGATCCTGTATAGGGAGTCTTCCCTTGCCGCTGAATCCCGCAGCCGCCTTATCTTTACGACCGATGACATAGAAGCTGTCAGCAATGAGCGCCGTCTCGTCCATAAGTACACGAATGCCGATTGCATCCATTGCCGCAATAAATTCCGGCACTTTTCGGCCAATGTATTCATGATTTCCAGTTACGGCGTAAACGCCTAGTGGCGCTTTGAGCTTGCCAAGTTCAGTTGACATGTTTTTGCGAAGAAAAGGCTCAATATCATCATCAAGAATATCGCCAGGAAGCAAGATGAGATCTGGCTTAATTTCTTTAACCTTGCTCACCAGCCTAACTAAATGCCGATTGCCTACGATTGTTCCCAAATGAAGATCAGAAGCCATGGCGATGCGCAGCTTCTTCAATTTTCCAGCAGGTTTTGGCACTTGAACGTGATAGGTTCGAACAATTGGGCTCCATGCATTCCATGAACCGCGGATAAGGAGTACAGCCATAATAAGCAAGGTCAGTCCGCCTACACCGACAATATAGATTGATTTTTCAGCGCCAGCTGCTTTTAAGATAAGGGCAACAACATTGGCAGGTGGCAAGATGATTACGGCGTATTCCAATACGGCAAACCAGTAGGAACCAATCAGCTTCAATACCTCGGCAACCGGTTTAAAAGGCGCACGGTAAGCGAGCCGGCCGATAATGTACGAAAATGCAATGATACTAGCAATGATCGTATACACTGTCGCATTTTCGAAATGAAATAAATGAGATAACAACAGCCACCCATTCCAGCCAATATAGAAGGAAATGCCGCTGTATAAGAGCAAAACACCAAAAACAATAGCAACAACACGCAGCTTCATCCATCAACGCTCCCTAGCTCTTAATCTGCTTTCTTATAAGCTGAACCTACTATATCACACCGAGAATATAGCAGTAAAATTCACAAGAATAGCAGGAATAGATTGCTAATCGCCAAGTGTTTCAATACGATAGGAAGGATGCGAAATCGATGCATAAACGTTTTACAGCATGCTGTGGGTTAAGGCTGCAGGCGTTGCGCAGGCTGCGAGCCTATGGTATCGTTTCGTCATAATGATTGATGCGAATGAGGCATCTAAATGGAATGGAGCGAATAATCCGAATGAAATCGCTTGTACTGGCAGAAAAACCGAGTGTGGCGAAGGAGATAGCCCGTGTACTCGGCTGCGGACAGAAACATAAAGGCTACATGGAAGGCCCTAAATATGTTGTAACTTGGGCGCTGGGTCATTTGGTGACACTGGCTGAACCTGAGGATTACGATCCGAAATATAAAACTTGGAATTTGGAAGATTTGCCGCTGCTTCCGCCAAAAATGAATTTAAAAATTATGAAGGAAACATCACAGCAATATCGTACAGTAGCTCAGCTTTGTAAACGGCAAGATATTAGTGAGCTTATCATCGCTACGGATGCTGGCCGAGAAGGCGAGTTAGTCGCTCGTTGGATTATGGAGCTTGTTCATTGGCGTAAGCCGTTTAAGCGTCTTTGGATTTCATCTCAGACGGACAAAGCGATAAAGGACGGCTTCAACACCTTGAAGCCAGGCAAGGACTATAACAATTTGTATGCTTCGGCCGTTTGCCGAGCAGAAGCGGATTGGTTGATTGGATTAAACGTGACGAGAGCATTAACGACCAAATACAACGCACAGCTAGCAGCTGGACGCGTGCAAACGCCAACGCTTGCCATGCTGATGGAGCGGGAACAAGAAATACAATCGTTTCAATCGCAGCCATATTGGAATGTGTCCGCTGATTTTGGCTCATTCTCTGCGCATTGGCGGGAGCAGGATGCACATGATGGAAGAGTATGGAGCCGTGCTGATGCTGATGCGATCGCCGCTCGTATTAAGCAGGGAACTGCAAAGGTAAGCAAGCTTCGCACCTTGGAGAAATCGGAGCCGCATCCTCAGGCCTATGACCTTACGGAGCTGCAGCGGGATGCAAATAAACGTCTGGGCTTCTCGGCCAAACAAACGTCCAACGTGCTTCAGAAGCTTTACGAGCAGCATAAGCTGGTTACGTATCCGCGTACAGATTCCAGATATTTGTCGAGCGATATGGTTCCTACCTTAAAGGGACGTTTAGAGAGTATCGCTGTTGGCCCCTACACACAGCTGGCTCGCAAGCTTGTCAGAATGCAGCTTCCGATAACGAAGCGAATTGTGGACGACAGTAAAGTAACAGATCATCATGCTATTATTCCTACAGAACAATTCGTAAACTTGTCTGCTCTAAGCAATGATGAGCGCCGATTATACGATTTAATCGTAAAACGGTTTATTTCATTATTTTATGGACCTTATCGTTACGATGAGACGAGTGTCGTGCTTGCTGTAGGCAAGGATATGTTATACGCAAAAGGGAAGATCGAGAAAGAAAAGGGCTGGAAGGAAATTTATCAATCAGATGCTTATTCTTCCGTTCAAGATGAGGATGACGACGACGGTGCGGGCTCAGGTCAAGGGAAATCCGACGGACAGCCTGCTCAGCTGCTTCCGCCGCTATCCATCGGACAATCGCTTCCTGTGAAGCAGGAAAAGGTACGCGAGCTTCGTACAATGCCGCCAGCACGCTATACAGAAGCGACACTACTTACTCGCATGGAGAAGCACAGTCTTGGAACACCGGCAACAAGAGCTGATATTATTGAAAAGCTGCTCGGAACAGATACGATAACTCGGACGCAAAACAAGCTGATGCCAACGGGTAAAGGAAAGCAGCTGATTGAACTCGTAGTAAACGAGCTTAGAAGTCCTGATTTAACAGCAAAATGGGAGCAGGAGCTGGAGCGCATTGCGAAAGGTAAAGGCGACCCGGCTGCCTTTATGAAAAATGTTAGACAGCAGGCTGCGAAATGGGTTTCTGAGGTTATTGCTGAGACGAAGGAATATAAACCGCATAATTTGACCCATTCACGCTGTCCTGAATGCGAGAAGCCGTTGCTCGAAATTAACGGAAAACGAGGCAAATCGCTCGTCTGCTCAGATCGTGAGTGCGGCTATCGCCGTTCAGCAGAGACAATGCTCTCCAATAAGCGCTGCCCGCAATGCCATAAGAAAATGGAGATTAAAGACGGCAAAGCAGGGAAATTTGCACAATGCAAACCATGCAATGTCATAGAAATGCTTGGCGATAAGCAAAGCGGCAAAGTGAATCGCAAGCAAAACCAGAAACTGATTGAACAGTATAGCGATAATACGTCGATGTCCAATAGCTTGGCAGATAAGCTTAAGGCAGCACTCGAAAAACAATCAGGCAAATAAATTAGAGAAAACCGGCAAGCAACCCATAAAGGGCTGCTTGCCGGTTTTTTTTGTGAAAAGAAAAAATAAAATACCACTTTACAAACCGACCAGCGGTCTGTATTATAAAGACATCAACAAACCGACCGACGGTCTGCTGGCCATCTAAATAAGTTATCGTCGATTGCAACTAATAATAAACAAGTAATAATAAAGGAGGCTGCTTATGGTAGATTACACTGCAAATGCGAGTTATAAATTATTGTTGGAAACAGCAGAGCAGCTCATTCAGGAAAAAGGCTGCCGACATACCACATTGCAGCAAATTATGCTTAGTACCGGATTGTCCAAAGGTGCCATCTATCATTATGTAAAAAGCAAAGAAGAGCTTTTTGGACTTATATTGTCTTCGCAAGTGGAGCTCATTAATGATTCCTTCCTGCTTACGATAGAGAAAAGCTGCAGTCTTACAGCTCCATTGCTTGCTATTACTGAGGGGCTTGATCAGCTTCAGCAGAAGGATAGTGTAGCTAATCAAATCTTAACTTATCTGCTTAGTCAGAAGGATAAGCCAGGTATTGCAAGTGTTCTGCAGCAATTTCACGAGCGTTCAACAGCGACCTTGCTAGAGTGGATAGAAAGCGGACAAAAAGAGGGTCTCATTGCTCAAACCGTGGATGCGCGTAAAGCAGCGGAGCAAGGCGTAATGCTTTCATACGGCATGTGCGTTCGGAACATTATGTTAGCCGACACGCTTTCATCACCAGCTCGTGCATTCGAGAAAGAAGATTTTTATACATTTATGCTGCTCATTTTACAAGACGGAACTTCTGAATAGTGTCAAAGAGAATCACGACAAGGATAAGTACCGATGATTAGATTTCTTGCAATTATTTTATTAACTGAAACGGTGGTGGAGCCAAAGTGAGCTCAAACAAAAAAATACTTATCATTCAAGGAAATCCCAACCCTACCAGCTATTGCAGCTCTTTGGCAAAGGCTTATGCTGACGGCGCGGTGCAGGGGGGCGCTGAGGTTCGAATCATACAGCTGCATGAGCTAAGCTTTAATCCTAATCTTGCCTTCGGCTATGCGAAGCGTACAGAGCTTGAACCGGATTTGCTAGAAGCTCAAGCATCGATGAAGTGGGCGGATCATCTCGTCTTTATTTATCCGACTTGGTGGGGGACGCTGCCGGCTTTGCTCAAAGGTTTTTTGGATCGGGTGCTGCTGCCAGGTTTCGCTTTTAAATATCGTGAAGGCTCTATATTTTGGGATAAGCTGTTGTCTGGCAAAACAGCTCGCTTGATCGTTACACTGGATACACCAGTATGGTACAACCGCTTTGTATACGGTCAGCCAGGGCATCGCGCAATGAAGAAAGCAACACTTCAATTTTGTGGAATTAATCCAGTACGGATTACGAATATTGGTCCAGTAAAAGGTTCTACGGATACGAAACGAGGCAAATGGCTAGCGATTGTTGGTAAGCTTGGTAATAAAGGCTCCTAACCTATGTCATTCATCCAAGAGACAGATAGTGTTCTGTCATATGCTATGGATGAAGAGGTAGGAAAGGGGAAAGATTTCATTGGGTGATAATCAGGGTAGGCAATTAGCTAGCAAATGGGCTAAGACGGCAATACTGCTCTCTCATTCCAGCATCGCACCGCATATTCCTCCAACTAGGAGATTTACGGCCAATAACCTCAGAAGCATGTTGGATACACATCAAATGGTTGTTGTTAAGCCAGTAGTCGGTGCTGGCGGACACGGCGTTATAAAGGTTACGCGATACGGCGATGGGTATACCTATACTTATTATTCGCAGACGAAACGATTCGCTAGTTTTGCGGCTTTAGTAGGATCGCTTAACAATCAACGTAAAGGCCGTGCTTATATTATTCAAAAAGGGATATATTTGGCAACGGTGGACGGCAGGCCTATTGATTACCGAGTAAAATATGTGAAGACGGATAACGGCTGGGTCTATCGTGCAATTGTAGGGCGAATTGCTAGAAAAGGGCTGTTCGTAACTAATTTATGCCGAGGCGGCACATTGGTTTCAGCAGCAGACGGGATTAGCAGATCCCTATCTTCAGCACAGGTAGGGGAAAAGAAGCGGAAGATGCGTGAGCTTACCGTATTATCGACAAATGTGCTTGAAGCCAAGTACCCCGGAATTGGCCAGTTAGGGTTTGATTACGGTATTGATAAACAAGGTAAAATATGGATATTTGAAGTGAATACAAGGCCGCAATAACAGGCAAACAAAAGGATGCGTAGAAGTGGAAATCACTTCTTAGCATCCTTTTGTTCAATATAAGAAAGTAGATTATTTTCTCATACTTCTCTTATATTTCTCCGTCAAAGCGGCTTCAGCATCCAGAGGGTGCCGAAGCCGTTTTTGCTTTATTCATAGCTAAAGATCGGGCTTGGTCTCATTTTGGCGGAAAAACTCTCCGTTACGAAGCCCGTCGACGAATTGCTGAAGCCAGCTGTAATACTCAATACCGTGGCGCAGTTTGTTCAAGTCCTTTAGGCATAGGAGCCGCTCCTCAGCCTCCGTATCAATATCTAAGATGATTTCAGACAACGGAGGAATAACCTCATTTATTGCACCGAGCATGACATCGATCTCGCGCTGCAGCTTAGCAGCAAAGAAGTTTTGGAAGGCTTGGAAAAAGTCAGTCTCCGCTACATATAAATCTTTGCGTTCCAGTTTTTCATCCAATTTCATTATCATCTTTGAATCCATCAAGGATCGAACGGCATAGCTCATATTGCTTTTGCTCATATTCATTTGCTGCTTCATTTCTTCAAGTGTCATCGGTTTATCTTCAAAAAACATGATGCCGTAAAGCTGTCCGAATGAATAATTAGCACCATATAAATCCATCGTCTGGGCAATAGCGTCTATTATCTTTCCTCTTATTTGCTCCTGAGTCGTGGGCAAACTATTCTGATCGCTGGTGGAAGCTCTTTTCACAACATCACCTACAAGATTAAGATTTTATGATTCATTATACAGCAACAATATTAGTTGAAAGTGAATCTTTCAGGAAAACAACTCTTTTACAAGATCTTTATCAGACGTTAACGTTCAGATAATGTGGCTGTTCTAAACTGAGTGTACAATAATTTTTGAACAATAGAGGTGAAAATGAGTTATTAATGATAATTATAGCAAACATTAAGAAAAAATTGAACGATAAACAGGAGATGATAAAACGCGATATGGCTAAGGAATGGAAGGCTCTATTGTTCACGCTGCCGGCTATGATTCCATTGATTGTATTTTGGTTGATCCCGCTGGGAACTATTTTTTATTTGAGCTTTACGGATTGGGATTTTATGAGTCCCGTTAAAACATTTGTAGGTTTTGAAAACTATATTTATTTGTTCAATAATTCAGCATTCTATCAATCCCTTGGCGTAACACTCCTCTTTTGTCTTGGTAGTGTGCTACCGGTGATGGCTTTTGGACTCGCGCTAGCGTTGTTGCTTAACCGGAAGATGAAGGGCTCGGTTATATACCGGACGTTATTGTTCTCTCCTTGGGTTACACCAACGATTGCTGTATCTATTGTATGGTCTTGGATATTCGAACCTAAAGTAGGAATGGCCAATACGGTGCTGAGATGGTTCGGCTTTGACGGAATTGGCTGGCTTCAAGATACGAGATGGGCGCTTGCAGGGGTGCTGATCGTTACCATCTGGAAGCTGATGGGCTGGTCGATGGTGTTTTTCTTAGTCGCCTTGCAAAATTTGCCGCGAGAGCTATTGCAGGCTGGAGAGCTGGACGGAGCGGGAAGCTGGAGCAAGCTTCGATATATTACGATTCCGCTAATATCGCCAACGACCTTTTTTCTTTTTATTGTACAAACGATATCGGCGCTGCAAGCTTATGATCAAATTAACGTGTTAACGCAGGGTGGCCCGGCCGGTTCAACAAGAACGCTTCTATATATGTATTATCAATCGGCTTTTGAGTCGTTTGATATCGGAGAAGCTTCCTCTGTGGCGGTTGTGCTCGTAGCTATCTGTATGGTGCTATCGATCGTATCCTTTGCCATCAGCCGTAAAACCGTTCATTACAGCTCATAATCGTCAACCGCATGGAGAGGAGAAAGATTGTTATGCAAGCTCAAAATGTTTTTCGACGTACGATCAGGCATTTGTTATTGCTGCTCTTCAGTGCCGTTATGGCCTTTCCATTCTATTGGATGATTACAAGCGCGCTCAAAACAAATGATGAAATATGGCAATTCCCGCCGACCTTTTGGCCAAGTTCTCCTCAGTGGAGCAACTTTTTGGCTGCTTGGCTAGAAGCGCCTTTCTGGCGGTATTTAACGAATAGCATTCTCGTAGCTTCAGTCATTGTTCTGCTGCAGGCACTGAATTCTGCGATGATGGCTTATGCTTTGACGCATATGCGATTTCGATTGAAAAAAGCCATCACAGCAATCATAATGCTTGGTTATATGATTCCTAGCACAGCGGTTTACTTGCCGAGCTATATGATTTTGGCCAAGCTCCACCTGCTCGATTCCTATGCTGGCCTCATTTTATCCAACTGCGTCAGCGTCTTTTCCATTTTTTTGATCAGACAAGCTTTTTTACAGGTGTCGCATGAACTGGTAGAGGCAGGGCAAATCGATGGTGCGTCATCCATGCGGATTTTATGGTCGATTCTTATTCCGGTGACGCGTTCCTCCTTTATTGTGCTCGCTCTTATTACGTTCATTGAACATTATAATAACTATTTTTGGCCGATGCTGATCACGAAAAATCCGAATCTGCAGCTAGTCTCGGCTGGCCTTAGAAGCTTCTTTGTGGAAGGAGGAGCCTATGGCTTGAAGTGGCCGCTTATTATGGCGGCAAGTTCTTTTACGATTATCCCGCTGCTTGTGCTGTTTCTTTTTGCGCAGAAGACGATTATGAAAAGCTTCAATATGTCAGTTGGCGTGAACAAAGGGTAGAAAATAGGCTTTGCTTGTTGTTTTATACAAATCGAGTGGAGGAATCAATTACAATGTTGAAAATGAAGCAAGGTTTAGCTCTGATGATGGTAACCAGTTTTGCGGTACTGGCAGCGTGTGGACAAACAGCAGGAAATACGAAAACGAATAATGGAGCTAATGCAGATCCAACCAATGAGGCAAGCGAAGCTCCTGCTCCTAAAGAGCCAGTTACGATTGAGTTCTGGTATGGGCTTGGCGGCAAGCTTGGCGAAACGATGAAGGAAAAAATCGACTTATTCAACAACTCGCAGCAGGAGGTAATCGTGAAAGGGATCGCCCAAGCGGATTACTCCGAAACCGAGCAGAAGCTCCAAGCTGCGATTGCAGCGAAGCAAGCGCCTGCTGCTGTTCTTTCCTCTAATATGAACTGGGCAAAAAAAGGATTATTCGCTGACATGAGCGAATTAATTGGTGCTGACTCTTCTTTCAATAAAGAAGACTTTGTACAAACATTTCTTGAGCAAGGACAGCTGGACGGCAAACAATATTTCCTTCCGATGTATGGCACGACGCAGGTCATGTATTATCGCAAGGATGCACTTGAGAAGAGCGGACTTACAACAGAAGATTTTAAGACATGGGAAAGCTTAGCTGCTTCGGCGTCGAAGATGGCGGTTAAAGCGAATGGAAAAACAAGCTTCTATGGCTGGGAGCCAATGTGGGGCATGGAAAATATGATGGATGCTGTATTAGGCAAAGGCGGTACCGTTCTAAGTGATGATGGCAAAACTGTGATGATTGACTCTCCGGAATGGGTAGAGACATGGGAGATGTTCCGCAAATGGATTCATGAAGATAAAGTGATGACGATCCACTCCGGCGGCCAAGGATGGGAATATTGGTACAAAACGATCGACGATGTTATGAAGGGACAAGCTGCAGGCTATACGGGCTCAAGCGGCGATCAAGGTGATCTTGATTTCAATATCGTTGGGGCAATGGAGCAACCGGGCTGGGACGGCATAGGTGCAGGCAAACCTGTTGCAAGTGCAATTATGGCAGGCATTCCAGCTGGCGTTAGTGAAGAACAAAAAGAGGCGGCATACAAATGGCTTACGTTCTTCTCTGAAACGAAAAATACCGCATCATGGTCGATTGGTACGGGCTATATCGCAGTTCGCTCATCCGCACTTGAGGACGAGGAATACAAAGCATTCAGCGAGAAAAACCCTCAAATTAAAGTGCCGCTTATGCAGGCAGCTCATGCATCTGCGCCATTCCAGGACCCGACAGGCGGCAAAATAAACGATGCGCTTAAGATTGCAGCTGATAAAGTGCAAATCGGAAATGTTTCTGCTGAGAAAGCGCTCAAGGAAGCGAAGGAAGCAGCACAGAAGGAGCTCGACAGATTAAAATAGGAGGAATGGCGAATATGCCTGACTTAATAATAAATAATCGAGCATACAAGGTGTCAGGCATCTTGTTTGACAAGGATGGAACGCTGCTGGATTTCATCGGGATGTGGGGCAGCTGGAGCGAGTTCATATTCATTGAGCTAAAGAATCAGCTAGAGCACCGTGGAATTCCTTTTCAGCTTGATCGAATTCCTAGCCTTTGGGGCACGAAACATGATGCTGACTACAAGATCATCGATTATGATCGAAATGGCCCGCTTGCTATGGGCACGATGAATGACTTGTATGCAGTGCTTGCTTGGCCGTTGTACAGCCAAGGCGTATCGTGGGCCGAAGCGATGGAGCTTGTTCAGCATTGCAAGAAGCAAGCGGATATTGAGCTGGAGCTCTCGCGCCCAGCTCTCCCGCTGCCTGGAAGCATTGATTTTCTGGATAGCTGCAGAGAGCATGGCATTAGGCTTGGCGTTGTCACTGCTGATGAAACGGAGGCTGCAAATAAACATTTGGAGTGGCTTGGAATTCGCAATTATTTTGATGTCGTAATCGGCACTGATTTGGTTGAGCGAGGCAAGCCGTTTCCGGATATGATGCAGCTGGCCTGCCATAAGCTTGGATTGGATTGTTCGGAGGCTGCGATTATAGGCGACACTAATGGAGATATGCGGATGGGACTTGTAGCTGGAGCTTGTGTAAAAGTTGGTATTGCAGACGTTGCCGAAGGATCTCGCGTCCACAAGGCGCTTCCTAATGCAGATGAAGTTATTGCTTCTTATAGCGAGCTAACGATTAGGAGACGAGTGAATGAAGAGTGAAATGGGCTGGGGATGGACATTTCTTCTTCTCGCTATCGTATTAGAGCTGTCGGGAACCGTTTCTATGAAATATTCAGCGGGCTTTTCACGATTTTGGCCCTCTGTACTCATGTTTTTGTTTTATGGTGTCAGCTTCACGATGCTAAACTTCGCTCTGTCTTATATGAATGTGAGCGTTGCTTATGCGATCTGGTCAGGTATTGGCATTATTCTCATTACGATTGTCAGCGTTACGATTTTTCATGAAAAGCTGCCTATTACCTCATTGCTCTGGATCGCTGTTATCGTTGTTGGAGTAGTGGGCTTGAATATGAGTGTAAAAAACCATTAAATGCAAGCAGAAAGGGAGAAAAATAAAATGCTGTCTCCAATTATTAGTTTTCAAGTCATTACGGACACCCATGTTACGAATGACCGGGAACATATTCACAATAAGCATTTCGAGCAAGCGCTTCTTGATATTGCGGCACATGCCTCTAACAGTATAGGCATAATGCATGTTGGAGACGTGACGGATCATGGACTCCGACCTGAATATGAGGAGTTTACCCGCATTTGGGAAGCAAACAAAGCAGGACTGCCAGAGATGCTGCTTACGTATGGTAATCATGATATTTTTTTAGGTGAATGGAGCAATCAGCTTAAACTCTATGAATCTAGCACCGGCATGAAAGGTCCATATTATGATAGATGGCTGGAGGGCTATCATTTTATTTTTCTTGGCTCGGAGCAAGGATTAAAGGATTTCGCCTATTTGAGTACAGAGCAGCTTGACTGGCTTGATGAGCGTCTTGGTGAGCAGGCATCAGCATCAAAGCCGGTATTTTTGTTCCTGCATCAGCCGCTGAAGGATACGGTTGCCGGCTCGCTCGAGGAGCAGGGCTGGTATGGTGTGACTCAGGACAAAGAATTGAAAGCAATACTGAAAAAGCATCCTCAGACCATCATGTTTAACGGACATACCCATTGGGAGCTGGAAGCGGGACATACCTGCTTTGAAGGAAAAGGTGAAACGGCGACCATATTTAATACGGCATCGGTCGCTTATTTATGGACGAATGAGGATGAGTACAAAGAGGGCAGCCAAGGTTATCAGGTTGATGTGTACGCAAATAAGATTATTGTGCGCGGCAGAGACTATACGACTTCCTCATGGATCGAAAACGAGCAGTATGAATTGAATTGGTAAGGAATCATTTCTCATATGAGCCCCCATTGGGGCTTTTTTTATGTGATTGTATGTGGGCTAGTGTAGGAAATAGGGAGAGGTTTCAATATATTCCATTAATAGATTCATATAAAGCGATTAAAGTTTTTTATTGAGAGGATGTAAAAAAGACCTGTGGATAACTCTATCCACATTATCCACCTTGATAATGCTTAAAATTCGACGTATATACACATGCTATTCACATCGTATCCACAACATCTTGTGTATAACCGGGACTGTTGTCCTTCTAATAGTGCCATGCTACTATGAAAATGTAGTAACCAAAGTATGGAAGAAAGGGTGTGTAGTATGGAGCTACTGTCTGACGAAATGTTAGTAGACACTTATTATGCAGCTGTGCAGTTTGAATTGGAACCCGAGTTTATTCGAATGTTAGCCATCGAAATGACACGCAGACGACTCAAACCAGAAAACATCAAAATTACAGCATAAAAAGTCGCGATTTTTCAAGATAGCAGAGCGACTACATTTCCTTCACCCAAACCTCGGCAGTAAGCTTGCAGGCCTGACAATATACAAGATGCTTGCAAGATAAAGAGTTTTGCACATGCACACTATTTATGAGCGGCTCGTCTTCGATCTGTTCATAGGGAGCGTAAGGGCTCGTCAGATCAGATGCACGACCGCAATCGATAACTGCGCTATCGCAAGAGGAGCAGCGAACATGCAAATATTGAAAGCCATTACAAACAGGACAAAACATAAGGGTATCCTCCTAGGCTCACCGTGCATATGAATGCAATAGGTGTATGAATGAGCTAAGCCAAGGTTAGGATACCCTTATGTTTATTTTTTTACCGTTATGATCAATATAAATGCGCTAAAGCTTCATGTTGCTGCTATGTCCTGGGGAGAGCTTTGCTCCGGGATCAACATAAACCTTAGCGTTGTTAATAGCAGTAGGGGCTTCTCCGAAACCAACAGCGATCAGCTTAAGCTTACCGGGATAAGTAGTCACATCGCCGGCTGCAAAGATTCCAGCAATATTCGTTTCCATACGGGTATCAACGATAATCGACCCGCCTTGAATTTGAATACCCCAGTCAGCAATCGGACCGAGTGAGGAAATAAAACCAAAGTTGACGATGACGGCATCGACTTCAAGTTCAATTGTCTCTAATGTTTTGACGTCGGATAACGTGACTTTCGTAATGCTCTCCTCACCATGAAGCGCTGTAATTTCTTTTGGTGTAAGGATGTTAACTTTCGAATTCATTAAATTCTCAACGCTATGCTCATGCGCTCTGAATTTGTCACGACGATGAATTAGCGTAACGCTCTCAGCAATGGGCTCCAGCATGAGCGACCAGTCAACGGCTGAGTCACCGCCGCCGCTTATCAACACCTTTTTCCCCTGAAAACGCTGCAAATCACCCACAAAATAATGAAGGTTTTTCTTCTCAAATCCAGCGGCCTCAGGCAATTCAAGCCTTCGCGGCTCAAATGCACCAACACCGGCAGTAATAATGACCGCTTTAGCATAATGTTTTGTTTTGTCTGTTATAATTTCAAAGAGACGTTCATCAAGCTTGTTTACGTTTAATACCTTTTCCTCAAGGCAGATTTCCTGCTGAAAATGAGTAAGCTGCTCTCGTAGACGGTCAACTAGTTCTTGTGCCGTTACCTTAGGAAATCCAGCAACATCATAAATGTATTTTTCAGGATAAAGCGCTGCAAGCTGACCGCCTAGCTGGGGCATGCTTTCAATGAGCTTAACTGAAGCTTGGCGCATACCGCCATAGAAAGCAGCAAACATTCCTGCAGGCCCGCCTCCGATGATTAAAATATCGACGGGATCTACTGCTGATTCAGGGTTTGACATTGTAGCCACCTCCACGTTATAAGCTTTACGACTTCAATTATAAACTTTCCAGATATAAGAAGGAAATATTTAATTTGTATAGAGTTCTAAACAATTTCGTATATTTTGCCCTTGAACTTTGCCCGAAAACTCTGTAGAATTTCTGATGTATGTTATGCATGGGAGTGGTTGCATAAAACGTCGAAAGTTGTCGGTTTAATGCCACAGGCTCATTGATAAAAGCACTTTAATTAGAACACACTGAACTCATCATTATAAATATTCGGTTTAGCATGTGTAATTTTTCACAAAGTATAAATACAAAGATAAATAAGGAATGGATGGGATTAAACGATGAGTAACATACCTAAAATCGTTATTCTTGGCGCAGGGTACGGCGGCATTTTGACCGCACTTCGACTGCAAAAAGAATTAAATTACAATGAAGCTGACGTTACGTTAGTTAATAAACATGATTACCACTATATTACAACACATCTTCATATGCCAGCGGCAGGCACGGATAATCCGGAAAATGCACGGGTGAGCATTTCGAAATTGATCGATGAATTTAAAATCGACTTCGTGAAATCAACGGTCGTTCAAATTCGTCCGCAAGATAAAAAAGTGATTCTTGAAGACGGTACTTTGTCTTATGATTATTTGGTCATTGGTCTTGGAGGTGAGCCTGAGACTTTCGGAATTCCAGGCTTAGGCGAACATGCAATGAATATCCGCAGCATCAACTCTGTTCGTTTGATTCGCGAGCATATCGAGTACCAATTCGCGCGCTTCAAACGTGAACCGCATCGTACGGATTATTTGACGTTTGTTGTTGGCGGTGCAGGCTTTACGGGAATCGAGTTTGTTGGAGAACTCTCCGACCGTATTCCTGAGCTGTGCAAGCAATTTGACGTAGATCCTGCGCTTGTAAAAATCTACAACATCGAAGCAGCACCAACGGCGCTGCCAGGCTTTGATCCTGAGCTCGTAGAGTATGGGATGGATGTGCTGACCAAGAAGGGTGTAACGTTCCGTATTGGCACAGCCATTAAGGAGTGCTCGCCAGAGGGTGTAATCGTTGGCGAAGGCGAAGAAATTAAGTCGGCTACCGTGATCTGGACTGGCGGTATTCGCGGCAATCGCCTCATTGAGGAAGCTGGCTTCGAAACGATGCGCGGACGCGTGAAGGTGGATGAATTCCTTCGCTCGCCGAGCAATGAGAACATTTATATCGTTGGCGACAACTCGCTGATGTTTAATCCAGAAGGCCGTCCTTATCCGCCGACTGCTCAAATTGCAATGCAGCAAGGTGTCGTATGCGCACATAACCTTGTCGCTTCCATTCGCAATCAACCGCCGAAGAGCTTCACGTTCAGCAACAAAGGAACGGTAGCATCACTTGGCAAAGGCGAAGCAATCGGAGTAGCTTTTGGCAAAAAATATAAAGGCCGCGTAGCCGCTTGGCTGAAAAAAGCGATCGACCTTCGTTACCTGTTCATCATCGGCGGCATTTCGCTTGTACTTCGCAAAGGGAAGTTTCTATAATGAGACATTGCAGCGTACAAGTCCGCGGATTGCTGACCAGAGATGAGCTGGATCGTTACAATGCATTGATGGAAGTAGGCTCCTTCTTAGAATCGCAAACACGATACGACTTGGCCTATACGGTGCAAAAGGAAGTTGACCTCCTTATTCAGCCGGCGATCGAGCGGTTGAAGGACAAAGGCCGCGCTCGTGACCGAGCTACGCAAGAGTATTTGGAAGCGAAGCGGCTTGGTCTTGAAAATAATGACGAAGACGACGACGATAATTAAAATAAAGGCTTTCGCTCATTGGAGTAGCAACGAAATTGCTCCAAGGCGGAAGCCTTTTTCATTCAGTTGATTCTCTCGGAAAAAAAAGAAGCCCAAGCCATTTGAAGAAGAGGCTTGGGCTTTCTTTCTATTATATTTTCAGCAAAGCTTGGAATTTTTCTGCGTTCAAGAAATTGCCGACATAAAAATCGCCGAAGTCAGCGTAACGAGCGCTCACTTCATCAAAGCGCATTTCATAAATCAGCTTCTTGAATTGCAACGCATCGTCGGCGAACAGTGTAACGCCCCATTCCCAGTTGTCGAAGCCGACAGAGCCAGTAATGATTTGTTTAACTTTGCCAGCGTATTGACGACCGATCATCCCGTGGCTGCGCATCAACGTTTTACGCTCGTCCATTGCGAGCATATACCAGTTGTCTTGTCCATCTCGGCGCTTGTTCATCGGATAGAAGCAGATGTGGTTTGCTTTTGGCAGAGTCGGTTTCAATCGAGCGATAATATCCGGGTTTTGCATCGGATCAGAGCCCGGTTGTGCCATGTAGTTGCTCAGCTCTACAATGCTGACATATGAAAATACCGGATATGTAAAGCTTGCGAACGTTGTTTTGTTAAACGCCGTTTCAAGTTCGTTAAGCTCCTCTAGTGTTTCACGCAAATGCATGAATACGAAGTCTGCTTTTTGACCAACGATTGAATAAACGGCTGTACTGCCTTCTTTATTTTCCTCCACTGTGGTCCATTGCTGCAAAAACGTTTGCAGCTCGTCCAGCGCGCGGCTGCGTTCACTTTCATCGGCTAAGCGCCAAGCGGTCCAATCCACACTGCGGAAATCATGCAGCGCGTACCAGCCTTCTAATGTTTGTGCTGCTTCACTCATCGTATAAATGCTCCCTTCAAGCTCCATAATGATGCTCTAATCATTGTATCGTAAGGAGGGCGGAGTGAGCAAATGGCGGTCTTGTGACATTTGTCCTCATATAATTGACTTCCATCTAACCATTAATTAAACTAATAAACGAGAGTGTGAAAGGGGAAGTTTGGATGCTTCAATTAATTATTGCAACCGTGCTGTTTTTAGTTATGATGTTCGGCATTGGCTTTATTTTGAATATGTTGTTAAAAACAACGTGGTTCCCGATATATTTATTTGTTATCGCATTAATTGTATTAGGCATTTGGGCTCCGTGGGATCAGTCGGCGTCAACGACGATTGAAAACTTTGCTCACTACACGGTTTTTGATTACATACCGGTAATTGGAGCGCTAATCGGCGCATACGTAAGCGGATGGGCGATTCAGGCGCTGCGCAAGGGCGGCTACAAAATGTTTTAAGCCAAGCAAAAACGCCTTCAGCGTCCACTGGATGCTGAAGCAGCTTTGACGGAGAAATATAAGATAAGCAGAAGGAACGAATGATATGCCTTCTTATATTTGAAAAAAAAATCCCTCCTTCGGGGGATTTTTCTATTTTCCGACTCGTCCTGAACATCGGTTTTTATGTTAAAATGATAGAATGTTAGTGAAGGATGGAGCTGATGCTATGCGCATCAATAATATATTGCAGTACACGGAACACCACCGATATTACATTTTTCGCGATTTTTCGTTAAGCAGCCTCGACTACAAAATGCTGTCGCTAATCTATCAGCCGATGATTGGCGCATTTGCCGTCGCATTTTACCAGCAGCTGTATCATGGCATTGCCGAAGGCACCTCGGGCTACTCTTCGATTGAGCCGCAGCGCAAGCTGTTTCTTGGCTTAGGGCTGGAGATGAACGAGCGCGGACGCAAGCATCTTATCGAACAGGCTTCGAAGCTGGAGGCTGTTGGATTGCTGCAAACGTCACGTTTAGGCGTTCCTGATAATGCAGATGTTATTTATGAATACGAGATGTCACAGCCGTTGTCGCCAGTCGAATTTTTTCGCAACATGCATTTAACGATGCTCTTGCGCGATAAGGTTGGCAAGTATGCGGTAATCTCGCTTCGAGAATCATTTGGCGCTAATGAACCGGATGAGCTGGCAGGAGCGAAGTTAACGAAAGAAAATATATCCGTGCCTTTCTATGAGCTGTTTAAGCTTAATATGCAGTCCGTAGACAATGAGCTTGAGCAAGCGTTGACAGAGGTTGCGCCATCGCGGCAATCAGCCGCTAGGCCGGCACAAGCAACAGCAGGCATACCTTATGGAGAAATTATTTTGCGTTTTCCTCGTAATTCCGCAAATCGGCGGTTCGTGGAGCGGCTGCGAAGTGATGAAGAACAACTCTCGCAGGTAAACTATGTAGCTTACAAATATAATTTGGCTGTAGTGGATATATGTCGTTTGCTTGATGAGGATGGCATTTTTGGAGAGAGCGGCACACTTAATGTTGACGAGCTTCAACTGCGGGCTAATCAATTTTATAGGCAGGACAAGAAGCGGGAAGGCGAACGGCAGCGAGCGCTGTCACGCACGCAAGTTGTTGCGGACGAGGAGACGGTTGATCCTGATGAATTGACCGAGGAATACGAAGTGCAGGAGCAGCATTATTTGCAAGTTCCAAATCAGCTTAGCGGCCGCTGTGATGTTCAGCAGTATAATATGCTGATGCGAAATGAACCACATACACGGTTTCTTCAGCGCTTTTTCCCCGGAGCAGTACCGGATTGGATTGAACGTGTGTTTGAACGCATCGACCTCAATTATAAATTAGCTGCCCCCGTTATAAACGTACTTATACATTATGTTATTGGAGCTAACGATGCGCAGCGGGTGACAAAAACATTTTTGGACGCCGTAGCATCGAACATGCTTGTGAAACAAATCGATACATTCGAGAAAGCTGTGCTTTATGTGCGAGAGCAAGCGCAGGTGGAGCAGGATAAGGAGCGCCGCAAGGAAGCTGCGACCAGTTACGCTGGCGGAGGCTATAACGGCTCGAAAGGCGGCTCCAGAAGCGGAGGCAGCAGCAGGGGCACATCCCGTAAGCCTTCTATTCCAATCGTACAGGAAGATCAATCGGCTTCGGCAGTTTCGGCCGATGAGCTTGAAGAGCTGTTGAAGCTGGCTCGGAAATTAGACGGTAAATGATAAAGGCGGTGTAAGCAGATGATGGAGTCGATGGGCGAATTGCTGAAGGCTTGGCCTTCCGGCAAAGCCTTTACGGAAAAGGCGGAGCATAAGCTGACTGAGCTGCTTGCAGAACCGCTTGTTGAGAAGCTTCGCGTTAAATACCCGGATTTGGATGAACAGACGATCCGTCTTAATTTGAATCGGGTTTATCAATATGTGACGGAATATAGGAACTGTACCAATTGTCCGGGCTTAGACAATTGCCCGAATGATTTTGAAGGCCACTATACGCTGCTTAGTTCTGATACGGTGAATGGACTAACGCAGTTAAATGACCGTAAGGTAGCATGCAAGAAATTTAACGCTCGTCAGAATGAGGATCAGATTAGAAGCCGGATCAGAAGCTTCTACATAGACGAGAAGGCGCTGCAGCGCGGCTACTCGTCAGCTGAGATTATTACGAGAGATCTTGAGCGTGCAAAGGCGGTTGGGCAGGTTCAGAAATATATCGATCGCACGAAAGAGCATGGCTTGCAGGAGGAAGGCTTGTATTTGGCAGGCCGATTTGGTACAGGCAAAACATTTTTAATGTGTTATTTGCTTCATGAGCTTGCGAAGGCTGGATATTCCGGTGTGATCGTCTACATGCCTGACTTTGTAGAAGATCTGAAGACGCTCATGCATGAGCCTGGCAAGCTGAAGGAAACGGTCGAGATGATGAAGGAAACCGACCTGCTTATCTTTGATGATATGGGCGCGGAAAATTTAAATCCATGGGTTCGCGATCATGTACTTGGCGCGATCTTGAATTATCGGATGCAGCGCAAGCCAACGTTCTACACCTCCAACTACGAGCTGGAGGCGCTAGAGAGGCATTTTAGCTTCACGAGCAAGGATGGCGATGAGCTGCATAAGGGACAGCGTATAATGGACCGTATACGGCCTTACGTTGAAGTCGTTATGGTTACCGGTGAAAACAAGCGCGGACAAAAGTAATTGATTAAAGCTTTGGTTAACGGATTCCTATTCCAGGAATTTGTTGACCAAAGCTTTTATTTTTGTTTAAAGCTGGCAGCGGCATCAAGCTTTATCTCAGTATGGTTGAAAGCGTATTCAGAATGAGTGCTGTTTTTATACTGTGTCGTTCGTTCTGCTAGCATATAAAGCTTTCTTATAGGACTTATCAATTATTTGAAATTAAGTATTGACAGAAAGTGGGGCTCGCTGGTAAGATTCTCCCATAACCAACTAAGCAGGTAGGAATAATGTTTTCCGACCGGACGAACCGGAGCAAACACCTATCCAGGAGAAACATCCTCACAGGAAGTAAACTTCATAAATGTTTCTGAAAACCTGTTAATTTAAAAAAAGGGGTGTATGGAAAGATGAAGAAAATTACTCATGTTCGTTCCGTTGTTATTCTATTGGCATTAGTGCTTGTATTGGCTGCTTGCGGTCAAGGCGGCAACAACAAAACAAACAAAGAAACGAATAAGCCTACTAACGAGGCAACTAATACAGCTGCAACAGACGCACCTACGGATAAACCAAAACCGCCAGTTGAGCTTTTGAATGTATCCTACGATCCTACTCGTGAGCTTTATGTAGCATTTAACGCGGCATTCTCGAAACATTGGAAAGCGGAAACAGGTCAAGACGTGACGATTAAACAATCGCATGGCGGGTCTGGTAAACAAGGCCGCGCAGTTATTGATGGCCTGAAGGCGGATGTTGTAACACTTGCACTTGGTTATGACATCGATGCAATCGTTGAGCCAGGGCTAATTAATGCGGATTGGCAATCAAAGTTTGAGCACAACAGCGCTCCTTATACATCAACAATCGTATTTCTAGTTCGTAAAGGAAATCCAAAGGGCATTAAGGATTGGAACGATCTAATCAAGGACAAAGTTGAAGTTATTACTCCAAATCCTAAAACATCTGGCGGAGCTCGCTGGAACTATCTTGCTGCATGGGGTTATGCGCTTAAGCAAAATGGAAATGACGAAGCGAAAGCACAGGAGTTTGTTACACAATTATTTAAGCATGTACCTGTACTGGATTCCGGTGCACGCGGATCAACAACAACGTTTGTAGAACGCGGCATTGGCGATGTACTGCTTGCTTGGGAGAATGAGGCTTTCCTATCGATCAATGAGCTTGGTCCAGACAAATTCGAAATCGTATATCCTTCTTTAAGTATTCTTGCTGAACCTCCAGTTGCTGTAGTTGATAAAGTGGTAGACGAGCGCGGAACTCGTGAAGTAGCGGAAGCTTACTTGAAATACCTTTACACAGAAGAAGGCCAAGAAATTGCAGCAAAAAACTACTACCGCCCAATTTCGGAGACAGTCGCTGCAAAATATGCAGATCAATTCAAAACTCTAGAATTGCTCACGATTGATAAAGATTTTGGCGGCTGGAAAGAAGCGCAAACCAAACACTTTGCAGACGGTGGCATTTTCGACAAAATTTACACACCAGGCTCATAATGCAAAGCATAAACAAGATTGGAGCTGACTTCACATGAAAGGTTCCAAGCCCCGTAACGTACTGCCGGGTTTTGGTTTGTCGCTTGGATTCACATTGTTTTACCTCAGCATTATTGTATTGATTCCGCTGACTGCCGTTTTTTTCAAAACGGCAGAGCTCAGCTGGTCTGAATTCTGGAGCACGGTTACGAATGCTCGTGTCGTTGCATCTTATCGAGTCAGCTTTCTAACCGCATTTTTTGCCGGACTTGTTAATGCGGTATTTGGCCTATTAATCGCTTGGGTGCTCGTTCGTTATCAGTTTCCAGGCAAAAAAATCGTCGACAGTTTAGTGGATCTGCCATTTGCACTGCCAACTGCTGTGGCTGGCATTGCTTTAACTGCGATCTATGCACCGAATGGTTGGATTGGCTCATTGCTCGCACCGCTCGGTGTCAAGGTTGCTTACTCCCCGCTCGGTATTACCATTGCATTAATATTTATTGGACTTCCGTTTGTTGTTCGTACGGTACAGCCAGTGCTGCAGGATATGGAGAAAGAAACGGAAGAAGCGGCAGTTATGCTCGGAGCCTATCGTTTAAGAACCTTTTGGAAGGTCATCTTGCCTGAGCTGTTGCCAGCACTATTAACTGGTTTTGCTCTAGCCTTTGCAAGAGGTATCGGAGAATATGGCTCGGTCGTGTTCATATCGGGCAATATGCCGCTGAAAACAGAAATAACTCCACTGCTCATCATGACGAAGCTGGAGCAATACGATTACGCTGGCGCTACTGCCATTGCACTCGTAATGCTCGTTGTATCCTTCCTGATGCTGCTAGTCATTAATTTACTGCAGTGGCGAATGAATCGCCGCACAGTATCAGACTAAGAAGGGAGCTCATACAAATGGCTGGAGCAATTACAGTACACACGAATGCAGAAGCTTCCAAACGTCCGAGGCATATTACAGAATCAGGTCCCGTCAAATGGCTGCTTATTATCATTGCGATGCTGTTTCTTGGATTAGTTGTCCTGCTGCCGCTGGCATCGGTATTTGTTGAAGCATTAAAAAAAGGTGTAGGCGTATACATTGATTCAATTACGGAGCCGGATGCTTTGTCAGCGCTTAAGCTCACGCTTATCGTTGCATTAATCGCAGTTCCTGTGAATACGGTCTTTGGTATTGCTGCGGCCTGGGCGATCAGTAAATTTCGCTTTCGCGGTAAAAATATTTTAATTACGTTAATCGATTTGCCGTTTGCTGTGTCGCCAGTCATTTCTGGATTGATCTATGTGCTGTTATTTGGCGCACAGGGCTTTTTTGGTCCTTGGCTCGATGAGCGTGGCATCCAAATTATATTTGCAGTTCCTGGAATCGTACTTGCAACCGTGTTTGTTACGGTCCCCTTTGTTGCTCGCGAGCTTATTCCGTTGATGCAGGCGCAGGGCGTCCAAGAGGAGGAAGCAGCTGCAAGCTTAGGCGCTAAAGGCTGGCAGATCTTTTGGAAGGTTACTTTGCCAAACATCAAGTGGGGGCTATTGTATGGCGTTATTTTGTGTAATGCACGAGCAATGGGCGAGTTCGGCGCTGTATCTGTCGTATCCGGCCATATCCGCGGAGAAACGAATACGCTGCCGCTGCATATTGAGATTTTGTACAACGAATATCAATTTTCGGCCTCATTCGCCGTTGCTTCTTTGCTCGTCATGCTAGCGGTCGTAACGATGATCGTGAAGAGCATTGTAGAGTGGAAGTCTGGCACGCAGAAGCCAGCGGAGAAAGCTGAATAAATGACAATAATGGAGGGGTTTGAAATGGCAAAACCGCTAGAGTTAGATGCGCAATGGCTGGAGCGTATTTCTGAACAAGTAACGGGTCTTAATTATGGGCATGTAACGATCACTGTTCATGATGGAAGAATTGTACAGATCGACCGGACGGAAAGAACACGTTATGATGGTCCCTCTCAGAAGCAGCAGGTTCCGTCCGAATCTTCACAGCAATCGAAGCAGCGGGACAATTCATCAACGGGTGAAGCGCTTAGAATTGTGCAGTAGCTCCCTAATAGATTCGATAAAAATACAACAAACCCAATGCCGCGCAGGCATTGGGTTTGTTGTATACTGGAAGAAAAGTATCCATAAGGAGAATATTAATGCCGGATTGGTCCTATCAGTCCTTGTTTCGACCTCTTTTATTCAGGCTTCCTTCTAGGCTCAGCAGAACACTGACTCTAAAAGCAATGGGAACGCTGAGCAGCATCCCAGGCGGTACTTTTGTCATTCGTACACTTGGGCATATGGAGCCATCACCTTACTTGGAGCAGAAGCTAGCAGGCATTTCCTTAACTACAAGTGTGGGATTGTCAGGCGGTCTAGACCCGCAAGGAGTGGCGCATAAAGCGCTGGCTCAGTTTGGAATCGGTTTTATCGAGCATGGTCCAATCACCGTCAAGCAAATTAAGAGTGATAAGCCTATAACGAATGACATCCTAAATGAAACCATTCGATATCCAGATTATTATGAAAACGACGGTGTAGAGCAATATGCTGAGCGTATGGGAAAGCCCGGACATTCGTTGCCGCAGCTGGCAAGAATTGCTCCAATGCCGCATGCTTCTTGCGAGCAGGCTCTAATCGAACTTAAAAGCATGCTGGTGCAGCTAAATGCAGCGGGTGCGGCTGGTTTTTATGTTGATGTCCTGCATTCATCAAGGAGCCTCGAAGAAGCCCTCACTATTTTGAAAGGCATAGCCGGATACGCTTCTGCACAACCGCATGCTAATAAACCTTTGTTTATTTATGTTTCGCCTGACTTTTCTAATGACAGCTTGGTCTCCCTGCTCCAGGCAGCAGAAGGTGTATGGAGAGGCGTAGTCATTGGAGAAGCAATTTGCGAAGATAACAACGAGGGCTATGGCGCAAGCGTGGGTAAAGAGGCCAAGGCGCTTACTTTGGCCAAAATAAAGCTGCTGCGAAAGGAATGCTGTTCCCACTTGCTAATCAAAGCGGGCGGGGGCGTGCATGAGCCGCAGGATGCGTTAGATTTGCTGAAAGCAGGCGCTAACGCCGTTCTACTTCACAGCGGGCTGATTTATGCAGGGCCTGGTCTGCCAAAACGGATTAATGAAGCTGTCATTTATGAGCAGGTCCGAGATCTTCCTGCGCAAGTGACTCCATCATTCTGGAAGCATTGGGGCTGGATGCTCCTGCTTGGAATCGGCATGATTATTGGCGGGATATTGTCTTGGATTATTGCTGCGACTACGGTGCTGCTGTCCTATGACTTGAATTTTATAGACATGACGTTGGACGAGCTGAAGCAAGTCAACCATCATTTGCTGCATTTTATGTCTCATGACCGAATTACGCTTTCCGGTACGATGATTACAATCGGCATATTGTATGTTCAGCTGGCTAGACATGGATTAAAGCATAGTCTGCACTGGGCTCGAACGGCTCTGATGACGTCGGGTATTGTTGGGTTTTTAAGC
This sequence comes from Paenibacillus sp. 01T47, assembly GCF_056398245.1. Lineage (NCBI taxonomy): Bacteria > Bacillati > Bacillota > Bacilli > Caryophanales > Paenibacillaceae > Paenibacillus > Paenibacillus sp. 01T47. The sequence goes on from NZ_JBFTPA010000005.1 coordinate 94,464, forward strand.
TTTTTCTTATTTCTTGGATACGGTTATTTCGACCCGCTGCATGCGCTTGCTGCTGCTGTTCTGTTCCCGATGTTTCTGCTATCCATGCGTAGAAATCCGGATCAGCCCTATCGCTTGCCAGTTAATGTTCGCAATGATCTATTATGGCGTTTGGCGATGTATGGACAATTTTGTTTTGTTGTTTTGGGATTCGCACTGGCTGTAGGCGGTTTAACGATCGCAGGCGTTGGGATTACAGAGGTGTTCGTACAATCGGATTTGGTTTATTTGAATACGACGCATAACGAGCTGAATGGGGCGAACTTGAAACTCATCCCGTTAATAGCCCATGATAGAGCAGGATTTGGCGGAGCGTTGTTCTGTGCTGCGCTGGCCATTCTTATTATTGCGCTATGGGGAATCCAGCAGGGATCGCGCTGGATATGGTGGACGCTGCTGCTTGGCGGAGTACCGGGCTTCTATGCGGGCTTAAGTGTTCATCTATCCATCGGTTATATCGATTTTTTGCATCTTTCACCTGCGTTGTTTGCGTTATTGCTTTATATACTGGGACTTATTTTCTTGTATCCTTATTTAATGAGAAAGCAACAAGCATAGCGGAATTATATCTGATTAATCAGCTGCCTATCGTTGATAGGCAACAAAAAAAAGGAGCAGCTCGCTGCTCCTTTTTCTTATGAAATGATGAATTTCACGATTACAGCAACAGCGAAAATGACGGTCATTAAACCGAGCATGCCGCCAAAGCCGAACACGACGTCCATCAAGTCATGGCGAGGCTCTTCGTTAAAATGCTCGCGCGGGTCTCTTACGTTTTCCATCGTTGACGTCCTCCTTGAAAAAGACCGATTGCGTAAGTAACAACCAATTTACGGTCGTCTTTATGTAGTATCGGTTTATTCAACTTATATTAGTATACTCAAACAGATAAACAGTTGTAAAGCCAGAACCGGTGACAATTGTAAAACAAAGTATAGCCGAGTTATGATAAAATATGAACAGAATCATTTGGCAGTCGGAGGCGAGAGCATGGATCATCAGCAAACGGATCGGGAGCAGGCAGAGCAGCAGCTTGCAGAGGCAAAAGAGACGATACGGAACAAACTAGCTTTGCTCCCGGATCAATCAGGCTGTTACCTCATGAAAAACAGCGAAGGCGTCATCATTTATGTAGGCAAGGCAAAAGTGCTCAAAAATCGCGTGCGTTCTTATTTTAACGGCAGCCACAACGGCAAGACGCAGCGGCTCGTATCTGAAATTCGCGATTTTGAATTCATTGTAACCTCTAGCAATATGGAAGCACTCATTTTAGAATGCAACTTAATTAAACAATACCATCCAAGATATAACGTCCTGTTAAAGGATGATAAAACGTTCCCCTATATCAAAATTACGAACGAGAAACATCCGAAGCTCGAGGTCACAAGACGTATCATTAAAGACAAGGGCAAGTACTTTGGCCCTTACCCGAATGCTTATGCCGCTCAGCAGACAAAGAAGCTTCTGGACCGGCTATATCCACTTCGCAAGTGCAAGACACTTCCAGATAAGGTGTGCTTGTATTATCATCTAGGACAATGTATTGCACCGTGTGAATTTGATGTACAGCAGAGCGAATATGATCGGATGATTCAAGAAATTTCAAAGTTTTTGAACGGCGGTCAAGATGTCGTGAAAAATGAGCTGCAGCGCAAGATGGAGGAAGCAGCCGAGAAGCTCGAATTTGAACGGGCGAAGGAGCTTCGGGATCAGCTTATTGCAATCGATGCGGTCATGGAGAAGCAGAAGATTACGATGTCCGATGCGCTTGACCGTGATATTTTTGGTTTTGCAGTAGATAAGGGCTGGATGTGCGTTCAAATATTGTACATGCGCCAAGGGAAGCTCATTGAGCGGCACGGCACAACTTTTCCTTATTACGGGGAAGAGTATGATGATTTCATGACATTCGTTACGCAGTATTATAGCGATAATCCGGCATTGCCTAAGCAAATCCTGCTGCCAATACCGCCTGAGCTGGAAGCGGTGGAATCAGCGGGCGGAGTGGCAGCAGTTGATGAGGCAGCCGCTACGCACGCTGACGATGTCATTGCATCCTTGCACAGCTGGCTGAGAGTTAAGGTGCTTATGCCGCAGCGCGGACGCAAGAGCGAGGTCGTAACGATGGCTATCGATAATGCAAGGGTGATGCTGGACGAGAAATTCAGACTCATCGAACGAGATGAGGAACGAAGCGTTAAAGCGTCAGAGTCGCTTGCAGGATGGCTAGGACTGGATGAAGTACGCCGAATCGAGGCATTTGATAACTCCAATATTCAAGGTACGAATCCAGTTTCGGCTATGGTTGTCTTTACGGACGGCAAGCCAGACCGCAAGGAGTACCGTAAATACAAGGTTAAGACAGTACAAGGTCCAGATGACTACGAAACGATGCGCGAGGTCATACGGCGCCGCTACGAGCGTGTGGTGAAAGAGGAATTAGCTCCGCCGGATCTGATTGTAGTCGATGGAGGCAAAGGGCAAATATCAGCGGCGCTCGACGTGCTTGAGAATGAGCTTGGGTTATACATCCCGGTTTGCGGTCTTGTGAAGGATGCAAAGCATAAGACAGCGCAGCTTATGACTGGAGATCCTGCGGAGATTGTTCCTTTGCCAAGGGACAGCCAGGAGTTTTATTTGCTGCAGCGCATTCAAGATGAGGTGCATCGATTTGCGATTACATTCCACCGCGAGCAGCGCGCCAAATCCATGGTGGAGTCGAAGCTTGATTCGATTCCGGGCATTGGCGAGAAACGACGCAAGCTGCTGCTCAAGCATTTTGGCTCGATCAAAAAAATAAAAGAGGCCTCAGTCGAAGACTTCCGGCCTCTATCTATTGGTGATAAATTAGCTTCGCAAATTATAGCTGCTCTAGGGGAGGAGTCGTCGTCATAGACTGCTTCTTCTCTTTTTTGTGACTTAAATATTTTAGAACAAATGCAATCAGTACCGGAAGCACGGAGAAGAAAATAGCCGAGATTATGTTCGGTGCTGTTCCAATAGTGAGCAAGGATAGGCCAACTGCAACGCTGTTGAAGATGGCATGGGTGAACATGGCTGTAATGAAGCCGTATCTGACGAAGATAAAGCTGAACAAAAGCCCGATAATCATCAGCTCAAACAATCTCGTCGTGGACGGATAAAAAGGATACATCACATGGCCGAGCGCCCAGAAGAAGGTAGGCAGCAGTGCTGCGGCAAACGTGTTTTTAAACCACCTGCGAAATAGTCCAATACCGAAGAAGCGGAATACGGCTTCTTCGCCAATTGCGGCAGCCCAAGCAAGCACGGGCATCAGCCAAAGAACACCCATATTGTATGGGGATTGAGAGGCATCTGATGTTTCCCAAGTGCCAATGGACAGCTTCAAGGCGATAAAGATAACCGATTGAATTGCAAATAAGATGATCGCGAATAAATAGGACAAGCCGACGCTGCGCCAAACATAATCGCCATACCCTCTCTGACCAAAGCGCGGCCATAAAGCGCGGCCCTGCGCCTTCCAGAGGCCGTCTCCGGCAACAATGGATACATAAATGGAACCTGCCATAGGAATCGCTAGCAGAACACTTACGATGGCAGTGATCGAAACGGTAGCGCCTGCCATATCCGTCTCGCCGAGCGTAGCCCGGATACCATCCAGAACGTTTAAATTCATGATCGTATAAGTAATTAAATAAATGATCGTTAATACGATTCCGTATTTAAAGGATGTATGTTTTCGATACAAAACGGAGTAAATAATAGCTAAGACGAATAAAACGAAGCTCATGAACAGATAACCGATAGAGGTAAGGTATCCAGCTATTTTATCTTGTTTCTCTACATAGTTTATGTAATCGGATGGTGCCTCGAATACCGGTTTATATTTAGTAATGATCGTACGGTCATTCACGACAAGAGCGTTAACCAATACGTTAAGATGAGCATTTTTAATGGAATAACCTGCAGGAGGCTTGGGCTGCCAATCGCCATTAGGCAATATTTGCCCGCCTATGAATTCAGTTCCGCTGAAATTTCCTGCAGTTAGAAAGGCAATAGCTTCTTTTGCTTTATCTGCATCTGATAGCTGTTCCCCCTCAAGCTTCAAGTTCCAAGCTACGACTTTCCCGCTATGCATATGTAGATAAACATATCCGCTGCCGCCGCCTACGAATTTAAGATCAACCTGAAACGTATCTGTAGGAAACATGGGGTCATATTTATCCGTATATGCTTTGACTAGCTCATATTTAGATAAGTAGCCATTCATAATTTTATCGGTTTGATGTACGGCTTTAGCCGATTTCACCTTCAAGCCTGTTTCTTTTTCAACAAATGCAGACGCCTTATCCTCCGCCGCTGATTTCGCAATGACCTTGGTATTCATTTCGCCAGATGAGATAGCCGTAATCATTGGAACGATTTGTACGGCCCCATAAATAATAAAGCAAGCAACTGCTGCCCATATAAATCGTTTCCATTCATTGGGTTTAATAGAATCAATCATAGTTTCACCTCAACTGTCTTCATAATAAATAGCTCATTTTATTACCTTAACATATGAATCCCTAAATTATCCAATGAAAATGACCGTTTGTTTTCAAAAAAATGCGAAATAACGATGTCCAGCAAGCTAGCTATGTGCTGGTTCGTCCCATTGCCCTAATTTGAGCTAATATCGTCCTGTTTGTCATAAACGTCACCTTTATATCAGGAGTGCTTAGGGATTATAATCGTTATCGTCATACTAATTGCATAGCATAGCCGAATTTCCTAAGGAAATCGGGGGAACCATAAAGTTGTCTAAATGGATGAGCCTGCTGAAAGCAAAGCAGTTCAACATTAGATAGCATGGGGTGAATTTTAGCGGTGAAGCATCGTCTTCTTCCGCTGAATAGGGCTGCCTGTCCAGGCCCGAATCCGTCAGCTAACCTCGAAGGCGTATTGGAACAGGACTCATCGCACGAGCACTTGAGTTTCCAGTGCTTTTTTTTATGCTTAAAAACAATAAATGACAATATGACATAATCAAAAAGAAGGGAAATGAATGAAGGTTAGTTGGAATGTTTTGAAGTGGTCACCCCCGCGTATTTTGGTAAGTGGATTCGCTCTTATTATATTGCTGGGTGCCTTATTATTATCCATGCCTTTTGCATCGGTAAGCGGTGAGAGATTGCCTTTTATAGATGCGCTGTTTACGGCAACTTCGGCAACCTGTGTAACAGGGTTAGTTGTCGTTGATACCGGAACTTATTTCTCTATATGGGGTCAAATCATATTAATGTGCCTGTTCCAGCTTGGCGGACTCGGATTTATGACGATGGCGACGCTGGTAGCGCTCGTACTTCGCAAGAGGATTTCGCTGCGTGAGCGGCTTTTGCTGCAGGAATCCATGAACCAGTCGAGCATGGAAGGCATCGTGCGTTTGATTAGACGCGTTATTGTGTATTCATTGACAATAGAGCTTATTGGCGCTGCGTTGTTTGCTTCGAGGTTTGCATTTGATATGCCGCTGGGCAAAGCGATTTATTTTGGAGCCTTTCATGCGGTTTCATTGTTTAACAATGCTGGTTTTGATATTTTTGGGAACTATCGCAGCTTGACCTTATACGTTTCTGATCCAGTCGTCAATATTGCAGCTATGATGCTGATCATTTCGGGCGGACTTGGCTTTGTCGTTATGTCGGACCTGATGGAGTTCCGCAAAAACCGCAAGCTGTCGCTGCACAGCAAGGTCGTGCTATCTATGACAGGAACACTTATTGCAGTAGGGACACTCGTCATATTTATTTTTGAATTCTCGAATTCGAAGACACTGGGCTCTCTGGACTGGGGCGGGAAAATTTTGTCCTCGTTCTTCCAGTCGGTAACGCCGCGGACGGCAGGAGCCAATACGCTTGATTATACGGCTATCCGGCAAGCGACGATGTTTTTCACCATTATATTAATGTTTATTGGCGCCTCGCCCGGCTCGACGGGCGGCGGCATCAAAACAACAACCTTTGCAACGCTGGTCGGCGCTGTATTTGCAATGATTAGAGGACGAGAGGACATCGTTCTTTTCCGTTACAGATTAGGCAAAGACAGAATTTTTAAAGCACTCACGATTACTTTGATCTCTTTATCGCTTGTCATTATTGTAACGATGATCTTGTCGATGACGGAGGATCAAGCTTTTATAAAGCTATTGTTTGAAGCGACATCAGCATTTGGAACAGTAGGATTATCCGTTGGTGTTACGCCAGAGCTGAGTCTTGTTGGGAAAATAGTCATTGCATTAACCATGTTTGCCGGAAGACTTGGACCCCTGACGCTCGCATACGCGCTTGGGCCTCGTACAGAGAAAGAGCTTTATCGGCATCCAGAAGGCAAAATTACGATTGGATAGGAGACTTTGCAAGTGGGAATTAAAAAGAAACAATTTGTCATCATCGGCTTAGGGAGATTTGGTTCGAGCTTAGGGCGCGAACTCGTCCAGCTTGGCCATGAGGTGCTTGGAATAGATAAGGATGAGGAAGCCGTTCAGGACATGAGCGGTATTCTAACCTATGCAGTATCAGCTGATTGTACGGATGAAGAAGCGCTGCGCTCCTTGGGTGTAAGAAACTTTGATTGCGGAGTTGTCGCGATTGGCGATGACATTCAATCCAGCATTTTGACAACCATACTGCTTAAGGATTTGGAAGTGAAGCAAGTTGTAGCGAAAGCTTTGACTGAACTGCATGGCCGGGTGCTTGAGAAAATCGGTGTTGACCGCGTGGTCTATCCTGAGCGCGATATGGGTATTCGAGTTGCGCATCAGCTTGTATCCCCAAATCTATTAGATTATATCGAGCTTTCCAAAGAGTATACGATTGCCGAGCTTGCCGTACCGCAATGCTTGGATGGCAAGTCATTGCATGATCTTAATCCGCGAGCTAGATTTGGATGCAGCATCGTAGCCATAAATAAGCCCAATGGCATCATCATCGCACCGACAGCAACGGATGTCCTTTCACTTCGTGATGTCATGGTTATTATAGGAACAAATGAGCAAATAGAAGACTTCGAAGCATCCGTTATCCGTTAATTGTTTAATGTAGTGGAAGAGGCTTATTATTAGAAAAAGCAGATTAGGCTGAAATGGATTTGGAAGTGTAATATTGGAAATGCTGAAGGACAGCAGCTATTTTAAAAGCTGCTGTCCTTTTTGCTGGGGAAGCCTGCTGCAAGCTCGTTGATCCATAGACGAACGGACGGGCTGAGGGCGGCCGAATCCGCATGAATGAGCGAGGTGGTACGCTTTGTATCCTCAAGTTCTCGAATGGGAATGACGGTAAGATCATTGTCTTCAAGCAGTTGATTGCGCATATACGATTGAGGCAGGAGCGTCGCAGCACGGCAAGTATGCAGCAACCGAAGGATAGCTTCAAACGAATCAATTTCCATTCGCACATCCGGCTGAAGATGATATTTGTCAAACAGCTCGTCGGTCAACAACCTGTACCAAGTGCCTTTGGAGAACAAGATCATCGGCATGCCGGTCACATCCTGTATACCCAGCGTGCCTTTATCGGTAATGACCTGATTACGAGGCACCACGAGCGATAGATGATCCTCAAACAGCGGAATACACCGCAGCGTTGAATCCTCAATACTAGAGGCGACAATGCCGATATCGGCTTTGTGATCTCGTACGAGCGATACGATTTCATGCGTCTTGCCGGTAATCGCTTTAATGTCGATCTCCGGATGAGTTGAAGTTAAGCTTTGAATGAGATCGGGCAAAGTCGTTTGAAGCGTCGTCAAGCTTGCGCCAATAGTAAGGGTCGTATGTCCAGCTGAGGTGAACTCGGAGACGGTTTGCAAATATTTGCGATGAAGCTGGCGAAGCTCCAAAGCATATTCATAGGTCAATTGCCCAATTCGAGTAAGCTCCAGCCGCTTTCCGATGCGATGAAACAAAGGAGAGCCCAGGTCCTGCTCAAGCTTGGCAATTTTACGAGAAAGTGCAGGCTGAGACAGGTTTAGCAAGGCGGAAGCCTTGTTCATACTGGACTGTTCCACAATAACGGTGAAGACATGCATCTCTTCATTCATGAATGAAACCCCTTATGTCATTTTGTTATAAGAAATTATAAAAAATAAGCAATTCCATTATAAGCTTAAAAGGAGTAGGATGGGAAGTGTGGCTAATATGTGTCGAGTTTTGTTGACGGACATACATGCTGGGGTTACAATGTAGAATGATTTGCCAAGCGTAAACTGCTGATGACAACCATTGGCTGCACAGCACCTCGTTTGCGCTGGAATATAAGCAATGTATAAAGGGGAAACCGATACATTCTTATATTTTAAGAAAAAGCATGCTAGCACTCACAGTTTTGAAAGGAGAAGGAATGACATGAAAGGAAATTCGTATTTCTCGCGCAAGCTTCACTCGCTTCTCGGGATCATTCCACTCGGCGGATTTATCGTCGTGCATGGTCTGACTAACTACCAGGCGTTTGAACGCGGGCCTGAAGGCTTTGACAAAGGCGTAACTCTCATTAACAGCATGCCCGTGCTGCCGCTGCTCGAGATTTTCGGCATTTACCTCCCGCTATTGTTTCATGGTATTTACGGCTTGTATGTCGCTTACCAATCGAACACGAATACGGGACGTTTTAAGTACGGCCGGAACTGGGCGTTTACCGCTCAACGGGTAACTGGGGTAATTACTTTTGTATTCGTTTTCTGGCACGTATATCAAACTCGGATTCAGGTTTATCTCGGCCACATCACCCATGAGGAACTGGGATCAACGATGAATCAAATTGCGAGCAACCCTACTTACTTCGTACTTTATGTTATTGGTGTATTAGCAGCTGTTTTCCACTTCAGCAACGGCCTTTGGGCGTTTCTGATCAGCTGGGGCATTACGATTGGCCCGAAAGCTCAACGCATCTCTTCATATATTTGCATGGGCGTTTTTGTAGTCGTATCAGCATTGTTTATTCTTTCGCTTATTGCATTCAGCGGAGATCAATTCAAAGAAGCTGCAAGTGCTGCATTGGCACTTACGAATATCGGTTAGTTTGTAGACAAGGAGCGAAACGTTATGGCTAAAAATAAAATTATCATCGTAGGCGGCGGTCTTGCAGGCTTGATGGCTACCATCAAAGCAGCAGAAGCTGGCGTTCACGTTGATCTGTTTTCACTAGTACCGGTCAAACGTTCCCACTCAGTATGTGCACAGGGCGGCATCAATGGCGCTGTTAATACAAAAGGAGAAGGCGATTCTCCATGGGAGCATTTCGACGATACCGTATACGGCGGAGATTTCCTCGCCAACCAACCGCCAGTTAAAGCAATGTGTGATGCGGCACCAGGCATTATTCACTTGATGGACCGGATGGGCGTTATGTTCAGCCGTACATCCGAAGGCTTGCTGGATTTCCGTCGCTTCGGCGGCACGAAGCATTCCCGTACAGCATTTGCAGGCGCAACGACAGGTCAACAGCTGCTTTATGCACTGGATGAGCAAGTTCGTCGCTGGGAAGCAGCTGGACTAGTTAACAAATTCGAGCACTGGGAATTCCTTGGCGCTGTTGTTGACGATGACGGCATTTGCCGCGGTGTTTCGGCACAGGATCTTCGCTCGATGGAAGTTCACACGGTTCGTGCAGATGCAGTTATTCTTGCATCAGGCGGTCCTGGTATTATTTTCGGCAAAACAACGAACTCTGTTATCAACACCGGCACAGCTGCCAGCGCAGTTTACCAGCAGGGCGTTAACTACGCAAACGGCGAGTTCATTCAAATTCACCCAACAGCTATTCCAGGCGATGACAAGCTCCGCTTGATGTCGGAATCAGCGCGTGGTGAAGGCGGACGGATTTGGACGTACAAAGACGGTAAGCCTTGGTACTTCCTAGAAGAAAAATACCCTGCTTACGGAAACCTTGTTCCTCGTGATATTGCGACTCGTGAAATTTTCAGCGTGTGCGTAGATCAGAAGCTTGGTATCAACCAAGAAAACATGGTTTACCTTGATTTGTCTCACAAAGATCCGAAGGAGCTTGATGTTAAGCTCGGCGGTATCATTGAAATCTATGAGAAATTCATGGGCGACGATCCACGGAAAATCCCGATGAAAATCTTCCCAGCGGTTCACTATTCAATGGGCGGCATGTGGGTTGACTACAATCAAATGACAAACATTCCTGGTCTGTTTGCAGCCGGTGAGTGCGAGTATCAATATCATGGTGCGAATCGACTTGGCGCCAACTCTCTGCTATCCGCTATTTACGGCGGTATGGTAGCTGGACCAAAAGCTGTTGAGTATATCAAAGGCTTGAAGAAATCAGCTGAAGATGTAGCTTCCTCCGTATTTGACCGCGAGAACAAGCGTCAAACGGACAAGTACAACAGCATCGTTAATATGAAGGGTACTGAAAATGCATATGTCATTCACAAAGAGCTAGGCGAATGGATGACGAACAATATGACGGTTGTTCGCTTTAATGACAAGCTGGAGCAAACGATCCACAAGATCAAAGAGCTGAAGCAGCGTTATGCGAATATCAACATTAACGATACTGCGCAATGGAACAATGCAGGCGTTGCCTTTACTCGTCAGCTTTGGAACATGCTTGAGCTTTCTGAAGCAATGACGCTAGGCGCATTACTGCGCAACGAAAGCCGTGGCGCTCATTATAAACCAGACTTCCAAGAACGCGACGACGAGCATTTCATGAAATCGACGATTGCGAAATGGACGAAGGAAGGTCCACAAATTTCTTACGAGGATATCGACGTAAGCTTGATCAAGCCGCGTAAACGTGATTACTCGAGCGACAAGAAGAAAGGAGAATAATGATGGCTGAAACGACTGTAGCTACAAAATCGGTTAAGTTTATCATCACTCGCCAAGATACTCCTGAGTCCCAACCATATACGGAAGAGTTTGAAATTCCTTACCGCGCTAATATGAACGTAATTAGCGGTTTGATGGAAATTCAACGTAATCCGAAAAAGGCAGATGGAGCAAGCACGGCTCCTGTATGCTGGGATTCCAACTGCTTGGAAGAAGTATGCGGCGCATGTTCAATGGTCATCAACGGCAAGCCTCGTCAAGCGTGTAGCGCTTTGATCGATAAGCTTGAGCAGCCGATTCGTCTTGAACCAATGAAAACATTCCCAGTAGTTCGTGACCTTGTTATTAACCGTGAGCGCATGTTTGGCGCCTTGAAACGCGTTAAGGCATGGATTCCAATCGACGGAACGTATGATCTGGGTCCTGGACCGCGGATGGCAGAAACGAAGCGTCAATGGGCTTATGAGCTTTCCAAATGTATGACTTGCGGTGTTTGCCTTGAAGCGTGCCCGAACGTAAATGATCGGAACAGCTTCATCGGTCCTGCTGCAATTTCACAGGTTCGTTTGTTTAATGCTCATCCAACAGGTGAGATGAATAAGGAAGAACGTCTGGATGCACTGATGACAGATGGCGGCATCGAAGGCTGCGGCAACTCGCAAAACTGTGTTCGCGCATGTCCGAAGGGCATTCCGCTTACGACTTCAATCGCAGCAATCAATAAAGATACAACCAAACATCTATTCAAAAAATGGCTTGGCATGTAGTCCAATTGATTTATAGGAAACCCTCGATCTGATCGGGGGTTTTTTATTTGCATATTGTGATATTGATTATTATTATCAATGATAGTAGATAAATAATCCTTTGTCAATTCCAGATAAAAGAAGAGAAGGCAATAAAAAAAACCGCCTAAGCGGTTTTTTATCTTACATCCATTGTTCGCCCCAAGTTTGAATGGACTCAATGACTGGCTGAAGCTCCCTGCCCTTGTCGGTTAGCTCATATTCAATACGTACAGGCATTTCTGGATAAACTTGACGTTTGATAATCGTTAATGTTTCAAGCTCTTTCATCCGGTCCGTTAGCATTTTGTCGCTCATTTCGGGAATTTGTTCCTTAATCTCTTTGAACCTTTTTGGTCCTCCAAGCAATACCCGAATAATTCTGCCAGTCCACTTCTTGCCTAAAATGTCGGCTGCGGCTTCATACTTTGGGCACATTGTCGAATAATCCAACCGTATCACCCCGCTTTTTGTAATACTATTGTACCATACGAACAAACTAAAAGTAAGTTAATTTCAGTGGGAATGCGATTGTTTGATCGTATATTATATTTACTATATTAAAGTTAGGAAAATACAGGAAAAGCGTTCGCGAATTACAATCGAATCACAATTAACCCAAGAATGGTACAAGCAAAGGCTGTCCACTGCAGGATCGTCAACTTCTCTTTATAAAATATAATAGCGCCAGCTGCTACGACAAGACTGTTCGTAGCAAAGATAGGCGCTGCAAGATTCGCTTGTCCAGTAGCAATCGCGACTGCATAAAGCTGCAATCCTCCGTATGAGAACAGACCTGCAACAATACCGAGCCAAAGCCCAGTTCGCTCTGCGGAACGTGCAGCGGTCGTTTTGACCGGGATGAGAAACCAGCAGAGAGAGAGGGCATAAGCGATGAACAGGATCGGGGCGCTAGGAAGTTCCAATTCATCGGTGACCTTTAATCCGCCATTGCGCAGCGCAAAGAGCACGACTGCCAAAAAGACGAGAATGAACCATCTTTTTTCTATAATCGTGAGCGGTTCCTTTCGTTTATGAGCAATAAAGACGACAGCAAGCAGAAGCAGCATAATGCCTATTGCTTCCGAAGCGCTGAGCGGCTCGTTGTACCACAAGGTCGCTAAAGCGACAACTAAGATAATGTTCATATTCGTTAGGGGAGAGGTCAAGCTGGCGGGTCCAAAATGCAATGCTTTCATAAACAAAGCGTTTCCCCATGCTGAGCCTGCTCCTATTATGATGCCTGCAATCCATACCCTTGGATCAGCAAGAAAGAAAAACGTTCCTTCAAGCGCCGCATGCACCCCAAAACCTAACGTTCCAGAAGCATACAATCCGAGCAGCAGCGTTCTTGCAGAGCCGCCCCGCATTTGTGATACTTTCATCCACCAGCCTGCTAGTCCAAATAAAATAGCGCTGCTGATGGCTGTAATGAGCCACATCGTTTTCCAACCCCTCAAATTTGTTACACAAATGAAATAGTTCTGTTATCGTCTCATTACATTAGTGGGCTATTATAATAAACAAGACCCCCTTTTTAATATATCCTTTTGGGACCTGCGACGTGCAGGTCCACTTTTTTTGTCTAAAGCCCCTCATGAGCTCTTATATCGGTACAATAACTTGTTGGCGCTTGCGATAAAAAACCCACTGTGAGAAGCCAATTTCCTTCAGCCTTTTCTGTACGAGCTCCCAATCTTCGCCAACTCTGCTTGGCTTATGCGCATCCGAACCAAACGTTACATTTACGCCAAAATGAAGTGCTCGCTCTAAGATCGCATCCGATGGATACCATCCGCCTACATCTTTGGTGCTGCCTGATGTATTAATCTCTATGGAAACGCCGCATTCGGCAATCGTCTGCAAAGCATCGTCAATTTCTTTATTAGCAGGTATATCAGAGAAAGCGGGATAATACCCCTTCATCGCGTCGATATGTCCCAAAATATCAAACATGCCGCTGCGTGCAGATTGTTTGATAAGATCATAATAGCTTTGCTTCACTTCAATATGCTGCTGTTCATTTAAGTTTTTAAACCGATTGCGATTGAATATGCTGACGTCGCCAACTTGATGAACAGAACCAATGATATAATCGAAGGGCACGCCGTCATAGGCTTTTTTGTAGCTGTCCACATATTTAGGGAAGAAATCCGATTCTACTCCAAGCATAACCTCGATTTTGCCTGCGTATTTCTCCTTCAACCGCAATACTTCATTAACATAATTGGTGAATTCGCTTCTTGCCATTGCAATGCCTGGCGAAGGCTGATCATTCTCATGATAAAAGAAGGGGGAGTGATCCGAGATGCCGATAACCTGAAGCCCGGCTTCAATTCCGGCTAAAATATAATCCTCGATATTGCCGTCGGCGTGGCCACATCTAAAATGATGGGTATGTAAATCGAATTTCATTTTTTATCTCTCCTAGTTGTTTGTCTAGTGGAAGCTTCTTGTCGACTACTCGCTGCTAATGAATTGATGCTCAGGCATGCCTTTTAGATCACTTAAAAATTGCTTCAGTGCGGTATTGATGTAACGGCCTGATTTATAAACCACTCCAACGGGATGACTTATTTCAAGCTCGTTGACCTTTATCATTTTTAGTGTACCCATACGGAGTTCGTTTGCTATCGAAAGTTTGGATACGACTGCGGCGCCTAAATTAATTTCAACCATGCGCTTCACTTCTTCGCTGCTGGAAACCTCCATTACGATATTGGGTTGAATATTGTATTTACGAAAAATTTGATCGACAAATCGCCTGCCAAGCGTGTCTGGAGCAAGCATAATCATTGGAATGTCCTTAAGCGTATCAACTGTCGTATGCGTCAACCTGCTCATGGGATGGGAAGGAGGAACGACGAGCTCAAATGTATCATAATAAAGGACGGAGGAGGAAACGTTCGGATTTTTTTCAGAAAGATATGTAATCCCTATATCGACTGACCCGTTCTCGACACTGGCCATAACTTGGGATGAGGGCATGGAATGAATCGTTGTTTTAATAAAAGGAAATTGGTTTTGAAAATAGGATAGCACGCGCGGTAAAATCTGAATCGCTATTGAAGCCGTAGTTCCGAGTAATATGTGTCCTTGCGGCGTAAGGTTCATATCGGAAAGCTTCTGCTTCAGTTCTTCCACGATCGAAAGAACTTGCTCCGCATGCTCCAAAAAAACTTGTCCGTGTTCCGTTAATGTAACTGGCTGATTGCGATTAATGAGAATCGTTTTGAATTCATCCTCAAGGCTTTTGATTTGTGCCGAAACAGCAGGCTGTGTGAGATTCAGCAGCTCGCCAGCTTTCCTGAAGCTCATCGTTTTGGATATCGTAAGGAGTGTTTCAAGCTGACTAATATTCACGTCAATCCCCCTCTCATAGGTACTTAATGCTCAAACTCATATTCTACTATTATAAAGGATAGCGGCCATTACAGCAAAAAGGCTGCAGCTCGTTCGGCATAAATTGCCCGTACGAGTGCAGCTCTGTAATGAATATGGCACAGGTCTCTAGAGCCATTCTTTTTTGCGGAAAATATAAAACATGCTTATGCCAAGCAGCAGCATGATACCAAGTAAAATGTATGAACCTAAGCGAAGGTGAAGGCCTGGAATGAAATCGAAATTCATCCCATAGATGCCGGTTATAAAGGTCAGCGGCATGAATATAGTCGTAATTGCTGTAAATACGCGCATGATTTCATTGGCACGGTTGGATACGCTGGACTGATAAGCTTCGCGTAAGTTGCCCATGAGATCGCGGTACGTATCGAAGGACTCGGCAATTTTCAAGGCGTTCTCGTATATATCGCTGAAATATTTTTGCAGCTGATCATCAATGAGCTTCAGATCTTTTTTGTTAAGCGTTGCAATGACGTCGCGTTGTGGACCGAGCACTTTCCTCAGCCACAATATTTCACCGCGGAGCCCGATGATTTCGTTCAAATGCGATTTCTTAGTGTGCATTAATATATCTTCTTCAAGCGCTTCAATGCGCGTATCAATGCGGTCGCCAACGAGGAAATAATTATCGACAACAATGTCGACGAGATGATACAAGAAATAATCGGGCCGGCTAACCTCTTGTTCCCACAGCACAGGCTTTAGAGAACGAAGCTCGTTAATTTTTTGCTTGGTGACCGTAATAATGAAATGGCGGCCAAGGAAAATATTGAGTGCCCTTAGGAAGATTTCTTCGTCATCAAATCGTATGCTGTTGATTACAATAAAATAATGGCTTTCGTAAATTTCAATTTTTGGACGCTGCTCCTCTTCACTGAGGCAATCCTCAACTGCCAGATCGTGCATGCTGAATAGGGGCTGTAAAATAGCAAGATCCTCCACATCAGCGTCAATCCAGTAAAATCCTTCTTTCGAGGGAATAAGTGTTTCGTTAATATCTTCAATAGTGGTGAACATGCCATTGCTAACAAGGCGGATTTTCATCCGGAGTCACTCCTTTCTTTCTTCAGAGGAAACTGCCGGCTGAATCGGACTTGGCCGGCAGTAACCGTATTCGATCGTTTTCAGGCTTCGGTCGGTCGCCTTCCATGTCCATATGCACCCCTTTATAAGTCAAATAAATGAAATAATTCTTGTCTAGTATACTCCCGCGTCAGCTTTACATTCAAGCCTAAAAACAATCGTTTTTTTCACCTAAATGTCAAGGATCTGAATAGAGGATCTTGACGCAATTGTCAGAATGCATTAAAGTGAAGGTGAAATGAAACCGCGGAAAATTGAATAGACTACTTTCTTATCAAGAGCAGGCGGAGGGACTAGCCCGATGAAGCCCGGCAACCGGCGTGTAAAACGCACGGTGCTAATTCTTGCGGAAACTTTAATGTTTCTGAGAGATGAGAGAGGCGGATGGCTTATTTACTGAGCATACGACCTTTTCTCACAGCAGAAAGGGTCTTTTTCATGTTCAAGCGGTCATACTGCTTCTAGAGGAGTGATACCTATGCCAATTAAAGTGCCTGACAATTTACCAGCCAAAGAGGTATTAAACAACGAGAACATTTTCGTCATGGATGAGAGCATCGCCTACCATCAGGATATTAGGCCGCTCAGAATTGCGATTTTGAACTTAATGCCTACCAAGGAAACAACCGAAACGCAGCTGCTTAGACTTATCGGCAATACGCCGCTACAAGTTGAGGTTGTACTGCTGCATCCAAGAACACATACATCAAAAAACACCTCAGCCGATCATTTGGAATCTTTCTATAAAACATTCGATGAAATTTCGGATGAATATTATGATGGTCTCATCATTACAGGCGCGCCGGTAGAGCATATGCCTTTCGAGGATGTAAACTACTGGGAAGAGCTGAAAGAAATTATGGATTGGAGCGCAAGGCGCGTAACTTCAACTTTCCATATTTGTTGGGCCGCACAAGCTGGGCTCTATCATCACTTTAATGTTCCCAAATACAGCTTGGACAGCAAAATGTTTGGTGTGTTCCCGCACACGATTGAAAAACGCAATGTTAATTTGCTGAGAGGCTTTGATGAAATGTTTTTTGTGCCGCAGTCTCGTCACACAGAGGTACGCCGCGAGGACATCGAGAAGCTTGATTCCCTCGATATTTTATCGGAATCAGCGGATTCGGGCGTATACATCGTGGCTTCAAAAGACGGCAGACAAATTTTCGTCACAGGCCACTCCGAATATGATCCAACTTCACTTAAATATGAATATGATCGCGATCAAGCCAAAGGGCACCAAATAGATGTACCAAAAAATTATTTCCCAGGTGATAACCCAGCTAACCCGCCGTTATCAACATGGCGTGCGCATGCCAACCTATTATTCTCGAACTGGCTTAATTATTATGTTTACCAGCAAACACCGTATGATTTGGGTGGAGGCATTTAAAACCATATAATAAGGGAGCGCTATATAAAGATGAAGATAGAGAGCCATTTAGCACAGATTGGATCTATTAAAGAGCCTGTAACTGGAGCGGTAAGTTTTCCAGTGTACCAATCAACAGCATTTCGTCATCCTAAGCTGGGACAGAGTACAGGATTTGATTATGCGCGTACCAAAAGCCCAACCAGAGCGGTATTAGAAGAAGCGGCTGCACAATTAGAAGCTGGCGATGCGGCATTTGCCTGTAGCTCCGGCATGGCCGCGCTGCAAACGATATTCGCCTTATTTAGTCAGGGCGATCATTTGATCGTATCTCTTGATCTATATGGCGGTACTTATCGCTTGTTGGAGCGGATCATGTCGAGATTTGGTGTGACGGCATCTTATGTGGATACCAACGATATTGATGCGATGGCGGCATTATGGACGCCGAACACAAAAGCAGTACTTATCGAAACGCCAACTAACCCGCTTATGATGATTACGGATATTGAGAAAGTAACTGCGTGGGCGAAGTCAAAAGGCTTGCTTACTATTGTAGACAATACGCTGCTTACGCCTTTCTTCCAACGTCCTATAGAACTGGGTGCTGACATTATCATTCATAGCGCGACTAAATATTTAGGTGGTCACAATGACGTTCTTGCTGGTCTTATTGTAACCAAAGGCAAGGAGCTCTCGGATGAGATGGCCTTCCTGCACAATTCAATTGGAGCGGTGCTCGGGCCTCAGGATTCATGGCTTCTAATGAGGGGAATGAAGACGCTCGCGCTCCGTATGGAGCGCCACCAATTTAATGCTACCGCAATTGCTAATTATTTGCTTGAGCATTCAGCCGTTGAGGATGTTTATTATCCGGCATTGCCTCACCATCCTGGCCATGAAATTCAGAACAAACAGTCATCCGGCAATACTGGCATTTTCTCATTCCGATTAAAGGACGCTCGTTATGTGGAGCCAATTCTTCGTCACATTAAGCTCATTGCATTTGCTGAGAGCTTGGGCGGAGTTGAATCCTTGATGACCTACCCAGCGGTTCAGACGCATGCTGATATTCCGCTTGAAATTCGTCAAGCGATAGGCGTTGACGACCGTCTGCTTCGTTTCTCCGTAGGAATTGAGCATGCAGATGATTTGATCAGTGACTTGGCGCAAGCACTCGAAGCTGCCAAACGCGAAATTGAGGAGGTTAACAACTAATGGGCAACGACAAAATTCAACCTCAAGATCGCCGGTTTGCAACGAAGCTGCTGCATTTCGGAGCAGAAATTGACGAGCATACAGGAGCTTCAAGCGTACCTATTTATCAAGCTTCAACGTTCCATCATCATGATATTTTCAATCCGCCGCAATATGATTACAGCCGCTCGGGCAATCCTACACGCCAAGCGCTAGAGGATTATATCGCTTTGCTTGAGGGCGGTGCTCGCGGATTCGCCTTTGCATCAGGCATGGCTGCAATCTCAACCACGTTTTTGCTGCTTTCTGCAGGTGAGCATGTCATCGTAACAGAGGATGTCTACGGCGGAACTTACCGCTTGCTGACGACGATTTTGGATCGACTGGGCATTGAGTCTACTTTTGTTGATATGACGGATTTTGAAGCGGTTAAGGCGGCGCTTAAGCCAAATACAAAAGCTGTATTTATGGAGACGCCTTCCAACCCGACGCTCAAAATCACAGATATTGCAGAAACGACAGCTTGGGCAAAAGAGCATGGACTGCTTACACTACTTGATAATACGTTCATGACTCCGTATCATCAGCGTCCAATTGAGCATGGCGTCGATATCGTCTTGCACAGTGCGACGAAGTTTCTAGGCGGCCACAGCGATGTGCTGGCTGGGCTTGCAGTTACCGCAGATGAAGGTCTAGGCAAACGTTTGAAACAGCTTCAAAACGGAATGGGAACGGTTCTGAGCGCCCAAGAATCATGGCTGTTGATGCGCGGCATGAAAACATTGAAAGCTCGGATGGAATATAGCGAACAAAGCGCTCGCAGACTAGCTGAATGGTTGTCGGAGCATAAGGAAGTAACAGCGGTTTATTATCCTGGTTTAGAGAATCATCCCGGCCGGGCGATACATGAGAAGCAGTCGCTTGGGTATGGAGCTGTCGTATCCTTCGATGTTGGAAGTGGAGAGCGTGCCAAATCTTTGCTGAGCAAGGTTCAAATTCCTTTAGTAGCTGTCAGCTTAGGTGCAGTAGAGAGCATTCTTTCTTACCCAGCTATGATGTCGCATGCAGCAATGCCAAGAGAAGTGCGTCATGCACGCGGCATTACGGACGGCTTGGTGCGTTACTCTGTTGGTCTAGAGGATATTGAGGATCTTATTGAAGATTTGGATAATGCGCTTCGTGCCTAATTGGGACTAAAAGAAAGGAAAGCACGGATGTTCTCACGAACATGCCGTGTTTTTCCTTATTTCAGGGCGAGATGCCATCATACGGCGGGTGACTTGCACTAGAGATCTATGTTAGGATGAAGTGATGGTTAGCATAAATAGAACGGGAATAAGGAGGTCTTGCGGAATGGGAACGTTGGACCATATTTTGGATAAAGCGTTGCGCGGCGAGCGTGTTTCGCTCGAAGAAGGCATGGAATTATTAGCTTCGGATCAGATTGAAAAGATGGGGCATGTAGCTAATCAAATCATGCTCAAGCATCATCCAGATCCAATAACAACTTTTGTTGTTGGTCGAAATGTAAACTACACGAACGTATGTGATGTTTATTGCCGTTTTTGCGCATTTTATCGCGCTCCAGGCTCTAAAGAGGGTTATGTACTGCCTGACGATACGATTTTGAGCAAAATTCAAGAAACGATCGATGTGGGTGGAACTGAAATTTTGATGCAGGGCGGTACGAATCCAGATTTGCCGTTTACGTATTATTTGGATCTGCTTCGCAAAATTAAACAGCATTACCCGGGCATAACGATGCATTCGTTCTCTCCAGCGGAAATTCAGAAGATGAAGGTTGTATCAGATGGCCTTTCTCTCGATGAAGTGATTAGACAACTGCATGATGCTGGACTTGATTCTTTGCCTGGCGGCGGCGCTGAAATTTTGGACGATCGCACTCGCCGCAAGATCAGCCGCATGAAGGGCTCTTGGACGGACTGGATGGATGTAATGAAGTCTGCACACCGTCATGGTATGAATACGACTGCAACGATGGTTTATGGTCTTGGCGAGACCGTTGAAGAGCGCGCATTACATATGCTGCGCATCCGTGATGCTCAAGATGAGTGCATCGCGAACAAATATGATTCGACGGGTTTCTTGGCGTTTATTTCGTGGCCTTTCCAGCCAGACAATACAAACCTGAAGCTTGAGAAAGCAAAGCCAGAGGAATATTTGCGTATTGTTGCGGCTAGCCGAATCATGCTTGATAATATTCCGAATTTCCAATCCTCTTGGGTAACGATGGGTCCTGAAATGGGCAAGTTATCACTGTCTTATGGCTGCAATGACTTCGGAAGCACCATGATTGAGGAAAATGTCGTTTCAGCAGCTGGAACAACACATAAAGTGAACATTGAACTTATCCTTCAGCTTATTCGCGAGTGCGGCAAAATTCCGGCTCAACGGGATACCAAATATAATATTTTGAAGGTTTACAATGAATCCGATAAAGCAGATCTCGATTTTGTTATGCAAAATTAATGCTTTTTAGACCGATATAAGTAGTATCAATACGTTTGTTGAACTTCTCGCTCCAAAGTGGGAAGTTCGGCAAACGTTTTTTTTGTATGCTTGCTTCCCTTACATTCCAATGTCTTCATCGTATATCCCCGAACGCGTCACCATATACTGATAAGGAAAGAAAGGGGTGAGCTGATGGAGCTATTCACGGTATCGTTACCTGCAAGTCTCCAAAAGTCGGTTAATAAACTAACTCAATTGTTGAAGGAACAAGCGCTCGTCGATTTACATATTGGCTCAAAAACGGAGCAAACAGCCGTCATCGAGTTTCAGCAGGTATCGGATCAAAATATAAGCTGTCTAGCGCTGTTGCCAAATTTTCAGTTAAAAACGCATGGTCACATCGTATATAAAGCAGCATCACTAGCCATAGCTGAATTTGTAGTAAGTGAGATGGAGCCAGGGATGCTTGCTGCTATTATTCGCAGAAAGTATCGCCATAACAGTTCAGCCGATACAGCTGCTATTGAGCGGTATTGTCATGATTTGCTGCATGGGAAAGAATGGGATAGCCTTGGAACGAGATTTTTGGATGCGGATCGCTTAAGAAGGAAAAGCAAAGTGGCTGCAGAGGTTGAGCTTTTTTTGCAGGATAACACGGAGCTTAATGTAAAGGGGTTTACAACCTTCAGGCTTGAGCCCTATCGTAAAGAACTAGCCGAAGTTGTGGAATACGCATTAGATGAGTATGTGCTCGATAAACAATATCAGGAGTTTATTTCCCTGTTAAAATATTTTGTGTTTCTTCAAGATACAAAGCTGCCTATGGTGCATTTGCTGCATAAGGGCGGTCATGAATTCATGCTCTATGACGAAAAGTTTCAACCGCTTGATCCGAACCCTCCAACCGATCGTATCGTAGCCGAAATGCTTGAAACGGAAATGAACATTGAAGACATGGTAATCAGCTCGCTGATTGCTGTATCTCCCAAGCATATTACGATTCATACGAGGCAGCAGGATATGCAAGTGATTCGAACGATTCAAACGATTTTTGACCAGCGTGTCACGCTTTGCACGCAATGCGCATCCTGCAGCAGCAGCCTTGATGAACTCGTTCAGCCATAGGTGAATTAACGAAATTACTGTCTATTTGAAGCTTATAGCCTTGACCAAACGCGTAAGTCGAGCTATAATGACACACATATACGATGTAATCGGCAATGAAAAAGACATGTGTCTGTTTATGATATTTGGTCCAGAGAGAGGAAACTTGGCTGTAATTTCCTTCCACAATGTCCACAGGCGTACCCCTTTGAAGCTGTATGGCCCAACCTATAGCTGGTTTCTTATGAAGCTGAGCGCTATAGCAGTATGCTGTACCGGAAATCTCCGTTACCAGATAATACGAGGACTGCTGCGATAGGAATAAAGAGCAGTCGAAGTAGGGTGGAACCACGAGCACACAAGCACTCGTCCCTTTTTTAGGGATGCGTGCTTTTTTTGTGCTCTTTTTTGCTTGAAATGATGAATGGAAGCGTAATTCGCTTACGGACAAAATGGAGGATGAACCAAAATGACAATTCAAATCACTTTGCCAGATGGCGCGGTAAGAGAATATGCGGCTGGCACAACTATTGAAGAAGTAGCAGGCTCGATCAGCTCGGGTTTGCGTAAAAATGCGATTGCCGGAAAAATCGATGGCAAAGTAGTTGATGTATACACACCTATCGAGAACAATGCTGCAATTGAAATCGTTACAGTAGATTCAGCAGACGGCCTTGAGGTATACCGCCATAGTACAGCCCACTTGCTGGCACAAGCGATCAAACGGATATACGGCAATGCTAATGTTAAGCTTGGAATTGGTCCAGTAATCGAAGATGGCTTCTACTATGATATTGATATGGAGCAATCGTTGACGCCTGAGGATCTTGTAAAGATCGAGAAGGAAATGGAAAAAATCGTTCAGCAAAACATCGACATTCGTCGTCGTGTAGTTAGCAGAGACGAGGCGCTTTCGATTTTCACTGAGCTTGATGATAACTTGAAGCTGGAGCTTATTCGTGATCTTCCAGCTGATTCGGTTATTACGATGTATGACCAAGGGGAGTTCTTCGATCTATGCCGTGGACCGCATTTGCCATCTACAGGCCGTATTAAAGCCTTTAGACTGCTTAGCGTAGCAGGTGCCTACTGGCGCGGAGATTCCAAAAACAAAATGCTGCAGCGTATTTATGGAACAGCTTTCCCTAAGAAAGCACAATTGGATGAGCATCTTCACTTCCTCGAGGAAGCTAAAAAACGCGATCACCGTAAACTAGGCCGCGAGCTAAAAATGTTTACATTCTCACGTGAGGTTGGCCAAGGCTTGCCGCTATGGCTGCCGAATGGCGCGAAGCTTCGCAGAACAATGGAGCGTTATATCGTGGATCTTGAGGAAAGACTGGGCTATGAGCATGTTTATACGCCAGTGCTTGCAAATGTGGAGCTTTATAAAACCTCCGGTCACTGGGAGCACTACAGCGAGGATATGTTCCCAAAAATGATTATGGACAACGAAGAGCTTGTTCTTCGTCCAATGAACTGTCCACACCATATGATGGTGTTCAAAAGCGACATGCGCAGCTACCGCGACCTGCCTGTTAGGATTGCTGAGCTTGGCACAATGCACCGCTATGAAATGTCAGGCGCGCTTACAGGCTTGCACCGCGTACGTGCCATGACGCTAAATGATGCGCATATCTTCTGCCGTCCGGATCAAATCAAAGAAGAATTTGCACGCGTGGTTAACTTGATCCGCAAAGTGTATGAAGATTTCGGAATTAAAGAGTATCGTTTCCGCTTATCTTATCGTGATCCTAAGGATACAGAAAAGTATTTCCAAAATGATGAGATGTGGGAAATGTCACAGCGCATGCTGCGTGAAGTGGTCGAGGAGCTGGAGCTTCCATTCTTCGAGGCTGAAGGCGAAGCTGCATTTTACGGTCCTAAGCTTGACGTTCAAATTAAAACGGCGCTTGGCAAAGAAGAAACGTTGTCGACTGCACAGCTTGATTTCTTGCTTCCTGAGCGTTTCGAGCTTGAATATGTCGGCGATGATGGCAAGAAGCACCGTCCGGTCGTTATCCACCGCGGCATTATAAGCACGATGGAAAGAATGACAGCTTTCTTGCTTGAGAACTTTGCTGGCGCGCTTCCATTGTGGTTGTCGCCAGTACAGGCGAAGGTTATTCCGGTATCGACTGCCTATGAGGAGTATGCCCGTAAAGTTGCCGAGCAGCTGCAAGAAAACGGCATTCGTGTAGAAAGTGATTTGCGCAATGAGAAGCTGGGCTACAAAATTCGTGAGGCTCAGCTGGAGAAAGCGCCTTACATGCTCGTAGTGGGCGAGAATGAAATGCAGGCTGAAGCCGTCTCCGTAAGGAAACGCGGTGAAGGCGATCTTGGCGCTATTCCAGTTGCAGAGCTGATTTCGCAGCTGCAAAAGCAGATCGCAAACAAAGAACAATAATAAATAACGCATAAAGCTTGAGCCATCGGGGCATTATTCTTCTGAGGAGGAAGTACCCAGATGGCTACAAGCTTTTTTTATATTCAAAAAGGATTAACGGCATTGCTGCTCCTAACTGTTATCGTAATCGGTTTAGATACAAAGGGCGGCGGTACGGTTCATGCTGAAGCATCAGCACCTGAGCAAAGCCCTGTTGCAAGCAAAAGCGACAACCTGGGCAAGTCAGAGGCAGCTGCGCGCACGAAGCCGAAAAAGGTTGAAGTTGTTGCTACAGGCTACACAGCTGGCGTAGAATCGACCGGTAAACGGCCTGGGCATCCACAATACGGAATCACCTATTCGGGCGTAAAGGTACGCAGGGATCAAGTCTCAACGATTGCGGCGGATACGAGGCTGTTTCCCATTGGGACGCTGCTCTATATACCTGGCTATGGCTATGGCGTGGTGGCTGATACGGGTTCAGCGATTAAGGGAAAACGCATCGACTTGTATTTTGAAACGATCAAGCAGGTGTATGAGCAGTGGGGCAAGCGCACCGTTCATGTAGAGGTGCTGCGTATGGGAACGGGCAAGCTTTCGCAGGCATGGCTGAACAAAATCAACTTGGCTATAGAGGCTGGAAAGCCTATTCCGCAGACGTATTTAGAATCGTAAATGAGTCGTATA
This sequence comes from Paenibacillus sp. 01T47, assembly GCF_056398245.1. Taxonomy (NCBI): domain Bacteria; kingdom Bacillati; phylum Bacillota; class Bacilli; order Caryophanales; family Paenibacillaceae; genus Paenibacillus; species Paenibacillus sp. 01T47. The sequence continues at coordinate 119,813 of NZ_JBFTPA010000005.1, forward strand.
ATAAGCGGCAAGAATGCCATACTATCAATGAAACGGGGAGGTGAATACAATGGCTAAAAACAAAAACAACAAAGCCCAAAACAATCAATACAATGCAGAATTCGCAGAAGAGTTTAACCAAAATAACGCTACTAACAAACAAGCGGCAAACAATGCTCAGCAAAAAGCTGAGAAGTAATATTTTTTTGCTATGCCATGAGAAGGAAACAAAGGGGAACCGTTATCGGTTCCTCTTTTTATTTATCCTCTGCTCATCAAACCGTTATTTTGATCTAATAAAAAACAGTTTTCAAATGACCTCGGTTTGTTGTATGATTACATATGTAAGAAATAATAACATGACAAGACAGGTGAATACTCATGACAGATCCGATCATTCATTCAGGCTTTGTAATTGCTGCCCATCATCGTAAAGCGGGCGAGGTTTTACCTTTTATTGATGCTTACGTTGCTAAGAAAGAGCAGGAAATAGCTGAAATTGAACAGATGGTTGAGCGTTATGAGAAAAGAAGGCTGATGGAAGACCGCGCGTATCAATCGATGTCTACACTTCGAAGAATGCTGACTGGCAGGAAGCCAGATCATCATCTGGCCGTTGAATATATTCATTTTGTAAGAAAACCGATGGAGAAGGTTCGTGCGCTCCGTCTGGAAATCGAAAGTGCTCGCTCCATCAAAAATGTATCGGCTCCAAGCGATATTGTAACGGTATCCTATGAGCTGGCCAATGAGATGAACGATTAATGGAATGATCATTCTAAATAATAGCAAAGAACCGTCCAGGCCATTCCGGCTTGGGCGGTTCTTTATGTTTATTTGCTGTTTTTTAAGCGATCATAATCGAGGAAATCATGCTCCTGGCTGTATGCGGGAACACCGTGAATGCCAACATCGAGGCCGATGAGCTCCTCATCCTTGGAGACACGGACGGGCATAATTTTGCGGATCAGCCATAGTGCGCCCCAAGTTAAAGCGAAGCCCCATAAGGAAACCATTACGAGCCCTAATGCTTGAACGCCGAGCAAGTTGAAGCCTCCGCCATAAAATAAACCGTAGTAGCCCTTGCCTACGCCCTCGGTTAGCTCGGGAAGTGCGAATAAGCCGACTGCAATAGTTCCGATGCTGCCGCTGACGCCATGTACGGCAAAGGCGCCGACTGGATCGTCGATCTGCCTGCGTTCGAGCCATTCAGTGACCAGCACCATCGCGATGCCGGATACTGCGCCGATCCCAATTGCAGCGATGTCAGATACGAATGCACAGCCAGCAGTAATGCCTACGAGGCCGGCGAGTGAACCATTGATGACCATTGGTGGATCTGCTTTCTTGTAGCGGAACATCGTAAACAGGATACATGTTGCGCCCCCTGCAGCTGCCGAGAGCATCGTTGTAATCGCAATATGTCCGATTGAGCCGTTTGTAGCGCTAAGTGTGCTGCCTGCATTAAACCCGAACCAGCCAAACCATAGAATGAACGCACCTACAGAAGCAAGCGGCAAGTTGGAAGGCGGAACGATATTGGCTTTGCCGTCTGGACTGAACTTACCGATTCTCGGACCAATGAAAATGGCTGCGGCAAGAGCGGAGAAACCTCCTAAAGCATGAATGACAGCAGAGCCTGCAAAATCGATCATGCCAAGCTTGCCAAGAAAGCCGCTGCTTGACCATACCCAGTGTCCGGCTAACGGATAAATGAAGCCGGTCATTGCAATAGTGAGTAAAATATATGCTCTAAAATTTATTCTTTCCGCTACTGCGCCCGACACGATTGAAATGACGGCTATAACGAATGCGCATTGGAATAACCAAAAGGTTTCGTGCGTAATATTTAGTTTTATGTGAGACAGGTCTCCGTTGATGAGAAAGCCGGTCGTTCCGATTATTCCGCCTGCGTCCTGCCCATACATGAGTGCGAAGCCAAAAAAGTAAAAAACGAGTGCGCCGAAAGCGATGTCGACAAAAACCTTCATGATGATGCTGACGGCATTCTTTTGCCTGACAAATCCTGCTTCAAGCAATGCGAAACCGCCCTCCATGAGCAAGATCATGGCTGCTGTCAAAACGACCCAGATGGTATCTAGTCCTTTTGACAGTTCGATAACGTCCATTTCTTCATCTCCTATTCCTAATATTCATGCATAGCGGTCTCTATTTTCTTAATCCGTTCATCATTATAAATATTAGACGTTAACAATGTCAACGCTCTGCGTTATGTTTCGTGACGCATGTTAGGTTTAAAATGGATAGAATCAACAAAAGCTCAGTCTAGAGACTGACTAACAATTCAATCGGTCGTCCCTTTTTCTATTGCATGTTGTCCGTTATACTAAGAATATCAAACGACGATGGAATCGTAAGGAGCTGGTGCCGCATGAACGGAAACTTCGCAAACCGGTTATTCACCGGGTTAATCATCATTGCAGTTGGCGTCTTGTTTTTACTGAATCAAACGGGTCATGTGGCCTTTGATATTGGAGATTTATTTTCTACCTATTGGCCTGTAATCATTATGATTGTAGGTATTCGCGGATTGTTGTCCAGCAGAACGTACGGCTCGGGTTCGAGCTGGTGGGGCGCGATTGTCCTATTAATCGGATGTGTATTTTTGGGACGCAATTTAAACTTGTTCTCATGGTCTATTGGCGACATCATTCCTTACATTTGGCCAATAGTTGTGATTTTAGTCGGGATCAATATTATTTGGAGACCAAGATCAAAACGCCAAACTCCGCCAACAGATGATTGGAAATCATACCGCCCTTACACAGATGAAGCGTCTGTTCCGCCAGCGCCGCCTCTTCACCCTGATCCAACGAAGCAGCCTGCGGACACGCACACTAAGGAAGAGAAGCAGGAAAGCGCATCAAACAAACCATATGATGATTTTTCTGCCACCAAGAAAGAGTATAAGGAATGGAAAAATCACCATAAATCAGAATACAAAAAAAATGAAAAAGAATGGAAACGAAATCATAAGGAGCATGTGGAATGGTGGAACCATAATGATTCCAATGTGCAGAATCGTTCCGGGTTTATCGGGGATATTCATATCGGTCATGATTATTGGGATTTAAAGCCGCTTAATATTTCCCATTTCATCGGTGATACCGTGCTTGATTTAACAAAGGCACAAGTATCCATGGGCGAAACCAAAATTCATGTATCTTCATTTATAGGCGATGTAAAGGTATATGTTCCGAATGATTATGAAGTAGGCGTACAGGTTGTATCAAGCGCCTTTATTGGCGATGTGAAGGTGCTTGGCCAGAAAGAAGGCGGATTGTTTACGAATATCAATATTCAATCGCCAACTTATCAGGAAGCTAACAAAAAAATTAAGTTGGTCGTCAGCACGTTTATCGGAGATGTTCGTGTTACAAAGGTAGGGTGATTCGAGTATGATGGTTCGGTTTTTGAGGAGCGGAAAGTGGGAGCTCATCGGAATGTTTGTCATCGCATCAACTGTGTCTCTAATACTTGGAGCGGTGGTCTGGAATGGCCTCTTAGATGAAGTCAATAAGACGGAAGTGCGCCTAGGGGCTGCCTCCGTCTTCCTCCTTGTCAGCGTGGCGTTCGGTTACTGGGCGGCACAGCGCATTGGACGCCGAATTGATACGCTTCATTTATCGCTAAAGCAAGCATCAAACGGCAACTATGGCGTTCGGATTACTGAGGGCGGTCATAATTCATTTAATGAGGTTTATCGTGAGTTTAATGAGCTCGCTCAGCAGATGGAAGAAAAGATGAAATGGCTGCAAGTACGCGGTGAAGAGTATGTGATGACGGAGTCTGCCTCTAATGAAGCGGCAGTGCTCGAGGAGCGAAAGCGTTTGGCTAGGGATTTGCATGATACGGTAAGCCAGCAGTTATTCGCTATCCATATGTGCGCTTCATCGCTTCCAAAGCTGCAGCAGGTTGATCGCGAACGAGCGGATTCTGTGCTCGAGCAGCTCGTCAATATGTCTAATTTGGCTCAGAAACAAATGAGGAATTTCATCGCTCAGCTGCGGCCTATGGAGCTTGAAGGTCGAACTTTATATGAAGCGCTTGATAAGTGGTTCCCTGATTATTGCCGCCAAAACAATTTGCAAGGTGAGCTGGAATGGCGCTTGAAGGAGCGTTTATCCGAAGCGAAGGAGCATCAGCTTTTTCTTATCGTCCAAGAAGCGATGGCGAATATCGTAAAGCATGCAAGCGCAAAGGGCTGCACGCTGACAATGGCAGATACGGAACGGCAGGTTAGCATGATTTTGCAGGATGATGGAGTTGGCTTCAAGGTAGATGAGGTGAGACGCGGCTCATATGGACTGTCTACGATGCAGGAGAGAGCACAGAAGCTTGGCGGTGCAGCCGAAATTTGGAGCAAGTCTGGGAGCGGGACGAGGGTAAAGGTTACGATACCAAAAATGTAGCGGGGAGAGCATGAATAATGAATGCATCTGAACTAATAAAAGTAATGATCGTGGATGATCATGATATGGTAAGGACGGGCCTTCGAACTTATCTAATGCTGGAGCCAAAACTTCATGTCATTGCAGAGGCGAGCAATGGACAATCAGCAATTGACTTGCTGAAGGCTAGCTCGGACGAAAATAGACCTCACATTATTTTGATGGATCTGATGATGCCCGGCATGGATGGCATTGAGGCGACAAGGGCGATTATCTCGCATTTTCCTGATATGAAAATCGTAATGCTGACCAGCTTCCTCGAAGATGACAAGGTTTATGGTGCGATAGAGGCTGGCGCTGTCAGCTACGTGCTCAAAACCGTTTCTGCAGAAGAGCTTATTTATGCGATCAGCGGCGCATTCAAAGGAATGCCGGTCATGACTGCTGACGTATCGCAGGCGTTAACGAGAGGCTTAAGACAGAAGACCGCTCAGTCTGGTGATGAGGGGTTAACGGAACGTGAGAAGGAAGTTCTGCTGCTTATTGCAGATGGACAATCGAACAAAGAAATTGCAGAAGAGCTGCATATAAGCGTAAAAACAGTGAAAACACATGTCAGCAATTTATTGATGAAATGCGAGCTTGACGACCGGACACAGCTTGCCGTGCTGGCCCATCGCAAGGGCTGGGCTAATCGCACATAAAGGTGGAAATGGAAGGGTATACTACCTACTAGCAAAAAGAGATTAGAAATAAGCTAGTGCAAAGGAGACGCCTTCATGATACCCATTTCGTCCGTGCTGGAATCACGGGAGCAACATTTCTTAGAAACGAAAGAGCTGCTGGAGTCGCAGCAATTCACGCTTGGCGGCAACTGGGAGTATGCTGCTGGTTCCTTTGACCGCGCGCTTGATGATGCGAATAAGATTTGGCTTCGCATTCCTTTTGAAGTCATTGCTGGTCATATTGATGTTGGGGAAAAAGATAATGAAGCGAGGATTATACTTGGTACACCGTACGTACTTAAGCATGAGTATAGAGAAGGTAATGATCCGGAAGCATCGGTACGTGTAGTCGGAGCGCTGTTTGATCAATTCCAATCACCGTCAAATCCAGATGCTGAAGTAGAACCACAGTGGATTGATCGCGCAAAAGAAACATTAAATGAAGTAGAGCAGCTTTTTCCGCATTGATTCACATCGTAAAAGCACTCAAAAAAAACGCTGCCAAAATCATTTGGGAGCGTTTTTTTTATTTCTGTTTAAATTCCTTTTAAGTTTGTTTTAAGGTAGAATGTGCATGATAGAACTATATCAAATAACATGTTTCCGGATAGAATACCAATTGGACTCATGATGCAATAAGATTCAAGGAGGAGAACGTACATGGACGATCAAAACAACAAAAAGGGATTTGACGACTTTTTCCGCAAAAATGAAGAGGGACATGGCTCAGCTGATAACAGCGAAAGCGCAAATGACTCCGCGCAGCCTATTTCAAATGAGTCATCGGAGCAGCCGGCAAAGCCATCTTATTATTATTCGTATGGGCCGTATAAGGCGAATTCTCAAGAAGGCGGGAATCCTTCAGCTTCTGGCTACGGATCGGAAAAGCCTAAGCTGATTCAAGATCAGCCATACGGCAATACACATACACACGATACGCAAGCACAGGCATCCAGTGCAGAAGAAGCGAATGTACAATCGGATTCAACGATGGAATCTGAACGGGCAAGATCACAATCGCCTATGCAATCCCAAATTCGAACGTTCACGCCGTCGCCGCAGTCCTCCAAAGGGCCATGGCAAGTAAGGGAACCGCGCCGGACTTCCTTTAAGGCCATTTTTTCATCGTTTCTAGCAGGTGTTCTTGTAGTAGGCAGCTTGATGTATACAGCGGACTTAAACAACTGGTTCACGAAAGAAGCCGCATTAACATCAAATACACAATCTAGCGGATCGGGTTCCACTGCTTCTGCGGGTACGACCAGCAACGGCGGTGCGGCTACAGTCGCGGATAGACCAGACAACATCGCTAAATTGTTCGAGACAGCAAGTCCAGCAGTAGTAAAAATCGAAACCTTCGTTAATACGGCAAAACGCAACAATAGCAACAACATGCTCGATGATTCGTTTTTCCGCCAATTTTTTGGCGATGATTACCCTGGAACGACACAGCCGGATGCAGGACAAAAGAATGAAGAAGGCAACATGCAGCAATCAGGCATCGGAACTGGGTTTTTCTTCGATTCAACAGGCTATATTTTAACGAATCAGCACGTAATCGGAGAATCTGACCAAATCAAAGTTATTGTTCAAGGCTATGATAAGCCATTCACGGCTGAATTGCTGGGTTCTAGCTATGACTTAGACTTAGCGGTACTTAAAGTAACGGGCGACAAAGCGTTCCCAACGCTTCCGCTTGGCAACTCGGATACGATTAATATCGGCGACTGGGTTGTTGCAATCGGTAACCCATACGGCTTCGATCATACGGTTACTGTTGGCGTATTAAGTGCCAAAGAACGTCCGATTGATATCCCTGATACACAGGGAGCACGTAAATACGAGCATTTGCTGCAAACGGATGCCTCGATTAACCCAGGTAACTCTGGCGGTCCGCTTCTTAATGTGAACGGTGAGGTTGTTGGCATTAATACGGCAGTAAGCTCGCAAGCACAAGGCATCGGTTTCGCGATTCCGACGAGCACGATTCAAGATGTGCTGGAAAATCTTAAAAACAACAAGACGATTCCTAAGCCAGCCGCTCCATACATTGGTGCAGAGCTGCAGGATGTAACAGCGGATATTGCGAAGCAATTAGGCATGGATAAAGTAGAGGGATCTATTGTTCGCAATGTATACTATAATTCACCAGCTTACTTGGCTGAATTGCAGCAGTTCGACGTCATCGTCGGCATTGACGGCAAGAAATACGCAAACACGCAAGCTCTTATTGATCAAATTAAAACCAAAAAAGTTGGCGATAAGATCGAGCTGAACATTTTGCGCAAAGGCAGTGCGATGAACTTGAAGGTTGAAATTGGTGATAAAAATACGTCAGGCGCTCAATAAAGCCTTACATGATGGATAGAAACAAAAAGCGCAGAGAGACAGCAGGCTCTGTGCTTTTTGCTGCAAATAGAGGGGGACATGCCGTTGAGACAGCATATTGTAGTTGTAGATGATGATGATAAAATTATTTCTTTACTTCGCAGAAGTCTAGCGTTTGAAGGTTATGAGGTAACTACCGCTTCGAATGGAATGGAAGGGCTGAAGGTGCTGCTTAAGACGGAGCCGGATCTGCTCATTCTTGATGTGATGATGCCTCAAGTGGATGGCTGGGAAGTTTGCCGCCGTGTGCGCGAGGGAGGCAGTACGGTGCCGATTATGATGCTGACGGCAAAGGATGACATCAATGACCGGGTCAAAGGGCTCGATCTTGGGGCTGACGATTATTTGGTTAAGCCGTTTGCGCTGGAGGAGCTGCTTGCGCGGACACGTGCCTTGCTGCGCCGCAAAGCAGATAAAATCGAGCAGTCAAGCAATCAACTGCTTTATGAGGATTTGATTTTGGATATGGATGCCAGAGAAGCGATTCGCTCGGGTCGCCGGATTGAGTTGACATCCAAGGAATACGATTTACTGCTGCTATTCATGGAGAATCCTCGCCGTGTACTTACGCGAGATGCAATTATGGAGAAGATTTGGGGTTATGACTTCAGCGGGGAGTCGAATGTGCTGGAGGTGTATATCGCGATGCTGCGCCAAAAGGTAGAGGACGGAGGCAAAAACCGACTCATTCAGACGGTTCGCGGCACCGGTTATGTGCTTCGCGGAGAGGCGGGTTAAGCATATGTCCATTAGGCTCAGGCTCACGCTTTGGTATTCGGGTTTGCTTGCGGTAACACTTCTTGTTTTTGGCGTTTCCATTTATGTTTTTTTAAATTGGAATACCTATTCTGATTTAAAGGAGCAATTAAAGAAACAGGATCAAAAGCTTGTCGTTAGAGGTGGAACTACTTTTTGGGATCAATATGATTTGAATTTGGGACGAGAATCCCAAATTGAAGAGAAAGATATGTATATTCAAATCGTTAATTATATTGAAGGTGCAATTAGTCAGTCAAACAATTTAAATCAATTTGGAATTGTCCTCCCTTATGCTGAAGCATCGGATAAGCCTGAGCAGGGAGTAGTCGAAAAACGTGTGGAAATTAATAAGAAAAAGTACAATATGCTGATTCACCAACGTCCTATTTATACAAATGATGGAACTTTAGTTGGCCTTCTTCAGGTTGGTGCAATCCCTTACAATGAAGAAAAATTTATGCACAGTGTTCGTACGACGCTCATTTTCGCCTCTTTAATCGTTGTACTTATCGCCTTTACTATAGGCTTGTTAATTGCACGTCAGGCACTTCGTCCAATTGAACGTGTCATTCGTGCTACAGAGCAAATTGAAAATGGTGCTGATCTCAGTGTACGGATTCCTGTCATGGGGCCGAAGGACGAGATAGGAAGGCTTGTGAGTACGTTAAACGTGATGCTTGCGCGTTTGGAGATGGCATACAATGAGCTTGATGAAGCTTACAAGGCGCAGCGCAGGTTCGTATCTGACGCGTCTCATGAGCTTAGGACGCCTTTGACAACGATTCGAGGCAATATTGAGCTGCTCGAGCGGATGTGGACGCGAGTTCGAGAGACGAATAGAGATATCGATACGGGCGAGTGGTTGCCGCTGGATTCGGATCGATGGGATATGTCCAAAGAAGCGATGAGCGATATATCTGCTGAGGCGATTCGTATGAGTACGCTCGTTAATGATCTGCTTGCGCTTGCGAGAGCAGATGCGGGTTATACGATGGAGAAGACGCCGCTTGACCTGCTGCCGCTTACAGAGGAGGTTGTGCGCAGAGCACAGCTGCTCCCGCGTACAGCTGAATGGAAGCTTGGCGATCTATCGGCATTGGATGGGGTGCGCGTCAATGCCAATCACAATTATTTGCAGCAGCTGTTATTTATTTTCATTGAGAATGCATTCAAATATACGTCGGAGGGTACGGTTGAGCTGAGTGCGGTCAGAAGGGATTTACAAATCGGCTTCGTTATCCAAGATACAGGGATTGGGATGAATCCTGATGAAATCCCGCATATTTTCGATCGTTTCTATCGAGCGGACGAATCACGGGGAGTTACCGTCGGTACAGGTCTAGGATTATCCATTGCAAAATGGATTATTGATGAGCATAAAGGCTCTGTAGAAGTGCTCACCAGCGAAGGAAATGGAACGAAGTTTACGATTTGGCTTCCAATTAGCTTTTCTGACACGTCTCATTCGTCTATAATAGTAGCAACGGATGAAATGAAGGATTCATAGCTGTTACGCATATCCGGTCAGAAAGCAGGTGCAATAAATGGAAATCGTTAGAATATCACCGCGTGGTTATTGCTATGGCGTCGTCGACGCGATGGTACTGGCTTTGCAAACGGTCAAAAACTTGGAGCTGCCGCGACCTATTTATATATTAGGTATGATTGTCCATAATGCCCATGTTACAGAAGCATTCGAGCAGGAAGGTGTCATTACGCTTGATGGTGCCAACCGACTCGACATTTTGGATCAAATCGAACAAGGCACCGTTATCTTTACAGCGCATGGCGTCTCGCCAGAAGTGCGTCAGCGTGCTCGTGACAAGGGGCTTTCCGTTGTGGATGCAACATGCCCAGACGTTACGAGAACTCATGATCTCATTCGCGATAAATCGGCGGAAGGCTATCATATTATTTATATTGGCAAGAAGGGCCATCCTGAGCCCGAAGGAGCGATCGGCGTTGCGCCGGAGCAGGTTCACCTCATTGAAAAGGAAGAGGAAATTGCTGCGCTTAATGTGCCGGAAGGGCGCATTCTTATAACGAACCAAACGACGATGTCGCAATGGGATATTCGTCATGTGATTAGCAAGCTCCTTGAGCGTTATCCTACTGCAGAGGTTCATAATGAAATCTGCATGGCAACTCAGGTTCGTCAAGAGGCGGTGGCAGAGCAGGCAGGCGAAGCGCAGCTTACGATCGTAGTTGGCGATCCGCGAAGCAACAACTCGAACCGTCTAGCACAAGTATCCGAGGAAATAGCAGGAGTGAAAGCTTACCGCGTTTCCGATGTGTCAGAGATTGAACAGGAATGGCTGAAAGGCATCGATCGTGTCGCAGTTACGTCCGGTGCGTCTACGCCGACGCCGCTTACGAAAGAGGTCATTACTTATTTAGAGCAGTACGATCATAATAATCCGGAGACATGGGAAATCCGTCGTACGGTCAATATGAATAAGCTGCTGCCTAATGTTCGAGTGAAGTCGACCCCAGCGGCAACGGCAACCGCAGAGAAACCTGAATAAATAGCTAACATGAAGAGAGAGATGAGACTAGTGATTGATGCAGAAGAAGCATCATGAATGAGTTTCATCTCCTTTTTTATTATGACGGGGTTGACGAAAATGAGTTTCTCTTGTATATTTACTTTAGCGATTAAAAGCGTAGAAGCTTAAAAGCTACGAAGCATAAAAGCTATAAAGTGGATATCCAATGAATGATGAGAAAATGAGGCGCGCTTCGTGCGATGCCATGCATTTATTAAGCAAAAGTTTGTACATTTTTTTTGCCCAAATCCCACAATAAATTTAGGAGTGATCCCTATGATCGTTATTACGAATTCAAATATTGCAGAAGAACGCATTACAGAAATTGTTGCTCATATTGAAAGAGCAGGAGTTCAAGCACATGTATCAAGAGGTACGGATCGTACGGTAATTGGAATTATTGGCAAAGCAGAACCTACGCTTGCTGAGCATTTGCGTCAAATGAAAGGTGTGGAAAACGTTATTAAAATTTCGAAATCATACAAGCTAGCAAGCCGTGACTTTCATCCGGATGATACAGTTATTGACATAAAAGGCGTGAAAATCGGCGGAAGCAATCTTGTTATAATGGGCGGACCTTGTGCTGTTGAAACACCGGAGCAAATCGACGAGATTGCTCGTTTAGTAAAAGCGGCTGGCGGACAGGTGCTGCGCGGAGGCGCCTTCAAGCCGCGCACAGGGCCTTACAGCTTCCAAGGCGTAGGCGTGGAAGGGCTTGTTATGATGGCGGAAGCGGGTAAGAAGCACGGCCTTCTGACGATTACAGAGGTCATGACGCCAGAATATGTGGATGTATGTGCAGAATACGCGGACATTCTTCAAGTAGGTACACGCAATATGCAAAACTTCGATTTGCTGCGCAAGCTTGGAACGATTCAAACGCCTGTACTGCTTAAACGTGGATTCAGCTCAACCTATGACGAGTTTTTGAATGCGGCGGAGTACATTTTGGCAGGCGGCAATCCAAATGTCATGTTGTGTGAACGCGGAATCCGAACATTCGAAACTTACACGCGCAATACGCTTGATTTATCTGCAATTCCAGTCCTTCAATCTCTCAGCCATCTGCCAGTTATTTCTGACCCGAGCCATGGAACAGGCCGTCGTGAGCTGGTTGAGCCTATGTCGAAAGCTTCAGTAGCGGCTGGCGCGAACGGATTGATCGTTGAAATGCATACCGATCCAGATAACTCGATGACTGGCGATGGGGTACAATCCTTGTTCCCAGACCAATTCGCTAACCTATTGAAGGACCTAGAGAAGCTGGCGCCGATCGTAGGCAAACAGTTTGATACGCCAAAAGCACCAGCAGAAGCCTTTGTAGAGTGGAAAATCTAACATAACATCAAAACAAACTTTGTCATCTTAGGATGGCAAAGTTTTTTGTTTTTTTTGTGTAACCGTTCTCAAAAAGCCTTATAAATAAAAGGATCTCAGCTTTTTTGATTGAGGATTTGTGAACAAACGTACAAACTTGTAAGTATACCTAACATGAGTTCAAAAAATACCTTACATAGCTATTGACGGAGATTGAGGGCTAGTTTTATAATAACCACATGGATTTGGAGCAATAATTGAACAATACTTGTTCAACACTACGCTAATGTTCGGAAATGGAGGAAATTATAATGTCAGTTCAAAATGTTTTGGACAATATTAAAGAAAACAGCATTATGTTTGTAGATTTCCGCTTCGTGGATCTTCTAGGTAAGGCTCACCACATCACGCTTCCTGCTGCTGAGGTTGATGCTGATACTTTTGTAAACGGAGTAGCTTTTGATGGATCATCAATCCACGGTTTCCGTGGTATCGAAAATTCTGATATGGTTATGATGCCGGATACAGAATCCGTATTTATTGATCCTTTCACTGATCATCCTACACTGAACGTTATGTGTAATATTCATACACCTGAAGGCGATCGTTATGACCGTGACCCACGCAGCATCGCTCAAAAGGCTGAAGAGTATCTTCAAACTACGGGTATTGGTACGACAGCATTTTTTGCACCAGAACCTGAATTCTTTATTTTCGACGAAGTTCGCTATGAAAGCACAATGAACGCATCCTCATATGTTGTTGAATCCGAGGAAGCTGGCTGGAACACGAACCGTAAAGAAGAGGGCGGAAACCTTGGTTCGAAAATTCCAGTTAAAGGCGGCTATGTTCCTGTAGCTCCTATCGACTCCCAACAAGACATCCGCAGCGAAATGGTTCGCCTATTGCAGGAATCGGGCCTTCGCGTAGAACGTCATCACCATGAAGTTGCAACTGCTGGTCAAGCAGAAATCAACTTCCGTTTTGACACATTGACAAAAACAGCCGACAATCTTATGAAATTCAAATATATTATTCACAACACAGCTCGCCAATATGGCAAAACGGCTACTTTCATGCCGAAGCCACTATTTGGTGACAACGGTAGCGGTATGCACGTTCATGCTTCTATCTTCAACGGCGATACTCCTTTGTTCTATGACAAAGGCGCTTACGCTAACCTAAGCGAAATGGCTATGCACTACATCGGCGGCGTACTTTACCACGCTCCGGCTTTGATCGCAATCACTAACCCAAGCACAAACTCATTCAAACGTCTTGTGCCTGGTTACGAAGCGCCGGTTAACCTTGTATTCTCAAAAGGCAACCGTTCTGCAGCCGTTCGTATTCCGATTGCAGCTGTAACACCTAAAGGCTGTCGTATTGAATTCCGTACACCGGACAACACAGCTAACCCTTACCTTGCATTTGCAGCGATGCTGCTTGCAGGTCTGGACGGCATCAAGCGCAAGCTTGATCCAGTAGCTCTTGGTTACGGTCCTTTCGACAAAAACATCTACGAATTGCCAGAAGAAGAGAAAAAAGAAATCCGCAGCGTTCCTGGAACGCTTGACGAGGCGCTTAATGCCCTTGAAGCAGATTCCGATTTCTTGACTGAAGGCGGCGTATTCTCTAAAGACTTCATTGACAACTACGTTGCAGTAAAACGTCAAGAAGCTAAAGCTGTTGCAATCCGTATTCATCCGCATGAGTTCAGCCTTTACTACGATTGCTAATCAATCGTTCAAGAAATATAAGAAACGGGTCCCTCTGGGACCCGTTTTTTTATGGTTTGTAAAGATAAAATGAACGAAATCCGAATGTTTATTGACAGTATTGCGTCATACGTTCGACTTTTAATTTATTTAATATGCGGAATACACTTGATGCAGCCCTTCAAAATTGCTATCATATCCATATCATAAATAAAGAAACAGAGGTGGGTATCCGAAGATGACACGAGCATTTAATTTTAATGCAGGACCAGCCGCAATACCACTTGAGGTGCTGAAGCAAGCCCAGGAGCAATTTGTTGATTATCAGGGCGCGGGGATGTCCATTATGGAAATGTCTCACCGCAGCAAAATGTATGAAGAAGTGAACAATCAATCGCAAGCCCTGCTTCGTGAATTGTTCGGAATTCCAGAAAACTATGAAGTTTTATTGCTGCAAGGCGGCGCGAGCACACAGTTTGCTATGCTTCCTCTGAATCTTCTGCAGCCTGGCAAGCCAGGCGCTTACGTCATGACAGGAGCTTGGGCTGACAAAGCGCTTAAAGAAGCGAAACTTGTCGGAGAAACGGTTATTGCTGCTTCGACTGAAGCTGACAAATTTATGCGTATGCCGACTTTGTCAGAAATTGAAGTTCCGAGCAATGCTTCCTATGTACATTTAACATCAAATGAAACGATCGGCGGAACGCAGTTCCAAGAATTCCCTGACACTGGTGATGTGCCACTAATTGCGGATATGTCCAGTGATATTTTGAGCAGACCGATTGATGTGAGCAAATTTGGCGTCATTTATGCCGGCGCACAAAAAAACCTAGGTCCATCAGGCGTTACCGTTGTCATCATTCGTAAGGATCTTATCGAGAGCAGCAACAAAACGATTCCAACGATGTTCCGTTACAGCACGCATGCGAAGAGCGGCTCGTTGTACAATACACCGCCGTCTTTCTCGGTATATATGGTGAAGCTGGTTCTGGAGTGGATCAAGGCAAAAGGCGGAGTTTCTCAGCTTGAGCAGTACAACCGCGACAAAACGAAGCTGATCTATGACGCTATCGATCAAAGCAGCGGCTTCTACACGGGCTGTGCTCAGCCGCAAAGCCGTTCGCTTATGAATATTACTTTCCGTATTCAAACGGAGGAGCTTGAGGCTCTGTTCGTTAAGGAGTCGTTGAAAGAAGGTTTTGAAGGCTTGAAGGGTCATCGCGATGTTGGCGGCCTAAGAGCTTCAACATACAATGCAGTTCCGCTTGAGAGCTGCCAGGCGCTTGCACAATTCATGGCTGACTTCCAAAAACGGAACGGTTAATAAGTAGTTTTGATTTCACGCCTATTATTGCTAGAATAGAAACAGCCTGCTTCTAATATAGAAGCAGGCTGTTTTTTGGGTATAGAAGTTATAAGTTCATTAAGCTTGGGCAAGACTGCTCTCAGCAATATGAGGACCGTTTAATTTATAACCGACATTGCGGACGGTCATAATATATTCCGGCGTACGTGCGTTTTTCTCGATCTTGTCGCGCAGATGGCTAATATGAACGTCGACGATTCGTGTGTCACCGAGGAAATGGTAATCCCAAACGCCGTGAAGCAGCTGCTGGCGGCTAAGCACTTTTCCTTTGTGGCGGCATAGGAACAATAGCAGTTCAAATTCCTTTGGCGTAAGCTCAACGGATTTGCCGTCTATGAATACTTCGCGCTGTTCAACCTGAACCTTCAAGCGGCCAATGTTGAACGTTGTGTCATCAGCAGTGCCTGGAAGCGATTGAACTCTGCGGAAAATAGCTTGAATACGGGAAACAAGCTCCTGCGGGCTAAAAGGTTTAGTCATATAGTCATCGGCACCATTATCAAGACCAGCTATTTTATCGGTTACGTCTTGAAGTGCAGTCAGCATAACGATGGGTACAGCATTGCTTTGCTTGCGCAGCTCGCGGCAAACTTGGAGTCCATCCATTTTTGGCAGCATGAGATCTAGAACAATTAAGTCGGGACGGAAAGGCTTAAGCATTTCGAATACAGCTTCACCATCACCTACACAACGTACATCATAACCTGCCAGCTTTAAGTTAAATTCAATCAACATTGAAATAGATGGTTCGTCATCCACGATCAAAATTTTTTTTCGCATGATTCAGCTCTCCTCCATGTGTTTCCGCCTATTATGGTTCTATTATGAAGGTTGAAATTATGCTTGAGATTAACGGTACGTAAAGTGGGTGTAAAAATATTCGTCATTTTCGTGTATAATAGGCAAAATGAGAGGTGAGAAACAAAACTATGCCATTTCATATTGTTTTGGTAGAACCAGAAATTCCTGCAAATACAGGTAATATTTCTCGTACATGCGCTGCAACCGGCACTATTTTGCATTTGGTAAGACCACTTGGCTTCGATACGGACGATCGTACCTTGAAGAGGGCGGGACTCGATTATTGGCATTCGGTACATATCGAGTATCATGATTCCTTCGATGAGGTGCTCGCAAGTTATCCGCAAGGCCGATTCTTCTACGCAAGTACGAAAGCGAAGAAGACGTATTCACAGTTCGAGTATCAGGATGGCGATTTCTTTGTATTCGGAAAAGAAACAAAGGGCTTGCCACAGGAGCTTATAGATGCGAATATAGAAACTTGCATTAGATTGCCGATGACGGATAAAGTGCGATCACTTAATCTGTCCAATTCAGCAGCAATTATCGTGTATGAAGCGCTTAGACAAAATCATTTTCCAGGACTCGATTAAAAATGTTAATTTATTTCTCATTTTTTGGAATTTTTTTGCTCTAATAAAAAGAATTATTGCAGGATATTAAGAAATTATTAAATTAGGAAGGAAATACTGAAGTGCCATCGAAAGACTATAACGCAGAGGTTTCTCAAAAATAGCTTGCGAAACCAGACACAGAAGAGGTGAAAGTGATGAAACCAGCAGGTGTAGTAAGAAAAGTGGACCAACTCGGACGTATTGTACTTCCAAAATCATTACGTAAACGTTATTTGATGAACGAGGGCGATCCCGTTGAAATTTTCGTCCAAGGTGACCATATCATTTTGGAGCGTTACCGTCCAAAGTGTGTTTTTTGCGGTTCAATGGTTGAAGTTCGTGATTTCAAGGATCGCTATGTTTGTGGTGTATGTATGGAAGAAATGGCAGTTCTGCAACGCTAATCAGCGTTTTTGCATGCTGTATAACGAAATGAAGCTTCCCGAGAAGAGTATTAATGCTCTTCGGGAAGCTTCATTTTTTTGTTGCGCTGGCTATAAGCGGATAAAGCAGGCTTATAGTCCTTTTGTTTTGTCGTCATTGTAAGAGCTGGTAAGCATCGCAATAATGAACAATGCAAACACAGTCATAA
Organism: Paenibacillus sp. 01T47; assembly: GCF_056398245.1. Taxonomy (NCBI): domain Bacteria; kingdom Bacillati; phylum Bacillota; class Bacilli; order Caryophanales; family Paenibacillaceae; genus Paenibacillus; species Paenibacillus sp. 01T47. Next base: position 137,027 of record NZ_JBFTPA010000005.1, read on the forward strand.
CGATAATAAAGTTCATCTGTGGGACACCTCCAAGTATGCTGTATTTATTATAACCAACGATGGCAAAAAAGAAAACTTTAAAAGTTGTGAACACATTGTTAACATAGAGAGTATAAGCATAACAATATAGCTTGCGAGGAGGAGCAATCAATATGAATTATCGTTTTTCATCTAGAGTATCAGAGCTTAAATCTTCAGCGGTTAGGGATATACTTAAGCTGACGCAAGGAAAGGAAATGATCTCATTTGCTGGAGGACTTCCAGCTGAGGAGCTGTTCCCCGTACAAGCCGTGCGCGAAGCAGCAGATCGTGTATTTACAGCTGGAGCAAGCGCATTGCAGTATGGTTTGACAGCTGGGTATTTGCCATTGCGGGAGCAGCTTTGTGAGCGAATGGCAGTTAAGCAAATGCATGTTAATCCAGATCAGATGATTCTGACGACAGGATCGCAGCAGGCGATTGATTTGCTCGTTGGCGTACTTACAGAGCCTGGAGATGTAATCTTGGTTGAGAAGCCAACTTACTTGGCAAGTTTGCAAGTCTTTGCTCTTCATGGTTTAAAAGTAGTGGCAGCGGAGAGTGATGAGCATGGAATCATTCCTGAGGATGCAGAGCGTCTTATTCGCGAGCATCGTCCGAAGCTGCTGTATGCTGTACCGACATTCGGCAATCCTACGGGACGTGTATGGAGCGTTGAGCGAAGGAAGAAAATACTTGCTCTCTGCAAGCAAAACGAAATGCCAATTATAGAAGATGATCCTTATGGTGACATAAAATTTGATGAGAGCGAGCAATTCCCTACACTGTTCTCATTAGAAGGACAAGTAGAGGGCGGCGCTGTTTTTTATACGAGTACGTTTTCTAAAACGGTAGCACCTGCGCTGCGGTCAGGTTGGGCTATCGGAGACAGCGAAGTCATCAACATGGTAGCCAAAGCTAAGCAAGCTGCCGATCTACACTCGAGTACGATCGATCAACAAATATTAAGTCAATTGCTTAAAGGGTTTGATCTCGATGATCATATCCGTCTTATTTCAAAGTCATATGGCGAGCGTATGCTTGAGATGCATGGTCTCCTTGAGCGCCAGGCAATAGAGGGCGTCACTTGGGTAAAACCGAAAGGCGGCATGTTCCTATGGCTGGAGCTACCTTACGGGTTGGATGCAGAGGCGCTCCTGCGGTGTGCGGTTCAAAAAGGGGTTGCGTTTGTGCCAGGCAGCTCTTTCTATGCCGATCATCCACAGCGCAACACTGCAAGGTTGAATTACACGTATAATACAGGAGCGCGTACAGAACAAGGCGTATTGCGGTTTGTTGAAGCGATCGGTGAATTTACGGGGCGGAGCTAACCGTTGCTGACCATTCAGCGATAACATTGCTATATTCAGATAATGCAGCCGCGCCCTCAGGGCGCAGGCTGTATTTGCCGCGTTCAATGCGATCAAACCAGCCGTAATAATTGCTGCGCAGCGTTTCGCCGCTGCGTCTATAGCCTGTAATGGCTGCGACCTCACGCGGAGCTAGTGGTCCCGAGGTGTGAAGCGCATAAGCACAGCGCAGAGCCTTCTCGCGGTATGCTGTAACAAGCTTGCGGCCAGCACTGCCGCCGACGTTATAGTCGCCGCTGCGCTCCTTAAATTCGGTCAGCAGCTGTGCTTGCTTCTTGCGCCTTACTCCGCGAAGCGGCGGATCGCCCGGCTGACATAACCAATCGATGACCGGCGTCTTTGTTTTATAGAAGGTGACGGTCATAAATCCGAGTCCAAGCATTCGGCACAGTTCAGTCAAATCGCCAAAGCGCTGGTTGTGCGCTCCGCTTTTCGTTCGATTGCGTTCAACCGCCAGCACGACATGGCTATTTAATCGAAGACGTTCAACCCCTTGCAAAAGCAAGGCGAGATTGAATGTTTTTTTCATTTCGACAATTATCGTATCGGCTCGCTCAGGATGAATAGCGACCAAATCGCAATGAAGGACCTCGCTTTTTACTGCATAACCAAGCTGCTCATAATACTTTTTTATAGGTTTGTAGAGCTCTTCTTCGCGTGCTACTGCCACGTTTGCTAACTCCTCTCCACGTTCATTTCCATTGATGCTTATGAATCATTATAGCAAAGGATTTTGCGCACTTGTCGTTTTTTGATGGATGAAGGACAAAAATAGTGTGCAATTATCTCCTCGAATAAGCATAGGAATGTAATACCTCAATAAAAGTTGGCACCACTCGATAGAGCGTCTAGAGACAAATCCCGGGCGTAGAATGATAAGTGGAATGCGGAAGCGATGGGAGGAGGCACGGTATGGACATTTTCAAGCGAATATCGGAGTATCAGGCTGAGAGCGAGAAACTTGCTTGGACAGGAACATTCAAGGATTACGTTGATTTGTTAAGGAAGGACCCGTCCCCGGCCATGACAGCACATTCTCGCGTTTATGAAATGATTGAATCTCATGGGGTGGAAGATGTTGGCGGCAACAAGCAGTATAAATTTTTCGATCAAGAAATTTTTGGGCTGGATCGTGCGGTAGAGAAGCTGGTTGAAGAATATTTCCATTCATCAGCTCGCAGGCTGGAGGTTCGCAAACGGATTCTATTGTTAATGGGTCCGGTCAGCGGAGGAAAGTCCACAATCGTTACGATGCTCAAAAAAGGACTAGAGAAATTTTCCAGAACTGAGCGTGGAGCCGTTTATGCGATTAAAGGCTGCCCGATGCATGAGGATCCGCTTCATCTTATTCCCCATGAGCTTCGGCTTGATATTGAAAAAGAGCTCAGTGTTCGAATTGAAGGGAATCTATGCCCTTCATGCCAAATGAGGCTTACGACGGAATACAGCGGCGATATTGAAAACGTACTCGTTGAGCGGGTGTTTATTTCTGAGGATAACCGTGTTGGTATTGGCACATTCAGCCCATCCGATCCGAAGTCACAAGATATTGCCGATCTTACAGGAAGCATCGATTTCTCGACGATAACGGAGTATGGATCTGAGTCCGATCCTCGCGCCTATCGTTTTGACGGTGAGCTTAATAAGGCAAATCGCGGATTGATGGAATTTCAAGAAATGCTCAAGTGTGATGAGAAGTTTTTATGGAACTTGCTCTCATTGACGCAGGAAGGCAACTTTAAAGCAGGCCGATTCGCTTTGATCAGCGCGGATGAGCTTATTATTGCTCATACGAATGAATCGGAGTACAAATCGTTCATAAGCAATAAGAAAAATGAGGCCTTGCATTCCAGGATGATCGTTATGCCGGTCCCTTACAATTTGCGAGTGTCCGACGAAGAAAAAATTTATAAGAAGCTAATCGCGCAAAGCGATATGCGCCATATCCATATCGCACCGCATGCGCTGCGTGCTGCTGCCATCTTCTCCATCTTAACGAGGCTGAAGGAAACGAAGAAGCAAGGCATGGATCTTGTGAAGAAAATGCGGATGTACGACGGCGAGGAAGTAGAAGGGTTCAAGGAAGCAGATTTGAAGGAAATGCAAAACGAATACTTAGAGGAAGGCATGACAGGTATTGATCCGCGCTACGTCATTAACCGAATTTCCAGCGCGCTTATTAAGCAGGATACACAATGTATTAATGCGCTTGATGTTTTGCGTGCGCTTAAGGAAGGATTGGATCACCATCCATCCATTACGAAGGATGAGCGTGAACGCTACCTGAATTTTATCTCGGTGGCCCGCAAGGAATACGATCTGCTCGCGAAAAAAGAAATTCAGAAGGCATTCGTATATTCCTATGAAGAATCTGCCCGTACTTTATTTGAAAATTACTTGGATAACATTGAATCGTATTGCAACTGGGCAAAAATTAAAGATCCGCTGACAGGCGAAGAGATGGATCCGGATGAGCGCCTCATGCGTTCCATCGAGGAGCAAATTGGCGTCTCCGAAAATGCGAAAAAAGCGTTCCGCGAAGAGATTTTGATTCGAATCTCGTCTTATTCGCGGAAAGGGAAAAAGTTTGATTTTACAAGTCATGAGCGGTTGCGCGAAGCCGTTGAGAAGAAGCTGTTCGCTGATCTGAAGGATATTGTGAAAATAACGACGTCTACAAAAACACCGGATGAGAGTCAATTGAAGCGAATTAATGAAGTAACGAAACGTCTTATGGATGAGCATAGCTACTGCTCGGTATGTTCAAATGAATTGCTTCGTTATGTAGGAAGCCTGCTCAATCGATAAAAAATTGCCCGGAGTATTAGAGAAGTGGGTGTCTCAAAAGTCATAAATGACTTAGGGACGCCCCTTCTTCATTTTGTAAAACCATATTTCTTTGTTTTGATGCTATTTTGATAAGTCTCCAACACCATTTTCCTCGATCTACGTCCAGCTATCCTGCACAATTGCAGGAACTTCGCCCTTTTTTAGCTGTGTTGGATACTTATGTTGTATTTATGCAATAATTTGCAATATGATCTGCCATTTTAGCATTTAAAGAGTGCTTACACTGTAGGAAATACAGTATAGCTACACGTAAGTATGAGAAAGATGCCGCTATCCTGCGAATATGCAGTATAGAAAATAATTAAGGACAATGTAGAAGTGCATACTTGCCGGATTAGAAAAGGGGATATTCAAAAAGGGTAAACTTGTGTGAGAGAACCCCAAAGTATATGCAAAAGAACATTCAAAACCACTATGAAATTGAATCTGAAGGTTCTTTTTTGCTAGCATACTGCTTGAAAAGTGGAGGCTGAATGATTCGGAAATTGCTTTACGGACAGCCCCATTTCTTTTCTTCCTCTAGGTTTAAAAAGAATTTGAGATGATCATACTGTTTCTTGAATATTTTCCGATATAATAGGTAATAGTGGTCTACTATATACCGAAGGAGTCGGGCTATTTTGATTAATTTATCAGCAGAGCGCAAGAAGCAGATTGAATACACGGGCATTACGGAGCAGGATCTCAAAATTTTAGCGGAATGCAAGCCCATTTTTCAAAATATTGTCCATGAAGTGGTCGACCGGTTTTATGAAAGCATAGGCCAACAGCCGGAGCTTGTAGCTATTATTTCTAATGTAAGCACCATTGAGCGTTTGAAGGAAACGCAGATATGGTATTACATGTCGCTTACCGAGGGGGTAATCGACCAAGCTTACATTGATAACCGCATAAAAATAGGCGCTGTTCATTCCCGAATTGGATTGACGACGGACTGGTATTTGGGTACATATATGACTTATCTGGACATATCGACGAACGTACTGAAAAGAGTTCTTCCTGAACGCTGGAAGGATGTTGTGCATGCTTTGACGAAATTGTTCAATCTGGACTCGCAATTCGTGCTTGAAGCTTACAATCAGCATGAACAGAAAAAAATTCAAGAGCTGGCAGACAATCGTTCCATCATGCTGACGACTGTTACGAGTGCTGTGCAAGAGCTTGCTTCACTTATGTTTGAACTGGACGAGGGTGCACAATCGATTGCGGCAACTGCGATTTCGACTTCGCAATCTCAGGATAAGACGCATACACTATTAGGTGAGCTTCGTGAAGAGCTTGAAGGCATTAACGAAATGGGAACTTTGATTCGAGGCATATCGGATCAAACGCATTTGTTAGGTCTTAATGCTGCGATAGAAGCTGCGAGAGCTGGCGAGAATGGGAGAGGCTTCGAAGTTGTTGCGAATGAAGTGCGCAAGCTGGCCGCTTCATCAAGGAACGCACTTGAAGGGATACAGTCAAAGCTTGAGGAAATCGATAAGAAGCTATCCGCAGTGCGCCTTGAATCGGAGCAAACCTCGGTTGAGGCCCGTAATCAAGCAGCTCGATCCCAAGAACTGGCTTCATTCGTTAATATGGTTGATAAAGTTACAAAGGATTTGCAGCAATTAAACCAATCCGAATAGGTAATGCAGCTCAGAAAAAGCAGGAATTCTCTCATTTGAGGGTTCCTGCTTTCGTGTTATATAAGTTGACACAATATTTAGAATTTAGTATGATTATCCTAACATTCCGATACAAATATGTAATTAATGTTAAGTTTTTTAACGTGAAATCAACAAAATTGATCGATTTTCCCCCTAGCTAGTACCAAACTGGTATAGCGGCCATCATGAAGGAGGCGGTTGTCATGTCGACGGCCAAACAGTCGCAATCGCAATATTACGATGCTCAGACCTTTTACGATGAAATGTTCGATAAGGACTTTTCTGTTCGTGACCACTACGAAAGCGTTCATCGATTATTCGGAAGAATGAATCCAACTGAGCTTGCAGTCCGGCAAAACGCGATTAATCAAAGAATGATGGAGGAGGGCATTACCTTCACGCTGTACAGCGGTGCGCAAAATGAGCCGCTTGAGCGAACGATTCCGTTCGATTATATCCCTCGCGTCATACCGAAGCATGAATGGGATGGCGTTGACCGAGGAGTAAGGCAGCGAATCAAAGCTTTGAATGCATTCCTTCATGATGTATATCACGGACAAAAAATTGTAGCAGACGGTATCATTCCTCGTAGAATGATTGTTTCAAATACTTATTTTCGGCCTGAAATGGCTGGTCTACATGTTCCAGGCGGTGTATATATTACAGCATCGGGCATTGATTTGATTCGTGATGAGAAAGGCCGATATTATGTGCTGGAGGATAATTTGCGTTCTCCATCAGGCTTTTCTTATTTGTTTAAAGGCAGAACGTTAATGAATGAGCTATTTCATGATTTGTATTTATCAAGCTCAGTACAAAGTATTGACCGCAGCTTAAATTGTTTTCTAAGCTCACTTCGCGCGCTTTCTCCAAGCGGCAAACGCGACCCCTTGATCGTGCTGCTCACTCCTGGTGCTTATAATTCAGCTTATTATGAACATACCTTTTTGGCGCAGCAGATGGGCATTCACCTCGTTGAAGGCAGGGACCTCGTATACAAAGACCACAAAATTTATTTGCGTGATTTGCGCGGACTTCGTCAAGTGGATGTTATTTATCGACGCATTGATGATGATTTTCTTGATCCGCTTGCCTTTCAGCCGGATTCCTTCCTTGGTGTACCTGGACTCATGAACGCTTATCGTGCCGGAAATGTAGCAATCGCTAATGCGCCGGGAACAGGCGTGGCAGATGATAAAGCCGTTTACGCGTATGTTCCAGACATGATTCGTTACTATTTGGGAGAAGAGCCTCTTTTGCATAACGTTCCAACGTACATTTTAACGCGCAAGGAGGAACGTGATTATGTGCTGGAACACTTGGATCAGCTCGTCGTGAAGGAGACATCGCTTTCGGGGGGCTATGGCATGTTGATTGGTCCAAGCGCTTCCCTGCCCGAGATTCATGCTTTTGCTGAAGCTATTAAGCGGGAACCTGAGCGATATATCGCCCAGACGACGATGAAGCTCTCGCGAGCGCCGGTTATGGTGGATGGCGGCATGACGCCCCGGCATATTGATTTGCGCGCATTTGCTTTGATGGGTGAAGAGACTCATGTCATTCCGGGCGGTTTAACACGTGTTGCGATGAAGGAAGGTTCACTTGTGGTCAACTCTTCTCAGGGCGGCGGAGTCAAGGATACGTGGGTCCTAAAACGATAATTAACAGGAGGGATTGATATGCTGAACCGGAATGCAGAAGCGTTGTTTTGGATAGGCCGCTACATGGAGCGTGCTGAGAATCATGCTAGATTAATTGATGTTCATTACCACCTGCAGGTTGACGACGACACGCCAAGCCTAAAAGGAAAGCTGGAGGGCGACGAGATGGTGTCTTATTCGAAATGGGCAAGAATTGTAGATGCTCTTGGCAGCCGAGAGGCTTATGAGCAGCAATATAGCAGCTACAATGAACGTGATGTTCTGTTCTACACGACGCTTGATCGTGATAATCCGAACTCTTTGGTTTCCTGCGTCAGTCATGCTCGCGGCAATCTTCGTACATTGCGCGAGAAGTTGCCAAGTGAAATGTGGGATGCAACAAATGCTTTTTATTTGTGGCTGCGGGAGAAGCAGCCTGATGATTTGCTGCGTGAATCTCCACATTTGTTTTTCGGAAGAATCAAGGAATGGACGGCGCTATTTCAAGGGGTCAGCCAATCCGTCATGCCAAGGGAAAATGAATGGCATTTCATTGAATGCGGGCGATACTTGGAGCGCTCTGAGAATACGCTGCGCATCATCAAGGCAGTGGGCAACGCAGCTAGCGGCGAGGATTGGGACAATGCAAGGGCATATCCATATTTGCAGGCCGTACTGCGCTCGGTTAGCGGCTATCAAGCGTTTCGTCGTTATTATGCTGATGGCATCTCTGTGGAGTCGATCGTTGAATTTGTTGTTCTTAATGGTGTGTTTCCGCGGTCTCTTCATTTTGCACTGCATACCCTTGATGAACATATGCGGCATATTGAACTGCAGGATAAACAGCTTCGCACCGCACATGAGAAAGTAATCCGCCAAGTGAGCAAGGTGAAAGCGGATTTGGCGTGTCTTGAGCGAGAGGATATGGTCATTGATCGGAATGGAACGATCGTTGCTCATTTGCTTGATGCTTGTCAGCAGCTTGGGATGGCTTTTGCCAAAACCTTTTTTCGTATGGGGGAGGCAAGCGCATGAAGCTCAGTATTTCACATGTCACGCAGTACGAGTATGCAGAGTCAGTGACGGACAGTGTCAATGAAATTAGACTAACGCCCAGCACCAATGAAAGGCAGTCCTGTTACCAGCAAGCGATTTCGATTGAACCGAATGCCTCTTTGTTCACCTATGAGGACTATTTTGGCAACCGTGTTCATGCGTTCTCGGTTAATGGTCCCCATAAGCGGCTTACCATTCGAACATCTATGACCGTTGTTACGAAGCAGGCGCCAACGTCGGAGGAACGTGAACAATACTTAAGCAAGCGGCCGCCAGAGCAGGCATGGAACTGGTTAAGAACAGATGAAGCTGCCAACCGTTTCACCGAGTTTTTGCTTACGACCGAATATACAGCTGTTACGTCTGAGGTGGAGCAATTTGCTGGTGAAATTTTGAGCGCAAGCTCGAGCAGTCAAGCCAGCGTTCTCGATTGGCTAAGTGCGCTGTCTACAAAGATTAGGAGCGAGTTCATTTATGATCCTGAAGCGACAGATGTAAAGACGAAAACATCGGATATGTTTTTGAGCAAACGCGGCGTATGTCAGGATTTTGCGCATTTAATGATCGCAAGCTGCAGAGCTTTTGGCATTCCAGTCAGATACGTAAGCGGCTATCACTTTGTTGGTGATTTGCAGGGAGGAAGCGCTGATTTCGAGCAAGCTTCGCATGCTTGGGTTGAAGCGTTTGTACCCGGACTAGGCTGGTGCAGCTTTGATCCAACTAACGTTGATCCTGTTGGAGAGCGTTATGTAAAGCTTGGGCACGGGCGGGATTATAAAGATATTGTGCCGGTTAAAGGTGTATATAGAGGCACGGGCGAGCAAATATTGCATGTATCTGTAGATGTAAGAAATGTTGAGGATTAAACGATGGAAAATCAAATGTAGAGGGAACAGTTAACCGCTTATGTAGAATGCGGATACTGTTCCTTTTTTGCGTGCAAAAAAAACCATCCCTGCTTGGGAGAAATGGAAGCCTGTTATTTTAAGGAATGGAAGCTACTTTTACCATGTATGATTGCTGGTGCTTTGCAGACCTTATGACTACGACCCTCCAGAGGATATTGCAAAAATTTGAGAACAGCTGAGTTCATTAGAAAGGAGCAAATCGACAAAATGAATATCATTTTTCGAATGACCTTCATGCTGAGTCTGGCTTTTCTAATACTTATAAGTTCCTCCTCTGTTTCGGCAAAGAGCTCATCTGGTGTGTATAAGGATAAAGTCGCTGTTCTAATGTATCATCATGTTCACGATAAAGATTCAAGCTCTTCGACGATTTCGTCGATGCTCTTTCGGGATCAGCTGATTTATTTAAGGAGCAAGGGCTACCAGTTCATTAGACTGGAGGACTTTCGTCATTTTTTGGCTGGCGGCGCCGTACCGAGCAATGCCGTATTGATCACGTTTGATGACGGATATGAAAGTTTTTACAAAGTGGCTTATCCGATCCTAAAAGAATTATCCATTCCAGCAGTTAATTTTACGATTACAAGCTATTTAGAGAAGCCATCTCAGACGATACCGCATTTGTCTTACGCGCAATTAAAACAAATGATGGCCAAATCAACGAGTATCGATTTTCAATGCCATACCAATCAATTGCATCAGAAGGTTGGGGAGAAAAGCGCATTAACTTATGTAAATAAAAAAGCCAGCGGGAAAAATGCACTGGAGCTTCATAAATCACGCGTCAAGCAGGACACTGCAGCATGCATAAGCCATCTGAAAAAAGCAGGTGTGAAAAATCCAGATTCGATCAGCTATCCTTTTGGCATCTATTCTAAGGCTTTGTTTCCAACGATGCTGGAGGCAGGCGTTATTTATGGCTATACAACAAAACCTGGATTGGCCAAAAAAGGGATTAATAAATTGGAAATACCGCGCATTAATGCAGGCAGTCCCGATATTACGCCTGAGGTGCTTTATAAACGAATAAAAAGGTTATCTTAAATGCCGTTGCTGCTTGAAATATTTTTCCCATGTATGAATGATCACATTTAGCACAACTTATTATCATTAAACAGGAGGTGTTATGTAGTGAAAAAACATTTAAAACCGGTTCTTACTTCAGTTATGGTGCTAGCTATTGGATTTTCGATATCGGCATGCGGTCAAAACCATACGGTGAACCAAAAATCGATGAGAGTTAAAAACGACATGAATCGTATTGAATCAAAAATGGTTCCACACGGCACTAATATGACGGATAGAAGATATAACAATTTGGATAATAGAGCATATGGTGTCGATCCTTTAGTGAATAATAACAATTCATACAGCGCCAATCCTTATAGTGCTAATCGCACCTATGGTATTGACGGTGATGGAATGAATGGAACCAACAGTCTCAATGGCATAAATCGTATGAATGGCACCGATGGAACGGTACATCGCCTCGGAATGGATCATAATAAAAGCGCTGGTCAATTAGCGAATCGTGCTAAGCAAGTTAGCGGTGTGAAAAAAGCAACAGTCGTCATTCATAATAAAGATGCAATCGTAGGCCTAGATGTTGATAACATCGGCAAAAAAGCCATTATTGAGAAACAAGTGCATGCTGCCTTAAAAGGACAATACCCTGAGTACAACATTCATGTGACATCCGATCAAGGTATGCATAAGAAAATACAAACGATGAACACGAGCATGACTAATGGCCATCCATTGAAGACGTTAGCGAATGACGTGACCATCATGATTCGCGATATTGGCAATGCAATAACCGCTCCGCTCCGTTAATAAGACTTGATATCGGCAGCTCCTTAAGGAGCTGCCGAATCCATCTCGTCATACATATCGATAAGCCGCTAGGAGGAAAACCGTTGTCCATTAGTAAGCGTGGCCTGCTATTGCTGCTCATGTTCGTTTTTTTGGTAGGTTTCTCAGCACCAATTAAAAAGGACCGTTTTTTTTATGAGAAGCGGGGGGAAATTGTGTGGGAGGTTCCTACAGAGGATAAGAAAATTGCTTTAACCTTTGACGATGGGCCATATCCGAAAACAACGGAAGTTATTCTCGATTTGTTGCAGAAATACAATGCGAAAGCAACGTTTTTTGTACTGGGCAACAAGGTAAAGCTTTACCCGGAAACAATTAAGCGAGAAATTGCAGAAGGACATGAGGTAGCCAATCATACGTTTAATCATGTTTACTTCTTGAAATCGATAAGCCAAGCGACTATTCGAGAGGAGATTGTAAAAACTGAAAATGCGTTAGAAGCCTTAACGGGGAAAAAGCCGCTTTTATTTCGCCCGCCCGGAGGCTATTATAATGAAAGTTCAATTCAGGTTGCGAAAACATTAGGTTACACAACGATTTTGTGGTCATGGCATCAAGATACAAATGATTGGCGAAGCCCTGGCGTAAACAAAATTGTAAACAAAGTTTTGAATAACGCAAGAAACGGAGACATCGTATTGCTGCATGATTACATTCCTGGTTCTCAGCAGACAGTCAAAGCCTTGGAGACGATACTGTACGAGCTGGATAAACGGGGTTTTCAATTCGTGACCGTAACGGAGTTAATGAAATCAATGACAAGCGTAGAATCAAAAGTTGACGACGGCAGTGACGGAAGCATTTTGGAGTCGCCATAAGCATGACAAAAGCTAGGTTGCCATGCAGCAGCCTAGCTTTTTATAATCCGTTGTCATCTTATTTGATAGCCGCTTCGTATCGTTTCGCTACAACATCCCATAACACGATATTCCAGAATGCTGAAATATAATCAGGGCGTTTGTTCTGGTAGTTCAGATAATAAGCATGCTCCCAAACATCGAGTCCTAAAATGGGAGTCAGATTATCCATAAGCGGACTATCTTGATTAGGCGTGCTCGATACGAACAAATGGCCTTTATGATCTACGCTTAACCACCCCCACCCGCTGCCGAAACGAGTTGTAGCTGCTTTCGTAAACTGCTCCTTAAACGAGTCGAAGCCGCCTAATTCTTTATCGATAGCATCTGCCAAATGACCAGCAGGCAATCCTCCGCCACTCGGTCCAATCGATTCCCAAAATAAAGAGTGGTTGGCGTGTCCGCCTCCATTGTTCTGTACGGCTGTCCGAATATCTAAAGGGACGCTTTTTAAATCTTGAAGCAGCTCATTTAAGCTTTTTTGCTGAAGCTCAGGATAGTTCGCCAAAGCGGCGTTTAAGTTTGTTACATACGTATTATGATGGCGGTCATGATGAATCATCATCGTTTGCTCGTCGATATGCGGTTCCAAAGCATTGTTTGCATAAGGCAGTTCAGGTAATTGATGTGACATGGTTCATTCCTCCATAAGTTGATTTGGTAAGTTATACTTACAGCTTAATTGATATTTCATACTTAGTCAATATAAATGTATAATAAGTGTGTTAAAAAAATGCCTCTTTCCGAATGGGAGGAGAGGGTTATTCATCGCATTTTTCGCGTTTACCTTTGAAGGTCGCCGTACGAAAGCTAGCTCCGCAGCCGCAGGTTGCTTTAGCATTGGGATTATCAATCGTGAAGCCGCCAGTCATGCCTTGCTCCACATAATCAATTTTTAACCCTGCCAAATAAGGCTCGCTCTGAGTGTTCCACACCACGTTGATATGATCCGTTTGCAAGGAGTGGTCATCATTTGTAATGGTATCATCCAATTTGATGTTATAGGATAATCCGCTGCAGCCGCCATCTTCAACGCCTACTCGCAAAAACGTACGATCATTTCCTGAATCGATAACCATCTGATTAATAATGGACTCTGCTTTTTCGCTTATTTCTATCATCATTATGCACCTCGCTTAGAATTGGAAAAAAGGATGGAGTTGAATTATTAAATTTATTATATATAATAGTATATAAAAGATCAAATCTAATTTTGATGATCCATTCCGATAAATGAAGATGAATAGCAGGATGAATTATTGCAGAGTGGAGACATTGATTTTAGAAAATGTTATTATTGCAGTATTCATTTCAGACATGAAATATTTCATATGACAATTATCGGAAGGTGATTAGGAATGACCAACATAGATCAAGGACAGCTTTCTACAAGAGAATATATTCTTCAGCTGCTGAAGACGAAGGGTAATTTAAGTACAAAGGATCTTACGGAAGAGCTGGGAATTACGGTAATGGCCGTTAGACGTCATATTCAATCGCTGGAGAGAGATAACCTTATCTCATCAAAGACCATAAGACAAGCGATGGGCAGACCAACAGCGGTTTATTGTTTAACGGAGCATGCAGACGGATTTTTTCCGCGCAAATATCATACCTTAACGCTTGAATTATTGGATGAGCTTACCGATCAGCTTGGCTCATCGGCGGTAGAGTCGTTATTTGAAGGCCGCAAAAACAAAATGACTAAAAAATACGAATCGAGCATGCAAAGCAAAGAGCTTGAGGATAGAGTGAAGGCACTCGCAGAAATTCAGAACGAGAATGGATATATGGTGGAATGGGAAAAGATCAACAACGAACAATTTATTTTGAAAGAAAATAATTGCCCAATTGAGCAAGTAGCGACCAAATATCAGCATGCCTGCCAATGTGAATTGAAGCTGTTTGAAACGATGCTGGGCGATGTAGAGGTTTCGAGATCCGAGTGTCTTGCCAAAGGCGGACAAAGATGTACCTATTCCATAAAAAAGAGACAAAAACAAGAACAGTGAGGTAGCATTTATATCTCACTGTTCTTGTTTTTTCTGTGGTTAAAGCTTCAGATTACTGCTGTGGCCGGGCGAGAGTTTAGCGGTAGGGTCCAAATAAACCTTAGCGTTATTAATGGCAGTAGGAGCTTCTCCGAAACCAACTGCAATAAGCTTTATTTTGCCGGGATAACTTGTAATGTCTCCAGCTGCAAAGATCCCTTTAACATTCGTTTCCATTCGAGTATCAACGACGATAGAGCCGTTCTCCACTTCTAATCCCCATTCCAAAATGGGACCAAGCGAGGAAACAAAACCAAAATTAACGATGAGCGCGTCGCATGCGAGTTCGCGTGTTTCTCCTGTTTTGCCAAACGTAATCGTTATTTTCTCGATCTGTTTATCCCCATGCAGCTCCGTAATCTCCGCTGGTGTAATGACATTCACTTTCGATTTTAGAAGATTTTCGACACTGTGCTCGTGAGCGCGGAACTTGTCCCGCCGATGAATGAGCGTAACCTCTTCAGCAATCGGTTCAAGCATAAGCGCCCAATCGACCGCGGAATCGCCGCCTCCGTTAATGATCACCCTTTTGCCGCTATACTGATTCAAGTCACTTATAAAATACTGCAAGTTTGTGTTTTCGAAAGGTTTGGCTTCTGGAAGCTCTAATCGACGCGGCTCAAATGCGCCTATGCCGCCGGTAATAATGACAGATTTACTAAAGTGTGTTCCTTTATCAGTGATGATTTCAAAATGATGCTCGTCCTTCTTAATCACCTGCTGAACCTTCTCTTCCAGGCAAACCTGCACAGGGAAATGATTCATTTGTTCTTGTAAATTATGAATTAGCTGCTGGGCTGTCACCTTAGGGAATCCAGCAACATCATATATATATTTCTCAGGGTATAGAGCAGCCAACTGCCCGCCGAGCTGAGGCATACTGTCCAAAATTTTCACGCTTGCATGCCGCATCCCAGCATAAAACGCAGCGAACATCCCTGTTGGACCGCCGCCAATAATCGTTATATCTGTAAATAGATCTGGTTGTTCATTGCTCACGAAAGGTTCTCTCCCTTTATATTTATATATAGTATATTAAAATATATAATAAATGTATCTTATCTGTTAGATCATGTCAACGCTGTGGATATGGTCATTGACAAAGAACAAATGACCTCAATATAATATACATTATAGTTTAATAAGTGTCTAATCAAAAACGGAATAAAAATCAATATAACATTTGCGGGAGCGTGAAAAGGATGAAATTGTTGGGCATTTCAGGCACTATTTTGGGATCAAAAACAGCTGCGGCTGTAGATGCGAGCTTAGACGTTGTCCGGAACAAATATCCGGATATTGAAGTGGATTTTCTGGATATGCGGCATTACAAAAACGTGCAATTTTGCGACGGAAGCAATATATCCGACTACAATGAAGATACACAAAAGGTAATTGAGATGATAACAGCTGCTGATTTTTATATTATCGGCACACCGATTTTTCAGTCGTCGATTACCGGCGTATTAAAAAATCTATTTGATCTCGTTCCCGTTCCCAAAATATCGAACAAAGTAATGGGATTTATCGCTACTGGAGGAACCAGTCATCATTACCTCGTAGTTGAAAATCAGCTGAAACCGATAGCTGGTTATTTTAGAGCTTATGTAGCACCGGGGCATGTTTATATTCATGATGAACATTTTGATGAGCAGCAGCAAATTGCAAATGAGGACATCATTGCGCGTATCGAGAAATTAGCTGATGAAGTAGTATTTATGCAGACTAGGCTAAAAGGTTAAGCAAAGAATAGCTCGTTGTTATAAACGAATAAATCATAATCTTCATAATCAATGATCTTTAGAAAAACTTCCGATATATGGTAAAATGGAAAAGAGATCTGATTCTGATCTTCGCTTGATTGGAGCGGTTCTCCTTTTTTTCATAACAGATCGGGAGGTTATCATAGATGAAAAAAATATGTTTAATTGCGGGATCAACATTCCTTCTATCTGGAACTCTACTATTTGGTATTGTATATCTAGCCATTGCTAATTTTGCTGGAAAAATGACGGGATGGAGTGATCCGCCCGGTAAATTCGCAATAGCTATGGATGAGACGATGATGACAGCACCTCATGTTATCAGCATTTTGTTCATGATTATAGGAATAATATTTTATGCTGTTGCTATTTATATGGCTTTACCTGTTAAGAAGGCAGAGGATAGCAGCAATGAAATAAGTGTGCAGTGAATGCTTTTGTTCTCTTAGCAAAAGTCTATATGCATATTAAACCGTCGAGCTCAGCGCTCGAACGGTTTTTTTTATGCCTAAAAACTACGCTTCATCTGGTCGTATGCCAAATAACAGTTGGATAGTGCCATTTTATAATCGTTAAAGAGGAGAAAAGCATATTTTTTATTTGTAAAATTTAACCGTAAAGAACTTATTATTGCAAAATGCTTGCTGTGGGAATGACACGAATGTAAAGAATGTTTTTCATCTACTTAACGAAGTAAAACTAAGCTTTTACGTTGGGAGGTGGGGCCTCAGGTAACGGCAATTAGGATGGGTTAAAAATGGAGAAAAGCACAATTTACTATGGGAGGCTCATTTGTGAAACAAAATCTTAAATCCACGCTGCTAACATTCATAATCGCTGTTATGCTCTGCGCAATGCCGGTTGCTGCTATGGCAGAGGAAGCTGAAGCACCAGAAGCTTTAGGTAAAACATTTATAGATTTGCTGGACCAGAAGGATTCGGATCGCTGGTACGCTTCTAATGGATGGTCCAATGGCGGAACCTTTCTGAGCGGCTGGAGAGATGATCATGTCATCTTTGAAGACGGGAAACTGAAATTGTTGATTGACGACAAGCCGTGTGCACAGGATAAAGCGCAATGCTCCGATAAACCGTATGCTTCAGGGGAATATTCTACAACACAGCGTTACGGATACGGTAAGTTTGAGGTTCGAATGAAAGCGGTTAAAGGCGATGGAGTCGTAACCGGGTTTTTCACCTATGGCGCTGATTCAGACGGTAAGGCTGACGAGATTGATATTGAGATTTTAGGTAAAAACACGACGCAGTTCGAAACGAATTATTTTACAAAAGGTGTTGGCATGCATTCGACGATCATTCCTCTAGGGTTTGATGCAGCGGATGATTTCCATGATTACGCCTTTGAATGGGCGCCGGATTCAATCAAGTGGTATGTAGACGGCAAGCTCGTTCATACGGAAACCGGCTCACGAGGAGAGCTCCCTTCAGCACCTGGCTATATGATTGCGAACATGTGGCCGGCTACCAAAACCAATGGCTGGGCGAACGAGTATGTGTATCCAGGTAAAACCCAGATTGCTGAGGTGGATCGAATCGCTTATACGCTGCCAAAGCAGCAGCCTGAAACTAATGTAGATCCTTCAACACCTGTAA
This sequence comes from Paenibacillus sp. 01T47, assembly GCF_056398245.1. Lineage (NCBI taxonomy): Bacteria > Bacillati > Bacillota > Bacilli > Caryophanales > Paenibacillaceae > Paenibacillus > Paenibacillus sp. 01T47. The sequence continues at coordinate 154,675 of NZ_JBFTPA010000005.1, forward strand.
AACAAGGGAAATCAGTAGATCTGCTAGTTGAAGATGCACGAGAACTAAAAGTATTCAAAATCGGACAAACAGAAATGGCACCGCTTCGTTTTGTTATGGAAAGTTTACATGCAACGGTGAAATGGAATACAGCTAAACAAGAAATCATCGTCAATGACAAATTGTCCAAATCCGAAATGATCTTTAAGGTGAATTCGAACGTTGCTTTTATTAATGGGATAAAAACAATGATGAAAAATCCAGTCGTCCTGAATAATGGCCATGCTTACGTACCGCTGCTTGTTTTAACGGATGCGATTGGTGCTGACGTCATTCGGAAGGATGGAAAAGTAAGCATTAGCAGAGGAAACGAGTAAATTGAAAGCCTGTTTACCACTTTTTTTCGCAATACCAATCTGAGAAAGAGGTGTGTAATGATGAACAAGGCAAGCAATAGCAAAAAAAGAATGATGGTATGGCTCTTATCCTGTATGCTGCTTCTCTCTTTAATGATGCCGACTGTTACTTCTGCTGCTGATATTGCGTTTGATGAACCGTTGAATGGGATTAACAATAATTTGTTCTACACATCGGATGGCTGGGGCAACGGAGTGGACTTTGGCGTTGGCTGGCGGGCAGCGAATCAAGAGTTTAGTAATGGAATTATGGCGCTTCGTTTGGACAATACGGGTTGCCCTACCAATTGCGCAGGCAAAAATTATGCTTCCGGCGAATATGCAACGAATGTGAAATATGGATACGGTCGTGTTGAAGCGCGGATTAAAGCGGCTAAGGGTACAGGGCTTGTGACAGCACTCTTTACGTATTCGGGTCAAGCGACAAACACGTCAAACGATGAAATTGACATTGAAATATTAGGCAAGGATACGACCAAGCTGGAAGCGAACTACTTCACAAACGGTGTAGGACAGCATAGCACGATTATCGATCTTGGATTCGACTCTTCCTTGGACTTCCATAACTATGCCTTCGAATGGTCTCCTACGTATATTAAGTGGTTTGTTGATGGTAATTTGGTGCATACGGAGAACGGCTCGCGAGGCGCGCTTCCTACAAGTCCAGGTCATATTATGGCCAATTTATGGTCAGGCGCAGGACCTGCTGAAGTCTGGACCGGGCCGTTCGTCTATCCAGGCACGCCGATTCAGGCGTATTACGATTGGATTAAATTTACGCCAGCAAGCGAGCTTCCTCCGGGAGAAGCAGAAGGAACGGGGCTTACTGCCAATTACTTCAACAACATGGATTTCACCTCGTTAAAAGCGACTAGAACCGATGCAAACGTGAACTTCGATTGGGGTTTAGGGGCTCCTATGACCAGTATGGAAGCAGATACCTTCTCCATAAGATGGACGGGCAAAGTGAAGCCTCAATATACAGGAACCTATACTTTTTATACGAGTAGCGATGATGGGGTTCGGCTATGGGTGAATAATCAGCTCATCATTAATAAGTGGGTGGATCAAGCAACGACCGAATGGTCTGGAACGATTCAATTAACAGCGGGGCAGAAGTATGATATTAAGCTTGAATATTACGACAATACGGAAGACGCCATCGCTAAGTTGTCTTGGTCGAGTCCGCTTCAAGCGAAACAAATCATCCCGCAAAATAGATTGTATTTGAATTAATGGCAGTATGATCCTCCGTGACGAAATCTGTTGCGGAGGATCATTTTCAAAAGGGAGTAATGACAAAAGGAGAGATGTATTATGAACATGAAAAGGCCGGTATTTGTAACACTGCTCATCATGGTATTATTTATCGTTGCTGCTTGCGGTTCAAATAATGGGAGTGCTGAGGCGGAAAAGCCAGCAGCTTCGGACATGCCATCTGCTGTGGCTAATGGACTTAAGGGAGAGTTTGAAATCCAATATTTTGTCGGGGGTTATGGGGATGCTTGGTGGATTGATGTTATTGATCAATTCCAGAAGCTAAATCCTGATCTGAAAATCAAGCAATCGGCTGGCCCCAAAATTAACGATCAAATGAAACCAAGATGGATTCAAGGCAATCCCCCAGATCTTATTTACATAGATGGAGCTGGATCAAATCCGAGGCAGATGGTAGAAGACGACCAGCTTCTGGATCTATCGGATTGGATTCATGAAGCGAGCAACGTAGACGGGGAGAAAATTACTGATGTTATGATCGCAAGCCCTGAGCAATACGGCGGCAAAACCTACAATATTCCGCTTGTATTCGGCTCATATGGCACATTCTACGATGCAGCGTTGTTTGAGAAAAATGGATGGGCTGTTCCGACGGACTTTGATCGTTTCTTGGAGGTAAGTGAGAAAATAAAAGCTGCTGGTATTAGTCCCTATATTCATACAGGCGTATATCCGGATTACATTCTTGGCGGCTTCGTATATCCAGCGATTATATCGGCGAACGGAGATAACGGGCAAATTCTGAAAGACATGGGTGACATGAAAGAAGGCATTTTCAAAAGCGAGCCCGTTCTTAAAGCGCTTCGTCAATTAAGCGAGATTTCCGCAAAAGGTTTAATTGATAAAGGTGCTCCTGCGCTTAACCATACAGATTCTCAGATGCAATTTCTACAGCACAAGGCTGCTATGATTCCAAATGGGCTATGGCTGGAAAGCGAAATGAAAAATGATGCGCCATCTGATTTTAAATATGGGTTCGTTCCTTCAATAACCCAAGCGAAGGGCGGGAAATTCATAGCGTTGCCGTACACAAGTACGATGGCGATTGCCAAAAAAGCGAAAAATCCTGAAGCTGCCAAAGCGTTCATCGAATTTATTTTCACCAAAAAAGCGTCGTTGAACTGGGCGGAGAAAACCGGTGCTCTCATGAACGTGAAAGTAGATTTGGAATCTTCAAATGCTGGGGATACGGCCAAAAATGCTATGAAATATTACAATAGCGACAATACGATTGTCGCACCTGTAGTTGTGTTTAATGCTGATGTATTCAAGGTGATGAGTGATGCAACGATAGCTTTAACGATCAACAAAATCACACCGGAAGAGTGGACGGAGCGGGTTGAGGCAGCAGCAGCCAAGGCTAGAAAGTAAGCCATTAGCAATCTAGTTATTTCAGGTAAAGGATGAGCGTCAATGTCGCGTCAAGCACAAAGAAAGCTATTCATTATTACATTCCTTATTCCAACGTTCCTCTTCTTCTGCCTTTTTGCACTGTTTCCCATTTCCAAAGGCATATACATCTCTTTGTTTGACTGGTCTGGCAGCTCTGAGCACATGACTTATATTGGTTTGGACAACTTTAAGGCTCTGATTCATGATCCGATCGTATGGAGAGCGATTGGCAACGATTATTTTCTAGTGATTGGGAAAGTAATTGGAATCATTCTGTTAGCTACTTTCTTCGCTGTTGCAGTTACTAGGCTCAGAGTGCGGGGGCAGCAGTTTTTTAGATTAGTCTTTTTTCTTCCGAATTTGATCTCAATTGTGGTTATAGGTGTGTTATGGCGATTTGTTTATAATCCGAGCATCGGCTTTCTGAATTCGTTTCTTGGGATATTCACGAATGCCCATAACAATAGGCCTTGGCTAGGGGAAGAAGGAACGGCATTGTGGTCGATCTTATGGCCCTCGATTTGGGCTGGGGTAGGATTTTATTTTCTCCTGCTCGTTGCCAGCATTCTTAGCATACCGGCTTCTTTGTACGAGGCGGCTGAAATGGATGGAGCCTCGCCTAATCGACAGTTTTGGAGGATTACGCTTCCCTTGATCTGGGAGCAGGTTAAGGTCAGCATTCTTCATATTGTGATGACGACTTTAAACGGCTCCTTCGTGATGGTTTTATTGATGACGGAAGGGGGACCAGATAATTCAACGCAAGTGCTTGGTTCCTATTTGTACCAAATGGGATTCCGTCAATTTCATATGGGTTACGCTGCAGCACTTGGTGTATTGATCTTGATCTTATCTCTAGCAACAACGCTAGTCTTACAGCGAGTGCTTCGACGCGATAGCATTGAATTTTCATAGAGGAGATGCATGTATGAGCTTCAGTCAGCCTTCACGAATATTTAGGACAGCAGCCATCCTCGTTCTTCTTCTGTGGACCTCGGCTGTGCTTTATCCGCTGCTTTGGACATTACTAAGCGCTTTAAAAAATAATACGCAATTTTTAACGAACAAACCTTGGTCACTGCCTGAATTTCCGCTTTACTGGAGCAATTTTTCTTATGTGTGGAAAACCTATCATTTTGGCGACTATTTTTTGAATTCCGTATACATTACTTTAATGAGCTCATGCTTATCCATTTTGTTATCGGCTACAACTGCCTATGTTATAGCACGTTTCAAGTTCAGCGGCAGCCAGTTGATGTATATGGTCTATTTGTCCTCAATGATGATCCCTCTTATTTTGGGGCTGATACCGTTGTTCTTTCTACTAAACGATTTGTACTTAATTAATAAACTAAACGGATTAGTACTTGTATATACAGCGTGGTCATTGCCTTTTGGCGTTTTTGTGTTGGTCAGTTTTTTCAAATCGCTGCCGAAGGAATTGGAGGAAGCCTCCTATATTGATGGGGCGGGGTATTTTAGAACCTTTTTTCAAATTATGCTGCCAATGGCTCGTTCCGGTATGATTCCCATTTTGATTATGAACGCTTTGAACAATTGGAACGAGTACATCATGGGGACGATCTTCGTGAATGAGCCTTCCAAGTACACACTGCCTGTTGGAATTGCGATCATGCAGGGGGAGATGCAGTACCGAACCGAATGGGGGCCATTGTTCGCTGGACTGTTAATTTCAATGGTGCCTGTTGTACTCGTTTATGCTTTTTTTCAAAGAAATATTGTAGCTGGAATAACTGCTGGTGCGGTAAAATAATGATTACCTGCGACAAACAATCGGCTTTGGGCGAAACATTTTGCCTAGAGGCGGTTGTTTTTTTATATAAAGATGACATGTTTTTTAGGATTGAATCGTGTTCGTTATCTCATGTTTGGATAAAAAACTCGCAAGAGAATGGACATTGTATCCCAAAACCATAATGATATAATTGCTCATGAACGAAATGAGAATGATAATCAATGAAAACATTTCGTTACGACAATACATATACAGGAGTGGGTAAAATATGTTTCAGCATACAGGTTCACGCAGCTTCATCGTAAGGGGTCTCATTTCTCTACTGATTGTTTTCATGGCACTCACGGCATGCAGCACACCGCAAGAAGAGAAGAAAGAAGCAGAGAACAAAGGAAATGCTGTGAATACGCAAACAGACAAAGCCGCAGAGAATGATAAAGAAGTGAAAACGAATGAGAATGAAACACGCGTAGTGAAGGATTTTTTTGGTGACGTTGAAATTCCGGTTAAACCAAAGCGAATAGCTGCTATTTATTTGGAGGATTATTTAGTCACTCTTGGCGTGGAGCCTGTTGTACAGTGGTACCATCCTATGTGGGGCAAACAGGAATATTTGAATTTAGACGTACCTCCATTTGATATAACAGGAAGCATTGAAGCACTGCTGGATGCGGAACCAGATCTTATTATTACAGATGGTTTTGTAGATGAAGCTATCTATGAAAAATACTCTAAGGTAGCACCAACCTTTCGGATGCCTGACGACATTTTGATGAGCAGCTCCTCCGATATTCTTCTTAAGATTGCTGATCTAATTGGTGAACAAGAGAAAGCCGAGAAGCTGGTGAAGGACTACAAGCAGCAAATCGTGGATACAAAAAGCAAGCTGAAAGCAGCGATTGGAGAAGAATCAGTTGCTGTGTTGCGGCTTAATATCGGTGAGACTGACCTCAATCTTCTTGGAATTAAGAACAAATTTGTTGGTTCTATCCTTTACAAAGAATTAGGCTTAACTCCGCCAAAGATGGTTGCGGATATGGAAGCCTTTATTGAAACGATCTCCATGGAGAAGCTTCCTGATCTTAATGCGGACCATATCATTATTTTAACTTCAAATGGATCTTGGTCATCGGCCGAAAATCAAGAATCCATTAAAAATCTATTCGATAGTCCAATTTGGCAAAGCGTCCCTGCTATAAAGAAAGGAAATGTTTATCAAGTGGATCGGACCTATTGGCAGACGGGCGCTTTCACGGCTAACCAACTCAAGATTAAAGATTTGGAAAAAGTTTTGCTGAAGTAACATTCGCGCTGTGATTACAATTTTATCGGAAGAGCATTTCAACGAACAGTTGAAGTGCTCTTCTTTATCGTTTATAGTAATTTTATTGATAATCATTCTCACGGAAAGGAGGGCTTATGAATCTATGCAAGAGACAAACGCCAATACGAATACATCTCCAAGCAAAATCTATCGCTTAACCGGAGTAAAATATAAGGAATCTGAACCTTATGAACAACAAAAAGCGAGAAAAAATGATTGCTATCGATTGTTTGTTATTATGGACGGGGGAGGGCGCCTCGTTCTTGATGGATGCGGTTATCAGCTCGAGCGCGGCAAATGTTTTATTTCCGAGCCAGGGGCAACCATAACAAATGAAGTCGGCAGCAGCGGACTCATTCATTATGAACTAAGCTTTGAGATTCTTTACGTTGGAAAAGATGGTCGGGCCGCTTCGGATAGCGATTGGAGTACTTCATTTCCATGTACAGGAGAAGTGGTGTGCCCCCCATTTTCCCAATGCTTGGAGTGGGTTGAGAGGCTACATAGCTTTAGCTTATCAGACACTAGTGATGAGCTGGACGATTTGGATCAACAAATATGTTTTCAACAATTGCTCCGGCATATTCTCAAGCACAATCTGACCATTTCTCATGCCCAGAGCAGTCGGAAAGCGGTTGAAGCTACAATTGATCGGCTATACCATGACTATCGCAACGAATGGTCGGTGGGCCAGCTGGCGAATTTGACCGATGTTGGCCGGACACACTATTCGCGTTTGTTCAAAGAGATTACAGGTCAGGTGCCGCTGCAGTACTTATCCGGCATTCGAATTAATCAAGCGAAGCACCTGCTGCAAGCAACCGATGATCGTTTGTCCGATATTGCACAGAACGCCGGATTTGGCGATGAGTTTTATTTTAACCGCCGCTTCAAGAAGACGGTCGGCATATCGCCAGGGCAATACCGAAGACATTACCGAGAGGAGATTCGTGTATTCGCACCGTTTCTTGAAGATTTTCTGGTAACGCTTGGCGTTACGCCTATCCTGCAGTGCTCCATAACGAATTGGGGAAAACAGTCGTATTTGGGGCTTGAGCATATTCCCGCAATTGAGATTTCCGATAAATATGCAACTCAGCTGCCGATAAAGCCGGACTTTATTTTGGTAGACAACGGCTTTCCAGATAAATGGGATCATCATCTCTTGGAGGAACAGGCTCCGCTCTACAAAATGTCCAATGAGGGGGAAGATTGGCAGGAAACTTTGCGAATCATGGCAGATCTAATTGGGAGAGGAAAAAACGTAAAGGTCGTTGATATTATAGCGAAGTATGAAAAAAAAGCAGAAGCTGCTCGGAAAAAGCTTCGCCCGATTCATCATCAAACGACCGTTTTTCTGCGAATTCAAGCTAATGGAATATTGCTGTATGGCGGTCCGGATAAGGGATACACGGGGCCCATTCTCTATAGTGACCTGGGAATGACGCCTCATCCGCTTGTGAAGCAATTGACAAAGAGCACAAGGACAGCCGTGCTAACACCAGAATTGCTCGCGCAGATCGATGCCGATAATGTGTTTGTCACTTTTGAGATTTCAGAACAAGAGAAAAGGAAGCTTTACGCGACGCCCCATTGGCAATCGCTTCCCGCAGTACGTCATAACCGTGTTTTCGAGGTTGATTTTTTGAGCTGGATGAATTACGGCGTCCTCGCCCATAGCCTGAAAATCGATGATGTCCTGCGGGCGCTTGGCTAGATAAGAAAGAGTGTGAAGGAGGCCCTCCTCTCCGATATCTTCAAGCTGCAATTTCAGTGCTTTCATGGTTAGCTTACCCCTACTTTTAACCGTTCCGAACGGAATGTCGTAGTTCACGGACACTTCTTTTGAATTTTTTTTTCGAATAATAAAAAGACGGACAAATGAGAAACCATTTGTCCGTCTTTTTTGTATCGATGAAGTTGTTTAGCAGCTGCTAAAATCAATCATTATCCATAGCCTGCTGATTGCGGTTGTTTGGAATGACAAACGACACGGTTGTTCCTTCCTTGGGCTTACTGATTATAGATAAGCCTTGACCATACATTTGAGTCAATCGTCGATTCGTATTGGCAATCCCTATTCCGCCTTTTCCTTTCATCGTTGGACTGAGCAGTTGAATGACCTGTTCTTCATTCATGCCTATGCCATTATCAATGACTTCAACTCGTATGAAACTGTCCTGGCGATTGATTCGAATAAGCAGCGTGCCGCCGATGTCCTGACTAAGGAGCCCATGTTTGATCGCATTTTCAACCAGCGGCTGTATAGAAAGGGGCGGGATAAGCAAGCTGATGTTGGCATCAACTTCCCATACGACAGTCAACCTGTCCTCGAAACGTTCTTTTTCAATATACAAATAGGCTTCGACAAGCTCCAGCTCGTGAGAGAGCTCAACAAGCTCCCCTGTATTTAAGAAGTCAAAGCTAATCCGTAAAAAGGATACAAAAGAATCGCCCAGATTACGCATCTTTTCAGTATCAATATCGCTTAGCGCCATTAAGGAGTTAAGGGTATTGAACAGAAAATGCGGATGGATTTGTGCCTGAAGATAAGCGGCTTCTAAACGCAAACGTTCATTAATGGACTGCTTCAGCATAGTCAACGCCCTGATTCGGTATTTGAGTTCCAGAGCATCCACAGGCTTGGTAACATAATCATTTGCTCCAGATGAGAATCCGGTATAGATGTCAGCAGGCTGACTACGGGCAGTCAACAGTAAAATCGGAAGCTCAGATACAGAGTATTGCTCCCGTACCTTCTTCGTTAACTCGTAGCCGGACATCTGTGGCATCATAACATCGGCAACTAATAGATCCCACTGCCGACTGCCTAGCAACACTAACGCTTCACGTGCTGAATTGGCTGTTGTAATGTTATACGGCTCGGAAGATAAAATGCCAACAAGCACATTCAGATTAACCGGGTCGTCATCCACTGCAAGTATATTCATTTTCCCATCATTCAGAAATGGCGGGTTGGTTGCAGAGGCTGCTATTTCGTCGATTGCGATGTTAGGAAAAATTAATCCACCATGGCTTTCTTCTGTTCCTTTCGTTGTATGGTCAATAGGAAGCAAAGCTTGTGTTGAAGGGAGGCTAGACATAGTAGCAAGCAGTAATTGAAAGCTGAAAACAGAACCTTTGCCGAGTGTAGAGCGAACAGTTAGTGCTCCGCCATGCAATTCGACCAACTGCTTGCAAATGCTTAAACCAAGCCCAATTCCTCTTCCATCATTGATACCGTAAATGCCTTGTTCGTAAGGGAGAAAGATGCGCGCCTGCGTTTCTTTATTCATGCCGACTCCGGTATCGGAGACATGAATGACGGCATTCCCATGCTGAATTTCGGTAGAGATGGAGATTGTTCCTTCTTCCGTGTATTTTAGAGCGTTGTGCAATAAGTTGTACAAAATTTGTACAAGCCTTTTCTCATCTGCCATGACCCAAGGCATGGATTCAGCAATATTCACATGCAGTTGAATCGGTTTGCCTTCGATCATAAATTTCAGCATGCTAACGATGCCAGGCACGATGGATTGAATTTGTAAAGGCTCCTGCTGCAGCACGATTCGGTGTTCCTTCAGCCTTGCTACATCTAGAAGATCACCGAGCATATGCGACATACGGCGGCTTATTCTTATAAGCAGCTCCATATCGTTAACGCTTTTTGTATTCATTTGCCCTTTCTCTTTCGTTACAACGGTTTGAGCAATATTCATAATACCGTGCAGCGGCGTTCGCAGTTCATGTGAAGTATTGGCAAGAAATTGGTCTTTCAGCTTGTCAGCCTTTTTTAACTGTTCGTTCAGCTCTTTGTTTTCCTTCGAGTTACGGAAAAATTGCTTTAACCAGTACGTAGAAAAACCAATGATAGCTGCTATGATATCTATTGGATAATATACAACCGAAACCTGGCTATTTGAGTTGATTAAGCTCCACAGAAAGCTGGACATAACGCCTGCAGCAGATAACAACAGGAAGACGACGTCGTTGTTGTCTGTTTGCTTCCTTAAGACCATCGTTCCTGTTATATAAACGAACCAAGCAAAGGGCAATAGATAAAAAAAAGAAAATATTTTTAATGCTACCGATTCATTTACAAGCGGTGCGTTTGCGACAATTAGAAACACAGAATAAAAAATGAGCGCTGCAGTGAATGCTCCCAGCCAGCGGTTCTTCGGAGGAGCCGAAGACAATCTTCTAAATAGTAGAAAAATAAAAAAGGAATGCCAAAGCAGAGAGAGCAGCCTGAGCTTCAGCGCCCATGTATAGTTGAGTGGCAGCCATAACAAGAGCAGGTTGTCATGGCCGACGACGATCGTAATACCGGTAGCGAGCGTTAATAAACCAACGATAAGCAAACTTTTTTCTTTAGGATTGAATAAGAAAAGGATAGTAGCATACAAGCCGTGAAGCAGCAAAACAACAAATATGACGAGCTGAAAGCCGATAGAGTACCATCGCACATAATCAATCGCTGCTTGTGAACCAAATTGAATGGAGTGTAAAATTCCCCCGTTGTAAGCATCGTCATAGTTAGCAACACGAATGAGCAGTTCAAGCTCTTTGGTGCCTTTTACAGAGTAAGAAGCGGTGTAGGAGATTTTCTTGGGCTTGTACTCCTCAGCATTTTCGGCAGGTTTTCCGAAGTCGTTCTCAACAAGTCCATTTAATTCTACGCCTGATGAGGCTTGTATTTTTTGCAGCCAAAATGCAACAGGCTGCTCTAGCGGATCGATCAGAATACGCAATCGGTACGTTCCGTACCCGATAGAGGTGTCTGCCTCTTTGGTCAGCACACTGCCCCAGTCACCTGGAACCTGAATATAGCGGAACTGGTTTTGCAGCGGCTGAACATCCTGTTGATGGATTAATTTTGCAGGGTAAAACTCCCATTGGCCATCCAAGGGAATGGTAGCTGAGTTGTTAAAGTCCCAGCCGCGCATGTCGAGTACGCCATTTACAGCACGAGGGTGCTCCGCTGTAGAAAATAGTTCAGACCATGTCCATCGCAGGGCAAGAAGAATGCTAAGAAACAATAGAATAATAGCTACATATTTGAAGGTGATTTTATTTTTCAGCTGTATCATCATACATTGAAATTCGACATAATACGCGTTTTTCCTTTAACATATTTTGGATATTTTATGATTGAAGCGAGTAATATATACGATTGGCAGCTTGGGAAAATATCAAAAAAACAGCGGCAAAGGTGCTTCTAGTTATGTTCATTAAGCTAATTAGTAGAATATGTTCTCATAGGTAGTTAGTTTTGATATACTGTATGAGTAAATGAGAATCATTATCGATTATTTTATCTTTCTTTACATCAGGGGGAAATGTATCTGATTACATTCAATTTTCTTTACCATGTTTATCGCATCAATAAATATAGGAAATAAGGGACACTTAGGATCGTAACGATAATACCTGCTGGAATATCAGCTCCAAAACTAATGGTGCGGGCAATCGTATCGGCCGCAACCATAATAATGCCGCCAATGAGCGCTGAAGCAGGAAGCAATAGCTTATGGTCTGGACCAACAAGTTTGCGTGCAATATGAGGACTAATCAACCCGAGGAAGACGATTGAGCCTCCGAGTGCGACGCATCCTGATGCAATGGCGACCGCGGCTAGGACGAGCCCTAGAAATTCTTTTTTAACGTGAGCGCCTACGCCAGTAGCAATCTCAGTGCCAAGATTCAATGTATTGAGCACTAATGATTTGTACCAGATATACGACACAAGTATCAGCACCCATGGGGCAAGAAGCGCAATATATTGCCATTCCGTCCCCCATAAATAACCAGCCTGCCATTTCTGAGCGAAGACATACTGCTCATCATCGAGCTTGAGCGTCAGAAACAGGGTTAAGGCGCTGAGGCCGACATTTATTGCAGCTCCTGTCAGTACGAGACGAGTGGAAGAAGGAGCGCTTCGTGACCTATAGGCAAGAATATAAATCAACAGTGCAGCCAGCAATCCCCCAACAAACGCCATGACGGGAAGCAGGAAGGCAGATGATAATCCAGAAAGGCCGAATAGCGTAATGAACAGTAGAACCATGAGCCCTGAACCGGCGTTGATACCGAGCATCCCTGGATCAGCGAGATCGTTGCGCAGAAGTCCTTGGAGGACAGCTCCAGAGATCGCCATCCCAATGCCTACAAGCGCAGCCAATACGATGCGCGGCAGCCGAAACTTGAACACGACAAGATTTTGTCTCTCCGTGCCTTGTCCAAATAAAGTGTTCAACACCTCTACGGGGTGAAGCGCCATCTTCCCTGTATTCATGCTGATAAGAATACCAGCAATTAGCATCACCAGCAGCCCTGCTAGCAGCAGACTTCTTCTTCCGTGTAATAGTTGCTGCCTCATTCAAACGCTCTCCTTTCCCTGCGAGAAATCAACAAGAAGAAAGGAACGCCGACAATGGCGAAAATAATGCCAAGCGCCATTTCGTTCGGACGGTTGACCAAACGGCCGATTAGATCGGCGATTAGCATAAAAAGTCCGCCATATACAGCCGAGGCAGGTATGATATACCGATAATCTACCCCAACCATGAACCGCATCATATGCGGAACAATAAGTCCTACGAATCCGACCGGACCTACGAGCACAACAGATACACCGGCCAATAGAAGAACAGCAAGGGAAGAGAGGAGCTTGACGACTACGGTTCGCTGACCCACGCCCCGTGCAATTTCCTCGCCTAGATTCAGAATAGTAATTGAGCGGGCGAGTCCCATCGATAGTGCTAACCCTATCACAAACCAAGGGGCTGTCAGTGCGAGCTCCGCCCAAGTAGCCCCAGCAACGCTTCCTGACGTCCAGTAGGAGAGAGCTTGACCGATATTAAAATTAATAGAGATAAATGTACCAATTGCTCCAAAAAGCAGCGTGATTGACATGCCCGCAAGCACTAGCCGCTGCGGTGACATGCCCTTGCGGCTCAGAGAAGCGGTTAAATACGTTAACCCTGCGCCAAGGCCGGCTCCGATGAAGCATACCAATAGCAGCACGCTATATTGGCTCCCCGGCATAAATGCTAATGCAATCGCCATAGCTAAGGCGGCTCCTGCGTTTATTCCCATCAACCCTGAATCAGCCAGCGGATTGCGTGTGCTTCCTTGCATAATCGCTCCTGCGACTGCAAGGCTGGAACCAACGATGATATCTGCAATGGTTCGGGGAAACCGCAGGAAACGAATAATTTGGTGTTCAGTCAGCTTCTGATCAAAAGAAAAGACAGCGCTCCATGCCGTTGATAGGTTCATTCGAGCAGCTCCGAAGGAAATGGACGCTGCAGCAGCCAACAGCACTAACAGGCATCCAACGAGCATAATGGTAGCAAAATATGTGTTTGTAGGCTGGCTTTTTGAAGCCAGCTGCTCTTTTACGTAGACCATGCCGGTTTAGTTTTTTGTTGCTGTGGCCAGCAACTGTTCGACGATAAAGTCAAGCTGTTCATCAAGGGAATAGATATCACTGTAATATGAGAGGTTAAAGCTCAGCTCGATCATTCTGCCTTCTTTGACAGCTGGAATGCTATTCCAAATAGGATTGCCAGTCAAATCATCCATTCCTTCATAGGAAGAACGGACAACATAATCGCCAATATACTCTGGAAGGACTTCCATAGAAACGGTATCACCTTCTTCATTCGTTGATCCATCAATTTTTTTCTGAATGATCTCTGGCGCTTTCATGCCTAAATATTCATAAATAATTTGAGAGCCGCGTCCAAATTGCTTGCCTGTTACGACCGACATTTCTTTTTTTCCGCCCTCAATAATCGTTACCGTTTTGTCCAGTACGCCAGCTGCTGCGAGCTTCTCTTTGCTTTCTTTTACCTTCGTATTAAAGTTGTCAAGGAGGGTTTGCGTTTCCTGCTCCTTACCGAAGGTTTTGCCCAGCAAAGCAAGTCTTTCATCCGTAGTCATTTTTTCATTTGGAACAAGAATGGTTGGTGCAATTTGGTTTAATTTCTTAAACGTATCCTCAGAAGGGACAATAATGAGATCTGGCTCAAGCGCCATAATGGCTTCTGGGTTCGGCTCAAACCAACTGCCCAGCATTTTCACACCTGCAAGATCCTTTTCAAAAGCAGCCCCTTCGAATACATCGGACACACCAACTGGCTTAATTCCCATAGCAACGACGTCACCTAGCAAATAAAGCACGACTACACGTTTAGGTTCAGCTGGAACCACAACATCACCCATTACAGTAGACACGATACGTGTTGATTTACTTGCTTGATTGATATCGCCAGCGGTACCATTCGTATTTTGAGCGGCATTGGATGCAGCTGCGGTATTTGTAGTAGTCGAAGAAGAATTGCCGGTATTCGTTCCGCCTGCTGAGCAAGCTCCTAGCAGTAGCATTAAACTGAGCAATATGCTCACAGCTAATCTAGGTTTTGTGTGTCTTTTCATTTGTATAGACCCTCCACGTTTATATTGATAATGATTATCATCATCGTTACCAATATAACGCCTCATCCCGCCTGATCCAATGGATAATCTGGTTAAATTAAATGGATAATCATCTATTTTTCGTCGCTGCCGCTCTGATGTCCGAAAGCGAAGCGGTGACAATCCCGTATATTTTTTGAAAATTCGGCTGAAATAATAGACATCTGAATAGCCGATTTCCCTTGCGATTTCCTGCATATCAGCATCTGTACCAAGCAGTAATTCGATGGCGTGACCTACCCGAACCTGAATTAAATAATGGATCGGACTGGCCCCTTTTTCTTCCTTAAACCGCATGGATAGATGACGTGGGCTGTAATTCAGCGTATCAGCAATTGATTCCAGTGTTAGGCTCTTTTGATAATGTTCATCTATGTACCTTATGGCTTGTGATACAAGATCCGGTTTGCGCGCATCAATCCCTTGAGTATCCATTTGACGAAGAAGCTCATGCAGAAACTGATAAAAAAGTCCCTTAATATGAAGCTGATCCAAACTATGCGCACCTTGCCATATATTTCTCATAAGGGTGAGGCAGCGGAGCAGAGCGAGCGGCTCCTCTGGCCGAAAGGCATATTGGAGCGAAAAAGGATGATAGCGCTCCATTAATTGTGTAAGCTCTTTCCGGCCCGTGAATGCATACCCGGTTTTGTAAAACAGTTGATAATATTCAAATTCTTCCTTTGCCTCTATATCTAGGCGCATCCCTTTACCGCCATGCAGCATATGAAAGCGCCTTGCTTCATGCTTATTGCCGTCGAGCTGTAGAGTTGCTGAACCTCGAACACCATAAATAAAGCTGCTTGCCGGCAGCAGATAAGACTCAAGCAGCTCGCCTGGTTCCATAATAACGTGACGTATGTCCAATATTTTTACAGCTGCATGATTCCATAACAAAATATGTTCTTCCAGTTTCATAATGCTTTCATCTCCAATCCTTCTCCCTGTAAGATTGGATTCGTATAAACGGGGAGAAGTACGTTAGAGCTATACGATCTCACCATTATAATTGATAACCATTATCACTTACAATTTAAATATGCTGATTTGCTGTCGAATTGGCATTTAAGTGATGACTGTGTGCTTGCGATTCTAACGAACAGTATGACGCTTATTATGAAGAAAACTAATATTCTTACGTTTTAGCGAATCGTATTAGCGTTATTGCATGCTGTTTGGGGTGTTTTGCGTTGTTTTTCAACAAATAATGATTCTGGAGTTCGTTAAACTTCTAATCGTTAATAAATTGGCGAAATAAGAGCTGCTAGGTTCGTAAGCGAGGTACCTGGCACATAGAAAAACACAATGCACAACGAAAAGTGCAGAACATGCCTAGGACTAACTTTTCCACGAGACATTATGTTAATTGTAGAACACTGACAATGAGCTTTTTGCATAGTCGTATTATCATCAAATTTCATATCTTGTTTTCGAGTATTCGAATGAAAAAGCAACTTTTTCAGCATGTTGTAGAAAGATATGGTTATGAAACCCGGATGGAAGAGGTGGGGAGTGCCTCGGGGGTTGGTGGTTCTACTGAACTGAAAATCTAAAATTACTGCACCAAAAGGTAGAAACAAAGTGTACTCTTGGCAATTGTATAATGAGCTTGGGTCACTATTGAAAGCGATTGCAAAAAAATGAGAGAAGAGAGGGAGCGAAAAAATGAACTACAAAACCCAGCATAGAAGGGGTAAGAAAATGCTGTCTTTGGTGCTTGCAGGGGTTCTTGCCACAAGCATAACTGCAAACGCCGTCCAGCCAGTTCAAGCAGCAGCAAATGTTGTATTTAAAACGCAGAACGGAGGAGTCTTTGACGGGATGCCGTTATTTGATGGCAATCCGGAGCATTTGGATGCGTATGTGGATACGTATTTTGATTATACGGGGCTCGAGGGACCCGCTGTTTATGTAACAGGCTCACGCAATCATTATACGCTGACACAAGGGCGAAATGCCGGGAAAATCATTCCTGGCGCACTTGCGGCCGCGGATAATGTGCAAGGGGTGTCAACGGATTTCCCAGCGCTGGTAGGCATGGGACAATCCTGGAACAAGGAGCTGCTCTCCAATATAGGGAAGGTAGTGGGCAGTGAAAAAATCAGTTTACTTAAAGTAAAACAAGGAGAGTCCAATATTCATGGCGGTACGAATGCATCGGCTACTGTTGCTTTTACAGTGGTCAGCGACATGCGTATCAACCCTTTAAGCGGAAGATTCGACGAGGGCTATTCTGAAGATCCTTACATGGCAGGGACATTAATAGATAAGATGGCTTCGGGACTTAGCGGCATAGACCAAGCGGCAAGCGATGACGGATTCTGGATGCGTGCAGCTGTCGGTACCAAGCATTATTCTGTTTATAACGCGCAATGGTTCCGTGAGACTTCAAACAATAGCGCCGGGGCAAGAGCGATGTTCGAGTACCAGACACGCAGCCCACTTAAGGGTCTGGAATCGGGCTCAATTGCAGGTGTTATGACTTCATATGGCCGTACGAATGGGATACCGAATATTTTATCTCCCCTGCAGCTGCATGCGAATGATTTCTCGAAGTACGGCGTTTACAGCTCGCCAGACTTTAACGCGGATGCCCATGTATCGAGTTCAGGCAATTTAAGCAACGGCTATGATACTAATTATGCTGTCGACCGTACGCATGCAACGGTACTGATGGCGCTGGCTGAAGCGAATGCCGGAAGGCCGTCAGGTACGACGCCTGCCGATGTGCCGGATTTGGTTGCACTGGTAAATAAAGGGGAGTATGGCATTACCGCAGAGGATTTAATTAAGGCAGCAAGGCCTCATGTGAATCAAATGGTACGCGTTGGCATTTTTAATGAAGTCAATGAAAACGGAATACCGAAATTTTATCCGTTTGCACAGGATGCTAAGGATGTGCGTACGGCAGCGGCAGCAACTTACAGCTTGCCGGAGCATCAGCTAATTGCACTTCAAGCAGCGCAAGAGAGCATTGTTTTATTGAAAAATGACGGTATTCTGCCGCTGGCCAAAAATAAAAATGCAGCGGTATCCGGTATCTACGCAGATGCGAGATTTAAAACGACTTATTCAGTAGGAACAACTCCTGCGCTTCCTGAATCGGGCGTATCTCCGCTGCTCGCGATTATTAATGCGAATGGATCTAACCATGTTACTTACGATTCAGCGAGCAAGGTTATCGCACTTACTGCAATGAATAATAATCAGACCGTTACCGCTAATGTGTATGATCCTGCAGCTAATACGGGAGGAGCTCAGCTAGTAACGACAGCGGACCAGCTTAATGTTTCCGATCCTGCCCAGCTATTCCGGGTCTTCGATTGGGGACAAGAAGGGTACAGCTTGCTATCGCTCAAAAACAACCGCTGGGTGACATCTCCGGCCAGTAATAATGCAGCGGTAGGCAATACGGATGGAACAACGCTCAATTTAACCAACAATGATTGGGATCTTGCAGCGATGCTTGGGAATACGAGTGCGATCCCGCCAAGAATTCGCATCGAGCAAAACGCTGACCAAACCATATCGCTTGTAGCGAATGGCTATAGAAGCGGCTTCTCCGGTGATTTTACAAATTGGTATTATTCAAATGGACGTTTTATTACAGCAGGTGCAGATGCCAAGCTGAAAACAGCAGCTGCGGTACTCGGAAATGAATCGAATGCAGCTATTCGCAGTGCAGATGTGAAATTTAAAGAAACGGTTGTGAAGGAAGTCGGACAGGATGCTGTTGCTAGGGCGGCGACTGCTGATTATGCCGTAGTATTCGTGGGAGCAGTCCCGCGCCATAGCGCAGGGGAAGGCAATGACCGCTCCAGCCTGTACATGGGCGATGCCGATTACGAGCTTGTAGACAAGGTGTCTGCTGCTTTCGCGGCGAAAGGCAAGAAGACGATCGTTGTTGTCAAAAGTAGCTTTCCAGTTGGGCTTGAGGAAATTCAGAACAATCCGAATGTCTCTGCTATCGTGTATCAGCCATATGGGGGGCAATACGATTCACGGGCACTGGCTCAGGTGCTTTATGGCGATTATGCGCCAACGGGCCGCCTGACGTCCACTTGGTATTCAGATATGTCCGCTTTCCCGGCAATAAATAAATATGTTATTCCAGAGGGTAACAAGACTGCATCAATGGCTACCATTGATCCGCGTTTTACATTGGACATGACGAATGCCGATCCTATGGAGTCAAAGCTTACTTATATGTACACGGATGCACCAATTACGTATCCGTTCGGATACGGCCTCTCTTACAGCAGCTTTATATACAGCGATTTGGCAGTGCCAATGAGTGCTAGCGGGAATGAGCCGTTTACCGTTTCTGTAAAAGTGAAAAATGCTGGCGTTGTCGATACTTCAGAAGTCGTTCAGCTTTATATTAAAAACAATCAATCAGGCTATGGCGGCTCTGCTCCGAAGAAGCAGCTCGTCGCGTTTGAGAAAATCGCTTTGGCAGCAGGCGAGAGTAAAGTGGTTACTCTGTCTGTTGACCCTGGTGACTTCGGCATCTGGGACGTGAATAAAAATAGCTTCATTGTAGAAAATGGTGCATACACGTTAATGGTTGGCGCATCCTCCAAGGACATTCGCGGTGAGAAGGTCCTTGCAATTAATGGAGATGCGATTGCACCGCTGCAGGTCTATAAACCGTTTAATGTGTTCGACCATGCTTATGCCTCCCATGAAGTCATCTATCATGAGGTTTCTAAAGAACGCACTGCGCAAAATCTGAAAGCGAAAAAGGTAGTCGGAGGTTATTATGCCGTCCGCTCAAAACAAAACGGTTCCTACGTAGCGCTGCCGAATGTGGATCTGACAAATGCAAAAAGCGTTAAAGCCTCGGTAGCTTCTGACGCAGCGGGAGGAATAATTACATTACACGCGGATTCCCCAAGCAGCGCCCCGCTCGCGATGATTGAGGTTCCGGCAACAAAGCCTAGATCCTATACGATTGCGAATGCATCTGTTCCGGTAACGGAGCTGGCTTATGTCGACGTAAAAGCAGAATTGAGCAACACGAGCTTGAAGGGCAAGCACAATCTCTACGTTGTGTTCAAAGCCGCCGATCTTCGTATTGACAGCTTGGCGTTTGAGAGTGAACCCGTAATCAGCAGCTCTAGTCAGCTTACTGCTGCCCAAATAAACCCTGCCGTTGTTGTGAAGAGCGACGGTGCTCCTTTTGGTGCAGATGCCTCCAATTTGGACAATTGGAATATTGTTTCTGCTGCCAGCGGCTTAACGTTAGCTTCGGTCACTCCAGCGGCATCTGGCTTAGAAGCCACGCTGCAGTTCAGCGGAACTGCGAAAGCTGCAACAATCGCCATCCAATCGAAGGCAGCTTCCTTCGACGGCAATTTGACAAACAGCAATACGTTGACACTAACGATTGCAAATTCTTCATCAGGAGGCGGTAACACATCTGGCACTGGTACGCCTAGCATAGAGCAGACGGTTACGATTACAGCAGCAACCGCGTCCGATACTGCTAAGGTGAAGAATATCAAGGCTGAGGGCGTTACTGTAGTTGGGGCGCCAGTAGGCATTAAAGTAAAGGATTTGAAAGGCTCTTATGTAACAGCAACGATTTCGATTCAGTCTGAAGCAGGCAAAAAGGTGACCGCACTGGCGATGGTTGCCGATGACGGCACGTTAACACCGGTGCCGAGCCGAATTACAACAGATACGAGCGGTAAGTCGATCATCAAAGCGCTTGTATCCTTAAGCGGCACTTATGTGACTGTATCATCGGAGCGTGTGTTTACTGACGTTCCAGTTAAAGCGTGGTACGCAGCAGAGATTGCCAAAGCAAGCAGTCAGCTTTTAATCAATGGTGTGACATCATCTACGATGCAACCGGGAGCTTCAACAACCAAGGCACAGACGCTGATGGCAGCACTTAACGTGCTTGGCATAACGCCGGTAAAAAACGCAGCGGATGTGAAATGGTATGATGAAGTGGTCAGAACTGCAAGTCAGCATAGATTAGTTAGCTACACAACACTAGCGATAGATACGCCAATGTCTCGTGAAGGCATGGCTGACGTACTCGTCAATGCCCTTCGGTATGCTGGTCTCGACATCACGCTGAGCGAAGGGGAAGTGAGCAAGCTGCTGCAAGGCTTCTCGGATACTGCGAGCATATCCAAGGAAAACCGAACAGCAATGGCGGTCGCTGTTAAATACGGTATTTTCAAAGGGAATTCGGCGCAGCAACTGCTGCCTTCAAGCACGATTACGCGTGCTGAGTTGGCTGCTGTCGCGATCCGTACCTACAGCGTAATTATCGATCTCATTTCCTAATATTAAGAGATAGGAGAATAGCCTGCACCTCGTGAGAGGGCAGGCTATTCTTACGTAGCTTTAGCTTTTGCGAAATTCTTCTGGCGTGTGGCCTGTCATTTTTTTAAATACCCGAAAAAAGTATTTGGGATTATCATAACCTAGCTGCTTCGCAACCTTGTATATTTTGTCATCGGTGCTTTTTAATAGTGTTTTGGCTTGCTCAATGCGCAGCTGGTTAATATAGTCGGTAAAATTTTGCGCAGTTTTTTCTTTGAACAGGAAACTTAAATAGCTTGGATTAAGATAAAAAAGAGATGATATTTTTTCCAGTGTTAAATCCTTGGTGTAATTTTTGTGTATATACGTTTTAATATTATCGATCATGTTTTCGGAGGAGTAAGCTGAGTTTTCCTTCAATAAATCGGCGGTACTCATTAAGACAGTGAGCAGGTACTCCTGAATGGAAATCAGATCAAAAGAAATATTAAGCACGGACTCCAGGCTTGAGGACGGCGAGCCGTCTTCATGCGTTTGGAGGTAGGCCGAAAGTATTTTTTTGACCTCTTGAATCATATCTCTGCTTTGCTCCTTTAGCTGAGCAAGGGAGACGGCAGGCTGTCGTATATAAAAGGCGAAAAAATCAAGTACCAGCTCTTTCACCTTCGCGGTTTGACCTGATTCAATCAGGAACAGCAGCTCATGAGTCCGTTCCCACAGCATAACATCCGGTAAAAGTCTTTGTTTGTTGTAAAGATAGCAGCGCCCAAAATCGGTAATCGACCGCTGATCCAATGCGGCAATCGTTTCATGGTGTGCTTGGCGCAGCATACTTAAATGGTGGACAACAGTACTTATGCCTACGCAGCCTTCGCTGCCCTTCCTTACACTAACGGTGTGGATAAGCTCCGCTGCCGTTCTTTCGGCATGCTTAAGCATCGTCGTGACTGATCGCTCCTCCGTAAACGATAGAAGGATGAATGCGAGCTTATCGCTTTGGGAATGCGGGATATAAATATAATCCTGCTGAAGCCCGATCATAGGCTGTTGAATCGAAGCTGGCGCATAGAGCGTCAGTAAAATATGTGCCGAAGCAGCAGACACTTCCTTTAGCCGCGCCGATTGGAAGATGGGCAGCTTATCTTTCTGCTGAATCCCAATTAGGAGATGCAGCAGCGATTGGATATCGGAATGATAACTGATGTGCTCCTTTTCAGCTGCTTTTAGTACTACCTCCTGCTTGACGTTCCGCTCCTTCTCAATAGCATCGATCGCTTGCTCCAGCGTGCGATGAATCTCTTCCCTGCTAAATGGTTTCAGCAAATAACTAACAACTTTAGCGGATATCGCTTCTTTCATATATTCAAAGTCCGAATGTCCGCTAATAACGATCATTTTTTTGTCGGGATATTGCTGATGCACGATTTTCATTAATGATTTTCCATCCATTTCAGGCATGCGCATATCCGTAAAGATAATATCCGGGTCTAGGTGCTGAATTAATTCCAGCCCATCGGCACCATTGTCGGCCTCTCCGGCGAATGTGAGCTTATGCTCGAAGGATTGAATTTTTTTGAGTAGTCCCTTTCGTATTAAGGGCTCATCATCTACGATAATGAATGAATACATCTGGCGTTCACCTCTTCTCCCAATTCGAAGGAATTTTGATTTGAATGGTTGTGCCTATGTTTTTTTCGCTTTCAATGGTAACGCCATCTTCGATTCCGTAATAAAGAGTGAGCCGAGAATGGACGTTCTTTATACCAATACTTTGCTTGGTACGCTGCCCAATAGACGAAAACTCAGGCGGCTGGGCGAGCAGATTGCGTAGCTCCGTGACCTGCTCTTGCGACATGCCTGCACCGTCATCGCAAATTTCGAAGATTATGAGTTCATTGTGCTGATAACCCTTGATCGTGATTCGACCTTTGCCACGCTTGTTCTCAAGGCCGTGATAAATCGCGTTTTCCACGAGTGGCTGCAGAATCAGCTTCAACATCTTGGTTTGCAGTACTTGTTCTTCAATTTCTTTTGTAAATGCAATTTTTTCGCTATAACGGATTTGCTGAATTGCCATATAATTGTCCACGTGCTGGATTTCCTCGGCAGCGGCAACCAGCTCGCTATCGGTTTTAATACTGTACCTAAACATATCACCTAAAGCTTTGGTCATAACAACGATGCTTTCGACTTCTTCGATTTCTGCAATGCTATTGATTGATTCAAGCGTGTTGTACAAGAAATGTGAGTTGATTTGAGCTTCCAGCGCCTTCATTTGCGAATCCATGGTCAAAATGCGATTTTGGTAGCTCTCGCGAATATGGGTATCAATATCCTTCATCATCTTGCCGTACTCATAATACAGAATCCCAATTTCATCGACTCTTTTTTTGTCGGCTTCAATCATGACGAAGCGCTGCGATTTGTTTTTGCGCATCATCTTTGTTAATTGAATGATCGGCTTTGTAATTAAATTAGAGAGGAAGAAGGAAAGAAGTAGAAAGATAATGGCGCAGGAGGCCGATACATAAATGATCAGCTTTTGCGATATGCCGTATTGTTCATACACTTTGGCGACCGAAATATTGGCAATGACCTTCCAATTATTGCTCGGTACAGCTTGAATGACTGTTAAGCTTTTGGAATCTGTGAATTGCTGCTTAGAGCCCGTCATCGCCATAGACTTGCGGAGCAGTCCATCCGGCAAATATTGACCAATGTCACGATTAGTGCCGTCATATAATATTTTCCCCTGCTCATTTGCTAAATAAATATTTGATATGCTTGGGGCTGGATTCCTGTTTAAGCCTGCAAAAATGTCCATGCTGCAATCCAGCATAAAAACGCCTAAAAATTCATTGGAATTGGGATCAAAAAGCGACCTTGAAAAACCGATTGAAGATTTGGCATTAATGATATAGGGCTTTACACTAACATCGCCGATGTAAAGCTCTCCTTTGCTTGCAACGGTCTGCTTGTACCATTCGTCGTTGAAGGGAATGTAATCGACCATTAAGTCTGTTCCATTCCCGTAGCTGATGAATTTTCCGTCAGGCATGAAAAGGTAAATTCCATTAATGTAATTATAACCCAGTAAAATATTTTCGAAAATCAGCTTCAGCTTGGCTCTCGTAATGAAAATCTCGTATTGGTTGTTCGTATTTTGCAGCTTTCTCAGCTCATCGCTGACTGTGCTGTAAGCGGTTGCAGTGGATGACTGCTGCTGCACAGTAATTGAGATCCGGTCAATATTTTTCAAGATTTCCTCAATGCTTTTTACCGAGTTGTTGATCGTTGTGGATGCGACAAGGGAGGTCTGTTCATTGACAAGCCGGGTATAGCTGCGATAAGAACTGACAGTAACGACAATAATAGGCACGATGGATACGAGAACAAGAACAAGAAACAGCTTAGTTTTAATATTAAAAAAGAGCATACACGTATCCTCCTTGTTTGTCTAATCTAAAAATAGTGCACCAAATGAGCTAAAGCATTTATACTGTTTCTCACATTATTATAAAAGTGTGCTTAAGGCAATAGCGTCTCATGAAATGGCAGGAGAGAGTAAGTCATTAACACAAACAATAAAAACAGGGGGAAATGCAAAATGAAATCAGTAAAAACAATGGGGCTCGCTATTTTAGTATTTTGCTTCGTTCTGCTCAGTGCTTGCAGCTCCAACAATGGTGCTTCGAACGCGACGAATACGCCGGCAACTAATGCAGGCACCAACGACGCAGGTGGTAAAAATGCAGGAACTGATTCTTCAGAGCCGATTACGTTGACGATGATGATGTCTGGCAACAAAGCGTCGGAAGGGGAAGATTTTGAGCTGGAGACGCTGCCGCGTCTCGTGAAGGAGAAATTCCCGAACATCACGCTTGAAGTACAGAAGCTTCCCGATGATCAATACAATACTTCGGTGCGTACAAAGCTTGCAGCGGGACAAGGGCCGGATATTTTCTGGATCTTCCCTAAAAATGCAGCAGGCGGAGTCATCGATTTCGCTAAAGCGGGTTTTGCTGCTGATCTGTCCGATTTAAAATTCTGGGACAATATCGGTGCTGGCGCTAAGGAGGATATGTCCTATGACGGCAAGCCTTACGGCGTCGCTGAAGGTCTTGATTACCTAGGCGTTTACTACAACAAGGAAATGCTGGAGCAAGTGGGTGTGACCGAATTCCCGAAAGACTGGACATCCTTCCTTGAAGCTTGCCAAAAGCTGAAGGATGCAGGCATTACGCCAATCGTGCTTGGCGATAAAGACCCTTGGGTCATTCAATTCGGTATGTACCCGATTGCAGCAAACGTGGTTTACCCGGATGAAATGGATTTTGATGTAAAAGTGCAAAATGGTGAAAAATCGCTGAACGACCCTAAATGGGTGAAAACTATTTCGATGTACAAAGAGCTGTATGACAAAGGTTATGTCGTGAAAAATTCACTTGGAGTAGGCAGCGCGCAGGCTTCCCAGTTGTTCATCGATGGCAAAGCGGCTATGACGTTTACAGGCACATGGGACTACGCTTCTATGACGTCGAAGGGCGCGGCGGAGTTTAATCGCGGATTTGCTTCTCTTCCAGGCAATGACGCTGGCAAACCAACGTTTGTATCAGCGGCAACCGCTGCTGGCTATGGGTTAAATGCAAAGTCCAAAAATCTTGATGCAGCTAAAGAAATTCTTAATTATCTGTTCGACGGTGAATCGGAATTGTTTAAAGCTTATGTTGCTTCCAACAGCTCCATCAGTGTATACAAGGATGTTCCTTTGACAAACGAGTTGTTCAAGGACGTCAACGATAACTATCAAACAAACGGCAATTCGGTATACTTTAGCAACCAAATGTGGCCTGCAGGTGTTTCTGATGTGATGCAAGCCAAATTCGCAGAAATCATTGGCGGACAAAAAACGACGCCGGAGGATGTTGCGAAGGCGATGGATGAGAAGTTCCAGGAGCTATGGAAAAATAAATAATCTTTAGAGTGAATGGGTAAGTAGTAGCGGAGGGAAGACGACTGTCTTCCCTGCCGTTATGAGGTTAGCTGGAGAGGATGGAGCAACATGAATTCGACCGTAATGAAAAAAACAATGTACTTTTTTGCAATACCGGCCCTCATTTTTTATTTAATTTTTTGGATATTTCCGATATTGAGATTGTTTCAATATAGTATCACTGATTACAACGGTTTCGCTCAAGCGTACAATTACATCGGACTAGATAACTACAAAGCACTATTTAAAGGAGATACACTAGGTATTTCCGTCAAGAATACGTTGATTTATACGCTAGTTACAGTGGTGCTCGGCAATATCATTGGTCTTGCACTTGCACTTCTCTTAAACATGAAAATTAGAGGGAAAGGGATTTATCGCTCCTTGTCTTACATTCCGACGTTATTCAGCGCAATCGTTGTCGGATTCATTTGGAGCTACGTATACATGCCGGATTACGGTATGATCTCAACCTTCCTGGATAAATTTGGCGTAAATGACGACAATCTAAATTTCCTAGGCAGCTACTCCTCAGCACTATATGCCATCATTTTTGTTGAGATATGGAAAAATATTGGAACGACAATGATTATTTTCCTTGCTGGCTTGCAAACCGTCCCTAATGATTTGCTCGAAGCAGGGAAAATGGACGGTTGTGGCCCTTGGCGGCTGTTGCAGCATGTGAAGCTGCCGCTGCTTGCGACTGCGATAACGATTAATGTAACGCTTAGTCTAATCAATGGATTGAAGGCCTTCGACTTCCCGTTTATTATGACAAACGGTGGTCCGGGCACTTCTACCAATACGTTGATTTATTCCATCTACAAGATGGCTTTTACGGAGCAGCTGTTCGGTAAGGCATCAGCGCTTGGCGTTATTTCCTTTGCCCTGATTATTGTGCTTACTGCAGCATTTGTTATCCGCATGAACAAACGGGAGGTGTCGGCATGACTATCGGTTCTTTGACGAAAAAGACACTGGTTCAACTGGGCGTCATCGTTGTGATGGCTGTTAATTTGATCCCGCTCATTATTGCATTGTCGACTTCGCTTCGTGATCCAAAAAATAATGCCAATCCGCTAAACTTGTTTAGTGAAATTTCTTTTGCAAGCTATCGTACTGCCTTTGAACGGATGCATTTTCCGCAAGCACTTATGAACAGCATTATACTTACAGGAATTTCTGTTATCTTCGTCGTACTGCTGGCAGCGATGGCGGCTTACCCAATGGCGAGGCTTAAAACCAAATGGAGCAAATTTTTATATTTGTTTTTTCTCTCGGGACTGGTTGTGCCCTCACAGATGGTGCTCATCCCGATCGTGCAGATGATCAATTCGCTTCATATACCGACTTCACAGTATACACCGATACTGATGTTTATTACATGCAGTCTTCCTTTTTCCACATTTTTGTATACAGGCTTCATTAGAAGCGGCGTACCGGAAGAGGTGGAGGAAGCGGCTCATATCGATGGAGCGGGGTTGTTCCGCAGGTTTTGGCTGGTGGTATTCCCTCTGCTTATCCCGGTTACGGTGTCGGTCATTATTACACAGGGTGTATGGATATGGAATGACTACTTCTTTAATATGATCTTCATCTCCCGAGCGGCTGAATCCCCATTGCCCCTAGCTATGCTGGGCTTTCTCGGTGATCAGCAAAACCCTACGCAGTGGAATGTGCTGTTTGCTGCCTGTTTCCTGTGCGCGCTGCCGCTCCTAGTTGCTTTTCTGTTTTTGCAAAAATACTTTGTGGGCGGGATGACGGTTGGAGCAGTCAAAGGCTGAGTAGCAAACCAAGTGGAGAGAAAAACTCCCCCCGATCTATTTTGACCGCAGGCCTTACGATTATTAGCCTTCAGGCAGAAGTGGAGATAAGGCAATGAAAACGAAACAAACGAACCAACCATTCGTGGACTTGGCGGAGACGCTGATTCCACATTTATATGAAGAAAAGGTTTTTCCTACAAGCCTGATTGACATTGTGAAAGACACAGACGCCTTTCAGGGCTGGCGGACAGTGCGTATCGATTCGATTGATGAGCTAGCCAATCGAGTATTATCCAAAGGAGACAGCGTAACGCTCGATTTTGGGGTTCATCAGGTTGGGTACCTTACGCTCTCAATTAACAATGTACACAGTAATGCGGATGCGCCGCTTCGGTTAAAGCTCATATTCGGTGAGATGCCTTGTGAGATCGGAGAGGACTTCGACAATTATGAAGGCTGGCTCAGCCGGTCTTGGCTGCAGGATGAGACGATCAATATCGACGTGCTGCCAGGGATGGTAACGCTGCCAAGGCGCTATACTTTCCGGTATTTGAAAATAATCGTACTGGCCACATCACAGCGGTACAGCGTTTCATTTTCTGAGATTTATTGCAAGACCGTAACCTCAGGTGATGTCTCGCAGGTCAAGCCGCTTCCGGACGGTATATCCAATGAGCTAAAGGTGATGGATCGCATCGGTATTAAGACACTTCAGGACTGTATGCATACTGTCTTTGAGGACGGTCCGAAGCGGGATCGAAGGCTTTGGATCGGCGATCTGCGACTTCAAGCGCTAGTAAACTATGAAACGTTTAACAGCAATGACCTTGTCAAAAGATGTTTGTATCTCTTTGGCGGAATGCTGCTTGAGGACGGACAGGTAGGTGCTTGTTTATATGAGAAGCCTGCACCTTTTGTAGATGACATCTATTTATATGATTACTCGCTCTTTTTCGTTGCCACTTTATATGATTATTATGAAGCAACCAAGGATCGTATTACGCTAAATGAGCTGTGGCCGATTGCAGTGGAGCAGCTTCGAATTGGGTTGAAGCGACTGGATGAACGGGGAATCGTAACGGATGATGATACATGGTACTGCTTTCTTGATTGGCATGATGAGCTGAACAAGCAGGCAGGCGCGCAGGCCGTTCTAATTTATTGTCTTAAAAGAGGACTTGCACTAGCTGAGAAGCTGGGTGAAGGTGAAGCGCATGCTTTTATTTCGTCGGCAATCCAGCAAGCGACGGACGCGGCTATGACGTTTCTTTGGGATCAAGATCAAGGGTATTTCACAAGCGGGCCTGGTAGTCAGATATCTTGGGCCTCACAAATTTGGATGGTGCTGGCAGAGGTGATGGATGCGGAACAAAATGGCATGCTGCTTGATCGTTTATTCGATCGGCCTCCGGCAATTGCGATGTCGACGCCATACCTTTATCATCATCTGATTGAGGCACTGCTGTTGAGTGGAAGAAAAGAGAAGGCAATGTCCGAAATGCGCGCCTATTGGGGCGAGATGATCAAGGATGGAGCGGATACCTTCTGGGAGCTGTATAATCCTAGCGATAAGAAGCTGTCGCCGTACGGCAGCAATTTAATCAACAGCTACTGTCATGCATGGAGCTGTACTCCGACTTATTTTATACGGAAATACTTTGTAAATGACTACAGCTAGAAAGCTATTCTCTAGGAGGAGAGCCTCTCAACTCGATTATAAAAAAGAGAGGATATTGGAACTAATTTAAAGTGCATCCCTAAAAATGGACATTGAAACAAACCTCAGGTTTATTCGATGGAATTTTAGGGACGCATTTTTTTTTGCTGCTATCAATGGGGCAAAAGCTAAGGACATATCTTCTATTTCGAAAGGGACGGATTAACTCAGCATATTGGAGTTGGCATCTATAAGCGCGGGGATAAGAAATTTATGATCGATAGGCGATGACATGACAATTAGAATTGTATAGGTTCCGTATTTGTCACATTGATTTCCGAACTCTTCAAGAGCTTGTGTGGAGTCGGTTATTACTTTCAATAAGTAATTGTGTTCTCCGCTGATGCGGTAACATTCTACGACTTCAGGAGCAGAGCGGCAGAACGCAAGGAATGCATGACAATCTCTTGAATGAAACAACATGTAGGCTGATGCATGCTTACCAATTTTATCAGGAGAAATAACGGTGCGATACTCACTAATAATTCCTTTTTCCTCCATGCGCTTTACTCTTTCTGTTACTGCGGGCTGCGATAAACCGACACTTTTTCCAAGTTCAGTCATAGAAATTCTCGCTTGGCTTTGGAGATGATAAAGTATTTGCTTATCTACATGGTCCATACAAATCTACTCCTTTAAATTTAAGGTATCCGTTATAAACTAGCTTGGCTTTAACCGTAAAAAGGCGAATCTAACTTCGTTCCCTTATGTAAGCTTGATAACTTATTTTATATAATATACTTACAATAGTAAAGTGTATAAGGCTTTAACTATTTCGAAAGGATGAACATCTAAGTATGTTGCATACAAACAAGTTTAGTACAGAACGATTAGCAGGTAGGATCGATGAGGTCATCGATCGAACGCTTGCTGATAAGCGGTTGGTCGGTGCTGTCATTAAAGTGGCGATAGACGGGGAAGTAGTTTATAGCCGCGCTGCGGGTTATGCCGATCGTGAAATGAATCGGCTCATGCGTGAAGATGCCTTATTCCGGCTAGCCTCTGTTACCAAACCTATCGTTACAACGGCTGCCTTAGCATTAGTTGGGCAAGGCCTACTCAAGTTGGATGACCGTGTTGATCACTGGCTGCCAAACTTTCAGCCACGTCTCCAAAATGGTGAGCTTGCCCTATTAACGGTTCGTCATTTGATGACGCACACTGCTGGGCTGACCTATCGGTTCTTTCAAGAAGAAAATGGTTCTTATCATCAAGCTGGCGTATCGGATGGTATGGATCAGCCTGGCATCAGTTTGGAAGAGAACCTGATTCGTTTAGCTTCTGTACCGCTCCTTTATACGCCAGGCACCAAGTGGAAATATTCGATCGCGACAGATGTGCTGGGCGCAGTAATTGAGAAGGTTACAGGAACACCGTTAAGCGAAGCAGTGCATTCACTTGTGACAAAGCCAATTGGTATGAGTGATACTAGCTTTATTGCAATCGACCCAGAACGTCTTACTACTGCTTATACTAATGAAGTTCCAGAACCACGGCCTTTGCTTGAGCACGATAGCATTCCCTTCTTAGAAGGAACAGCGGGCTTCCGTCTTTCCCCGCGCCGGGCACTTGATGATACGGCTTATCCTTCTGGGGGTGCTGGCATGATTGGAAGTGCAGACGATTTTTTGGTGCTGCTGGAAACATTACGGAATGGCGGAGCTCCTCTGCTGCCACAGTCTCTTGTTCATGAGATGTCCACAAACCAGATTGGTGATCTGCCAATGGATTTCTGGCCGGGGAGAGGCTTTGGCCTAGGCATTACGGTGCTTAAGGATCCAGTGTTAGCAAACACTTCTGAATCAACTGGTACATGGCGCATGGGTGGCACCTATGGTCATTCGTGGTTCGTTGATCCTGATCAGCGTCTAAGTGTGGTGGCGTTCACCAATACTTCACTCGAAGGTATGTCAGGTCAGTTTACCGTTGACCTTTGCGATGCTGTTTATGACGGGCTTAATAAATAGAGATCGAACATAAATAAAAGAGAGGTACTTTTATAATGAATTTAAACCCAGCTTCTGTTACACAGAGTGCTTCCAGCGCAGTTCCTTCAGAACGTCTCCCGTGGGCTGGATTACTCGCCCTTGCGATGACGGGGTTTATTTGTATCCTAACTGAAACGATTCCAGCAGGCTTGCTGCTGCAAATAGGTCATGGACTTGGAGTATCGGAAGCTTTTGCTGGTCAACTTGTCACCTTGTACGCCCTTGGTTCACTGCTGGCTGCGATTCCCCTAACGACCATGACGCGCGGCTGGCGGAGAAGGCCGTTGCTGCTCATGTGCATTCTTGGTTTTCTCGTCTTTAACACAGTTACCACTTTTTCTTCCAACTATACACTGACGCTGATCGCTCGGTTTTTCGCGGGCGTTTCTGCGGGTGTCTTATGGGGCATGTTAGCAGGTTATGCCCGCCGTATGGTGCCGGAATCACTCAAGGGAAGAGCTATGGCAGTGGCCATGGTGGGTACACCTCTAGCGCTGGCGCTTGGTGTCCCCGCAGGAACTTGGCTTGGTTCGCTCGTAGGCTGGCGCTTTGTCTTCGGGATTATGTCACTTATGGCTCTGATATTAGTCGTCTGGGTGGTTTGGAAATTACCGGACTATCCAGGAGAATCGCCAGGTAAAAGACTTTCGTTATATAAGGTATTTGGTATGTCAGGTGTACGTCCGGTACTGTTTGTTGTTCTTGCTTGGGTGCTGGCACATAACATCTTGTATACCTATATTGCACCGTATCTTGCTCATGCTGGACTCTCTCATCGTGTAGACTTGGTACTGCTTATTTTCGGCATAACAGCGCTTGTTGGAATTTGGATCATCGGTGTTTTGATCGACCGGAAACTGCGGCCACTCGTTTTGATTAGCCTGCTTGCTTTCGCCATCGCATCCATCGTATTAACCTTTAGTAATAACCAACCGATCGTGATCTACCTAGTGGTTGCTGTATGGGGGCTGACGTTCGGAGGCGCGGCGACATTGCTGCAGACAACCATGGCTGAAGCTGCTGGCGAAAGCGCAGATGTGGCCCAGTCTATGCTGGTGACGGCATGGAACCTAGCCATCGGCGTTGGTGGCGTGTTGGGCGCTATTCTTATAGAAACTGTAGGTGTCGGTTCTTTCCCGCTGTCATTGCTTATTCTTATCGTTCTTGCACTACTAGTCGCGTGGCGTGCTAAAGAATACGGATTCCCTTCAAAGAGGCATTAGGTATTTATTATGAATTTAATCAGCTGAATGATTTATGCGAGTTTAAGTTGTTACTTGCTTCAGTGAAGAAAGCCGTCAGACATGAGCTGGCGGCTTCTGTTTTTTATGGTGATTAAGGATGGGGGGATTGCTGTTTATCGCAAACGCATATTCTAGTCTGTATTTTTTAAGCTATCGTGATTTCTTAGTAACGTATTAAAGCAAATATTTTAGATGAAGTGCAGCATCATACGGTGTTAAGCTGGTTCCGGCCTTCAGACGTTGAACAAAATCAGGATTGGCAAGGAGCGGGCGCCCGAAAGCCGCTAGATCAATGGTTCCGGCTTTTATAGCAGATGCAGCAGATTCATAATCTAAATTTCCTACTCCGATTATTGTACCATTCCAATGTTCGCGCACAGCTTGATGAAATGTCATTCCTTTGGTGAATATCTTAGTAAACTGGTTGGTTGAGGGGTGAAGAATCTTAAGGCCTAATGCCTTGAAAATTTGTATATAAGCAGCCATTGTTTGTTCGGGATTATCCCAACTATAATTCGGAATATCATCTTTTATTTCTGAAAAACGAACGATAGTCCTTAGCGCCCCTATTTCTGTCACTACGGAAGTTAGCAGCTCTTTCATGAATGTTAAACGCTGTGATAAGTCCCCGCCATAGGTGTCCGTCCGAGTGTTTGTAACCTCTGAATTAAACTGATCGACTAAATACCCATGGGCTGCATGGATTTCAACCCCGTCAAAACCGGCAATTATCGCATTTCTCGCAGCAGCAGCATGCTGTTCAATCACTTCGGAAATTTCATCCTGAGACATCGCCTCAGGCATCTCATAAGGTTTGCGTAACCGATGCACGAGTCCATTTGCTGCAATGCTAGATGGCGCTTGAGGAGGAAGGCCTCCCGTTAATTCATGATGGGTCAGCCTGCCAACATGCCAAAGCTGCGCCACGATCGTTCCACCTTCCAAATGAACAGCATCAGTCACCTTTTTCCATGCTTGGATCTGCTCGTTGGTGTATAGCCCTGATATACCATAGGTTCCTTTGGCTCTTGTGCTTGGATTTATCCCCTCCGTAATGATCAGACCAATACCATCAGCAGCCCGTTTACGGTAATATTCTACGACATCTGGACCAACCACACCTGACTTATTGTCGGCAAAGGAACGAGTCATAGGCGCCATGACTACACGTGATTGAAGCGTCCAATTTTCAATCGTAACTTGTTCAAGCAATTTATTAGATTCCATCTTTATGCCTCCTCAGTGCTTAACAGTTGATTATGCATTAATGTTATAATGGAATCGTTCTATTTTACATAATAAATTAAAGGTGTTGTATCATGATATCCTTTAAAATTATTTTATTAATGTTATTTGACATTGAAATTAAAGGAGTGACTAGTTTGGTCGATGAACTGGATAAAAACATTATTATGATTCTTCAAGATCAGGCAAGAATTTCAATGACGGAGTTAGGAAAAGCCGTTGCATTGTCGCAGCCAGCAGTAACAGAAAGAGTGCGGAGGTTGGAGGAAAAAGGCATTATTGATCATTACCGTGCTGTTGTTTCTCTTGAAAAATTGAACAAATCGATTGTTGCCTACTTATTATTTCATACGAAGAGCTGCGAAAGTTTTGTTGATCATTGCAAAAATTCGCTTGATGTACTTGAGATGCATCGTATAAGTGGTCAGTACAATTTTTTGGTTAAGGTGATTAGCGAATCATTGCATTCCATGGAAAATGTTATTAATGAAATGGGAAAGTTTGGAGACTCGACAACTTTAATCGTCCTCTCCTCACCTATTGAGCATAGTAAGGTTGTTCCTAATATTCAGGATAAATAGATAGAAACCCATATATTCATTTTGAATATATTCCTGACACTAGCTTTAAATATGCCAATATAAATTTGCGTTCACACTAAACATCAGATACGATTTTATTATTCATTACGGTTGCCAAACACAGTGAATTTAAGCTTTATAGGCTCCCGAAACTGCAGTATCTACTGATGTAGCCTGTCATATGGGCATTATTGTGCACAATCGCTTGACTTGGAGTTAACTCCAAGGAGTACACTACAACTGAAGGAAACAATATCTATTTGAAAGTGAGGAACGATTAAATGGAATATGTGAAACTCGGTAATACAGGCTTGGATGTGTCTCGGCTTTGTCTTGGCTGTATGAGCTTTGGTGTAGCGGAGCGGTGGGTGCATCCTTGGGTACTTGATGAAGCGAGCAGCCGTCCAATCATAAAAAAAGCATTGGATTTAGGCATCAACTTTTTTGATACTGCGAACGTATATTCAGATGGAACAAGCGAAGAAATTGTGGGTCAAGCGTTAAAGGATTATGCCAATCGAGATGAAATTGTTCTGGCGACAAAGGTTCATTTTCGGATGCAACAAGGCCCAAACGGTGCTGGTCTTTCTCGAAAGGCAATCATGAGTGAAATAGATAAGAGCCTTAAGCGACTCGGAACGGATTATGTAGACCTTTATCAAATTCATCGCTGGGATTACCATACACCCATTGAAGAAACGATGGAAGCATTACATGATGTTGTGAAGGCTGGAAAGGCAAGATACATTGGCGCTTCAGCCATGTACGCATGGCAGTTCCTAAAGGCATTGCATGTAGCTGAAAAAAATGGATGGACTCGGTTTGTATCGATGCAAAATCATTTAAACCTCATCTACCGTGAAGAAGAGAGAGAAATGCTGCCGCTTTGTAAGGAAGAAAAAATTGGCGTCATTCCTTACAGCCCGCTCGCATCAGGAAGATTGACACGTGATTGGTCAGAAACAACGCATCGTTTCGAAACCGATCAAGTTCAAAAATCTAAATACGATGCGACTGCAAATACTGACCGATTAATTGTAGAGCGGGTTGCAGCCATTGCCGAAAAACATGGCGTTCCCCGTGCTCAGATCGCGTTAGCCTGGGTACTACATAAAGAACCAGTAACCGCACCAATTATTGGCGCTACAAAAATGTCGCATCTCGAAGATGCAGCAGCTGCAGTTTCCATTAAGCTATCACCAGAAGAAATTGCATCGCTGGAAGAGCCGTATGTTCCACATCCAGTCGTTGGGCCTATTACGATGTAATGAGTGTTTAATATAAGGAACAACAAGAACGCCCGATTGATTTTTTCGGGCGTTCTTGATCTTAAATTAGGGAGTGAAATCTGCATGTTGATAGCTGAGGCAAGTGCGAAATTTGATTTATCACCGGACACGCTCCGCTATTATGAACGGGTCGGGCTTATTCCACGGGTGAATCGCAATAAAAGCGGAATCAGGGATTATACGGAGGAAGACTGCAGATGGGTTGAATATATCAAATGCATGCGTGGTGTAGGTCTTCCTATTGAGATTTTGATTGAATATGTTGCGTTGTATCAACAGGGTGATGAAACCATCGGGGCTAGGAAAGAGCTTTTAATCGAGCAGCATAAACTGCTAGCCAAAAAAATGGAAGAGATGAAAAAAGGATTAGAACGCATGGATGATAAAATTGCAAGATATGAACAGACAATATTAAAAAAAGAAAAAATGCTAAGTAGATCTAAGACGCAATAGTCCATCGAATCCCCCTCGTTTTATTGACATTGATTCATGTAGGGCTTCACATAAATATTCGGTTAATAGAAAAATTCAGATGAATGTGATAATTTATTAATTATGACTTGCATTTGAAAAGGTGGTTTGTAAACGTTATGGAGCTCGATTTTCCAAAAGTAGAGACAGTGGAAGAAGTCTCGGCTTTAGCGCAATTGGCATCGGAAATTTGGAATGAATATTTTGTAAGCATTATAACAAAAGAACAAATTGATTATATGGTGGATAAATTCCAATCGGATCATGCGATTACGAATCAAATTGAAAATCAAGGTTATGAATATTTTTTCATGAATATACATGGCCATAATATCGGCTACTTGGGGATAAAACAAGAAGAAGACAAGTTGTTTTTAAGCAAGTTTTATATACGCAAAGAGCATCGCGGAAAAGGTTATGCAAGTCAGGCTATGGCGTTCTTGGAAGAGATATGTAAAGATCGAGGGTTAGGTATGATATGGCTCACGGTAAATCGTTACAATGATACAACGATTGCTGTGTATGAGAAAAAAGGGTTTAAATCAGTTCGTACTCAGGTGGCTGATATAGGAAATGGTTTTGTAATGGATGATTTTATAATGGAAAAAGAAATTGGATTGGAAAAAGTCGAGTAACAAGGGGGTACTGATGAATGGAGAAGTTTGAGTTAATGTTGAACAAATATGCTGAATTAGTCGTTAAGGTTGGTGTGAACGTCCAAGTGGGGCAAGTGCTTATTGTACATGCCCCGATTGAAACGGCTGAACTAACGCGATTAATTGTAGCAAAAGCTTATGAGGCAGGAGCCAAATACGTCATTGTAGAGTGGGATGACGATGCCATTACTCGCGTTCGGTATGAGAAGGCATCAGATGATTCCTTCGATTATTATCCACAGTGGCTTGCTGACAGTATGGTGCATTTTGCTGAAGAAGGCGGAGCTATACTGCATATTAAAGTGCCTAATCCAGAGCTGTTTCGCGGCATCGATTCTGCAAAAGTATCGGCTGCGGTCAAGTCCGCGGCTGTCGCGCGAGAAGAATATTCAAAGTATACGCGCAACAGCAAAATTAGCTGGTCGCTGATCAAGGCGCCAACTCGCGCATGGGCGGATAAAGTGTATGCCGATCTTCCGGAGGAGCAGCGCGTGGATGCGATGTGGGAAGCAATTTTCCACATGGTGCGAGTAAATACAGATGATCCTATTGCCGCTTGGCGTGAGCATATTAATCATTTGAAAACAAGCCAGGATCTTCTTAATGCGAAACGCTATAAGAGTCTGCATTATCGCGCGCCGGGAACGGACCTGCGAGTACAACTGCCTGAAGGACATATTTGGCGTGGCGGCGGCGGGGAAAATGAGAAAGGTGTTTATTTTGTTGCGAATATGCCAACTGAAGAAGTGTACACCATGCCTCATCGTACCGGTGTGAACGGCACGGTAAAAAGCACATTGCCACTCAATTTGAACGGTAGGTTAGTTGAAGGAATCACGTTTACGTTTAAGGACGGCAAAGTGGTTGCTTATGATGCCGAATCGGGACTTGAACATTTAACTTCATTGCTCGAAACGGATGAAGGTGCATCCTATCTCGGAGAGATGGCATTAGTGCCACATGATTCGCCAATATCGAACTTGAATAGAGTATTTTATAATACAGGCATTGACGAGAATGCTTCCTGTCATTTTGCACTGGGAAGTGCTTATCCTGTCAACCTGGAAGGTGGAACGAAGCTCTCCAAAGAGGAACTACTGGAGCGAGGCGCTAACGTAAGTCTTACACATGTTGACTTCATGATT
Organism: Paenibacillus sp. 01T47; assembly: GCF_056398245.1. Lineage (NCBI taxonomy): Bacteria > Bacillati > Bacillota > Bacilli > Caryophanales > Paenibacillaceae > Paenibacillus > Paenibacillus sp. 01T47. The sequence continues at coordinate 192,678 of NZ_JBFTPA010000005.1, forward strand.
GGTTGCGCCGATCTCGATATTGATGGAGAACTGCCTGACGGCACAATCGAGCCTGTCTTTCGTCAAGGGAATTGGGCTTATTAAATGTAAATTATGGAAAAGTTACTGAGTCGTGTGATCTTGAAGCGCTATAGAGAAAGGTTAGCATATCAATTGATGTGCTAACCTTTTTTTGTTAATTAGAGTGTTAATTTAGAATAAGGAGAACCAGCAGCCCGCGCCTCTACCATAGAAAAACCCGACCATAAGAGGTCGGGTTTTTATTTGTTGTACGCCAAAATTGGCGTGAACTCTAGGATTTAAATTCAAAGGTGACTGGCATGGTTGAACTATCTATTGCGTCTAAATAAAATCTTGGTATGATTCCTTTATGAATGTTAACGGCAAAAGCCCTCCGTTAAGAAGTTGAACAATCTGATCCGAGTCTCTGTTATTCTGGTTATATTAATTAGCATCGAGAAGTTTTCCTAGATGGTGAAGAAGGGGATATCCTATGAAATTGCAGGCTGCCGGCAAAGCGAAGTGGTTCGTCTATCAGAAAATTGTCATCGTATTTATCGTGTTTCTTGTTCCCCTCATTTCGATGAATATTTGGGTCAATTACAAGGGCATGTCGTTTTCGAAAAATACAATGCTGGATTCCGCCGAAGCGGGAGCATCCTTTTATGCGAAGCAGCTGGACAAGGAAATGTATTTTATTCGCAATCAGCAATTAGGCTTTATTAACGGTGAAGATTTGCAAAAGCTTAGCTTCAGGGGAGGAAGCCTTGGGAAATATGATGAGGTTAGACTCATTGAGCAAGTGAAGGATCGATTGAGCTTTCTTATGAATTCGAGTGAATACGTACTTAATGCAGGCGTTTATATTGCTTCAGAGGGTAAAACCATCTCGATTTCAAATGGGGTTACCAATACGCCAAATGATGAATACGAGCTTATTTCTAAGCTTATAGGCGTTTCGATTAAGCCCTCTTTTTACCTGGATGGTGATCGGATCTTCTTTATTGAGACGGCAAATAATGATGGCATTTGGTCGTATATCGAAATTTCTAAAGTGAAGCTGCTCGAAGAGCTGCATACCATTACTACCCTCTATCAGGAGTCAGAGGTTTTGCTTGGGAGCGAGGGTCTGGGGAGTGTATTTGCGACGACGCAAGATGCGCAAGCTATTATTGTACAGCAACAGCTGGTTAAATTACCTAATGAGCAAGATGACAATATGTCCAAAATGGAGAAGGTAAACGGCATCCGTTATTTTGTTATCCATAATTTTGTAAGCTCTTTAAATCTGTCATTAATTATGTATGTGAATCAGAACGAGATCACTAGATCATTAAGCCAGTTTTATACGCTGTATTATTTGCTGTTCAGCATTACCATTATCATTCTTTTGCTTTATTCATTCTCCGTTAACGTCATGATCCATCGCCCATTGTCCAATCTAGGCAAGGCGTTTCGTATGATAGAAACAGATAATCTGAACTTAGTGATCGAATCCAAGACAAAGGATGAATTTCATTATTTATTTCAAAGCTTTAATCGGATGGCACATCGCTTGAAAGTTTCCATAAAGGAAAACTATGAACAAAAGATAGCGCTGCAGCACTCGGAATTAAAGCAGCTGCAATCTCAAATTAACCCTCATTTTTTATACAACAGCTTTTTTAACATTTATATGATGTGTAAGGTAGGCGACTCGGATAGTGCGGCGGAGCTCTCCCAAAAGCTGGGAAGCTATTATCAATACATTACAAGAAGCGGTTCTGATGAAGTGCTGCTTAATAAGGAATTTCAGCATGCGCTCGATTATTGTGAGATTCAATGTATTCGCTTTTCCAACCGCATTTCGTATGAATACACGGAGATTTCAGATCAATTGCATACCGTTTACGTTCCAAGACTTATCATTCAGCCGATCGTAGAGAATGTATTTGATCATGCCTTTGAAGATGGTACGATGAACGGAGTTGTCTATATTGGAGCCAGCTATCAGGATGATATCGTACGCATCACCGTAGAGGACAACGGCAGTTTATTAACAGATGATAAAATTGAGCAGTTGCAGGAGCAGCTTGCAGTCAAAACGAAGCAGATTGAGAAAACGGGATTAATTAACGTCAGCAATCGCCTAAAATTAATTTATGGAGCGGACAGCGGCTTATTTGTCTCCCGAAGCCAATACGGCGGATTAAAAGTGGAGCTTATCATACATCTTGAGAATAAGGGGGCACAATAATGTACCGATTGTTAATAGTAGATGACGAGCCTGTCATTGTGAATGGCCTAGTGCAGCTTTTTCAGGGAAACAAAGACTTTGAGCTGGATATATGCAAAGCCTATTCCTCTGGTGAAGCGCTTGAAATAGCAAAAAAGACGAAACTGGATATTTTGATCAGCGATATTCGTATGCCTCAGAAGAATGGCCTGCAATTGGTGGATGAGATGGTATACTATTGGCCCGCATGCCGAGTCATTTTTCTTACAGGGTATAGCGAATTTGATTACGTATACGAAGCGTTAAAGAAAAACGTAGAAAACTATATTTTGAAAACAGAAGGCATTGAGCCTATTTTCCAAGCGGTAAAAGAGGTAATAGGTAAGCTGGAAGAAGAGAAAAGCGTTAAGCTGCAGCAGGAGAAGGCGCAAAGACATATTCAAATCGCCGAGCCTTATCTCAAAAAAGAAATGATGGAAGCTATGCTTGACGGAGAGCCGCTTCCTTCTTTATTGACTGAGTCCATTTATGCAGAAGTGGAATTTGGCATTGCTGCTGAGCGCCCCGCTTTCTTCCTGGTAGGACAAGTGGATCGGCTTGAGGTTGAAAATTTAAAGGTGCTGGAATCGGTGCAGCGGATTTTTGACAATCATTTGCCGGCTTCCATAGCTAGAGAGAAAGCTATCTACAATGGCAGCTCACTTCTATGGATTCTTCAAGCGGATGAGGAATTATTGGGACGTTTTCGAGGGAATGGGCCAGATGAGAATACGAAGGAGCAAGGCATCGCATCCTATATGAAAGGAATTCTTGAGCTTGTACAGAATGAATGCGTTGAGGTTCTCTCGGCTTCAGTTTCATTCGGCATTTCTGGAAATTTGTTAGGAAAGTGGGATACGCTCCATCTCCAAGTGGAAGCTGTTCGTGCAATGATTCAGAAAAGAGCGGCATTTGGCCAAAAAATGGTTATTGTTGATTACGAAAAATCGAATGCTTCTGAATCCGATATGAGCGGAGAGATGAAGCAAGAAGAATTTAAACAATTGCTTATCGAACAAATTCATCAATATGTTCATAACAATCTTTCTAAGGATGTGTCTCTAACGGCTATTGCGGACGAGGTGCATTTTAATCCATCCTATTTGTCTCGCTATTATAAGCAGATCACAGGGCATAATCTATTAGAGTACATTCAATCTACAAAAATGACCGTTGCCATCGATCTGATGATGAATACTTCCTTGAAATTAAATGAAATTGCGAGTAAGGCGGGTTTTGACTCGGCTTCGTATTTTACGACTTTTTTCAAAAAAATGACGGGTCTATCACCTCAAGAGTATCGAAATTCGCAATAAGTAAAAAATTCAAAAGCGATGTAAAAAAAGTGAAATTGAAACCGCTTTCCCTCTCGAAATATAATAAACACAGGGATCAGGGCTACTAACATTATCAAAAGGGGGAAGTGTTCCATATGAAAAATTATAAGACAATGAAGATGATTTTGTTGTTATCGCTGTCTGCTTCAGCCATTACAGCATGCTCCAGCCAAGGAAATGACAAAGGAAACACATCCACTTCTAAACCGTCAACAGAGAACAACCAGACTGAAGTCACTCCGCCAGATCCATTCGGTAAATACGCTGAACCGGTTACGGTTACAGAAGTGCTTGGATTTAATCCACCTGAGGATTCAAGAACGCCAAAAGGAATTACACCAGATCAAAATGCTTACTTTAAAGATTTAAAAGAGATGATGAACATCGAAGTGAAATATAAATGGACCGTGCCTTCCAGCCAATTTGAACAAAAGTTCTCACTTGCGATGGCATCGGGCGACCTGCCTGATATTTTGGAGCTGGACCCGAAAAACTTCGAAAAGCTGAAAAAGCAAGATATGCTCGCTGATCTGACAGAAGCATATGAGCAATATGCATCTCCTACACTTAAGAAATATATGGAGTCTGATGGCGGCTTTGCAATGAAGACTTATAACGCAGACGGCAAACAGCTGGCCATTCCCGCTTTTGAAGATCCATTCCTATCCACGCAGCTGCTTTGGATTCGGAAGGATTGGCTGGATAATTTGAACTTGCAAGCGCCTACGACAATCGATGAGCTGGAGAAGGTTGCAGAAGCATTTGTGAAAAACGATCCAGATCAAAACAAGCAAAATGATACTTATGGTATTTCATTGCAGAAAACGTTGTTTTTCTGGGGCTTTGATGTAAGAGGATTGTTTAACGGATTCGGAGCTTACCCATCCATTGGTGATGCTCAAACGGCTTGGATCAAAAATGGTGAAGATAAACTAATACCGGGCCTTATTCAACCTGAGGTGAAGACGGCACTTAGCAAGCTGCAGTCTTGGTACCAAAATGGCATTCTCAATAAGGAGTTTGCGCTGAAGGATGAGAACAAAGCAGTAGAAGATCTTACTTCGGGCAAGGTAGGTATTTCCTACGGAGAATGGTGGTACCCGAACTGGCCGCTTAATTTAAATATTGACAAAGATCCGAAGGCTGAATGGATTGCTGTTCAAATTCCAGGGCTGGACGGTCCAGCAAAATCACTCGTTCCGAAAATTCGCGCTGGCAAGGTTTTCGCTGTAAACAAAAAAGCGAAAAATCCAGAAGCTGCTATTAAAATGATCAACTTCTATATCGAAATGGGTAACAAACAATATTTAGAGAAAAACAAAGCCGAGAATGGTTATGTATACAACTGGTTTAATCCACGTATCTACAACCCGGCTCAAATTGAAACCATCTATACAGAAGTAAACAAAGCACTCGACGCTAAACAAACTGAAATTACGCTGGATGATGAGAACTACAAGAACGTGGCGGACGTATTCAAAGCAGGAACCGATTTCCTCGCAGGCAATACAAAAGATGCTTCCAAAGGCGTCAATTGGGGTCAATATTACAGCCGTGCAGCAAAAGATGGCGGCTGGGGAACGACGCGTAAAATTAAAGAAAGCGGAGCGTTTGTAAACAATGAATTCTATGGCCTTCCTACAAAAACACAAGTAGAAAAAGGTGCTCAGCTTGATAAGCTTATGCAGGAATCCTTTACAAAGATCATTATGGGCGCTTCCATTGATGAATTTGATAAGTTCGTTGCAAGCTGGAAATCGCTAGGCGGTGATGATATTACAGCAGAAGTTAATGCATGGTACGGCGAGCAAGCGGAAAATTAAATCTTAAATCAATCAAAAGCGGGAGAGACGAGTCGAGGAGTCGACAACTCCTCCCGCTTTAAAATTAGCAGCTGGTTAGGAGGGTCATCTATGAGAACGCTGAAAAAAGAATATGTACTACATTTGATGTTACTGCCCGGTGTTATCGCTACTTTGATCTATGCATACGGTCCTATGGCTGGCCTTGTGATGGCTTTTCAACAATTTGAACCATTATCCGGTTTTTTTAAATCTGAATTCGTAGGCTTTGACAATTTCCGTTACGTATTTGCGTTGCCGGATTTTGGTCAAGTGCTTTGGAATACGATCATTATTGCGATTTTCAAAATGATCCTGTTTTTGCTTGTTCCTCTTATTCTTGCGTTATTGCTAAATGAAGTAACAAGAAAATGGTTCTCAGGTTTCATTCAATCTGCCATCTTCCTTCCGTTCTTTCTGTCATGGACCGTGCTTGGCGGAGTCGTAATTGAATTGTTCTCGCTGAGCGGACCTGTTAATGGCTTGTTAACCGAAATGGGATTTCAGCCGATTATGTTTATGCTCGACAATGACTGGTTCAGAGGCATTGTCATTGGATCAGATGTGTGGAAAGGCATGGGCTACAATATGATTGTTATGCTCGCTGCCATTGTAGGCATCAATGCAACGCTTTATGAAGCAGCAGAGGTTGACGGAGCAGGCAAATGGAAGCAAGTGATGCACATTACGCTTCCAGGCATTTCCCCCATACTCATTTTGCTTGGCGTATTAAGCTTAGGCGGAATTCTAAATGCTGGCTTCGAACAAATTCTAATTATGTATAACCCGACCGTTTATGAAGGCGCAGATATCATTGATACATTCGTTTATCGACTAGGGATGTTCAGCCAGCAATTCGGACCGGCAGCGGCAATCGGCCTCTTTAAATCGGTCATTTCATTAGGGTTAGTATCCATTACCTACTATGCGGCTTATAAACTTAACAACTACAGAATATTCTAGAACGGAGGTAATACAGTGATACACAAACCATCAATCAGTAGAAAGCTTTTTGTCGTCTTCAATACGTTGTTGTTAACAGCTATCACGCTGCTTGGTATTATCCCGTTTATTCATTTACTCTCCATCTCACTTAGCTCGAATACGGCTGCGATGGCAGGAGAAGTTAAGCTTTGGCCTGTCGGCTTCTCCTTGGATGCCTATCAATACTTGGGAGAGAAGGTTGAGTTCTTCCGATCATTATGGGTATCCGTACAGCGGGTCGTGCTTGGGACGGCTGTTAATATGCTGCTTGTATTTATTACCGCTTTTCCGCTTGCGAAATCTAATCATCAGTTTAAATTTAGAACCCCTTATGTATGGTTCTTTGCGATAACGATGTTTTTCGGCGGCGGATTGATTCCTACGTATATCATTGTCAAAGATACAGGCATCATTGATTCGATTTGGGCGCTCGTTTTGCCGGGTGCTTTGAATGTATGGAATATGGTGCTCATGCTGAATTTCTTCAGATCCATTCCGAGAGAACTGGATGAGGCAGCGACAATTGACGGTGCGGGACACTGGCGTGTGCTTTGGCAAATTTATTTGCCTGTATCGCTTCCTTCGATCGCAACGATTGGCTTGTTCACGATTGTTGGGCATTGGAACTCTTGGTTTGATGGCATTCTTTACTTGAATTCACCAGAAAAGTACCCATTGCAAACGTATCTGTCTACATTAATTATGTCGATTAATGCCCAAATGTCTTCCATGTCTATTGAGCAGCTTAAAGTGATGGACAACTTAAGCGAGAAGACACTTCGAAATGCGCAAATCTTTATGGGTGCTTTGCCCATTATGCTCGTATATCCGTTCTTGCAAAAGTATTTTGTTAAAGGCATGACCGTAGGAAGCGTCAAGGAATAGATAGACTTACAACATCGAGGAGAGATTAATTATGAAAAAAGTAACGGTTGCCATAATTGGAGCGGGCTTGCGGGGTGTCAACTATTTGGAGTATGCTCTTGCTCATCCTAATGAGCTGCAAGTTGTAGCTGTTGCAGAGCCGGTTGCAGAGCGCAGGGAGAGCTTCCAAGCTAGACATAACATTGCAGATAATATGTGTTTTGAGAACTGGGATGATTTTTTCGCTATGCCAAAACTAGCCGATGCCGTACTCATCTGCACGCAAGATAAACAGCATTTTGATCCGACAATGAAAGCACTTGAGGCAGGTTATCATGTGCTGCTTGAGAAGCCGATGTCTCCCGATGCCAAAGAATGTTTGCTTATGGGAGAAAAGGCGTCTCAGTTAAATCGAGTGTTTTCGATTTGTCATGTGCTTCGTTATACGAATTTCTTCTCTACCATTAAAGAATTATTAGAAAAAGAAACAATTGGTAAATTAATGTCTATCACGCATAATGAAAATGTAGGGTTCTGGCATCAAGCGCATAGCTTCGTAAGAGGAAATTGGAGCCGGAAAGAGGATTCTAGTCCAATGATTCTAGCGAAGTCCTGTCATGATCTGGACATTTTGCTCTGGTTGGCTGGTTCGGAATGTGTTCGTGTATCCTCCTTCGGATCACTCTCACATTTCACAGCCGATCAAGCGCCGGCAGGAGCGCCGTTACGCTGCTTAGACGGGTGTCCAGTGGCAGACGAATGTCTCTACTACGCGCCTAATTACTATTTAACAGAGGATACGAATTGGCCAACTTCGGCAATTAGTAATGATCTGAGCTATAGTGCGCGTTATAAGGCGCTTGAGGAAGGACCTTATGGCAGATGCGTCTATCATTGTGACAACGATGTTGTTGACCACCAGGTTGTGAATTTGGAGTTTGCGAATTCCGTCACTGCAGCATTTACGATGAGCGCATTTACTAGAGATGTCAGCCGCACAATCAAGCTTATGGGAACCAAAGGTGAAATCCGCGGCGCCATGGAGAAAAATGAAATTGAAGTGATCCACTTTGGCAGCGGCAAGATTGAGCGAATCTCATTTGAAGATATGGGAGGTCATGTTGGCCACGGCGGCGGTGATATGGGTTTACTCAAGGATTTCTTAAAGCTGGTAAGAGAAGATGGCAAGAGTGAGGGACTTACCTCGGCAAGTCAATCCGTTCAAAGCCATTTAATGGCCTTCGCGGCGGAGCAATCAAGAGTAGATGGAAACAGCATCAATCTCAAAGATTTTGCAGAAAGCATTCTAATTTAAAGAGGTGCAAGATGTATGAATAATCCAGTTCAATTTGAGACGAAACTACTAAGCTCGTTGGCAAAAGTATTCGCAGATGAGACGCCAACCGAACAAACCTTTCAAAGCGCTTCTGCGCTTTTCGGCGAAACCTATTCCTTCCAAGTCGCATACACCTCAGATACTCTCTTAAAAAATATAAATGTAAACATCGACTCCGACCTTGCAGACCATATTTTGATTAGGTCTGTTGGGCTGGCTCCTTCGGAGATGCCATGTTTCACAAATCCTGATGATAACGTCCTGCGCACGACACCGGGACTATATCCAGATCCATTATATGAGCTGAATCAACAATCCATTAATGCGGTACCTGAGCAGTGGCGTTCCATTTGGGTGAGCGTGGAGCTTGATGAATCTGTCGCTGCGGGTGTTCATTCCATTCAATTCTCCTTCCAATCAGAGGAAGGGGAGTCCTTAGCGGTATCCGATACATTTCAATTGACAGTCATCCCTGCTGCATTGCCCGCGCAGCAGTTAATTCACACGGAATGGTTTCATGTGGATTGTATTGCAACGCAGTACGGTGTCGAAGTCTTTAGTGAAGCGCATTGGACGCTTCTGGAACGTTATGTGGACGCGATGGTCAAGCACGGCATGAACATGGTATTGACGCCACTCTTTACGCCGCCGCTCGATACCCTTGTTGGAGGTGAGCGTCCAACTGTCCAACTGGTGAAAGTTGATGTGGAGGGAGATACTTATACATTTGGCTTTGATCAACTTACGCGGTGGGTAACGATGTGCAAGAAGCTGGACGTGAAGTACTTTGAGTTTTCACACTTGTTTACGCAATGGGGAGCAAAATGCGCTCCGAAAATTATGGGAACGGTACAAGGAGAAGAGAGAAAACTATTCGGCTGGGAGACGGATGCATCCTCTGAAGCTTATCGCAGCTTCTTGGATCAATTCCTGCCGAGTCTTGATCGCTACTTGAAAGAAAATGGACTGGATCAGCAAAGCTGGTTCCATATTTCGGATGAGCCGGACCTCAGTCAATTGGAATCCTATCAGGCTGCAAGCCAGATCGTGCGTAAGCATTTGTCTGATTATCCTATTATGGACGCGCTGTCTGATTTGGATATGTATGAGTGGGGTCTAGTGCAAAGACCGATTCCGGGGAACAATCATATCGAACCGTTTCTGGAGCATGGCGTTCCGGATTTATGGACCTATTATTGCTGTGCGCAGCATCAAGAAGTGTCCAATCGTTTTTTTAACATGCCTTCCTCTAGAAACCGGGTTATTGGGCTTCAGTTGTATAAGTTTGGATTGAAGGGCTTTCTGCATTGGGGTTTTAATTTCTGGTATTCGCAGTACTCCATCGATCAGAAGCTGGATCCCTATCGGTCAACGGATGCAAAGCTTGCGTTTCCTTCGGGAGATTCCTTCTTGGTTTATCCTGGCGAAGAGGGTCCAATTGAGTCTATTCGCTTGGAAGTTCTCTATGAGGCGATGCAAGACTTGCGCGCACTCGAGCTGCTAGAGCAGAAGATTGGCAAAGAACAGACGATAAAGCTGTTGGAAGAGGGTTTGCAAGAACCATTGACGTTCTCTGTTTATCCAAAGGGCAGTGGAGAATGGCTGTTAGCGACAAGAGAGAGAATCAATCAGGCTATAGCGAGTCATTATGCTTAATTAATGATTTAACTATTTTATAAGGCGGGAAATAAATGACTACATTTAATTATTCAGGATCTTCATTTTATTATAATGATCAGCCGATACGTCTTCTCTCAGGAGCTTTTCATTATTTCCGAACTGTACCTGAGCATTGGCAAGATCGACTTGCAAAATTAAAAGCCTGCGGGCTCAATACCGTGGAAACGTATGTCCCATGGAATCTTCACGAGCCGAAGAAAGGCCAATTTTATTTTGAAGGCATGGCGGATATCGTTCGTTTTATTGAGCTGGCTGGAGAAATCGGGCTGCATGTTATTGTTCGACCAGCGCCTTATATTTGTGCGGAATGGGAATTTGGCGGATTGCCATCTTGGCTGCTGGCGGACCCTGATATGCGCCTGCGCTGCTACCATAAGCCGTTTCTAGATCATGTAGATGCTTATTATGATGTGCTGCTTCCGAAATTAAAACCGCTTCTATGCACCAATGGCGGGCCGATCATCGCGATGCAGGTCGAGAATGAATATGGAAGCTATAGCAATGACAAACGCTACTTGATTCATCAAAAAGAAAGCATGATTGCACGTGGAATAGACGTTCTGCTATTCACCTCCGATGGACCTGAAGATGCAATGCTGCAAGGCGGTATGATCGATGGTGTTCTGGCAACGGTGAATTTTGGTTCTCGGCCAGCAGAAGCGTTCGAGAAGCTTAAACAATATCAACCGGATGCGCCATTTATGTGTATGGAATATTGGAACGGTTGGTTTGATCATTGGGGGGAGGAGCATCATACCCGTCCCGCTGAGGATGTCGCGAGTGTGCTTGATGAAATGCTTAGTCTGAACGGGTCCGTTAATTTCTATATGTTCCATGGCGGAACAAACTTTGGTTTCTACAACGGAGCGAACGGCCATACGGCGGATAGCTATGAACCTACGGTGACTAGCTATGATTATGATGCCTTGCTAAATGAATCCGGTGAACCGACCGCTAAATATTATGCGGTGCGCGATGTTATCTCCAAATATGTGGATGTACCTGCATGTGAATTGCCAGCTCCGATCGCTAGGAAAGCGTATGGACAAGTGAAAATGACCGAGCAAGCTTCATTAGCGGCTAATTTGGACAACATCTCTGCACCTATTTATACGGCATACCCTGAGACAATGGAAAAACTGGGGCAGGATTACGGATTTATTCATTATCGTACGTTTATTAGCGGACCACGTCCTAAAGATCAGTTTTTCTTGCAAGACGTGCATGACCGCGCACAAATTTTCATTAACGGACAGCCGGCTGGTGTTCTGGACCGCGTTCATACCGATGTGAAGATAGAATTTGAAGTGCCTGCTGAAGGAGTAGAGGTCTCTATCCTTGTTGAGAATTTAGGCCGAGTTAATTACGGACCTTATATGAAAGACCGGAAAGGGATTACCGAAGGGGTACGTTTTGGGCGCCAGTTCTTGTCGGATTGGACGACGTACAAGTTACCGCTAACGGACTTATCGGGTTTGCAATTCGGGAACATCACGGAACAAACAGGTCCGAGCTTCTTCCGAGGAACGTTAATTGTGGATGAGCCATGTGATACTTTCCTTAGTTTGGAAGGGTGGACCAAAGGTGTCGTGTTTATCAATGGTTTCAATCTGGGTCGTTATTGGGATATTGGACCGCAGAAGAGATTGTATGTGCCAGGTCCATTATTGAAGCAAGGTGATAATGAGATTATTATCTTTGAATTGCATGGAACGACGGATAACACAGTTAGCTTCTTGGACCAACCTGATTTAGGCTCTTAAAATAAGACAACTATAAATTGAATTGAATAACCAGTATATATTGAACGGAAATAAATGACTTGGGCAAGGGCGTAGGCACAAATGTGCTTACGCCCTTATTCATGTTTCAACTTGTATTAGGGAGAGAGTAAATGAATTCTAAATTTGGATATAAAGAATCAGATCGATTATTAATTATTAATGCGGATGATTATGGAATAACATGGGGAACCAATGAGGCTATTCATACATTATTTCAACAGGCTGCCATTACCTCAACTTCAATAATGATTCCCTGCCGAGCAGCCAAAGAAGCTTTAAGCAAGGGTGATATTCAGACTATCGAGCAGGCCGGAATTCATTTGACATTATCAAGTTCAGAGCATCAAGGATATAAGCCTGTGTATCATGAGAATCCGCTCTACAGCCTTGTTAATTCAGTTAATGAATTCTTTACAGATATCGCATTTTTAGAGTCCAATGCTGATCTGGATGAGGTTAGGCTTGAAATGCGAGCTCAAATTACATATGCGATTTCTCAAGGGATTGATCCCACTCATCTTGACAGTCATGCAGGGAGTATCTTTGGTCTAAACACAGGACGTGATTTTTTGGATATAGCATTAGATTTATGCCAAGAGTATCAACTGCCCTTTAATTTCCCTAGAAGAATTCTAATGCAGCCGTTTATAAACGAAGAGCAAAAGGAGAGGTTTTCCGAACGAATTTCTTCAGCGGACAGGCGCGGTATTTTCCTCATTGATGATATCATTTCTCTTCCCTATTGCCTTAGCACGAATGAAGAGCACGAGACGGTGAAGGCGCAGTTTGTATCCATGATCAAAAACCTAAAGTCTGGTATCACCCAGTTAACTGTTCATCCGTCTATCATTACTGATGAACTGAAGCAATTAACAAACTGTTATATGGAAAGGGAAATTGAATTCCGCTTACTCTGTGATTTGGATATAAAGCAGCTCTTCCTAAAGGAAAACATCAAGCTCATTTCGTGGAAGGACATTCGTGACCTACAACGTTCAATTAATGGGTAACAGCGTATTGTTTAACTCTGATCATTCCATAAATAAAGTTGAAGCCCGATAGCTTGGTTCTAGAGTTTATCGGGCCTCATAATCAGAATATTTACAGTGTTTATGAAGGAAGAAGAAGCAAACTAGATGCTGCTTTTTCTAGTTTTGGCTGCGTTGTTTCTCCTGCATTTCCAAATAATTGCGCATCCGGCGCATATTTTCTGGTGCGTCCATAGGGTCAGCGGCTATCATTTCGATGATACAGAGTCTTCCTGTACATTCCCTCTCCGCTTGAATTATAGCCTGATCAAGCTCTCCATAGGTTCGTACTGTCACGGCAAACGCATCGCCTCCAAACACTTCGGCAAGCTTAGTGTATGACCAGCGCGGAATTTTGTTATATTGCTGATTCTCTGTTTTGACATTTAAATATTTCTCGATTGTGTAGCCATCGTTGTTCAAGATGAAGATAATAGGCTTGCATTCATAATAGAGCATGGTGCTAATCTCTTGGGCTGTCAACTGCAAGGAGCCGTCACCTGTAAATAACAACACCCGCCGATCAGGTGCAGCGACGTTGGCACCGTATGCGGAAGGTGTGGCATAACCGATCGCCTCCCAGCCACCTTGCGCAATATATGTTGCATTGCGCGGCAGTCTCACCTGCGCCATCCCGTTGTAAAACGTGCCGGTCTCGGCGACCACAATATCCCCTTCCTTCAGCAACTTCTGAAAACGCGGGTAATAATTGGCCGCAGTTAGTGGGTCACCGGCACTGCCAGTTATTTGGTCGTATGGGAATGTCGTTTTTCCCGCTAAACCTTGGCCTATGTATCCAATATTCTGCACCGCAAGCAGCATGTCGGCTGCTAATACATTCGGATATTCCGCTTCTGCGACCTTGACCATGCCCGGTTGAATATTGATAGTCACGAGCGGGTTTAGCTTCGCAGTGAAGTTCGCGGTATTATTGTCCGCCCATACCATGCCTACTGCAATGACACAGTCTGCATTTTCTACTGCGGTTTGGACTTCAGAACTTCCGAATGAACCTTCGTACATCCCAATATAATTCGGATGGGTTTCGTCAAATGCCCCTTTGCCGAACATCATTGTTGCAACAGGTACGTTCATCGCATCGGCTAGATGCCGAACTGCGGTTACGAGGTCGAAACGATGGTTTTGACATCAACCAAAATGATCGGCCGATGGGCACGCTCCAGCAGTTGGCGGACATGTTCCGTTGCTGCCTGAAGAGTTTTCAGATTGGACATTGGACGCGGGGGTACCGGCTCACTTCGTGTCATGATCGGCATGGTCACTAGATCATCAGCCACAACGAGGTACACTGGCTTTTTCTTTTCCTTCGCAATACGAATGGCGGCAGGGATTTCAATCTCAGCGTTTTCCGGTGTCAGTACTGCAGTATAAGCCGTAATCTGCTCGTACACTTTGTGGAAGACGTCAAAGTTTCCATCCATTAGAGTGTGATGCATCAGCTTATGTTCCTTTTGATCCTTATCGGGAGGCGCACCTACTATATGAATTAGCGGCACATGCTCGCTGTTAGCTCCTGCTATCGCATTACAAGCACTAAGCTCTCCGACTCCAAAAGTCGTAATAAGAGTGGATATGCCTTTAACTCTTGCATAACCATCCGCCGCATAACCTGAGTTTAATTCGTTCCGTCCACTCATAAACCGGATGCCGTTATAGCGCTCCAGCGTATCCAATAGTGTAAAGTTGTAGTCTCCAGCAACGCCAAAAATTTCGGTAATGCCCTCCAGCTGTAGACAATCGAACAAGTACTGGCCTACTGTTTTTTGAGTCGTGCGAGTTTGCAGGTTAGCACTGCCAGCCGCTGTCATCGTTTTCATTTTCCGCTCACTCCCAATTCTTATCAGTCTGATCCTGTATAAGATTCCCATTTCATTGGACTGGTTATTCACTAAGGGTTTTTCTCATACGCTGGTACATCGTTATAATTAAAATAGGTAATAGCCTTATCAAAAAAAATCATATAAAATAAAATTACTCTTTTGAAAGTGAGCTGAAGACAGATGATGTGGTCACCACTCTTTGAAAACGATGTACCTGTAGTTATTCTTCCTTAACGGTAGAAAACTACAACTCCGTTAAGGACAGGAACTGTCTAGGAAAACGGAGGGTACAAAATGAAAAACACTTTATTAGGTTCTTTATATTTATCACTCGCAGCTAGCATTTGGGGCGGGATGTATGTTGTTGTAAAACATGTGGTAGACTTTGTTCCACCACTTGAATTAGTGTGGATTCGTTATGTAATTGCGATTTTATCATTGCTATTTATTGGCGTTGTAACGAAACAATCATGGCGGATTGAAAAGCGTGATTTATTATTAATTTTCTTCATTGGACTTATTGGAAATACAATTTCTATCATTACCCAAGAAGTAGGTACGATGCTTTCTACAGCACAAATGGGTGCTATTATTACTTCAACGACACCAGCATTCATAGTGCTATTTGCACGTATCATTTTAAAAGAAAAGATCACGTTTAAAAAAGCAATTTCAATTATTTTAGCAACAATAGGGGTAAGCATTATTGTCGGAAATGCCAATATCGATTCATCCCTACAGCTTGGTGGTGTATCACTGCTTATTGCCGCCCTTACTTGGGCGCTTATGTCTGTTCTTATTAAGCGGGTACCCAGGAACTATTCACAAATTGTTGTAACTTTTTATACAACCCTTGTAGCCATTGTTTTACTTACACCTTTCACCGTTACTCGATTGCCGGAGCTTGATTTTCAAGCCTTGATGCATCCATCTATATGGGGCGGACTATTGTACTTGGGAGTTATTTCGACAGCCTGTGCCTTTTTACTGTGGAATCGTGGGCTGCAAATGCTTAATGCTTCGAGTGGCGGATTATTTTTCTTTTTCCAACCTATAGTTGGTGCTTTTTTAGGCTGGCTATTGCTAGGTGAACAAATTGGCTTATCATTTTGGATAGGTACTATACTCATTTTTATTGGTGTGTTATTAGTCATTCGCGAAGAATGAATCGAAAAAGCTGATCAGCGCTATTGCCGATCAGCTTTTTTTTACTGTGAGAATTCCTTTTTTTTATCCGCAGGCAACCAAACTTTAGTTTATTTTAGACAATTGCAATTGGTTGGCCACACGCCGAAATTTGATAAACGAAAAAACTCTCCACGGAATGATATAACCGAAAGCTACTAGCATGAATAAAGCTGTTTTACCTTGAGGATCCAAGTCGGACAATTCTTGACGCAGAGCAAACCGTATGAACACAATACCTATGAAAGCTGCGATAAATCCCCAGTTTTTCTTAGAATAAATCAAATTGTCATCTCTCACTTCGTAATTAGTCGTCCAAATCAATGGGATGGAAAATATAACGCCAAGCCCGAAGGCTATTCCAAAAGCCCAAGCCGGTTCATTCACGTTAGGGTTAATAATTAAAGACAGGCCAGGGATTATGAATAACAGAGGAATCAGCAATCGAATCCCGTTCCCCCGTATTGGACGGTACATGCTTCTCGTCCTTCTCCACAAAACTAAAACGGCTATAAAAGCGATCATCATATAAAAAGTGTTTCCGTTCATTTTCTCGCTCACCTCATCGATTTGATACTTTTATCTTAATTGTTTTGGCATGCCTTATTTAGTGATAAAGGTAATTTTCTTAATATGACGATAGTCATTTTATGGGGTACTGGGAATCCTTGTGCTTGATCGCTCTTTCATAAAACTAAATAAACCTCTTACTCTTCTTATTTTCATCACAGCTAAACGCACCTTTTCTCGAAAACTCGAATACTAATTAATGTATATTTTAAGCATTTTAGGAAGTCTATGCATCTGAAAAGTCAACGCTATTCAAATTTACAAATAATTTAAGCGCTTATACTTAAAATAATTAATGAATTCGTTTTTCTTATAGGAACGGGGAGAAAAAGTGCGAAATAAGGAGAAAAATTTGAATTGGACAGGTAAATAGCTCTGAAATTCGTAGAAAAATCCTTGGAAGTGATTGACAGGGCTTTCCTTACAGGATAAACTCTTTTTTGAAGATTAAAGCGTTTAAACTTTTAGGTAATTTAAAATCGACCTGAAAGAGGGGGTGGAGCCAAGAGTGATTGTGAAAACCAAATATTTATGACAGCGCATTCAAAGAATTGGACTTTTTGATCATTCGTTTTCATTATGGAAAAGAAAAGAGGTTAAGTATATGCATAGTAGAAACAAACGGAAAAAATCATTTCAAGTAATGACTTGTATATTATTAACGTTCATCATGTTGACAACCACTTTCTCCAACTTTGTTGCTGCCGCGGATGAACCAGCTGCTGTGAGTAACGGAGCAGAGAAGGTTGCGGAATGGATATTTCCGAATGAAGGGGATAATGGCATCTCCATAGCAACAGGCGGTGCTTACGGAGCGGCTTCCTTGTTCCAAAATGTCGGTGGAACGTTTGAATACTATAGCGGGAGCAACAAGGATCTTAGTTATCAAGGCTGGAGCGGTGATTTTAGCCAAAAATATTGGCTTGCTACGATCTCGACTAAAGGCTATAAAAATTTAACCTTGTCATCGGAGCAAACTTCTTCCGGCTCCGGACCACGTGATTTTAAACTGCAGATGAGTACGGATCGGGCAACATGGACGGATGTGCCGAACGGTGCGGTTAAAATGACTAAAGGAGTATACAGTTGTCCGCCTAACGATGAATGCAAACTGAAGAACGTTGCGATTCCAAGTGAAGCGAATGATCAGGAGCTTCTGTATCTTCGCTGGGTCGTTAGCTCGGGACAGAACACAAATGGCAATAGTGATGGAATTGGAGGCGGAGGCTCCAGCAAAATCAGAAACATTCTGGTTCAAGGGGAGCGTAT
Source organism: Paenibacillus sp. 01T47 (assembly GCF_056398245.1). Taxonomy (NCBI): domain Bacteria; kingdom Bacillati; phylum Bacillota; class Bacilli; order Caryophanales; family Paenibacillaceae; genus Paenibacillus; species Paenibacillus sp. 01T47. The sequence goes on from NZ_JBFTPA010000005.1 coordinate 210,651, forward strand.
AGATAACTCGGCCATTCGTGTACCGACTATTGATCTGGTTAAGCTTCCAAAGGACAAGGCTGAAAATGTATCGGTGGATGCGCCGTTGACCGTGAAGTTTAATAAGGCTATTTCTTTAGACACCGCATCTGCTGTAAGCATTGTCGACAATGAGAATAAACCATTAGCCGGTGTTTCACTGGAAGTTGTAGGTGGAAACACGCTTAATATTAATCATCCTGAGTTTAGTTATGGCAAAACGTATACGATCTCAGTTCCGAAATCATTAATCAAAGGTACAGACGAAGTAACTCAGATTCGTGATTTGGTATGGAGCTTTAGCATACAACAATCGCCTTTCTTGCCGAAAATGATCAATATGACATTTAACGGTGATCCCAAGACGAGTATCGCTCTAGCATGGTATACCGATACGATGACAGACTCTGTCGTTCAAGTCGTTGAGGCTTCGAAAATGTCAGGGAATGTCTTCCCGGCAGATGGAGTAGTCAGCTATAAAGGAACGGCTGAGGAAATTCAAACCTTTATGACAGAAGCTGATCGTGATTCCAACACATTCACGAAATTCATTAGTCATAAAGCAATCGCAAGAGAGCTGAAACCAGGTACAGATTATAAATTCCGAGTTGGCAATGGAGAAGAAGGCAGCTGGAGCATTATTGGTTCATTTACAACGGATACAGCAGCTAACCAACCTTTCCGCTTTATTGCAGGATCGGATTCGCAGGCTTCTAATAAGTCTGATTTTGAACCGTGGGCAGATACGTTTAGGAAAGCAGTCGATTATACTCTCGATCCTAAATTTCTGATCAGTGCAGGCGATTTGGTCGACAATGGAGATTTGGAGGAGCAATGGCAGTGGATGCTGGGTTTAGCACAGGATTCTCTCACGAATGTTCCTTATGTGCCTGTACTTGGCGGTCATGAAGTGAATGATTATGACGGTGATGTAACGACGCCTAATAATAATTTCTATAATCACTTCAACTTGCCTAAGCAAACGGTAGCCGGTACGGATGAAGGTTCTGTTTATTCCTTCGAGTATGGCGACGCGCTCTTCATGGTATTCAATTCCCAATATGAAGGCGGACTTGCTGCGAATGGGAAAGATGTAGAATGGGCGGATAAAGAGTTCTGGGATCAAGTAAAATGGATGCAAAACACAGTAGCAAAAAGCGATAAGAAATGGAAGTTCGTCACTTTCCATAAAGGGCCTTACGGAGCTGGCGACAATTCAGCGCAATGGGAAGATGAGCGGGTTCAATTTTACAAAAAGTATCTCATTCCTGAATTTGACGAAATGGGAATCGATATGGTGTTCGAAGCCCATGATCATATGTATATGAGATCATTCCAAATGTTAAATGATGAGATCATTAAAGATTTTAAAATCGACGAAGAAGGCAATGCCATCGATCCTAAAGGGACAGTCTACCTGATGTCTAATGCGTTCGGAAATAAATTTTACGAAAAAAATAATCAGCATTATATTGATGAAAATGGGGATGCGCAAGAAGTAAAGGATGAGAACGGCAACCCCATTCCTTATGATGATTACTTTGCTGAGATTGACACTCAACCATTCAAGAAAATGTTTACGGATGTGTCTATTTCGGATAAAGTACTTGCTTTTACCGCATTCACAGCAGCTGTTGCAGACGAAAAAGCTGAAAATACAGTTGGCAAGGGATTGAAAGCTTATGATGACTACGGAATCAGAAGAACGGATACGAAGCCGGAGAAGGTAGAGAACGTCAAGGTGAAGGTGGAAGGGGATAAAGCGATTTTATCTTGGAAGAAGCCTTCCACAGGAACAGAGCCGGTTAGAGGATTTAGAATTTACGAGAAGAACGACAAAGTAGCAGCACACTGGAGCGAATATATTTCAGCAACTGGCAATCAAACAGATTACAGCTTAGAAATTAAAGACATCAATCCTAATAAGAAATATGATTTTATCGTTAAGGCCGTTGGAACGAGAGACAACTCCGCTCCGGTGGAAGTCACAACGATTGAAAATGGTGCCGAGAATGAGCCGCCTTCAGCACCAACAAACTTAACTGGAAAAGCCGTATCCCCGTATCAGAACGAATTGACTTGGGCGGCATCTTCAGGAAACATCATCGTGGCAGGTTATAATGTGTACCGTGATGGCGTGAAAGTTGGCGCAACATCAAGCTCGAAGCTATCCTATTCCGATACAGGTTTAGCTGCAAACAGCACTTATACGTATGAAGTGAAAGCAATTAATCAAGAGGGACTAGAATCGCTTGCAAGCCATTCGATAAGTTTGAAGACGAAGCCGGCTGCTGCGGGTGAAGGTCCACTTAAAGCTTTCCCTCAGCATACCGCTTATGCGGACGGCACAATTAAGCCAAATCATATTACGCAAGCTGATATGGATAATACCGTGTCAAGATTATATGACGAGTGGAAAACGAAATATTTGAAAGAGAATCCATATACCTCAGGCCAATATTATGTGTGGTATGCGGATGGAGACTGGTTTGAAGAGAATGAGATTACCGTTTCTGAAGCTCATGGCTACGGAATGCTGATCACCGCTCTAATGGCAGGCCATGATAAAGATGCGAAGAAGTATTTTGACGGCATGTATCGTTATTTCAGAGCACATCCAAGCGAAATTAATCCAGACCTCATGGCTTGGCAGCAAGCTGATAATGGTAAAGCGATTATTGATATTAACGGTGTGGATTCAGCTACAGATGGAGATATGGATATTGCCTATGCACTTCTTCTTGCGAGTGAGCAATGGGGAAATGATGGGGAAATTGATTATTTGGCTCAGGCTCGTAAAGTAATAAAAGCCATTATGGATAGTGAAGTCAACCAAAAGGATTGGGTATTAAGAATTGCCGATTGGGCAACTAGCGGCGAGTATGAAAATGCTACCCGTCCTTCGGATTTCATGCTGCAGCATATGAAGGATTTTGCTGTTGTTTCCGGCGATGACCGTTGGAATCAGGTAGTCGACAAAACCTATAACGTGATGGAAAGCCTTTATAAAAATTTCAGTCCGAACGCTGGTCTGCTCCCAGACTTTGTCGTGAAGGATACTGACAGCGGAAGCTTTGTACCTGCACCGCCTTCCTTCTTAGAATCAGATACGGACGGCGATTATAGCTACAACTCATCCCGCACACCATGGCGCATAGGCACAGACTATCTCATTACAGGGGAAAAACGTGCAAAAGATCAGTTAAGTACATTAAATGAGTGGATTCGTAAAAAGACGGATAACGATCCACAAAATATTTTGGCGGGCTATAAATTGGATGGCTCGGAAGCGATAGCTGATTATCAAGATATCACTTTCTCAGCTCCGCTAATGGTTAGTGCAATGATCGATTCATCCAATCAAGAATGGCTAAATAAGCTATGGGATCATAATACGGCTGTTAAAACGGAAGATGATTTATATTTTGGCAATAACCTCCGTTTGCTCAGCATGATCGTCGTATCCGGCAACTGGTGGACACCAACTATCGTTGATACGGATGCGCCTACTGATCCATCGAATTTGAAAGCAGAAGCGGGTTCCAGCACTCAAATTAATTTGACGTGGTCTGCTTCTACTGACAATTTGGGAGTAGCAGGCTACAAGGTTTTCCGCAATGGTATTGAGCTGGCAACAACAACAAGTACATCTTATAGTGATACAGGGTTAAGCTCGGAAACAGCTTACCAGTATTATGTCATCGCATTCGATCATGCGAATAATTTCTCCAAGGCAAGCAATGCGAGAAATATTACGACACCTAAAGCGCCAACCGGCGGTAATTCAGGCGGCGGCACTGGTATAACAGAGATTGTATCTACGAATGGAAAAGCAACAATACCGGCTGGTTACTCAGCAAAGGTGAGTTTAGGTGAGAAAATTAAAGTCACGATCCCAGCTGGAGCAACAGCTCAGGAAATTATTCTGACCATTGAAGAACTGCTGGATACGGCTAAGCTTTTCTCGAAAGACGATATTCCTCTAAGCTCAGTCTTTGAAGTGTTGAAAAATAGTTCGGGTAAATTCAGCAAAAATGTAACACTCGTCTTTGAATTTAATTCATCGCTGCTTAAAGAGAATCAAACGGCAGCTGTATTCTACTTCGATGAGACGAGCAAAAAATGGGTATCTATTGGAGGCAAGATAAACGGTAATAAAATTGAAGTTGAAGTGGATCACTTTACGAAATTTGCTGTCATGGCAATAAATAAAAATCAACTGAACTTCAAGGATATTGATGGTCACTGGGCACAGCTGAATATCCAAAAGGCAGTGGCAGAAGGCTTTGTAAATGGTTATTCAGACGGCACATTTAAGCCGAATATTTCGGTAACACGTGCGGAGTTTGCAGTGATGATGATGCAAATGCTGAAGCCGCAAACAAGCGGAAGCGAGCTGCAATTTAAAGATAAGTCTGCTATTGGCGCGTGGGCGGTTAAGGCAGTAGCTCAGGCTGTTGAGGCTGGTATTCTTACAGGTTATGAGGATGGCAGCTTCCGTCCAAATGCAAGCATATCAAGAGCCGAGATGGTTGCTATGATTGCAAAAGTTACTGGCCTTGATGCAGATGCAAGCGGTAAAACAGGCTTTGCTGATGACAGTGCTATACCTGCATGGGCTAAGAAGGCTGCAGAAACGGCGAAGAAGCAAGGAATTGTACAAGGACGCAGCGGTAATAAATTTGAGCCAACTGGCGTTGCTACCCGTGCTGAAGCGGTTACTGTGCTGCTGAAATTGAAAGAAGTTATAGGGAAATAATGTCTGAGCTTTACCGTCATTTATGCTTTGCAACGGAGCCGCCTTTTGAGGCGGCTCCGTTTTATTAAACAAACCTCCGATTTGTCTTCTCCCCATCACAGCTATACTTGCTCATTCTCAGTTGTATTTTCCTGCTTACTTTTACTCTCGCCCGGTGCACGAATCAGTAATATACCTAGAATGAACAAGGGTATAAATATCGTGAAAATCGTAGCAAAGGGTGTCCAGTTTTTGGTGAGGAAATCATTGACGGAAATCGTATTTGTGTAACATAACAGCGCTAGAGCGATCAAGCCAAATCCCATGGGTATGACATATGGTTTCGGATCCTTCAATTTGAATAGCTGGCAGAGCCCAATCAACGATGCATCAAACGTCAGCACAATCTTCATCACGATAGATAAAATCCAAATGAACATCATAATCCCTTCAATACGTTCAAGAAAATGGCCGATGTTAATATTTTTCGCCAGTACGTAGGCCGGAAATAATTGATTAGCGGTGACGGCAGCTCCCATTACGCCTATACATCCCACAGTAATGATGATCAGTACAATTCCACCGATTACAGTTCCCCATACAAAGCCTCGTCCTCTTTTTGCTGATTTCGCTACGTAAGGATAAATCATGAGCAGCACAATCATTTCCTGAAAACCGGAAAAGGAGAAGCCTGCTTTTACAATGGGCTTAAAGCCATACTCCAGTATGGGTTCAAAGTCTAGAAATTCTATTTGAGGGAAGATAGGTATGATTAGAAAGCAGAGCATAAAAAATAGGATCGGAAAAAATATTTGTACCGCACGGGAATAAACGACCATGCCTGCTCGTACGGCAAATATAACGATAATGACAAAAATAATTAATAATATTTCAATCGGAGTTTCCGGCAAGGTTTGTGTGGTTAGAAAAAAACCGAGATCCCCAATCATTAGAGAGGTGAGCAAATAGAAAAAAGCGATAAAGCAAAGACCGAATACATTGCCGATCCACTTTCCAAAAGCAAGATGGCACATCTCGATAAGTGTTTTGTCCCCATAACGGTTACCGAGACTGACATAAATGAGGACGCTTAGAGAGTTGAGACCGATTCCTACTATGGCTGCGATCCAAGCATCCTGTTTCGCTACCAAAGTAAGTCCTGCAGGCGTAATGAGGATGGAGGTACCAATCATGAAAAAAATGACTAATATCGTGAAACTGCGAACACTTAAAGTATCTGGCTTCATCATCGGTCTTTTCCTTTCAGGACATCAAGGAGTAGATTGCACGAGCGTAAGGAGATATTATTTTTTCTATCCATTCCAGAGGGTTAGGCGGTATGTTCATATACATGAAAGCCAGACTGCCAGAGGTTGCTGTTATCATAATGAATACAACCAGTAGAAGCTCTTTCATCCTGCGCTTGCCGAATAGGGGTGGGATTTCAACAATGGAAACCCACGTCCATGCACCGATTACACCTATCCATAACCACATAGCTGCCGCCACCTATTTTTTAATTGTGCTTCTAATAGACTGTACCGTAGTCCCAATTCGCCGAATAGTGCACTGAGATTGAACGGTGATATTCACATTTTCGAATATTTTATCCCAATCGTTAATGCCATGCCACATTTTCGGGTTGGAACGATGAAGTGCTGAACCAAATCCAAATATATCTGCTTTAACTTGCTTTTGAAATTTGTGAATCGTGCGGCTCAGTATATCTTCCAGTGTCTTATCGGCCAGCTTGTTTAATTTGGCTAACGTTTCCGGCTGAGTGATATCAAGCTCGCAGCTAATGTCTGTTATATCCTGCTCCGTTTTTAAAATGACTTCGAATGCAGGAGTTTCATTTTTCGTATTTACGCGTATATCCGTATGAGAGTGGACGACTTGAAGACTTACGTTCCCTTTGCTTTCCGGACATGCAATCGTGCCAGTTGTTTTGACAATATTATTTTGAATATAATTGAGCGCCTTTGTGTCGTTTTCATTCAGCCAGCCTACCATACGATCCCGTTTGAAAGCGGCCATACCGGTGTATTTGAGGATGACCTTTGGTTCAACATTTACAGCATCAGTTATTTTATCGCCTTTTGAAGGATTGCCTTCGATTTCGATAGCGGTTAAAGTCGCACCTTTTCCTTGCTGGGATAAATCTTGAATCAGCTTGTCCAATGTGATTTTTCCGGTTGCAGCCCATATTCGGTCAGAGGTCTCCAGCTTGGTGTACAAGTTATTCGCAGGAATCGGATCTATAGGGCTGTACATGTTTAAAATTTCACTAGCTGTTGTTTTTTTAGCTACAATGAGATAAAAATCTGTTCTCATCTCACGGTTTCTTGCGATAAAATCAAGCGGCTTGCTGATTCCGCTGCGTGCCACTTCCTCACCTATAATCAATATCCGCAGGTGTGGGTAATAGAGCTGTCGTGCTGCTTTAACTGTCATTCTGCTGAGGGCATCCGGTATTGAAACGCCTATTGCTTCATAGGCGACTACTGGACTGTAGTGGTTTGATCCTGCTTGTTTATTGCTTACCTGGCCTGGATTAACAATCTGTACGGTTACATTGTATTTATCGCCTTTCTTATCGATAGCAAGCCCTACCACGATGCTAAGCTCGTTTAACTCATGTCTGCTCCAGCAAGCAGTCATGAGAATGGCGGAGATTAGAAGAACGATGACGACGAGCGCCAGCCTGAAAAATGAAGTAGAACGTATCATGATTTTTTCTGCCTCATTAGATTTTTTGGTTTAAGGCTTTTGGGGCGTGTAATCATGGAGCGCAATGGCATACGAAAAAGAGTATCTTTCTGATCTGTTCGGTTGAAGGGAGCTAGCGGCGCCATATAAGGAACGCCAAATGACGTGAGGCTGCATAGATGAAAAATGATCCCAATGATACAGATAAATACGCCGTACAATCCAAAGGATGCTGCCATGATCATCAGCAAAAACCGGATAATCCGAGCCGCAATGCCTAGATTAAAAGCAGGGAGTACGAAATTCGAAATGGCCGTTATGGAAACCACAATCACCATGGCAGCGCTGACGAGGCCAGCTTCTACAGCGGCTTGTCCGACAACCAGTGTTCCTACGATGGAGATCGATTGTCCAATCGTTTTTGGCATTCGTACACTGGCCTCACGGAGAATCTCAAAGGTAATCTCCATGACCAGCGCTTCTATAAAGGCTGGGAAAGGAACGCCTTCTCGCTGGCTGGCTAGGTTATAGAGCAATGTCGTTGGAAGCAGCTCTTGGTGAAACGTTGTAATCGCAATATAGAAAGAGGGTGTAATGGTAGCTATAAGAAAACACAAAAAGCGGAGCAAACGAATCAGTGTGCTGAAATCCGTCCGTTCGTAATAATCCTCGCTTGATTGAAAAAACTGCGTAAACAGTGCAGGAACGAGCAGTGCAAATGGAGTTCCATCCACCATAATCGCGACTCTTCCCTCCAGCAAACCAGCAGCAACCACATCAGGTCTCTCCGAATTAAATATGGTTGGAAAAGGTGAATATTTCTTATCTTGAATATGTTCTTCTATATAGTTGCTTTCAAGAATGCCGTCGATATCGATTTTCTGCAATCGTTCTCTAACCATTTCAAGCACACTATCCGAAACAAGATTTTCGATAAAAATGATCGAAACGTCAGTCTGAGTGACACTTCCTATTTTATAGGTCTCAAACCATAGGTGCCGACTGTTGATTTTTCTGCGAATCATAGCGGTGTTCCAACTCAACACTTCAGTAAAACCTTCACGGGGACCGCGCACCACAGATTGAACATTAGGTTCTTCCACCGCGCGTGCTTTCAAATCTTTTGTGTCAACAGAAAGAGCTTGCGCACAATTATCTAGAAGAAGGATGCTGTTTCCAGCAAGCAGCATTTCAAATACTTCATTAAATAAAGTCAGATTAAATACGGCACCTTCAGGAATGACACGATCTCTATAGTAGTCCATCAATTCTGTAGGGGTAGAATACTGATTGCTCTCATGGTTTCCCATATAGACGGATTGAAGCATAGAGCTTGAGCTTGATAACCCATCAATATATACAATAGCTCCATGGATAGGCATATTATTTGCTAAATTCACTTGGAAATGGCGTGAAACCAGGTCAGGGCTATGACCGAGATTATCCTGCAGCATTTTTAAATTAGTGTTTAAATCTGTTTGCAACGGCTGGTCATCAATGTTGTCTGTTGGATTAATCATCTGAGTACCTCTGATCTGATGGTTAATATGGTATGGTTTAGTTAGGATATCCTCATTTTCCATATAGATACATATTTGTTGTGGCAACAGGATTATTAAGTGAAGAAGAGAAGATTCTAACTCCATTCCTCATACTTATGGATAGGCTAAAGCTCGCCCACACGATTAACCATAAAACTAGGAAATTAGCTGTTTACATTCCTACCCTTGCTTACTAGAGAAGGGATATTTTTTTATAAAATTTAAGCCAAAAGCTGAACAACTTTGTCTAATAGGTATAAGAAGAAAAAAGAGGGTGGGTTTCGATTATTAGATTAGTAGAAAAAGCTCAAAAGGGTGACGATAAAGCCTTTTTAAAGCTATTCCAAAAATATGAACAAGATATATATCGAATGGCATATGTTTATGTCAAAAATAAAGAAGATGCTTTGGATATCGTTCAAGAAGTAGCATATCGTTCGTTTAAAAAGATAGATACATTAAAAAAACCAGAGTATTTTAAAACATGGTTAATTAAAATTTCCATTAGTTGTGCAATTGATTGTTTAAGAAAAAACAACAAGGTGGTTCAAATAAGACCAGAGCATGAGGAGTTAATTGATCCTTATGTTGAAATTATCCCTCTATCATTATCGCTTGATCAATTATTGGGTGAGTTAAATGAAGATGAAAAGAGTATTGTCATTTTAAAATTTTACGAAGACTATTCATTTAAAGAAATAGCCGAGATGTTAAATATTCCATTAGGGACGTCAAAATCAATATTATATCGTGCATTAAATAAGCTTCGTAAACAAGCTAAGGGGGTTGGGATTTGTGAGTAATATAATAAAGCTAGAATTAGATAGAATCGAGGTTCCAAAAGAATTACATGAGAGAGCGAAACTTGGGGTGAAAATGGCGAAATCTGAACAACTAAAAAGGAAATTTAAAAAGCGGTTAGTCTTTCCCGTAGTGGCTTCTTTATCTCTAGTTTTTTCGATTGGAGTAGGAGCAGCCACTATGCCAAGTTTTAATAATTTATTATCTAGGGTTAGTCCACAAATTGCGTTAATGCTCCAACCTATCGAAATGAGTAGTGAAGATGATGGTATTAAAATGGAAGTAGTCGCTGCGATGAATGATGATGAAATGGCAGTTATATATGTGACTATGCAAGATCTTACAGGCAATAGAATAGATGAAACTCTTGATCTTTATGATGATTACTCATTGTCTGAAGGTCATATGTTTAATATTCAAATGGTAGATTACGATGAAACCACTAATACTGCGACATTACGAATGCAAGCTAACGGTGGCGAGCGACTTAATAATAAAAAAATAAGTTTTCGAATCAACTCTTTCCTAAGTCATAAACAAATATTTGAAGAAGTGAAGGTTAATGCTAATCTTATGGAAGCAAAACACAATACTCAAACGATATCATTAGATTTAAATAATAGTCCTGGTGGTGGTGGGAAGATTTTTGAAAAATTAGAGGAACAAGGAACAATACAGGTTTTAAAGCCAGACGGAAGCAAACTTTATCTTCCAGAAATAAATTTTATGCATATATCTAATTTAGGTTTTATTGATAATCGACTTCACATCCAAACGAAATGGACCAGAGATGATATAGATAGTCATGGATATTTTTATTTTATTGATCCTTCAGGAAATAAAATACATACTTCGAATGTATATTTTGGAATTGATGATTTAGGAAATACGAATTACGGGAACGAATATGTCGAATATATCTTTGACATCGATAATTTAAACATAAACGATCTAAAACTAATGGGGTATTTTGTATCTAATAACAATTACACAGTAGGCGACTGGAATACTATATTTAAAATGCGGTCGGTTAGTGAAGAGAAAAATGTAGCCTTTTCCAAGGATTTTGGGACGTGGATGTCCAATCGTATGACCGTTTCACCATTAGGAGTAACCTTATACGGTATTGGTGAATTAAATAATTCTAGTGAAATTGCAGTAACGGCTAAAATGAATGACGGCACAGTTCAAACATTTGATTCTATGACTAGCTATAGTGATAATGAGGAGGTTAAAGCGAAATTCATACCTGCTTTGCCTTTAGATATTTCAAAGATTGAAGCCATCACTATCGATGGTGTGGAAATTGATTTTTAACGATTGGTGTAAGGTAATACGATGTGGAGCGGGCATAATCTACTAAAAGAGGGCTGAACCAATGAATATTATAATTAGACAAGAAAACAATGAAGACGTTAACGAAGTTTACCATGTCGTACAAAAAGCATTTGAAAATGCTGACTATTCAGATCATGATGAGCATAACTTGGTAAACAGACTTAGGCTTTCAGCGAACTATATTCCGGAGTTATCTCTTGTAGCTGAATACAAGGAAAAGATCGTGGGTCATATTCTTTTTACAGAAATAAAAGTAGGCAATCAGACGCTGATTGCTCTTGCACCTGTTGCTGTATTGCCAGAGATGCAAAGCAAGAGCATAGGGAAACAGCTGATAATAGAAGGCCACAAAATCGCTGCACGGCTTGGTTATAAAGGTTCCATTGTTTTGGGTCATGAAAAGTATTATCCGAAGTTTGGTTATAAAAAAGCCAGTCAATATGGTATCGAAGCACCATTCGAGGTTTCTGACGATAACTTTATGGCATTGGAGCTTATTGATGGTGGACTTTCAGATGTCCATGGGGTTGTAGAATATGCTAAAGAATTTTTTGAAAAGTAGATGATAAATGGGAGAGTGGAGCAACTGCTGCGGCAGTTGCTCGTAGGAGGTGTTCGAAGCAGCGTACCGCTTTTTGTATCATTCGATCATAAAATATTAAGGAGATGAATTGATTTATGAGCACAAGTTTGACTAAATTACTCACAAGCGCAGCTATGCTAGTTCTGCTAGCTTCAACTGTCGCTTATGCAGCACCAGCATCAAAATCCGAGAGCGAATCACCGCATTGGAGCTATGATGGCAGCACTGGATCAGAGCATTGGGCACATCTTAATGCGGAATATGCTGCTTGCAGTGCTGGAGTGGAGCAATCACCAATCGATATACATAGTAACGAAGCTAATAAAAACGGCAACAAAACGAAGGTGACCGTCCATTACAAACCAACCACCTTTACCTTTGGCAATAGCGGACATACCATTCAAGCCAATACATCTTCAGCTGCCAATCAGTTGACAATAGGCGATACTAAGTACACATTGGCTCAATTCCATTTCCATACACCGAGTGAGCATTTAATAGACGGAAAAGCATTCCCCTTGGAGCTTCACTTTGTACATAAGAGCAAGACTGGAAATCTAGCTGTGCTAGGCGTACTTATTAAGGAGGGTAAAGGAAACCCAGCCTTGACTGAAATTTGGGCCAAGCTGCCAAAAACAAAGACTGCTGCTGATTTCGTTTTGAAAAACAAAATCGATCTCAGCAAGCTTCTTCCTAGTGATCTGGACGCTTATCGTTACCAAGGATCACTGACGACTCCACCTTGTTCCGAGGGCGTGAAGTGGACTGTTCTAGAGAAGCCTATCGAAATGTCGAAAGCTCAAATAAAAGCATTTCAAGCCATATTCCCTGATAATCATCGTCCTGTTCAACCCCAAAATAAACGTACCATTGCTGAAATAGAAGTAAAAGCAATTTAACATAGGAGAACAATGTAAGTATCTTAATATGCTGCAATGATGAAAACAAATTTAGGTCTTTAAACACAAAAAATGGTAATAAATGCATCCTTGTGTCATAAGCTTAGGTCGTTGGGGTTGGGTGCAAGACCTATTTTGAGCGTAAAAAATATTAGTTCTAAAATAGCAGTGCAAAATAATAACGTTTACATTATGATTGATTCATAGAACATTCCTCAGCTACAATCCGATTTTAGGGCCATTCATCTCCACCACACTTCGGTACAAACATCCGGAAAGTTTTGGCTTTTTACCAACCTCACACCTTCCCATGAACCCAAACCATACCTATTTTGCTTTCACTACTCATTTTTTAATGCGTGTATAAGCTCTTAGGAGTTTATATAAATTCGGATTTTAAAGGAGTTGGTTGCTTAAAAGTGAACCTATCTTTATAGACGTCGCAGCTATGATGAGAGGGGGGAAATGATACTGATATCCGCATGCTGTTAGGAAATGGATGGATTCTAAAACCAGACCAAAAACCTAGGAGGTAATGTGATGATGAATCAGATTCATAGGAGTTCGAGTTTGAAAAAGCGTGTGTTGGTAGCTTGTCTCGGTCTGCTGCTCCTATTAACCAGTATGATTGCTTTCGTTAAGCCTGTTTCTGCTCATGGTTATATCGATAATCCTGCAAGTCGGGCGATACAATGTAAAAATGGACTGAATACGAACTGTGGAGCAATTATTTATGAGCCGCAAAGCCTCGAAGGATTAAAAGGTTTTCCAGCAGCTGGACCTGCAGATGGTAAAATCGCGAGTGCCGGACTTGCTGCCTTCGCAAATCTTGACCAACAAACAGCTACTCGCTGGAATAAGGTCAATATTAGCAGCGGTACCAATACATTTACTTGGAAGTTCACAGCGCGTCATGCGACGACAAGTTATCGCTATTTTATTACCAAGCAAGATTGGAATCCGAATGCTCCGCTTTCACGTGCACAGCTTGATCTGACTCCGTTCTGTACGGTACAGGGGAACGGTCAACAGCCTCCTGCAACGTTGTCCCATACCTGTAGTGTACCAGAGAGAACTGGTTATCAAATCATCCTTGCCGTATGGGATATTTATGATACACCAAACGCTTGGTATAACGTAATTGATGTTCAGTTTGGCGCTTCAGACAACGTTGCCCCAACTACTCCAACGAACCTTACAGCAGGTACAGTCGGTACAACAACAGCTTCACTATCATGGGGAGCTTCAACGGACAATAATGGTGTCTCAGGTTATGAGATTTATTCCGGCTCTAACACCTCGCCAATAGCTACCGTTCCGGGAAATCAATTAAATGTCAACCTGACGAATTTGATTGCCGGAACCACCTATAACTTAACCGTCAAAGCATTTGATTCCTCCGGTAATCGATCTCCAGCCAGCAATAGCGTACAAATAACGACGGTTCAGATCCCGAACGACACGACTCCGCCAACTAACCCGTCTGGGCTTCATGTCATGGGAGCGGCTGGCTCAAACTCACTTACGCTGATGTGGAACGCCTCAACGGATGCTTCTGGCATCGCTGGTTACCGCATTTATGTCGGTTCAAATGTCGTTGCAACAGTAACGGGCACAGCTACCGAGAAGCTCGTTACGGGTCTTGCTCCAAATACTTCCTATACGTTCACGGTTCGTGCTATTGATCCATCTCAAAACGAATCCGGCAACAGCAACGCAGTTACCGCTACGACTGCTCAAGGACCAAGCGCTACACCATGGGCTGCTAACACGGCATATGCAGCGAATGCTCTAGTCTCATACAATGGTGCGACGTATAAATGTATCCAACCGCACACTTCGTTAGCAGGCTGGGAGCCTAGCAACGTTCCCGCGTTGTGGCAGCTGCAGCCATAAACTAATTAAGCCCTCGGAGTTGAATGGGAGCTCCGGGGGGCTTTTTTGTTTTAGATGAAAATAGTACAAAAAACTAAAACTAGTTGCAACAAAATAATGATTAGATTAGTTTTTTGAATTTTAGGTTAAAAAGTCCTAAACAAGTGGTCAGTTTTGAATAGAATCAATCAATATTGATGTATGAATTTGTCGTATTCCAATGCCGAGGTTCAAAATTAGATGATTCTTGCTACCTATTCAAAGGGTGTTCACGAAATTATATTGAAAAATAGTGTAAATGGTCTACTCTGTTTCCGTTGACAGATTCTTGCTAGAGCATGATAATAATTGTAATTTATAGGAATTGGAGGGATAAACAAGAATTTGTTTTTATTTGGCCAGAATTTGTGATAGTGAGGATTCGGTTGCTCCTCATACATTAAACTATTAAAGGAGTGTAGTAATGTTCGATAAAATTGCTGATATTTTGTGTTCGATCAAAGAAGACCAGCCGGAACTCCGCCATTCCCTCTCCCCTGAAACGAATCTGAACAATGATATTGGCCTTGATTCTTTGCAAATGATCCAGTTTATGCTCCAAGTCGAGGATCAGTTGAATGTGGCCATTGACTATGACGAATTCGATTATGAGCATCTCCAGTCGATCGGAGCTTTTATTCAGTTTGTGAAAAGCTGCCAGCCGCAAGGCCAGCCATTGTACGAAGATGCAAAGTCGTAAAGCCGACGTGATTGCGAAAATGGTTATGGGTACCTTCGACCCCGAAACGAGGTGGAGAGATCCTGATTTGGCCCGGCTGCCTGCTATGCCGGACAAGGATAGTGAGTCCATTGTCCTGTGCATGGATGAGCTGCTCTTTCCGTTTTGCGGGCCTAATGATATCCTCTACAGCCGTTGCAAAATCAACCCAGCACTGCATGAGTATCTAAATGGGCTAGGTTTTTCGTTTGGAACTCGTTATCACTATGATTTGAATGATGAGAAGGATCCCTTGCCCGAACCGGACTTATTTAAATCTTGCATGTTCAGGCTTGCGGCCGATCAAGCAAGGCTCACCAAACCGGCAAACAAAGTGCTTCAGACGACCGGTTCCAGTTTCCCTGAGGGTGTGGTTTTGCAGCAGATGAAATCACAGGGTGAAGAGAGGTTCTCCCGTGCTGCCAAAATAGTGTCCCCGTACGCCATAACATCGGATACGGAAGCGTACCTATACGCCGCCGAACCTAGCGGTTCCTTGCCAGATCTAGAGACGGTTGTACGTGTTAATTCAAAGCTGTACTCCAACAGGCTCTTGGTTAGAATAGGCGAGAAGTGTTACGGCATGGAGGCGAACAGCGCAGTAGAAATAGAGACAGTCGGAAGTGCTCTATTGAAGCAGGGGCACTATTTATTGAAAGATCCCTTCGGCGTAGCTGGCAAAGGCAATATGCTCATTGACAGCGAATCCATGCAGCGAAGAATAACGGATCACTTGCATAAACAGGAGGAAAGAGGTTTGCGCTCTCAATTCCTGCTTGAGCCGCTGCTAAAGAAAAAGACCGACTTCAGCTCTCACTGGTTCATCAAGGAGAGTGGCGAGGCGGAGTTCATTTCAGTTCAGCGGATGATTAATCACCAGCAAAACTACAGCGGGTCTATCAAAGCGGATCAAGTTTTTATCAGCATGTTGGAGAACGCTGGCTATTTCAACGTGATGGAGAAGGCGCTCCGGCTGCTGGCGGGAGACGGCTACCACGGCTTTGTCTGCTTTGACTCCATGATATTGGAGGACGGAAAAGTCGTATCGATTGTAGAGATTAACGCCCGCAAGTCCATGGGTCTTATAAACGCGTATCTTGATAAATGTTGGGAAACGTACGGACATAGCGGCTGGCTTACGTTTTTATCCCTCGGATTACCGGAAGGCTTCGAGTTTAGCACTCTACTGCACGCATTGCGTGCATCTGAACTTCTGTTGACAACCCCCTCAGGGTACGGGGTTGTTCCTCTATCATCCAATACCGTAATGATAAACGAGATTCTGTCTCGCCGCCGAATGGCGGAGGGAACGCAATACAAACGAGGCATTCCGAAGGGACGGCTTTATGTCTCGGTTGTAGGCCGAGATGATGAACACCGCAGCGAACTGATTAACAGCTTGCGACAGGTGCTCGCCGACTTATCCGTTAAAGTGTACAACTAAATTTGGAACGCGGGAGCTGAGCATGAATTCATCTTCAGTTATTTTGCTGGCGTCGGGTAATTCGCTCGGCGCGTACATTCCGGCTCTGCATCTGCATACGTACCTGCAAAGCATAGGAGTCGAAACGGATATTTACGTTCTGGAGAGCTTGTATGACGAAAAAGTGCGAAGCAAGATCAGATCCACCAAAAAAGCATTTCATGCGGATTTCGCCGTTGCTCTTATGGGGCATAAGCTGGCCAAACCCGTTGATAATTCCTTGGACGAGGTAGAAGTTCAAATACTACTGAACGCTTGGAAACAGGCCGATGTCACCCGTTTTGCGGTGTTTACGGGTTTCTGGCTGCCTATACTGGAGCGTTACAAGGCAGATTCTAACAAGCAATTGGACATCCGGCTGATCCGACTGGATGCGTGGGATACCCCGTCGTTTAAGGTACATAAGCAGTTGTACCCCGTCTATAAGAACATCTGGTTTTACGAGCTTCAAAAAATGTCTCCGGGTAGTTACATTGCTTCAGATGAAGCGGAGCCTTTGCCTTTCTGGCAGCGCGCCGGACGCATTCTGATCCATGGCGGTGGCTGGGGAATTGGCACCTATGCCAAGACGATCTCCGAACTTCGAATGCTCGGACACCGTCTGGATGTCATTGTTTACGATCCTTTAGAGGTGGAGGAGGACGACGGGACCACGCGATATTTTGGGACGGAGGTCTCCTGGGATCCGTGGAGCAAAGACAAACAAGAGAGACATTCTTTCCCGCCTATGATTCAGTATATCCGTGAAAACGGAATTCTCAGGGAGTATCCCCTCAAGGATTACTCTGCTTACACCGAGCTGATGCGCAATTGCTGGGCGATCATCAGTAAGCCAGGGGGAGCGACTCTAAACGACTCGTTGTCGCTTGGAATCCCTTTTGTCATGTTGGAGCCGTTCGGCGACCATGAGCTTCATAATTCAACCTATTGGGAATCTTGTGGATTCGGAATCCGCTTTACGGAGTGGAAAAACCAACGTTTTTCGGAGCATTTGCTCGAGGAGACTTGCACACGATTATTAGAGCAGCGGTCAAAAATTAACCATTTCGGGAGGATCACCTATGCAGCCGAAAACAGCAGTTACGTTTGATCAAATCACGTTTCGTAATATGAAAAGAACGCTGGTTCCGCTGGCGGAAACCGGAAGGAAGCGCAGAGATGATCCAACTTATGCAGCACCCGTGCCTTATGAGATAGGAATTAAGCTTAATAATGGCTGCAACCTACGCTGCACACACTGCTTTGAGTGGAATCCGGATGGCTTCCATCACGGTTTTGCCAAAGAAGTGAAGAAAGATGAAATCGATATTCCCGTCGTGGAGAAGATTTTGGCTGAAACAAGAGCACGCAAATCACGTGTTTTCCTGTGGGGCGGCGAACCGTTATTTTACTCCAAATTCGATGAGCTGGCAGAGCTGCTATCCAAAGAAGAGCGTTACACGACGATTTGCACGAATGCGATTCTCATTGAGCAGAAGCTGGATTCCATACTGAAAATGTCAGAAAATCTGGTCATGCTGGTCAGCCTTGAAGGCTTCGAGAAGGAAAATGACGCGATCCGAGGTAAAGGCACGTTTAAAAAAGTAATCCATGCGATTCAGCTGCTGCTAGATCTGAAAAAGCAGGGTATATATAAAGGCAAGGTTTCTGTAGCCTTGACTGTTAACGACCAGATGGTCGGCAAGCTTTACAGCTTTATGGAATTTTTTGAAGAGATGGGCGTAGATTCTGTCTATTTCTGCTTCCCCTGGTATATCCCTTCTGATACGGCGGATAGAATGGACACCTACTTCGATGCTCATTTCCCGCACCTTGCCTCCCGCTTTGCAGACGATCACAAGAACAGTTGGCACTCCTTCACGTTTCACATCTCGCCAGACAATTTTGATATTTTGCTCGAAGAGCTTAAACGCGTGAATTCCCGAATTTGGAATGTGCGTGTCCGTTATCAGCCTGCGCTGGAGCCCGAAGAGGTGGAAGGATTTATCCGGGGCAGCGAGAAACCGGCTATGAATCGTACGAAGTGCTTTTCGATCTCGAATCGGATGGATGTGATGCCGGACGGCAAAGTGAATCCGTGCAAATTTTTCCCGGAATTCAGTGTTGGCAATTTGTATGAGGAAAGCGTAGCCGATGTTTTTCACGGTGAAGATCTTCGGAAACAGCGCGAAATTGTTGCCTGCGGTTTAATGCCGATATGCTCCAAGTGTGTGCTACTGTACAACAATGGAGTTTAAGCTAGGAGGAACGGGGATGGACTATATCCGTGTGCGGGAGCTGCACAAATCGTTCGTGTACTATCGGAAAGCTGCGGGGCTTAAAAATTCGCTGAAAAATTTATTTGCTCGCAAGTCGCTGGTGAAGGAAGCGGTCAAATCTCTTTCTTTTGACATAGGCCCCGGTGAATGCGTCGGATTTCTCGGACCTAACGGGGCGGGTAAAACAACAACGCTCAAAATGCTGTCTGGCATTCTCTATCCGACAGGCGGAGAAGCCGATGTGTTTGGCTATGTGCCATGGGAGCGGAAGAATGAGTTCAAACGGCTTTTTTCCATTGTGATGGGGCAGAAAAATCAGCTTTGGTGGGATCTTCCAGCTAGCGAATCGATTTATTTGAACAAATGCATTTATGACGTCGAGGATGATCTCTACCACCGGAGTCTTGCTGAGCTATCGGAAATGCTAGATGTGCAGGATCTTCTGAACGTGCAGGTGCGCAGGCTGTCGCTGGGCGAAAGGATGAAAATGGAGCTGATCGCCGCGCTTATCCACCGCCCTAGGCTGCTTTATCTCGATGAACCGACGATCGGGCTTGATTTCCCCTCCCAGAAGAAGGTTAGAGCGTTTCTGAAATACTACAATGAGCAGTTTGGTGCGACAATTTTGCTTACAAGCCACTACATGAAGGATGTGGAGGACCTCTGCAAGCGGACGATCATTATTAATGAAGGAAGTCTTCTGTACGATGGGGATCTACACAAGATCAACGATCTGTTTGGCGAGCAGAAAATTATAAGGCTGCACTTCTCCGAACCTGTTGCCGAGCAGCGGCTGGCCAAATTCGGGAAAATTGTAAGCGTAGACGAATACAACGTTGTTTTAGAGCTGCCCAAGCATCGCTTGAAGGAAGTGTCGCGCGCCGTGCTCGATTCGTTTCCAATCATCGACTGGACGATAGAAGACGTACCGATCGAGGAGAGCATTTCCATGCTCTATCGCAAGGAAGCCGTAGGATGAACAGACGCAGATTGTACATGGCCGTTTTTAGGGTGGGCGTCCAGCATTCGATGGAATACCGATTTCACTTCTTTCTTGGTCTTCTTGGGGCTGCTTTTCCGATTCTCGTTCAATATTTTATTTGGACGGCGGTGTACGAACATTCCGGCAAGGCGGCGTTGTTCTCGTATTCGTATGGTCAAATTATTTTGTATACGGTCTTGGCAGGGCTGGTGTCCAAGCTGATTGCTACCCAGTTTGAGCACGAGATTGCCGGCGATATTAAGAATGGCGGCCTTAACAAATATTTGATTAAGCCAGTCAGCTACTTCGGGTACAGGCTGATGTCTTTTATCGGTCAAAAGGCGATTTATTACGTTATTACTGCACTTTTGCTTATTTGTATGATCTGGATTTCAGCCGCTAGGGAAGTACTGGATATTCAGGTCGTACGTATAATCTTGTTCGCTGTGACGCTGTGGGGTGCGCTTCTGCTCAACTTTTTGATCGCCTACTGCATTTGCGCCAGCGCGTTTTATTTGCATGAAATCTCATACTTTTTTGTGATTACAAGTTTGCTAGTCAATATTTTGAGCGGTGGCATGTTCCCTTTGGAAATTTTCGGGGAAAAGGTTGTAAAGGCGCTTCAATATACTCCTTTTCCGTATACCATTTATTTTCCGGTGAATGTTCTGAGCGGTAAAACAGGGACGATGGCTATGTATCAGGGGCTGTTTATTCAGGCTGGATGGATATTGCTCTTCTTGCTCATTTCCCGTCTGACGTGGCGCGTATCCATAAAGAAATATTCGGCGGTCGGGGGGTAGCAGACGTTCCATATGTTTAAAATTGCGAGAAAACACTTGCGCCTGTACGGTATGTTTATCAAAAATTGTCTCATTGCTCAGATGGAGTTTCGGGGCAATTTTGTGATGAGCCTACTTGTCGAATCTGTCTATCTGCTTGCCAAACTTTTGTATGTGCTCGTCGTGTTCCGCACTGATCTACATGTAGAAGGCATACCTCCTGAAGGGTTGCTTCTATTTATAGGCATGCATACCGTCGTTACGGGAATTTATGTCGGGTTGTTTTTTACAAATTTCATGAAAATTCCTGAGTATATTAAAGACGGCTCGCTTGATTTGATGATTACGAAGCCCGTTTCCCTGCAGTTCATGGCATCTTTGCGATACGTCGATCTGGCGCTGCCAATTCCCGATATTTTGGTCGGTTTCACTATGGTCGGAATCGGCTGGCATGCGATGGATATTCCGTTGTCGTTCCTTCAACTTGCAGGATTTGCTTTAATGCTGCTGGTCTCGGTTGTCATCACGTACTGCCTAATGATTATCCCAGCGCTGCTTTCATTCTGGTTCGTCCAGACGGGGGCTATGTCGGATATCGCCCATTCCGTCTGGGATGCCAACAATTTCCCTATGGCTATTTATCCTGCTTGGGTCCGCAGAATCGGGACCTTCGTTATTCCGCTGTTTCTTATTACTAATTTCGGACCTATGTTCCTGCTTGGACAGCTCAGCTGGTTATATGCAGGAATGGCGCTGATCGGTTCCCTTCTGCTCTTCGCAGCTGTACGGCTGCTTTGGAATCAGGCTGTAAAGGGATATAGCAGCGCGAGCAGTTAAGATGGTTTTGCGATCATAAGGAAATTACAAATATCAGCATCTATATCCCATGCCTAGAAAAGGAAGTGTCATTGCATGCCGGACATGGCGACAACGCAAGGCCGCACCTCGATAAATTGCGTTTTTCAGGAGCCAGATCGAATTGAGCTTATAGAGGAACAGGTGCCGAAGCCAGGACGAGGACAAATTTTATGTGCAGCCAAAAAATCACTAATAAGTACAGGAA
The DNA here is from genome assembly GCF_056398245.1 of Paenibacillus sp. 01T47. Taxonomy (NCBI): domain Bacteria; kingdom Bacillati; phylum Bacillota; class Bacilli; order Caryophanales; family Paenibacillaceae; genus Paenibacillus; species Paenibacillus sp. 01T47. Next base: position 232,478 of record NZ_JBFTPA010000005.1, read on the forward strand.
CGGAGCTGGCTTGTCTAAAGGGGCGTTTCGATGAAGGAACGGTCTGGTCATCTTGGGTTCGGTATCCATTCTATCCCGGTTACTCGATGGCGGCGCAAGTGCTGGAGACAGGCATTGGAGTGGAGGGAATAAAGCCCGGCGATCGGGTCATCTGCCCGGCTGGTCACCGGCAATATTTCCTCGCAGACTATAAGGAAGCGGCAATTATACCAGATTCAATCCGTGACGAAGAGGCGGTTTTTACACAGATCGCGAAGGTTGCTCTTCTAGGGATTCTGCGCGCAGAACCCGCCTTTGGTGAAAGAGTGGGAGTTGTTGGACTCGGTCTTATCGGCCAGCTTGTCATTCAGTATCTGAATTCCAGTGGTGCAAGGCAGATTATTGCGATTGCTCCGGAAAGCACCCGCCTGAACCAAGCCCTTAGAAGCGGTGCGACCGATCTGCTGAATCTTACGGTAGCCGAAGCATTCGGAGCGGTAGAACAACTTACTGATGGCAAAATGCTGGACACGATATATGATGTGACGGGTTCTTATGCGGTACTGCCCTACTGTACGCAGTTAACACGAGACCTCGGCAAAGTCATTCTGTTAGGTGACTCGACAGAGCCTTCAAAACAGACGATAGGGCCCAAAGTCGTTTTTAATTCGGTCAGCATACTAGGGATTCACGGCCGAATGATGGAAGGTTTTAAAGGCTGGACGGAGGAGGATATGAACATGTTCATATTCGATTCTATCCGTCGTGGGAAATTGGACGTCGCAAGTCTCATAACGGAAGAAGCAAGCCCGCTCGAAGCTGTATCGGTTTATTCCCGGCTCTCCGGGAGTAAGCCTGATTTGTTAGGCGTTTTATTCGATTGGACGCAATTGTAACGTCAGAGGAGGAATGCAGGTGAGAGCTTGTAGCCAGCTTACGATGAAAGAAAAAATTGGGCAGATGCTTATGGTAGGCTTCGATGGACTTACGCCGGATGCGAATATTGGCGACCTCTTGCAAAACCATTTCATTGGGGGAGTCGTGTTCTTTTCCCGTAATTTGGACAACCCTGAGCAGGCATTTGCTTTAACGAAGAAACTCCAACAAATGGCTGCGGATGCAACAGGCATACCGCTATGGATCGGAACAGATCAGGAAGGTGGCATGGTCGTCCGGTTAAGACAGGGAATTTCACAGCTGCCAGCGGCAATGGCTTTGGGAGCGGCACGTGATCCTTTGCTGCTGTATGAAGCTGCAAAGGGAACGGCAAAAGAGCTGAAGTTGCTAGGCATCAATATGAATTTCGCGCCGGTGGTTGATATTAACGTCAATCCGCGAAATCCGATTATTGATGTCCGGGCATACGGCGACGAAGCTGAACTTGTCGCTGAGCTTGGGATCGCCGCAATGCTTGGCTTTCAGGATGGAGGCATCGTCTCTGTAATTAAGCATTTTCCTGGGCATGGCGACACAGAAGTAGATTCGCACGCAGAGCTGCCAGTCGTGAGGCATTCTCTTGAGCGACTGCGGTCTGTCGAGCTTGTACCGTTTCGGCGATGTGCGCGGGCAGGGGCTGAAGCCGTAATGACTGCCCATGTCGGGATTCCATTGCTAAGCGGCGGTTTGTCTGTTCCAGCCACACATTCTCATGAAGTATTGACCGGTCTGCTACGGGAAGAGCTGGATTTCAAGGGGCTTATCGTAACGGATTGCATGGAAATGAACGCTGTAACGCAAGGCATTGGCGTCGGGGAGGCAGTCGTAAGAGCCGTACTTGCTGGAGCAGATCTTCTTCTCGTCAGCCATACGTACGAAAGCCAGCTGGAGGCGGCAGCTGCACTGGAAGATGCGGTAGCAGATGGGCGTCTGCCTGAAGATCGGATTGATGCTTCCGTGGAGCGCATTCTTCTCCTTAAGGAGCTCCGCATCGGAGAGCTGCGAGAGCGCAGCTGGGAAGAAACGCGGACCTATCTCGATCATTCGCAAACACTTCGGACGATTAAGCTGCTTCGCGAGAAAAGCATTACCTCGGTGAACCGTGAACCGAATTTTTGCCAGTTGTCTTCCGAAGTCGACACGCTAGTGCTTTGGCCGCAGATGGCGGCTGCTTGCAAGTCTGAGGATGAACCGATATACGATGATACCCTCGGCAGCTTTCTAAATCCTTTGATGAAGGCAAAGTTCACGGAGCGTTTGTATGGGACTAGTCCGAGTACGGATGAGATTACGGACTTGGTCTCCGGAGCAGAAGGATATGGGCAGATCGTCGTGGGAATATTCCATACGGCTTCTAATCACGGGCAGACCGTTTTGGTTCGTAAGCTTCTGGTAGGAGGGAACAAAGTCATTCCGATCTCCCTTCGCAACCCCGTTGATCTCGCGGCATTTCCAGAAGCTAAAGGTTTCCTAGCCTGTTATGAGCATCATCCGCTAACATTGCAGGCCCTTTCTAGCGTTTTACTAGGCAGGCTTAAGCCTGAAGGAACTTTACCGGTTACGATTCCCGAATACTCATTAGAAGGAGGCGAATCATATGAACCCGGTACAGCTTCCCGTGTTGAATCCGCCACTTAAAGGATTTTTACGATGGGCCTACACCCTTTCAATCACCAGCGTCCACGAAGAAACGATTCCTTGGTATTACAGCAACTTTATCCAGTTATCCTGTACCACTAAATTTCTGGAGGACGGCAGGCAATATTTTATCGATTTTTTTCGGGGCAAGCCAAACGAGCTGAATTTCAATAATCCGTTTCTTCTAACATGCTCTGTGAATTATACGATTCTAGATAATTTGGCATTGGATGACTGGCCGAAATTTTTCACGGATCAGATCCGCAGCGGCTATTACTGCATTGTGTTTGTGGATGAAGCCAAGCTGTCACCGGCAGCTTCTTATCAGAAAGAGCCGTTCCCTCATCATCTTTTTCTGTACGGTTTTGACTGGGAGGAAAATATGTTTGATGCTTCCATGTTCGATCATACGGGGGTGTACCGTAATGTGAAGATCCCATTCCATGAGTTTCAGGATGCTGCAGGTTCTATGCGAAAGCTTTTGAAGGAGAAACTCACGTCTGATCATCATACGTATTTTTACAAATACGCACCGCATTCTGCTTATCCTTTTGATAAAACGGCTGCGATCGACCAACTGCTTGATTATGTTAATGGCGAGACTCATTTAAACCGAATTAATTATAATCCAGACGAGGAAGCTTTCGGAATCAAGGTATATGACTATCTGCAAATGTACTTTGATGCTGTAGAGCAAAACGATTCTAGGCTGGGTGACCGCAACGATGCGAGACATCTTCACGTTCTCTGGGAGCATAAAAAAATGATGAGCGAGCGAATCGGATATCTTGTAGAAGAGGGGATAATCCCGTATGACGAAGAGCTTGTGGAAGGCTACAAGGATATAACAAAACGGGCGATGAAGCTGAGAGATCAATACATTCGCCATGTTATTCGCGAAGATAAGGAAGTATTTAAACGGTTGAAGCTCCGCTTTGACCAATTCCGAGAAGAAGAGCCTGTTCTTTTGCTTAAATTAATTAAACTTCTAGAAGAACCATCGAAATCGGATAAGATTTATGTAGAAAGTAGATAGCTGTCTAAAATGTTATAAGAGATGAGCTAGAAGGAGGGAGCTGCCGCGAGGACAGCTCCTCTTTGATGTTCATTGTAGTTAAAAGCTTCTAATGTATAATTAATGTTAGTTGACTAACAATAATTATGATAAAATGAGGAAAGAGCTGGAGATGATAGGTAAAGGGGGGCGAAAATGAACAGAGATCGATCAGTTGCGCTCGAACTTAGAACGCTAAGAAATATGCTGCATAGACAGGTTAGCGGGTTTATGAGTCAAAAATATGGCGATCAATTGACTGGCATGCATGGATGGGTGCTAAGGTACTTTGTTGAGAACCAGCACAAGGAGATTTTTCAACGCGATTTCGAGAGCCAGTTCACGATTCGGCGTTCGACCGCGAGTAAGATTTTGCAGTTGATGGAGAAAAATAATCTTATAACGAGAGAGTCTGTTCCTTATGATGCAAGACTAAAGAGGATTATTCTTACGCCAAAAGCTATTGAATACCATGAAGCCATAATTTTAAAATACGTTGAATTGGAGCGTGAAATTAAGAAAGGTCTATCGCAAGAGGAGATGGATACTTTTTTTAATGTGCTCGATAAAATCAAAAAGAATTTGGAGTAGTCGTCGAAGTTGTTAGAGCGGCTTTTATTATTGTAATATAGTTAGTAGGCTTACAGTTCTATGGCTAACAACATGGAGAAGGAGCGTTTGATAAATGCTTAAGATTTTGAAGTATTTCAATCCCAAAAATGTTTGGTTTATCGTCATCAGTACTGCATTTATCGTGTTCCAGGTATGGCTCGATCTCAAGCTTCCCGATTATTTGGCAGAAATCACAAAGCTGGTGCAGACGGAAGGCAGCTCCTTAAACGAGGTATGGGAGCCAGGCGCCTATATGATGCTGTGTGCCATTGGAAGCTTAATTGCGTCCTTCATCGTTGTTTATTTGGTCGCGAAGAGCGCTGCATCACTCGCTAAGAGGCTTAGAAGCCTGCTCTTCGACAAGGTTGAATCATTCTCCATGGCCGAGATGAATCAATTTTCAACAGCAAGCCTCATTACGCGTTCCACGAACGATATTACGCAAGTACAAACGATTGTGGCGATGGGGCTGCAGGTCATGATTAAAGCGCCTATTTTGGCAGGCTGGGCAATTGTGAAAATCTCAAGCAAGAGCTGGCAATGGACACTCTCGTCCGGTATTTCGGTTGCACTGCTTCTTCTCATGATCGCGATCGTTATTTTGTTCGCCATGCCGAAGTTCAGAATGATTCAAGGACTAACGGATCAACTGAACCGAGTAACGAGAGAAGGGCTTCAAGGTCTGCGTGTCATTCGTGCTTATAATGCTGGACCGAGCCAAGAAGCAAAGTTCGAGTATGCAAATCGGGAGTTAACCGATGCGAATCTATTCACGAGCCGATTAATGGCATTAATGATGCCGGTCATGAGTCTAATCATGAGCGGATTAAGCTTGGCGATTTATTGGATCGGTGCGTATCTGATTAATGGAGCGGATACAGCAGCTAGATTAGGCTTGTTTAGCGACATGGTCATTTTCTCGTCCTATGCCATGCAGATCGTCATGGCTTTTATGATGCTGTCGATGGTTTTTTTCATGCTGCCGCGGGCGTCGGTTGCTGCCAAGCGTGTCATGGAAGTATTAAATACAGAACCAAGCATCAAGGATGGCAGTTCGAAATCGACTAATACTGCGAAAGCAGGAGAGATTGAATTCCGGAATGTCAGCTTCAAGTATGCGGATTCGGATGAATATGTACTTAGGGATATCAGCTTTGTTGCACGCAGGGGAGAGACGGTTGCGTTTATCGGCTCCACGGGTAGCGGCAAGAGTACAATGATGAACTTAATTCCAAGGTTTTACGATGTGACGGACGGCGAAGTGCTTGTTGCGGGAATGAATGTGAAGGATTACTCACTGAAAGACCTGCATAACAAGCTTGGTTATGTTCCTCAGAAAGCCGTATTGTTCAGCGGAACAGTAACGTCCAACGTTGCTTATGGTGATAATGGGCATGTGGCTGGCTCGGCGGACGATGTGAAGAAAGCGGTAGCGATCGCTAAGGGACAAGAGTTTGTCGAGAAGCTGGAAGGCGGGTATGAGGGCACGATCTCGCAAGGCGGCTCGAATTTGTCCGGCGGACAGAAGCAGCGCTTATCCATCGCTAGGGCTATCTATCGTAAGCCGGACATTTACATTTTTGACGACTCCTTCTCTGCACTTGATTACAAGACCGACCGCGAGCTGCGTTCCATGCTGAATCAAGAAACAGCTGGAGCTACTAATCTAATTGTGGGGCAGAGAATCGGAACGATTAAGGAAGCCGATCTCATACTCGTTCTTGACGAAGGCAAGATAGTAGGAAGAGGCACACATCAAGAACTGCTTCAGACCTGCGAGGTATATCGTCAGATCGCGAACTCTCAGTTATCGAAGGAGGAGCTTGAAATTGGCTAAAGAACAGGTCGCAACTAAGCAAAACATCGATTTCAAAGGCACAATGGGCAAGCTCGTCGCGTATTGCAAGCCGTATCTTCCTCTTATTATCATGGCACTGCTGCTGTCCGTTGTGGGCACGATATTTACGATTGTTGGGCCAGGGAAGCTGAAAGACATGACGGATCACATTACTGAGGGGTTAATGGGTGAAATTGACATGGATGCGGTTAGCAGCATTGGTATACTGCTTGCCGTTCTATATGGATTAAGCGTCATCTTCTCGTTCTTCCAAGGTTATATTATGGCTACGGTAACGCAGAAGGTGTCGAGAAGCTTGCGTACCCGCATCTCCAAGAAGATTAACAAGCTTCCACTAAAGTATTTCGATTCCACCAGCAATGGCGACGTGCTGAGCCGCGTCACGAACGATATCGATACGATTGGACAAACGATGAATCAGAGCGTCGGGATGCTTGTCACTTCCGTCACCATGCTGGTCGGTTCATTGGTCATGATGTTCTATACCAACGTGTGGATGACGTTGACGGCGATCATTTCGACATTTCTAGGATTTGGCTTCATGACCGTGATGATCAAAAAGTCCCAAACGCATTTCGTTCACCAGCAGGCAAACCTTGGCGCGATGAATGGCCATGTCGAGGAAATATTCTCAGGCTACGATGTTGTTAAGGTCTATAATGGCGAGAGGAAAGCGAAGGAAACCTTTAATGAAATCAACGCTAAATTATATGAAAGCTCATGGAAGTCGCAATTTTTATCCGGCTTGACGATGCCGCTCATGATGTTTGTCGGAAACTTCGGTTATGTGTCGGTCTGTATTGTCGGCGGAGCATTAGCGATGAATGGTCAAATTTCGTTTGGTGTCATCGTTGCTTTCATGCTTTATGTTCGTTTGTTCACGCAGCCCTTGGGGCAAATTGCACAGGCCGCGACAAGTCTGCAATCGACTGCAGCCGCAGCCGCGCGCGTTTTTGAGTTTTTGGAAGAGAAAGAGCTCGAGGACGAGAACCATAAATCGAAAGTGCTTAAGGATGTTAAGGGGCAGGTAGAGTTCAGGAATGTTTCCTTCGGATATGATCCGAATAAGCTCATCATTAATGATTTCTCAGCCCGTGCATTGCCTGGTCAGAAGATCGCCATCGTAGGACCGACGGGTGCCGGGAAGACGACAATCGTCAATTTGTTGATGCGGTTCTATGAGCTGAATGGCGGGGAAATCGCCATCGATGGCGTTCCGATCCATGAGCTTCCTCGGGAAAATGTTCATGAACAGTTCTGTATGGTGCTTCAGGATACATGGCTGTTCGAGGGGACGATCAAAGAAAATATCGTCTTCAACAAGCAAGGGGTTACCGATGCCGACGTGAAGGAAGTTTGCAAGGCCGTCGGCATTGATCATTTTGTTCGAACCTTGACGCATGGCTACGACACGGTATTGAACGAGCAGGTGAATCTTTCTGCAGGCCAGAAACAACTGATCACCATCGCAAGAGCGCTCATTGCGAACGCCCCGCTGCTCATCCTCGACGAGGCGACAAGCTCCGTCGATACGAGAACGGAGCTTCTCATTCAGGAAGCGATGGACCGGTTGATGGCAGGACGAACTTCTTTTGTTATCGCGCACAGGTTGTCTACGATCAAGAATGCCGATATTATTCTCGTCATGAAGGACGGCGATATTATCGAAAGCGGCAATCATTACGAGCTTCTTGCGGCAAACGGCTTCTATGCTGAATTGTACAATAGCCAGTTTGAGACTGCGGAAGCGGCTTTGTAAAGGGGCATGTACTCCAAAATAACTAAAAATCGTGGAATAGTCGTCAATCCATAGTGTAGAACTTAGAGAGGCGCTGGGGCAAGTACGATGAATTAATTCCGCGGAAATAGAAAACCCGATCGAATGAGATCGGGTTTTTTTGTATTTCCTACTCGCTTTTTTTCCATCACAGCTAAACTCGAAAGGACGCTTAATTACAATTTTTGTGAATAAAAATAAAATTTCTTAATAGTTAAGGAGGTTTAATTTTACAATGCACTGTTATAGTTCTCATTGACTAACAATTTTACTAAGGGAGAAGGAAACGTAATGAGAGCAAAAGTATTACGCAAGACAATAGTAATTGCATCCATTATAACGCTGCTAGGAGGAGGACTACATAGCGGTTTTGGTCAAAAAAACCATGTCTTTGCAGTAGATGAAGCATCGCCAAATGTTATCGTTGAAGATTTTGAAGATGGAATCTCAGATGTGAAATTTAATCCTAAACGCATGTATGATGCTACGCTGCACTTGGAGAACAACAAGAAGCATGTAAGAAATGGACAATATTCAGCTAGAATTGATTACGATATGATTGGCATCGTAGATAACCCTTCTCAAATTGAAGTCGGGTATAAAACAGGGAATATTCCAGTAACAGGCTACCCTACTAAAGTAGGCATGTGGGTTTATGGGAACAATGAAGGACATTTGCTAACGACAAAATTTAGAGATAAAGGCGGATCTTCATTCCAAGCAGAATTTTATGATGAAAATCAAATGGGTGTAGACTGGTCTGGTTGGAAATATATTGAGGCGGATGTGCCGCAGGGAAAACCAGGTCCGATCGTCCTTGAATTGTTTTTTCAATTGAAACAATCGAATATGAGCAAGAAAAATAAAGGCTCGATTTGGGTAGACGATATTACCTTTATCTATAAGGAACTTGATGAGGATAAAGAAGTTCCAACTATTAAACCTATAGCCCCTGTTCCGAATGAAGTATTAAGCACTCCACTTGATGCATTGAAGGTTGAGCTGGACGATAATGGATCAGGTTTGGATTTGGATACTTTATCTGTTCTTTTGGATGGAACAAATATAACGGATAAAGTGGACTATTCTGAAAATACAAAGGTATTAACCTACCCAGGAAAATATGTGGATGGCGGTTATCATGAGCTTGTGATTGAAGTGAAGGATAAGGTTGGTAACCCGGCAGGGAAAACATTCGCTTTCACAGTGAATGCAGGAGAACGATTGTTCATGACTGCTAACAAAGAAGCAATAAGTAACGAAATCTACTCTGTGCAAGTAGGTATCAAAGATTATTTGAATGCAGAACAGGCAGAATTTGCACTAAATTATGATAAGGGTATTCTTCAAGTTGAAAGCATTACTCAGGCGACTGGTGTTGCCCTAACCTCGGATATTGATAATGAGCACGGGATGGTTAAAGTAGCACTTAATAACGTAGCAGCAGCCCATAATACCGTTACGGTTAATTTTAGAGTGAGCTCTCATGCCGCGCTGGAGCGTGGTGAAGCTTACAAGACCATAACCATGAGCAATACAAATCTTACAGCTGGCGAAGTTCAGACTAGCTCACCACTCGCTGCTCCTATTCACTATACCATCGCATTTCCATATCAGCTGGAAATGACGGGAGTTGGTTTAGGCACGCCTTCTACATTTACAGTATTAGACCATGTGGGCAAGCCGTATGAAGGTGCGGACATTGTTTTCATTGGATTATTAAAGCAAAGCTCAGTAGTTACCGTTAACACCGTAACGTCTAATGTATATGAGGATGACGATACGTCTTCTGAGGTATTAATGGTTGCAAAAGCTGGTGAACGTTACTATGCTTCTGCAAAAGCTGAAGATGGCTTATTCGAAATTATTTTCGCAGATGGCCAAACAACAGGTTATATTTCTGAATCGGATGTTAGCAGTCAGTTATTGAACAGCAGCCTTGGTAAAACAGATGCTAAAGGACAATTAACGACAGACCTAACTACATTGGCACTTGGAACCTATCAGGTTCAAGCGGTCAATGGTGATAAAAACAGCAAGGTTGTCAATTATGAAGTCGTGGAGCAATATGGTACAGATACACCTCAATATGTTCAAACCTATGTGGCAGAAGATATGTCTTCTGAGCTGCGCGCTGCTTGGCAAACAAAGCCAGACCAAACCGTTACTTATCTTGAATACATTGAAGCTAATGAATGGGGAACAGGAGAAAGTCCTGATATCAAACGTGTAAAACAACATCAAGCTGAGAGTGAGCTTCAAGTGCTTAGTATGAAGGAAAATGGAACGAAGGGTGAAATCCGGTTTCATAATGCTCTGATTGAAGGTTTGAAAGCAGATACCGCCTATAAATATCGTGTAGGTTATGAGGGCAATTGGTCGGCGTGGTATGAATATTCGACAGTTGATCAGAATAAATCAACACCGACCTCATTTTTGTTTATTACAGATTCTCATACGAATCAATCACAAGGCATACAAGCCTATCAAGAACTAATGACTAACGCTTTGAAACAACATCCATCAACACAGTTTATTATGCATGGTGGAGATATGGTTGATGTAGGCGGCGCATTTGAAGAATGGCAGAAATTCTGGCAAGCATCTGCAGTCTACGCAACAAAAATTCCAACTGCTCTAACATTGGGTAATCATGATGTGAAGAGTGAAGGGAAAGAAGTATTCACGAAAGGGGCGAATTTCCCAACGAACGGACCAGAATCTCAGCTTCAATATGCTTACTCTTATGAGGTTGATGATACTCATTTTGTCGTATTGAACTCAGAGGGTACAGAGGAACAAATGATAGATCAAGCAGCTTGGCTCGAAGAAGATTTAAATAAAAATGATAAAAAATGGACTATCGTGATGTTCCATCGTCCTGCTTACCATACAGAAAATGGTCGAGAAACTCTTGTTGAGTATACACAAACGTATTTTGCACCTATTTTAGAAGAGAAAAAAGTTGATTTGGTTCTAGTAGGTCATGATCATGTGTATGCGCGTACCTATCCAATGCAAGATGGTAAGCCCAATAAGGATACAAATGAAGGTACCGTTTATCTTGATGGTGGTGCATCGGGCTGGAAATTTTATGATGGTACGCAATATAATTATTTGAAACATATCTTTGATGAGGACGTGCCAGTATATTCCGCTATTGAAATTACTGAGGACGGGATTCATGTGGAAGCACGTACAAGTGCGGGGAATAAGATCGATGAGTTTACTGTCGTGAAAACAACGGGAGTTGAGCCGACTCCAACACCAACGCCAACACCAACACCAACACCAACACCAACACCAACACCAACACCAACACCAACACCAACACCAACACCAACACCAACACCAACTTCAACATCAGCACCAATATCGACGCCAATATCAACACCAAAAGCAACGCCGGCGCCAACATCAACACCAACGATTACGAAACCAGTCTTCAACGACAAGATCGATGTGGATGTAGTTAAAGCTATCGTGGAAAAAGAGAAATCTGCTCCTGCTTTAAAATTTACGGACGTCCCAGCATCTTCGTGGAGTGCTTTAGCAGTGGAGCGTGCTGCTAAGATGGGGATTGTAAAAGGCTATAGTGATGGTTCTTACCATCCCAATGAAAATGTAACTCGCGCTGAGTTCGCCACGATGCTTGCAAAAGCTTTTGGTTTAACGAGTTCAAACGGTGCTTCTTTCTCTGACACCAAGGGTCATTGGGCCTCAGAAGCGATTGCAGCATTGCAGGCTAATGGGATAATTACAGGTTATAGTGATGGTTCTTTCCATCCTAATCAAAAAATTTCCCGTGCTGAAATCGTTGCAATGCTTGCTCGATTGACGAACTATGTTCCTAGCACAACCAATCCGTTCTCGGATGTAGTCACGAACTGGGCTTCTGAACCAATTAATGCTTTTGCTAATGCAGGTATCGTAAGCGGTAAAGGCAACGGATTGTTCAAACCAAATGAATCTGCTTCCCGTGCCGAGTCAGTTGCGATGATTATTCGCTTGTTGGATAAATTGCTTGAACAATAAGTAAAGTTAAAATAATTGTAGTGTTGTATAACCAAGGCTCGCCATCAGCATGTAAAACCCCGACCTTAAGAGGTCGGGGTTTTTGCTTGTAGGAATGTAATGTATCTTGATTGCTCCGCAATATAATTTCTTCAAACTTCTTAATTCAGCACTTTCATGATTGTTCTGAACGTTGTTCTGAACTGCTTTGTTTTGATCTTTTTCCTATCCATAATATAACTAAAGAGGTTATTGCAAAAAATACGGATAACCCCAGCAGTATGACGAAAAAAGATTGATCAAAAGCTAAGCGCCCAGCCGCTTTCAACGCTTCGGATGCCTGAACAGGCAACCCATCGGCAACCAACAGCGCTTCGTCCAGGCTGTCTTTTACATTGGCAGGAACCTGAAGTCCCTCGGGGATATTCATAGCGAGCGTATACACTAGACCAGAAATGCTTCCGATGATTGCAATTCCGGACGCCCCGCCGACTTCATAGGCCACTTCCTCAATTGAAGCCGCCATCCCCGCTTTTTCAGGTGGTGCATAACTCATGATCGAGTGAGAAGCTGCCGTCATTCCTGCTCCCAAGCCTGCTCCGAGGAGTGCTAGTCCAATCATTTGTCCAGCAAGGCCGGAATTAAATTGAAAGACATAAATCATCGTTCCCAAAGCGGCAGTCAGAAGTGCGAGGCCTTTGATATATATCACATTATAGCGATGCAATATCTTACCGATCAGTGGACCTGCAATAAGAGCCGTCGCCGGTACGCTTAGCGTGATCAGACCCGCTTGCAGCGGACTCATTTCTACCACTAGTTGAAGTCGCTGAGTCACAATATACTGAACTCCGAGCTGTCCAAATAGACCGACTAAAGCTGTAATACATCCTGTCATAAAAGGAGATATTTTAAAGAGCGACAGGTCGAGCATCGGGTTTGGGCTTTTGAGCTGACGACGAATAAAAATAATCATTGCCACAATCCCGATAACGGCGGCAATAGCAGCAAGCATGGGAGACCCTTCGCGCTTTGCAAATTCTTTAATAGCAAAAACAATCGCCACCATGGAAATCATGATCTGAATGGAGCCGGTAAGATCCCACTTCGTATTCTTATTGCCTTCATGCTTCGGAACATATACCAGCGTCAAAACAAACGCTAAGATCGCGATTGGAACATTGATCAAAAAGGCGGCACCCCACCAAAAATGCTCCATAAGCAGTCCGCCTACAAGGGGACCAATTCCTGCCCCTCCAGAAGCAATGGAACCCCAAATGCCGATCGCAAGTCCGAGCTCACGCGGGTCGGTAAATGTGACTCTAATGATGGATAATGTAGCAGGCATCATCATGGATGCCCCAACAGCAAGGAGTACCCGTCCTACGACCAACACAGACGGAGTTGGAGCAAAAGCCGCTAAGAGAGAAGTTGTCGTAAATACGAGCAATCCAAGGGCGAATATTTTTTTATGGCCGTAACGATCTCCCAGAGCACCCATCGCCGGGAGCAGACCTGCCATAACAAGCGAATAACCGTTCAGAATCCATAATTTTTCCGATGCCGAAGCACCCAGATCGTAAGTTAAGCTTGGCATTGCTGTATAAAGAATCGTCGCATCCATTACAATGAGCAAAAGTGCGCTTGATACGACTGCCAGAACGATCCAACGATTGAAACGATACATCTTTCTTTCCCCTCCACGTCAAACTAATCTAACAACCTTCTGAATTAACTCTAAACTACAGGGTTACCCTATTGTCAAAGCCAATTTCATTAGGTAAAATTTAGCGGTAGTCCATGTATTGGTTTATGGGATTTTCAGACTCGGAGGAATACACAATGTCGGATATTAACGGTCGCTACCTCACGATCAGCAAACTGGCCAGCATAAGCGGGGTTACAAAGCATACCCTTCTTCACTATGACGAGATCGGGCTCTTAAAGCCTGAATTTATTCATGTAAATGGATATCGCTATTATTCTCATCGCCAATCCTATATTTTGGATATTATTAATGTGCTTAAGAAGGCTGGGAGCTCTCTTCAGGAAATCAAAGGTTTTATTCAGAACCGTAACGCTTCCAATCTCATTGAGCTGTTTAATCAAAAGCATCATGAATTGGAAGCAGAGCTGCTTCGAATTAAACGGATGCAAAATATTTTGCAAAATGCCATTCAAATGACGGAGACATCGATGGAGACGTTGCGGGACAATCCTTCTATAGAAGAATGTGAAATGGAGTATTTAATTGCGACGCCGCTCGAACAAGGGGACGAAGAGGAATTTGCTGTTAAGTTAAGTGAACATCGCAATTATTGTGAAAAACTTTTTATCAATCACGAATTTCCAATCTGGGCACTTATAAGCAAAGCAAGTTATGAATCCAGCACCTTTTCTTGGAGCCATGTAGGAAATAGGATTAAAGCGCCGATTTTGGGAGACAGAATGCTTATCAAGCCCAAGGGTTTTTATGTTGTTATGGACCATCAAGGCTCTTACGAGAGCATTTCAGAGGCTTGCTCCATTATTAAAAAATACATTGAGCGCAAAGGAATGAAAGTATGCGGGAATGTGTACGTAATGGATTTGCTCAACTACTTCTCAGAGATGGATTCGGATAGCTATGTTGTTCGGGTCTCCGTTGAGGTTACTGATTAGAACATGCTTGCGAATTTTGCGCCTAATGACTTCGGGATGATATATAGTGAAAAAATAAGCAACAATCTTTGAAGGATAGTTTTTGATCTTGTCGAACTGCTTAAAATAAGGAGGGCGGCTTAATGCGGATCGATGATTTTATTGGACATGTAGTCGTTGTAGAGTTAGACTCAACAGTTACCTATGAGGGTGTTCTTCTTGATGTTAAAGATCCTGAATTCACAGATTATGTAAAAGTAATTAATGCACAAAGTACGGATTGGTTGCCGAGGCAAGAAATTTATAAAATTGTTCCCGTTTATCCCAAACGCTTTATATCTGAGGAATGAAATTAGAATGCAAATAATAAGCCATTTTAGCAATGTTAACGGGGCTAAGATGGCTTTTTTATATCCAGATTCATTTAAAGTTTGAATAGTCATTTTTAACAATCTAGCGAGTAGGCCTAATTGGTTTGCTCGCTATTTTTGTATAGAGGATATAATATTGTTTACTTATTGATTTCAAGGTGCTGTGCTATTATTCAAAATCAACGTAAAGAGATCATTTGATGATCGTACAAATATATTCTTCTGGACGACTTCCGTTTTTTTGACTGTAAACTGTAACTTTAGTTCATCTGATTCGTGATTAGGGCAGGGGGGAGAAAATGAAGGGAAACCATCTGGATGATATTTACCAGCTTTATGTGCAGGATGTCTATCGCTACTTGCGCTCCCTCTGCTACGACCATCATACGGCAGAAGATTTGATGCAGGAGACCTTTTACCGGGCATATCTTTATTTGGAAAATTGTCAAGACGAGAAGATCAAGCCATGGTTATTCCGGGTTGCCTATAATGCTTATGTAGATTACAAGCGCAAGGAGAGCCGCACAACACTGCAGACCCCTGATTATTTTCAGCGTCTTGCAGATCATCATACCCCGGAGGATGAACTGTTGCGTCAGGAGCGTTGGAACGAAATCGGGCGGTCTTTATCCGGATTGCCGGAAAATCAGCAGCAGGCGATGCTGCTCATTGATTTTAACCAGCTTACGTATCAGGAGGCTGCAGACATTATGGATATCCGATTATCACATGTGAAGATTTTGCTGTTTCGAGCACGGCAAGCGGTACGGGGACACGGTAGAAAGGGGGAGGGATCAGAATGAGTGAGGATTTCAAACGAAAGTTACATGATTATGCTGAAGGCAAGCTCACTGATGAAGAGCGTGAGGAAGTAGAGCGTGAAATGGAGAAGATGGAGGTTTATCAAGCTTATTTGGAGAAAGTTGTCACACAGTCAGACCAGAAGCTTTCCCGTGAGGGGAAGGATGGACAGACGACGCGTAATCGCATACCTTCATTGAAAGAAGCCGTTATTATCCGACGTGGCAAATGGAAGGCGCGGGTGATGAATGTCTTTACGGTACTATCCGTCCTACTAGTGCTGACTGTGATTAGTATGATTATTACTGGTGTATTTTACGGGAGCGGCACGCCGGACCGGATGAAGGCTTACCGGGATGTTGTGGAGTCAGCAGTCGCTGTTTCCCACCCCAATCTGAAGGTCAATATGAATGGAACAGGCAATGCTTTTTTTACAATGGACTTTACAGGTAAGCTGAATAAAAGAGTTGGTGACGAAGAGATTGCTGTAGCAGATTTTTCGATGCGGTTTCTGTTGAATCTAGCCTCGGCTCCGCAGATTACTTGGCAGGGAAACATGATAGGGGGCAATAGTATTTTTTATCATCCCGATTATAAACCAGCAAATCAAAGCGAACAGCAGGAGACTAACCGCCGGGAAGAGGAGCGCTTTAACCATAATGAGTGGGTAAAGCTCGAGAAGCTCCCAGAGGGAACTGTGGCAGAAGCTTATCTAACATTGGACCGGTTATTCTCGACAGATGAGCTATTAAAGCAATTCGAGCATAAGAACATGGAGCCAGTCTGGTTCGCGGTGGATACCGGTCTTGATCCGAAGCAAGTTGATAGCGGCGGAGCCATTACAAATCCAGTGGGTTTTCCTTACTATCCGATCTGGCAATCTGATGATATGACGGTGGATTTTTACTCGGAAGAAAAGACAGGGTGGTTCGGAAAAGTGGTGTCCAGTGGAGGATCTTATCCATCACTCGAATCCTATGGAGACGGGGAAAAGAGGAATGGCTATTTCAAGAAAACCTTATACATGCTACAGAAAAATAAAGGTATTTCAACCAAAGTAGCTCCTTTTCTACAGTTAGATTACACAATTGATTATGTGGAAAAAAATGGTGTAAGGCTGTATGGGGCTGTTATTACCGGCCCGGTCAAAGAGCTGCTAAAGCTGCGTGAGGAGCCATGGGTCAGAGATATAAGGGTTGGTGAAGTACAGCTATGGAACTGGCAATCGCGCGAGTAGGGTAGAAGATGTTAAAAAAACAAGAAAGGAGAAGAACGATGAACATCATCGAGTATCGTGAAGAGGATCACTACGGGTTTATTCAGACAGGACGATCTAGGCTGGTCGGCTCACTTTCACTTACATATGGGTGATATGAAGCCATAGGAATCTAACAAAAAGATTGAAGGCTCTGCCGGGAGTAAATACCTGTGGCAGAGCCTTTATGTATTATAAGCTTAGTTGACAGATGTTAACGTTGTCTCATTGGCATAAAGAAGAGCGGCAAGCATTGGATGAAGCTGGGCAAATCGAGACCGAAATCCTTTGGATAAACGAGGTGACCGCTGGTTCAGCCGACGAGCAAATGAGGCTGTTCTGACTAACATTCGCTGAATATTGAATCAATTCTTCTTCTTTTTGAAAAAACCAAATAACACTGCAAAAATAATGACAACGATTAAGAAACCACTCAATGATATCACTCCTTTTTGGAATTATAGCACGATCTGCACGATTGATAGAAGTGAATAAAAGCCAAGATTGAATATTGAATGAATTGGGAGGAAGGGCTGCCTAATGGGAGCGCAGAGAATATTGCACTGTCCCGGTAGCAAGTGGAGCATGACTGATAGGATGTTCAAGGCGATTCGGGATTACCCGGAACAAGTCGCAAAAGCTGTTCATTGGACTCCGTATTCGAGACAGGAGTATGCTGATTCGCAAAAGTCTGCGGGAAATTGGACTCAATCAACCTGGATACGAACAGGTTCTGCCGTTTGCGAGGGTTGTGGAACGCGACGGAACAATCGCTCATGGTGTAACAACTATTGCCTCTCCTCGAGACCCCCAAAACAAAAAAAGAAACCTCACGTTTTTAAAAAACGTGAGGTCCTCTACAATATGGAGAGGATTGCGGCAAAGGGCTGCAATCCTCAAGTTTATATTTCAAAAGGGCTCACGAATGTAACTTAATCTTTGAAAATGAAGAGAAGATGATAGGGAAATTGCGTCTCGATTACAAAATGAAAGAGATACCGTCAACTCTCTTAGTCTCCTCTTAACAAAGCGAAGCTTAATATTTTCTCAATAGCGCCGGAAGCACGAAAGCATTGATCGTCTCATGCAAATGCTCGCTTGTGACAGCTTCCGAATGCTTGACCACATAGATACTCGCACTTTCTAGCATACCGAGTAAGCAGGCAGCTGCGAGCTCGAAGTTCAGTTTGTTTAATTCCCCGTCATTATGCCCCTGGCGGAGGACTTCAGACAAGAAGATGATATAATTCTGCTTAATTACACCGATCCGCTCCAATATATCTGGCTCGATTCCGTTCGTAATCTCGTTAGAGATAATATGAATAAGCTCACCGTATTGTAAGAACAACTCGATATGCTTGCTAACGATTTTCCGGATTTGCTTATCGGCGGTCTCGTCTTCCTGCAGCACGTCCTCGATTTTCTCCATCAGCATTTGAAGTCCGTCAGTCACGATTCTCTCGAACAGCTCTCCTTTGCCCGAGAAATGATAGTAAAGCGTGCCCTTAGCTACGTTGGCTTCTTTGGCGATATCGTCCATGCTCGTCTTGTGATAACCGAATTCGGAAAAAAGTTTGATTGCGGCATCGATAATTTTATTTCTGCTCACCTTACTATCGGTCCCTTCCTAGGTATTGATTTTCCCTAGAGTATACCATATGTCGGGGAATTAACCGATTCTCAGCGTCCTTCTTCCTCCACCGGAGCGCTGCAAGCAAAGATAACCCGCTGACGATCCTTCTAAGCCTGACCATTCATATCCACTCTCAGCGGAGGTTAGTTTCAAGTCTGCGGACTGCATGGCTTTGATATCCGGAAAATAGATTCTTGTCGGTACGTCGATGCCGGCATCCTCATCCCACTCCATCTCGAAACGGTTGTGATTGCGATCATAGGAGTAGCTCAAGATTTTCCCGGCGACGGCTGCAGGAAAGCCGCGGCACACTCCGTTAAAGGAGCTGAACTGATCCATTTCGGGGTACAAATAACACCAGTAAATATCACCGCATAACAATCGTTCAAAGTTTTTCTGAACGTCAAGACACGCTTGTTCCGCCAGGTGGGATTCGCCATAAGCTCCCCATTCCCCGATGACCATCGGCATGTTCAGCCTGTTCTGGGTTTGTGCGTGATTGTCGAAAATAAAGTCAACACGACGGCTATTAGCAACGTGCACGTAATCGGAATCTGTAACCAAATCGTAGCCATGCGGCGCATACGCCTGCTGATCATCTGGTTGGCCGTTTGCCCCGACGACTGGTTGGATCGAACTGGTCACTCCCAGATTAGAAAAGTAATTCGTTTCAAGAAACAGAATTCGGTCAGGATCTGCTTCGCGAATGGCTTGGCCCGTCTTTTGGAAAAAGGGAGAGAGCACATCCCGTTCGAAAACGTCCTGCGCGGGTGCAGTCGCATGCATGACTTGGCGATAAACATCGATGGAATCCAGCAAACTTAGTGCCTGCAGCTTCTTCTCGGGATCGAGCCATATGTTCAGTAGCTCTTCCATGTTAGGGGGGAGCTGTCCCGTTAGTTTTGCTGCCTGTTCTCCGTACGCAGCAAACATGCCTTGAACCATTTCCCCGACTTTGGAGCCGATGAAGGGTTCGTTCATCATATCGTATCCGATGAGATTAGGCTCGTCGCGAAGCCTTTCGACGACGAAACGCCAAGCCGATACGTAATGGTCCTGTAAGCCGACGCCATCGGAAGCAGGGGTGTTGTTCCAGAAGTGGTCGAATGCGGTTTGAACTGCCCGGTCGAACAGATAGGCATCGCTCCAGAGATCGGTTCGGGCATACTCATGGTTGTCGGTCAATGTAGCCCAAGCAGGGGCGCCGTCCGCGTACAGCGAGCTATACAAATCTTGGTGCATATCGAGAATGACGTACAGGCCGAATTGATCGGCCAACCGTATCATCTTCTGGACGTTATCTACGTATTGGCCATTGAATTGTCCTGGCGACGGTTCGATTCCGTCCCAAATAATTCCCAGCCGGATGACGTTGAATCCCCATTGCTTTAATTTTAGAAAATCCGTCTGTGTCCAATCATCGATATATCCTTTTTCTTTGTCCTTACAAACCATGCTTATGCCGTGAAGAATGACTTGGCGTCCTTGAGCATCAATGAAACGAGAGCCTTTTGTTGTCATGCTTTTCATATGAATTCCTCCCTAATTCAAAATTGTACTGACTAGTCAGTTTAATCTTAAAGGGTGGATACCGGAAATGTCAATCTGAAATTGAAAGAGAGGTCATTAGTTACGGCTTGGCTTGGCGTTAATCGGCCTATATAAGTCCTACTGATGAGAACGGCTCCTCGCTAGCCGGAATGATCTTATAACTATCCTTGTCTAGATCAATCTCGACGATTGTACCGTCTGCGTACGTGCTGCGTTGCTTGCGCCAATTACTTCCTTTAATAAATTCGTGACTCATCATCTCAAGAACCCCTACAAGCTGATGAAGCCGAGCTAGCGTCCGGACGATCGGAATCTCTTTCTCTGAAGGTTGGATCGACAGATAAGGGACGCCGGCATTCAACAAACCATGAAGTGATCCGAGATCGGTCTCTGGGATTCCCCAGTCTCCTCTATTCAAAGACCAAGGCACAATGATCGCATCATGATAGACAAGGGAAAATAAAGGGGTTGAAACGCCGATGCTTTTACCGCCTCCAGGGTCCGGATCAAGCGCATAGGGAGCATGATGGACGAGATCCAGCGCAGGTAATGCCCAATCTGCGGGCTCCTCCGAGCTGACCAGCATCCCTCTAGAGCGGATTTCCTCAAAACAGGAGGCACGGTAAGCCAAGCATTCTGTTCTGGTCATCCGATGCCCCGGATCATAGCATTCATCCCCAGGCACTACGGCGAAAACATCGATGTAAACGCCATTCGGGTGGATACCGTTTTCTTGCAGCAGATCGTGATTGCGCTCAGCATAGCCTTTGGACAAACTTGTACAAAGCCAGCTATGGGCGCCTCCTGCCCAGTAGTCAGAAAATTCCTGCTTTCCTTTCCTATCCTTAATCGTCAGATTAGGGTCGTAGGAAGCGGCATCATGATAGTAGTCGCGGTAATTGTCGTGCAGCGCAAGTAGAATCTGTTCCTCCCGGCAAACCTCTTGAAGCTTTCGGAATCCTTCCCATCCGCCACCTTTAGGGGTTGGTGGGAGGACGTCAGGATGAAGATTGTCGTAGCCATTAAGCCCCCACCCATCCACGTGGACATAGAGCTTACCGGCATATTTTTGTTTGAGCGCCGTGAGCTGTCGGGCCCGCTCTTCGAAGGATACGGCATAGTCGTTCAGCTCGGGATTTTCCTTATCAAAATAATATGAGTTCGGTGCAATGCGAGTATGCACGCTCGTGTGTACGATGGCCGAGCCAATTAATGCAGATAGTTGCGGATTCTGCACTTGCTTCTCTGTTAATGTTCGTAATTTTCCTAGGCTGCGTACATATTGGCGATACAACTTAGCCATTACGACATAGCTCATATCTTTCGCGAAGCGGATACGTAGTCTCCGCGCAGCGCTGAAGCGCTCAAGCGAATGAAGCCATACGACTTCTGCATGCGTGTGCACAAGTGGAATATGCTCTATGGACAATCGGGCGTCTGCCGGCGTTTCGATGATTGATAGATAGCCATTCCCATCTTTAACCTGCCCCCACCACGGCATATAGGCATCCCTGCTGAACATCATTCCTTGATGATATCTACGGATAGGCTGCGGCCAATTTCCCGGAATTAAGTAGCCTTGCATGGCCGGCACGACCGTATAATCACTCTCGCGAGCACTGGCGTAATGGAAAGTACCGGGCCATACGACTTCGCATACGTCTTTACCTTCGCTAACTTCAAGCACTTCAAACACGAGTTCGCCGTGATGTGTGTTCATCAGAACGGTAACAACCGTTTGAATCCCGCTGGCAATCCCGTCCTCGGAAGAATGATTAAGCTGAATGCGGACGCCTTGGAAGTAGCCCGACACGATCGGTGTGAAGCTTTTGTTCTCAGCCTGACTAAGAGGGATTTGAACTCGACCAGTATCCTCGAATCCTAATGCCATACTCGCGGCTTCGGGAACGGTTTCCCACGTGGTGTCTCCCGTATCCACGCGCACAATTAGACTTCTCTTGTCTAGTGAAACCTTCATGCCGTTGTTTTCCATCATGAATAACTGCTCCGTATTTTGGATGGTCATATCACTGTTCCTTTCTAAAATAGATGGTGATGTCCCTTAATCTATCACTTAAAGGGGGAATCAACTATATCGCTTTATTAAGATCATTACGAAAAAATGGTGCTATAGGGTTGTTCGGTTAAAAATTTGAAAGGAATATGAATAATTGAATATCGTGCTTATGCATTTTCGAGTGCCAGATTAAATTATGAATGTTGTGTCTGAATATGCTCTTGATTAGCATGACAGTATGGGGAAATCAATCGTATATGGAGGTCGTTGGATGAGCGTGATATCAGGCAAGGAACCCCCCGTTTCACATGCATCGCAAAGCTGGGATGCCAGCACTCGGTCACTGAATTACGATTATAACGGCAGTCGCTTACTGTCGATGAGCATTCCAGAGGGGATAAAGCCTTATTATCGGGAAGTATCAAACGGCAATATCCAAAGCAACCCATTGATCCAGCAGCTCTACTTGGCATTGGATAAACCAGCTGCGGTCAAAGTCATCGTTTATTTGAGTAAAGAAGCGATAAACATGAGGCCGAATCGTGCTGTAAGAGGGCAAGCCATACTTGGACAGGTCGGCAAACCGCTGCTCTCTGGGGTTAATGGCTTGTACGATGTTCTACAGGATTTGTTGATCGATTGGCACGGAGCAGGATGGAGGTGGACAAAATCGCGCTTAGAGCAGAACGAAGATGGGAACTGGCAAGCTGAACTCGAAATAGAAGGGGGCTTACGGCCTTGGATCGTCAATTTACGAATGCATTATTATCGGATGCATCTTCACTACGAGTACCATAAGCCTTGGCAATGGCGTCCGCAATTGCAGCCGATTACCGGCTGGAGTTCATGGGAGGCATTCGCACAACAGGTAACCGGGGAGGATATTGAACGTACGGCTTCATTTTTGGAAACGCACTTCAAGCCTTATGGTCTGACTCACATGCAGATTGATGACGGGTTTCAGCGTGAGGCTATTCCGCCAGAGAGAGATGGCATCGTTGCTGACGCTTGGCTATCGACGAACGCACGCTTTCCTGATGGACACAAGGGTATAATTTCCAGCATCGTGGGGAGAGATTTTCAGGCGGGCATATGGACGAGCGCGATGGTCACGAATCCTGAGTTCGTCGCTGCACATCGCGACCGTTTCGAGCGGGATATCAACGGCGATCCGCTATATGGACAATGGATTGAATACGTGATCAAGGCAGTGCCAGAAACGCTTGCAGAGCAGGTTGCGCCACTCTACAAGGGATTGAAGGAAATAGGCTACAGCTATTTCAAAACAGATCAAATTCGTCACTATCTATACGAAGGTTTGCACAAGGCTGTCCATGAAGGATGTATTACGAGCGAAGAGGCATCTCGCAGCTTGCGAGCTTATCTCCAATGTGCGCGAGAGCAGCTCGGGGAGGATGCATATTTTCTAGCATGCTGGGGCGTGTTAACAGAAGCGGTCGGAATCGTCGATGCTTGTAGAATTGCAGGGGATTCCAATGCGAGCTGGACAGCGATTTGCAAGCAAATGGTGGAGACAGCAAGGTGGTATCACACGCAGCGAATTTTGTTCTTGAACGATCCTGATTACGTTTGCGTGCGAACAGAGAAAGACTGGGGGCAAACGCTTCTATCGCTCGTATCGCTAACAGGCGGCTTGATGATTATTAGCGATGATACAGACCTGTACGATAGCGAAAGGATTCGCTCCATTCAGCGCTGCATCCCTTCGCTGCCGACGATGACAGGTGAAACCGGCCCACTTGATATGACTTTTCCATTGGACTTAACTTTTCCGCAGCAAAATGCTAGTCAGACGAGGGAAGAGTATGCGTATGCGATATTGGGTTTGAACGACGAGATGCGGGAATCGTATGTGACGGCATCGCTCTGGGCCATTCATTTCGACCTTCCATTTCGCCGCTGGTGCGTAGCTGGCCGATTCGCGATTGTTCCGCTAACTGAGGTTAAACTGGAGCTTGAAGCATTGGCATTGGATCCGAGTGACGCATATCATGCATTCGATTTCTGGAAGCAAAGCTATATGGGCAAGTTTTCTGTAGCGATCGCGTTAGATCCATTAGAGCTTGGGGCTTGCCAAATTGTCGGGTTATGTAAAGCCGAAAACCGACCACAATTTATTGGTTCTTCCCGCCACGTTAGCATGGATGCGGTTAGCGTGCTCGACGAATGCTGGGACAATAACTGCTTGCGGCTCGAGCTGTGCGGAGCGAGAGGCATGACAGAGCACTACTGGATAAAGGTACCGGCTTCGTACACGCTTGAGGAGCATTCCGGGATCGGACTCGCGATTGCGATAGATGACAGCGCTTGCGAAGAAGGCTGGTTGTTGACATTGTGCATCCGTTTCGAGGCAGAGAGTGGAAAAGTTTTTCTTAGCTTCAAAACATGATGCGGATTAGACCATCGTTGTCCTGTTAAGGCAATCAATTGCAAAGAAGGTTTGGGTATGTTGTGGATCGCTGTATCGTTGGTTCTCGTGTCAGGCACAATGCTCTATGGAATCTATTCACTAAGAAAAGTAAGCATAAGCAAGCTTATCTCTCCCTCATTGTCATTGCGGCGAACGTGCTGCTTATTCCCTTATTACTGACACAATTGGTGAGCAGGAGCTATCCGCCGGAGGTTTATGTTTTATTGTTGCTGTCCATGACAGCACAAGCGACCTATGCATGGATGTTATCCAAAGTGTACGCGTTAGGTGATTTGTCGCAGGTTTATCCGATTCAGCGTGGTACGGGAGTGCTGCTTATTCCTTTGATTAGCGTCATATTTATGGGCGAGCGATTATCTTTATGGGGATGGATTGGAGTCAGTATTATATTTATCGGCATATTGGGACTAAGTGAATGGAAGAGGGTCCCCTCAGCAGGTCAGGCTTTCCAGATGAAGCCTATATTGACCGCTGTGGGAGTAGGGTTATGTATTACTTCTTATGTGCTCATTGATAAAATGACTTTGCAATACGTATCTCCTTTGATTCTGATTTCGGTTTCCAACTTTGGTTTTATGCTAGGAAATAGTCGAACGATGCTGAACGTACAAGTGTTAACGGGCGAGTGGCGAAGAAATAAACGAATGATCCTGCTCGGATCAATCCTGATGCCGGGCTCATATTTCTTGTTTCTCGTTGCGATGGAATTAGCACCGGTGTCCCACCTGGCTCCGATTAGGGAAGTGGGTACGGTCATGGCTACTTTGCTGGGAATATGGATACTAAAAGAAAAAAGCGGGTTCAGAAGACTTGTGACAGCTTCTGCGATAACAGCCGGTATTATTGTAGTTGGAATGAGCGGATAACAAATAAAGGAGATGATTAACGTGAAGGAATTAACGAAGAGAGTAATTGTTATCGGCTTGGATGGCGCCGGAAATATGATCGATCAAGCACGTACTCCGAATATCGATCAAGCATTGGACGGCGGATTTATTACTTACGCTGCCCAAACAGTGATTCCGACCATTAGCGGGGAGTGTTGGGGATCTATGTTTCATGGGGTAAAGCCTGAGCTGCATGGCTTGACGAACGAAAGAGCCGAGAAGAGCAAGTATCCAGCCGATTCGCCTTATCCTTCTTTTATGAGACTCGTCAAGGAAGCCGATCCGTCTGCTGTAATCGCCTCGTTCAGCGCATGGAAGCCGATTAATGACGGAATTATTGAAGAGGGGGTTGCTACGTATATTGCAAACGTCCATGCTGATAAGCATCTGGTTCGAGAAGTAGCCGGCTTTACCGAAAAGCATTCGGACTTCAAGGTCATGTTCATCCAATTCGACGGAATCGATGGGGCGGGACATAACTTCGGTTATGGGTCGCCGCTATACTTGGAAGTCATTGAAGAGACGGACGAATTGGTGGGTAACATTCTTTATCTTCTTCGGAATAAGGACTTGTTGGAGGAATGCCTAATTATATTTCTCGCGGATCATGGCGGGGGCGGCGAGGATCCGTTGAATCACGGCAGCGATCATCCGAAGGATGTGACAATTTTCTGGGGCTGCGCAGGCCCGAACGTATCCACCCCTACCGAGGCGAGGCCGATTCGCATAGAAGATACTGCTGCTGTCGTCGTTAAAGCGCTCGGTTTAGAGGCACCGAACACCTGGTCAGGCCAAGTTCCCGCAGGCTTGTTCAAGGAGGCAGTCGAGTGAACCGCCTTAATCAGGACATAGAAATTCCAGTGTATTTCCGTTCAGAGCTTTCGGCAGTGGCCCAAAAGGCAACAAAAGATCAGGGAGATGCGATCGTACGATTGCTCTTCTATACGGATCCGCATCATATGTCGGGAGGCAATCAGCTTCAAGCGGCCGCGGCCATCAGGGGATTGGCGCAATTGCTTCCACTGGATGCGATCGTGTGCGGCGGAGATTTCAGTGAGAACGGCCCGAAAGAGGAGGTCGTGCAATCGCAAAGAGAAATTCTTAATACGCTTCGTGTACCGGAGTGTCCCACGTTACCGGTCAAAGGCAACCATGACGATAATTCCATACATGATTTCTATCGAAAAACCGGAAGTGTAGAGCATGTGATCTGTCCTATTGAATCTTACGAGAATTGGCTTAAACCGTTGGAAGGCACGGTAACATTCGATAAAGGGAACGAATGCGGCCTCTATTACTACTATGATATCCCGGACAAAAAGACGAGGATCGCAATGTTGAACAGCATCGATATTGTCTACAAAATAAAAGCGGACGGGATGCTGCAGCAAAACGGGCAATGGGAATACGCCTTCTCGGACAGGCAGGTCGATTGGTTCGAACATAGGGTGTTCGATTTTACCAGTGTACCGGAAAGCGAAAACTGGAAAGTTGTCATTTTCTCGCATCTGCCTATTATTCAACGTGGGGTTAAAGGGTACGTCGACGGAGAAGTTGAGAACGGTGAGAAGATTTGGAAAATCATCAAAACAAACCGTAAACACGTCGTCGCTTGCCTGTTCGGACACGTTCATATCGATCAGGTGCTGTATCATGACGGTATCCCGATGATATCTACGCTTAACGCGGTCAGCTACAGAAATTATGACGAAAGCCCCGAAAGGACGGTCGGTACGGTGACTGAGACGGCGTTCGATCTCATCAGCATTGATTACGCGAAGGGCGAATTGCGCCTTACCCGGTTCGGAGCGGGAGTAGACAGGATCATAACCTTCGAAACATAAAAGCTCGGCAGTGCCGGAGCAAAGCAGCAGGGAGGCCGTTCAAAGCAGCGGCCTCCTTACTAGTATCGTGTTCTGTTTATTTCTATTCCTGCTGTAACCTGACATGCTGCGTGGGCGTCGTCCCGGATATTTTCTTGAAATGCCGGATGAACGTTCCAGCATTCGAGTATCCGACTTGTTCCGCGATATCCTTCATGGTCATATTCGGATGAGATTGGATAAGCCGGATTGCAGCTTGGATGCGAACAAGGTGCATGTAGTAGTTTAAGTTGTAGCCGGAGTGCTTCTTAAAGTATGTCGATAAATACACGTGAGTGATAGCCAGATGATCGGCAATTAGCGTTAACGATAAATCCGGATTGGCATAATGCTTGTCAATATATTGGTTGATCTGCTCCAGAAGTGGCGTAATCGGCAGGGCGGATCGCTTGGCCACGAGAAAATATCCCTCTTGGATCTGCCGGAATAAATACTGGAGATGGTACGTATGCGAAAATGCCGGTGGAACGTTCCACACCTCTTCGACGCTGATCTTCTTACTGTTCATGATGACAAGCAGCAGGTCGTGGAGGTAACGAAGCATGTTCCGGAACTGTTCAAATGTTAAATTTTTGAACGTCTTTTGTATCGTTTTATCGAAAAATTGCTGTAGCGTTTCCGTATTTCCTTTAAGGGTATAGTTGACAAGTTCTTGCTCCTTATCGATAGACAAGTGGATGACCGCCGCTTGATCGTTGTTCCGATCTTGATAGAGAATGACGCTCTTTAAATGGGCTAGATTGGGGACATGCTTGTCAATCGCGTCAGTCGATTCACGAAGCGCTTTGCCGATGTCCTCTAATCGCGTATGAATGGAGCTGATACCGCAAAATACAAGCATGTTGTCTACCGGATCGGGACAGCTATCAAAGACGCGGGAAACAAGAGCTTCCAATGCGTTCGTGTCGGAGCAGCTTGTGATAAATATAGATTTATCGCTATGGGCATGCAGTCGAATGTAAGGTCGGGATTGACTTAATGCCGCTTCCAGTAACGGAGCATACAAGGTAACGGATTGGCCTTGGCTGCTTTCTTCAATGACGGTGAGTATGGCATAGGAATCATACTTCACGGACAGCATCCGGTTTATGTGGGGCTTCATCGTATAATTCTCGTCCGTTGACAGCCGAAGCAGCGCGTTATGCTCCAAGATGTCGGCTTGCTCCGTGATCTCCTGTTTCATGGAGACTGTGGCGGAATTTAGTTCCTTGAACGTATCCGAGAGAATCGCGAATTCATTTTTCGTAGCAGGGCCCGTCGTCCATTGATTGAATGTTCTCGCCATGAGCCTTAGCGGCCTGAACATGGACCAGTTGACGAACAGAAATCCCAAATTGACGGCGAAGAAAAGGGCAAACAAGACGAAGGTGTACCCGTTGGCCTTTTTAAGCTTTTCTTGCATCTGGCTTTCCGAGAACAAAACGGTGTAAGTGAACAATGGATCTGTTTGAGAAATAGGCGTATATTTATTTCCATTAATGATGAGCGGACCTTTTAGCTCAGGAAGCCGTTGCTCGGCGATTGCTGGATCAAGTGTCGCTGTACTTACAAAAAGTTGATTTTCCCTATCGCTTATCACGATAACGTTATCAAGCAACATAGTCTGATTGTTCAGATAAGCGAGCAGCTCGGCTTTGGCGATTTGTACGAATATATAGCCTTCCGGGAATAGCCGGTATGAGAACACGATAGTATTGCGGAAATTATACAGTTGCTCCAATTCGTTTTGCAGCAGACAACGGCAGGTTTCACCACCGTTTTTAACATCCAGATTCTTATAGAAGACGCTCAAACTACGGGTTCCGTCACTGCTGATCACCAAGTCCTGATTCGGGAAGTAAGTGGAGATCTGCGCCCGGAATGGTAGCTGCAGATTCGATTGCGTTATTTTGTTTTTGTATGCCATTAACGTGGGGTAATAAGAACGCGAATTTTTGGGATTGTTGGACAGGAGTTTCGTATCCAAGCTAACGCTGAAATTGTAAATCATGTTGCGAATCTCCAACCATTCACCAGACAAGTCCCCGGACAATTGCTTCAGGAAGCCTTCATTCGTTCGCACAACTTGTTCCTTGACGTTTGTTTTCAAATACGAGTAGTTGAACCCAAGCAGCGTTGTGAGCAGAATGATAAAAATCATGTTGACGATTAGCAGCTTAAACAGAACGCTGCTTCTGTGATATCGAGTGGAAACAGTTCGGAATAATCTGTTCAAGTTGTAAACCTCCCTTTTTTCTGTCTATAAGGTAGATCGGTTTCTAATCTTAATTTTGTAACCGCTTGCATAAAGCGGGTTGCGCTTTCCATCATTATAAGGGGATAATTCTTGGCTGTCATGCGCAGCTGAAATATTGAACAGCACATTAATAAATGACATTCCCATATTTCGTATGCAGGAGCGATTTTCGTTCTTTCACATACAATCGATTTTCGATCGAAATGAAATTATTCAAACGATATTAATAGTTGATAATTGCTTAAAATTCATCATCTCCCGTATGCTGAGGTCACCAAGAACGATGTGGGCTTGGTGAGATGATCAGCTGCATTTCGAAAGGGCTTACATTTTATTGTCATTATGTATATGTGTACTGGAGGGGTGAAATTTGCAGAATCAACAGCTTGCGCATAATCTGCAACTCAGAAAAAAACAAAGCTTTCTGCGAAAATGTTGGAAGCAGCGCTACTTGATCCTAATGGTGCTGCCTGGTTTTCTGGTTATTCTAGTTTTCAAGTATTTACCCATGTATGGAATTACAATCGCTTTCAAAAGTTATGACGCATCGTTGGGCTTCTTAAGAAGTCCTTGGGTCGGCTTCGACCATTTTAAGGCGTTTTTTGATAGTCCGATGAGTTGGAGGATTACTAAAAACTCGCTATTGCTTGCTTTTTATTCTTTGATTTTCAGTTTTCCGGCTCCAATCCTATTCGCTTTATTATTGAATGAACTTCGCAACAAATTTTTTAAGCGGGCTGTGCAGACGATTACTTATTTCCCGCATTTTCTATCCGCGGTAATCGTTGTCGGTTTCGTTCATGAATTTACTTCAGTAGAGGGGATCGTCAATAAAATTCTGTTTTGGTTTGGGGCGGAACCAAGGACGCTGCTATATATATCGGAAGCTTTCCGGCCGATTTACATTAGTGCGGGTATATGGCAGGAATTGGGCTATGGAGCCATCATCTATTTGGCAGCGCTTACCGGTGTCGATCCGGCGCAACACGAAGCAGCGGTCATAGACGGCGCGAATCGTTGGCAGAGACTGAGATACGTCACATGGCCGGCAATTATCCCCGCGACAGCGGTCATGCTCATTCTGAAGCTAGGAAGTATTCTAAGCACGGATTTTCAAAAAGTGCTTCTCATGTACAATCCGAAAATTTACGAAACGGCGGACGTTATCGAAACTTACGTCTATCGGGTAGGCGTGCAAGGCGGACAGTTTGAATATGGCGCTGCGGTCGGTTTGATGCTCTCCGTGATCAGTCTTGTTTTAATTGTATTTGCGAATTACTTTTCCAAGAAAGTATCTGAAAACAGTTTATGGTAAGGGGGGGGATACATTGAAAGTATATAATGAAGGGCTTGGGTCTAAAGCTTTCGATATTATTAATTACACGATTATGATCGTGCTATGTGTTGTTATGCTTTATCCGCTATTAAATACGTTTGCTGTTTCGATTAGCGATCCCACCTTAGTTGCTCAGGGCAAGATTACTTGGTATCCGCGAGGATTTGACTTTAACAGCTACAAATTCATTTTACAGGATAAAAACATCTTGAATGCTTATATGAATACGATTGAGTTCTTAGTCATCGGCACTTTTCTTCAATTGCTGCTGACCTCCTTATTCGCCTACCCGTTAGCAATCAACGAATTCGTATTTCGTAAACCGTTGGTCTTTTACGTGATCATAACGATGGTATTTAGTGGGGGACTTATTCCGCACTTCCTTCTTATCAGGGATTTGCATTTGTTCAATACGATATGGGCGATCGTGCTGCCAGTTGCAATGAGCGCATTCAATATCATCATTTTCCGTACTTTCTTCCAAGATATCCCCAAGGAGTTGCGGGAATCCGCTTACCTTGATGGAGCGAATGATCTCGGCATTCTGTTTCGCATATATATGCCATTATCCAAGCCGCTGCTGGCGACATTTGCGCTATTCGGTGCAGTCATGTTCTGGAATATGTGGTTTGAACCAATGATCTTTCTCAATGACGAAAGCAGTCATCCCATCCAGTTGCTCTTGCGCAGGATGGTAATCGAACTGAAGGATGATACGAGTTCAGGCGGGTTGCAACGATTCCTCGAGACGTACAATCTGAATACCAAAAACATTAGGATGGCGTCTATCATCGTCACGATATTACCGATTCTGTTCGTCTACCCGCTATTGCAGAAGCATTTTGTGTCCGGAATGATGATCGGTTCGGTGAAAGGCTAACAGCGGTTGATCTGAAATTAAACATAGATTAACAAATACAATTCATGGAGGGGTTATGCTTTGAAGAAAAAAATGGTTCTAGTGCTTAGTTTTCTGCTCATTGCGACACTCGTGTTTGCTGGCTGCAGCAAAGGAGACAACAAACCGTCAGAGCAAACAAACAACAGCAATTCCGGTGAGACATCCAAGCCATCTGAACCGGCTGAGGAAACGATCAAGATTAACGCTTACATGTCCAGCTTCGGGGACGATCCGAAGGATACCGAGCTCTATAAGCTCTGGAAGGAAAAGATGGAAGCGCATATCGGCAAAAAGCTTGATATTAAATGGATCTATGTGAACAGTGACGACTATCCGGAGAAAATAAAATTGACGCTGGCCAGCGGCGATACACCGGACATTATGTCGGGTGTGAAGGATGCCGAAGTCATGTTCCAATTCGGCAACCAAGGGTCCCTCTTGGACATTGCGCCTTACCTGGACGAGTACGCTCCAAACTATAAAGCTTATTTGGAGTCTACAAAGTTCTCGGACAAGAGTATGTATACACCGGAAGGCAAAATGTTTTTCTTCGGGGATGGATTCCGGAACGATACGGGGTTAGCGGGTTCCGCATACCCAGCGTTATACCGGTTCGATGTTTTCCAGAAACATAATATCAAAGTTCCGGAAAACTGGGATGAATTCTACGATGCGGCCGTTAAGCTGAAAGAGCTGTATCCGGATTCCTATCCGGTCAATTCGCAGGAATGGCCAAAATTCATAGACGCGTTAGCTCTCTCGAACCATACGAAAAGCGATATTTACTGGAACGGCGAGAAATACGTATACGGACCGACTGAGGAGTCTTTCAAAGAAGGTTTAATGTATATTCGCAAATTGTACGACGAGAAGCTGCTCGATCCCGAGTTCCTGAGCCAGTCTCAAGATCAATTGAAGGCGAAAGTAACAACCGGCAAGTCCTTCATGCTTCCGTTGGCGTGGGCAGGTTGGTGGGAGCAATATTCCGTTCCGGATCAAGGCGTCTCATGGGGAGCAGCGGTCAATCCGAAAAACGAAAAGTACGGCGATCAGTGGGTGTTGGGGCCGGCCCTCTTGGGTCATACCATCTATGCCAACTACGGCGTCATGGTCTCCAAAAACACGAAATATCCGGAACTTATCGTCAAGATGCTCGATTATCAGTATTCGGATGAAATGATTGATTTGATGCATTGGGGCGTTGAAGGGAAAACCTACCAAGTGGTCGAAGGTAAAAAGGAATTCATCAACAAAAACGGAGACTGGCAAGAGAAGAAAGACTTAAATGGCGATGGTACAACGCGTCAAGGTTTCGTCTTCGCCCCGCAAAATTATTCTACTGACTATATCGCTTATAAAAAAGTGCAATTTTTCGCCAAGGGCCAATTCGAGGAGATGCGTCCTCAAGAGGGAATGGGTAAATTCACAAGTTCGGAAACGTCCATTGCTCCGTATGAACAAGCGCCGGTCGTTCGTCTGAGCAAAGATGACGAAGCGAAGAAAGCGCAAATCATGACCGCGGTACAAACGTATTTGGACGAAAATATTTATAAATTCCTGCTTGGCGAGAGAAATCTCTCCGAATGGGATGCATTTAAGAAGGAGCTTTCGGATATTGGCGATCATCAATCGATCGTGGATATGATGAACGCTCAAGTATCCAAGTAAAAAGAAATGCGAAGCCTGACAGCGTCGATGTGTGGCGCTGTCAGGTTTCTTCATTACAGAAAGGAAGAGGCCAGGATGACTAACTCAATAGATACTAATGAAGCGTGGAGATCCATTCCGGGGGAATATTACGATTGGCAAGAAACGATGCAACCGGAGAGCCCTTACAATTTCGATTATAGTCAGACGCTCACGATGAAGCTGGGCATGGCGATTCCGGACGGTAAAGGCGGGTCGAAGGTGTTTTGTACGTTTGAACAGGCGCTTCGATATATTGTGGACATCGATCGACTTACCAGAGGCATTCCGAAAATCATTTATTTGGTCGGATGGCAGTATAATGGTCACGATGACAGATACCCTGCCTGGGATGAGGTGAATGTCCATTTGAAGAGGCCGCAGGATTCGACTGCGAGGGACAGCTATTTGTGGTTGGCGGAAGCAGCCAAACGTTATAACACAACAGTTAGCGTTCATGTCAATATGACGGACGCCTACGATAATAGCCCGCATTGGGATCTTTACATGGAGCATGATCTGATTTCGCGTAACGAAGATGGTTCTTTGCTGCAAATCGGTAACTATAATAATATGGCTGCCTATCAAATTTTTTATAAGAAGGAATGGGAGAGCGGGATAATCGTCCAGCGAATCGAGAAGTTGATCTCGCTGTTGGAGCTTGATAAGGCCGGCACGGTACACCTGGACGCTTATTTTCCGAGAGCAAATGTTTTCCGAGGCGTCTCCCAGGAGGAGGAGTCCTCCTACATGCGCCGGACAATCCGCTATTTCAGAAGTCGCGGGATTGATGTGACAAGCGAAAATTTCGCCCATCATCGCAACGATCCGTTCATCGGATTGCAACCGTGGTGCTGGTGGTTTGATCAGAACCAGGAGAAGCATTTTCTGGAGAGACCCGCCAAGCTGCTGAGCGGAGCTGCTATTCGAGATTACTCTATACCGGGCATTCCGCGCAGACATGATCTGGAGTTCTTGTTCGGCGCGGGCGTGCATGGTGAGGATGTATTCTGGGATCTTGACAACGAAGTTTCACGCGAGGATTGGCACGATATCTTCATGGAGCAGATCTGTACAAGAATGCTTCAATACCAGTATTTGAATTCGCTTGATCGCATTCGGATAGAGGGCGAGGGCGATAACAGGGTCGTTCATTATTCGGGAGGGCATTCCGTTCATCTAGCGGATCACTCCGTTCGTCGAGACAGCAAGCCGCTGCGCGTAGGAGACGACGTGCTGTTCCCTGCTTTATGGCAAGAGCAACCGGAATTAATCGCATTCAGCAAGAGTGGTTACTCGAAGAAGGCTTGGTCGCTTCCGCCTGATTGGAACGAAGTAGCTGCCGTTGATATCTACCGAATTACGGCTGAAGGATTATCGGAAGCGCAACTTGGTCAACGAATTGTGGGAGGGTTGCTGGAGCTTTCTCTAGCGCTGGGAATGGCGATATCAATCATTCCATCGCAGCAATAAATAGAGAATGAGCGGACGAAGGAGACGAGGGGGCGCTCATTGCAGCTTCGACAATTGATTCGATGGCGCTCAAGCGCAGTTTGTCGAAGGAGTGTAGTGAAAAGTCGATCATACTGGGAGATGAAGCATGCGAGGTCAAGCAAATGAGATAGGAAACGATCCGGCGCCCCGTTTGTTTCGGGCAACTGATTACGGAGCGATACCGGATTCTGGCGAGGATGCGACTAGGGCCATACAAGCTATGATCGATGCCGCTTCGGCCGAGGATGGGCCGACGGTGATCGAATTTCCGCCAGGACGATATGATTTGTATGCCAATAACGCTAGCAAAGAACCTTACTATGTCTCGAATACGGCTAGCGAAAAGGAGCATCCCCATCCGATCAAAACGATAGGCCTCTGGTTCAAAGGGGCAAAACGAATTCATGTGGAAGGGAACAGCTCGCGGCTGCTGTTTCACGGGAAGATGACGCTGATCGTCATGGACGGCTGCGTCGATGTGGAAATACGGAACCTGACGATCGATTTCGCCCGGCCGACTATATCCGAAATGCGAATCGTCGCGATCTGCGAAAGCTATTGGGAGGTGGAGGTTCATCCGGATTCTTATTATTTGTTGATGGACGATAAGCTTTATTGGACTGATGAAGATTGGTCTTACCGCGGGGGTCCTGCCCAGGAATTTGACCCGGTGAGCAACCGGACCTGGAGAGTACCCAACCCGATCACGTTAGCCAGCCATGTCGAACAGATGGAGCTTGGTAAGCTTCGGCTTTGGTTTGTATCGCCTGCTCCGATCACGAAGGTTGGTCATGTGTTTCAAATGCGCGATGGCATTCGGGATCAGGTTGGTGCCCTGATCGTTGGCTGCCGGAATATTACCTGGCGTCATGTCTGGATGCAATATATGCATGGGCTTGGGATCGTCGGGCAATTCAGCGAAAACTTGACTTTCGAGGGCTTGCGATTGGCGCCGGATCCTTCCCATGGACGAACAGCGGCGGCGTTCGCCGATTTTGTTCATCTTTCCGGGATGAAAGGAAAAATATCGATCAACGATTGCTTATTCGAGGGTGCGCACGATGATGCCATCAATATTCACGGTACCCATCTAAGAATCATTGGCGCCGAGGACGAGAGATGCATTCGCGTACGGTTTATGCATCCGCAAAGCTACGGATTCAGCGCCTTCCATCTGGGCGATGAGATTGATTTTATTTCCGCTAGCTCGTTAATACCTTATGCTACCCGTCATGTCGTCGACATCAAGCAGCGTAGTCTGCGTGAAGCCGAACTGACGCTGGATGCTCCGGTACCGAGAATGATCGGGGACGAGGATGTCATCGAGAATGTCACATGGACGCCCGAAGTATCCATATGCGGAAATGTCTTCAAGAGAATACCGACTCGTGGAATTCTAGTGACAACGCGCCGTAAAGTGACCATCGAGAATAATTTGTTCGAGAAGCTGCATATGAGCGCGATTCTCATCGCCGACGATGCGGTAAGCTGGTATGAATCGGGGATGGTTCGCGATGTCCAGATAAGGGGAAATCGGTTCGTCGCTTGTGGTAACGGTAATCAGCCGGTCATTCTGATTCAACCGGAGAACACGGTTGTATCAGTGGATGCACCCGTGCACAGCAACGTTGTGATTAGCAATAACCGCTTTGAATTGGACGGTTCCCCATTATTGGATGCGAAGAGCATAAACGACTTAATTGTTGCGGATAACCAGATCTCAAGGAACGGCGATATGGGCGGAGAATACGCTGATTCGCAAGAAATCATCCGCTTACGGGCATGCAGCGGAGTTGAAATTCGCGGGAATACAATGGCAGACAAGGCAGTCGCAATCGTAAAGACGATATCAATGAAGGCAGAGCACCTTGCGATCGATAAGGGGCAAGCAGCTATTATTCGGAGGGATCACGAGGATGAAATCTAAAGTGAAAATCGGTTTAATCGGGCTTAGTGGACGGGGAACGGGGCTTTTGGAAATCATATTGCTGAAAATGGAGGACGTGGAAGTCGTCGCCGTCTGTGACTTGCACGAGGATCGTCGCGAACAGGCAGCTAATCTGATTGAGAAGGCAGGCTGCAGTCGACCTTTTGAAACTGGTGACTATAAGGAAGTTCTGAATAAAGAGGCAGTTGACGTCATCATGATCTGCACACCTTGGTCCACCCATATCCCTATCGCAATCGAAGCGATGGAGAAAGGGAAGTATGTCGCTTGCGAGGTCGGAGGAGCTTATTCCATGCAGGAATGCTGGAAGCTGGTAGAAGCTTATGAGCGAACGAGAGTTCCATGCATGATGCTGGAGAATTGCTGCTATGGCCGCGATGAGCTCATGGTATTAAATATGGTAAAGCGAGGCATTCTCGGGGAAATCGTCCATTGCTCAGGAGGTTATCTTCACGACCTGCGCTATGAAATCGCTAATGGCAAAGAAAACCGTCATTATCGACTGAACGAATATATTCATAGAAACTGTGATAATTATCCCACTCACGAGCTAGGTCCCATCGCCAGAATACTAGATATCAATAGAGGAAATCGCATGGTATCGCTTGTGTCTCTCGCCTCAAAATCGGGAGGCATGCAGGAATACATCACAAGCAAGAGGAAGGATAGCGAGCTTGCTCGTACTCGGTTTAAGCAAGGCGATATCGTAACGACTATCATCCAGTGCGCTCGCGGAGAAACGATTACACTCACATTGGATACTACATTGCCTAGATATTATTCAAGAGGTTTTACGGTTAGGGGAACAAAAGGAATGTATATGGAGGAGAACCATTCTTTATTCATAGATGGACAGCATAACCAGTATGAATCGAATTGGAAGACGCAATGGGGGAACGTCGAGCACCATCGCGAGCAATATGAACATCCGCTGTGGGAGAGCTATTTGCAGGAAGGAATTAAAGGAGGCCATGACGGTATGGATTGGCTTGTCTTCCGGGATTTCATCGAGAGTTTCAAGAACAGGACGCAAACGCCGATTGATGTATATGATATGGCTTCGTGGATGAGTATATCCTCATTAACCGAGGATTCGATTGCTATGGGCGGGCAGCCGGTAGCGATCCCAGACTTCACGAACGGGAAATGGATCGGCAAGTGACAAGTTCTCGATAGACTTTCGCTTTGATGACAATGTGTCGCTGGATGAAGATATTAACCGAAGAGGACAAAAGGTAGATTAGGAGGAACAACCGACGGCAGACATTCGAGCTGCCGTCGGTTTCATGTGAAAGGGAATTTTTAGCTGGTAACAGTGAAGATAACCGTTTGCTTAGGTCCCTTGTTTCCTATCTTGTCTATCGCATACACATCGATCTCGTAGGTTTGGATCAGTGCCTCATACGGAATTGGATAAGACCATGTGAACGATCCGTCTTCTTCGCGTTTCATTGCATCGTAAATCCCGTAATCCGAAATTCTTATGATCGTTTTGTCGATCTCGATGCTATCCCCGAGATTGCCGTACTCCACTTTAAGTTTTGCCCAATCTCCGCGTTTTCCTTCATTCGGCGTAAAGATAGCTTTCAATTCGTACATTTCATGCATGAATATCAACTCCTTTTAATTTGTACTGACTAGTCAGTATTATCATATTCGGGACAATAGGCTTTGTCAAACGATTATATCCATCATTGCTTCGAATATTAAGAAATGAGAACGACCTAAAAATCTAACTATATCTCTTCATATTGAACTGGAATCTAGAGGATCGGAGGATGAGTGTGACGCTTGTCTCGAACGTCGATCAGACAGTCGATTTTAGAGTAAGGGGCGGAGAAGTGAGTAAGTTGAAGTTGCTTGCAGGTGAACGCTGGAAGATGGACAACAAGCCATGTTCTGAACTCTAATGGCCTTCTGGTCAGCAATCAGTTTCGATTTCTAAATATCTGACTACGAGATTAATATTTGTATAAGACAGTTCGACGGATTTGGACAATGATCTTAAAAAATGCCCGTTGTTCAGGTAGGATTCCAAAATTATGATGGAAGTGAAATTTAATTCAAGCGCTCGAATCCAGTGCAACAGCTCGGATGGGTTGGAAGGACGCATACTCGGGGAGTGAAACAATGAAATACTTACTAGATGTCGGCAATCAACGAAAGCCAGTATTGATCGAAGGCCATCTAAAAATGGGAGGCACCAATCCGGCGGGAGAGGAAATCAACGTGAACAGCTTGCATCTCACCCGCGAAGGAAAGCCGTGGCTGCCGGTTATGGGGGAGTTTCATTTCTCCAGGTTTCCTCATGGACAGTGGGAGGAAGAGCTGCTTAAGATGAAAGCGGGTGGCATCCAGATCGTCGCTACTTATATATTCTGGATCTATCATGAAGAAACAGAAGGTCGCTTCGATTGGTCGGGAGACAAGGATCTTAGGAAATTCGTGCAGCTCTGTCAGAAGAACGAATTGGAGGTTCTTGTTCGCATAGGCCCATGGGCGCATGGCGAATGCCGTAATGGAGGCTTTCCGGATTGGATCTATGGAAGATGCGCGTTACGGACAAACGATGATGACTATTTGTGGTATGTTAGAAGGTTTTACGGGGAAATTGCTAAGCAGATCGAAGGGCTGTCCTTCCAAGATGGCGGCTCGATCGTCGGTATGCAATTCGACAACGAGTTGACGGATAACCCCGAGCATTTGCGAACCTTAAAGAGTATCGCGCGAGAATTGGGCATGAAAGCTCCTTTATATACGGTTACAGGTTGGGGAGGCCCAGGTGGAGCACGGATTCCGAAGGACGAAATGCTGCCGCTATTCGGAGGTTATCCGGATCATCCTTGGGAAAAGCATACAAACCAACTGCCTCCAGGACCGCATTATTTCTTCCATTCAGTACGCAATGATCCGAGCATCGGCAGCGATCTGTTCGGCGAGAAAGCCGTTGATATTAAAGATTTGGAAGACATCGAACGTTATCCCGATGGCTCTTGCGAGCTTGGGGGCGGCGTGCAAATTACCTATCATCGGCGTCCCATCATACAGGCGGACGACGTTGGTGCGATGGCGATGATTAAGATAGCTAACGGGTGCAATCTGCTGGGCTATTATATGTATCATGGAGGAACCCAGCCGCTCGGAGAACTTTCAACGATGCAAGAATCCAATCCCCAAGGCAATCAGTTGCCCGTACGGAGCTACGATTTCCAGGCGCCGCTCGGAGAGTTTGGCGGAATCAGGGATTCTTATAGAAAACTAAAGCGGCTTCATTTATTTCTACACGATTTCGGAGATAGGCTGGCGCCTATGGCTGTGGTTTTTCCGCAAGTTCGGCCTTCATCCTTGGAGGATAACGAGACGGTACGCGTCGTAGCGAGAGCGCAAGGAGATAGCGGCTTCCTGTTCTTCAACAACTACCAGAGACTGACGGAGATGAAAGACAAGGATGACGTACAGGTTGAATTGCGGTTGCCCGGAGGTGAGCTGAACGTTCCTGCAAATGGATTTACGCTTAAGAAGGACGGTTACTTCTTCTGGCCATTCCATATGGATATGGACGGTGTACGTTTGAAATATGCGACCGCACAGTTGTTATGTAGGCTTCGCGGAGATGGGGAGACGCTGTATGTATTCTTCGAGGTTTCTGGCGTGCGCCCCGAATTCGCCTTCGAATCGGATACCGTTTCCGATGTCGAATTGAAAGAGGGAACTTTGGTTCGGCAGGATGGTACGCTCGCCATTTCCGATCTGAAACCGGGGTCTGGCTGCGAATTCGCTGTTCGCTCTGTTGCCAGTCATGTCGTTAAGGTGCTGACAATAACCGAAGAGCAGTCGCTGCATTTGTGGAAGGGCCGGGCATTTGGAGGTGAACGGTTAATTCTATGCGAAGGAAACGTCGTGTTTAAGGAGAAAGGATTGCGCATTAGCGGTACTGAAGCCGACCGGATGGCATTTGCTGTTTATCCTCCTGTTAAACATAGCATCACTTGTCAGGGCGTACCGTTGGAGTCCTCACAAGACAAAGAGGGGATATTCCAGGTGTTCAAGCCGATCCTGCAAACTCGTGAAGTCGAATTCTCATGGAAGCGGATCCGTGATTCTTCGCTAAACGGAGATTTCTTCAAATATTTATTCGAAGATAAGGGGCAAGAAGGAAAAGCTCCTGAATGGGAGATTCGTATAGATGCTTCGGCATTCAATGAAGCGAGCGAAATCACGTTGATCGTCGATTTCGTAGGAGATGTAGCACAAGCCTATATTGCCGGACAATGCGTCGCAGATCAGTTCTATAACGGCGTCCCTTGGAAAATAGGCTTAAAGAGATTTCGTGATCAATTGGCGAGCCATTCGATTGTTCTGAAAATTTCTCCTCTATTAAAGGAGAGAGACATCTACATGCCATCCAGACCACTGGAAGATCGCCAGCCAGAGATTTTGGCGCTTTCTGCGGAAGCGGAGTATGCGATTAGCATAGACAATGGCAATCGGAGGGTTTAAAGGATCTGAATGATATGAATGTGGGTCAGCTTATAAAGAATGTGCAGATAACTTAGCTCCAAACGTTTCGGTAAGTCAAGTAAGCGCAGGCTAATAAGGGATTCTATGAGCATGAGATGCTGCTTGGCCAATACGGCTAACCAAACGAATAGCCCAACTGAAGCAAATTCCCAATCCCCTAATAACTTAGGGGTTAGGGATTTTTATGTTTTATGTAAAGCACCTTAATATCGGATACCTAAGTGCTAATAAATGATCCGTATTCATTTAATGAAAACGTTTTATAATTAAGACTATAGAAAGGAGGCAAACATGAAAACGAATTCACATCCTGTTACATGAACCTCTCTGACCAGTCCTTTACCAGACATATTCAGCAGACGTTTCAGAAAGCAGATCACGTTTCAAATATTTGTGTGGCTAGGACTTTTTTATAAAGTATTTAAACAATAGGTTGGCGTAACCCCCGGCAGTTATCGGGAAACAACAAAGAGGAGTGAAAGTGAATGAATATGTATTTTGACAAGCCGGCAGATGTATGGACAGAGGCGCTGCCTGTTGGGAATGGGCATCTAGGGGCGATGATTTTCGGCGGTGTGGAAAGAGAACGATTACAACTAAATGAGGATACGCTTTGGTCAGGTCCCCCTAAGGGAGATAATAATCCGAATGCATTAGCGGTGTTGCCCGAAGTTAGGAAGCTGCTGCAAGAAGAGCGATATGAAGAAGCAGACGAGCTAGCGAAGTCTATGTTGGGCCCCTATACACAATCCTACTTGCCATTAGGAGAACTCATACTCGATTTTTATCATGGTGATCTAGCTACCGAATACAAACGAAGCCTTGAATTAGCGACTGCTATTGCCCGTGTTGAGTTTAAGGTGGGAGATAACCGTATCATTCGTGAGACGTTCTGTTCTTACCCAGATAAGATACTTGTAATGAGATTAACTGCCAGCAAAGCTTCGTCGCTTAACTTCTCTGCTAGGATGCAGAGTCCGCTAAAATATCGAATGTCTGTGCGAGATGATAGTCTCGTCATGAATGGCCGCTGTCCGGATCATGTGGATCCAAGCTATTATTGTACCGATAACCCAATCGTATATAAAGAGGAAGTGG
The DNA here is from genome assembly GCF_056398245.1 of Paenibacillus sp. 01T47. Lineage (NCBI taxonomy): Bacteria > Bacillati > Bacillota > Bacilli > Caryophanales > Paenibacillaceae > Paenibacillus > Paenibacillus sp. 01T47. Next base: position 275,056 of record NZ_JBFTPA010000005.1, read on the forward strand.
AAAGTGAGGCTATTCGCTTTGAGGCGGGGCTAACCGCAACAGCGGATGGTGGAATGATAGAGCTGGATGATAGCGGTATTCATGTCAGTAAAGCCTCTTCGGTTATGCTTATATGGACTGCTGCATCTAGCTTTAATGGTTATGATAAGTCGCCTACTCATGAGGGGAAGAATCCGTCCGAGGAGGTTGCAAGACGATTATCGCTAGCGGCAGCACAGTCCTATGATGTGCTGAAGGATAAACATCTTGCCGACTACAAGCCTTTGTTTGATCGTGTCCAATTGCAATTAGATTCGGCTTCATCGGAACATGAATCAGAGATACCAATTAATAAACGGATTAGGATGCACGGGGCTGATGATCATGGACTCATAGAGCTATTTTTCCAATATGGACGATATTTGCTTATTGCCAGCTCTCGGAAAGGAAGTCAGCCGGCTAATCTTCAAGGGATATGGAACCGAGAAACGAGGGCGCCGTGGAGCAGCAATTGGACGCTGAATATTAATGCGCAAATGAATTATTGGCTTGCAGAGACCTGCGGATTACCCGATTGTCACGACCCATTATTTGATTTGATTGACAGTTTGAAAATTAAAGGAAGTGAGACAGCCAAGGTGCACTATGGCATAAGAGGCTGGACAGCTCATCAAAATACTGATATTTGGGCACAAACAGCGCCTGTAGGCGACTATGGGCATGGTGATCCAGTCTGGGCACTATGGCCGATGGCGGGAGCATGGCTATGCAGTCATTTATGGGAGCATTATTTATTTGGCGGTAGTCTCCTATTTCTTAAAGAGCGTGCATATCCGATTATGAAGCAGGCGGCTCTGTTCATAAGTGATTATTTAACGGAGGATCATCAAGGCTCGTTAGTCACATCGCCTTCCACTTCTCCCGAGCATAAATTCAAAAATCCTGCGAATGGCAGCTTAGTTGGTGTGTCGACGGCAAGCGCTATGGATATGGAACTTATTTGGGAGCTGTTTACAAACTGCGTTGAAGCTGCAGAAGTGCTGCAGGTGGATGAGGCGTGGCAGAAGGAGCTGCTCAGCAAGAGAGATAAGTTAGCTCCGCTTCGAATCGGAAGAGGAGGCAGACTCCAAGAATGGTCTGTTGATTTCGATGAAGAGGATCCCCATCACCGCCATGTTTCTCATTTATATGGCGTTTATCCGGGCAGTCAATTTACGAAAGATCACGATAGTGACTTGTTCAAGGCAGCTCGTCGCTCTTTAGAAATTCGGGGTGATGAAGGAACAGGTTGGAGTCTCGCATGGAAAGTTGGACTATGGGCACGCTTTGGCGAAGGCAACCGTTCTCGTAAATTAATTAGTCACTTGCTGCGAATTGTTGATGAGAGGGACCCAGATAGAGGGCATGCTGGAGGAGTTTACCCGAATCTTTTCGATGCTCACCCTCCATTTCAGATTGATGGAAACTTTGGGGTAACGGCTGGCATTGCTGAAATGCTGCTGCAGTCACATGCAGGGAAGCTGCAACTGCTGCCGGCTTTGCCGGATACTTGGCAGACGGGAAGCGTAACAGGCTTGCGTGCGCGCGGCGGATTCGAGATAGGGATCGAATGGGCAAGTGGTAGGCTTTCGCAGGCCAAGCTTGTTTCAAAGCTAGGACGCAATTGTACGATAGATGCTGAAGTAGAAATTGAAGCTATCAATAATGGAGTAGTTATAGCTAAGTCGGAGCAGCATATTAAGAAAATTTCTTTTCCTACAGTTGCAGGTGAACAGTACATAATTAGACCAATTTCTGCTTTGTGATATCAAGCTTAATGATCAGACAATTTCCGGACTTTTTATGTAAAAGGATTTCGCAAGAAAATGGATAGGAATAGCAAGTTAATCATTTAATCTTCTAAATAGGATGAAAAACATCCCGCCCCCTTGCATTTGAGGGTTGCCGAGCACAAACGAGTCACGATTTGAATAAAAGACATTGATGAGCAGGTGCTACGGTAACCTGCTCTATTTATTGAGCTAACGGAAGCTAGTATGAGGCAGCGTACGTGCCTTTTTTCTCGAAAATGTACAATCTCATGAGTGACTTTTTTAACATTTGATGCCTATTCCAGAAATTGCAGATTGGAAGTAGAAATATATGAGGGCGGTTTTAGCTTTTGACGATTTATCAAAGTTCCATCTTTTTATATAAAGGAGGGAGAGTGTGCTGGGCAAATGGGAGAACACTTAGATCCGAATGTTGGAGTGGGTTCGTGCCGGGTGACGAGGGGGAGTAAAGCTGGCTTTAACCAAGTTGTTCGGAACAAAAAACGGAAATCGTACAGGGGTGGGAGCGCAACCGTTTCATGCCAGGGGATACATTGCGCGGACGGAAGCGGTGACGGTACTGCTGGGAATATTGAACTTTTGGGAGTTGAACTGAATATGAAAGCTTTAATTATTTCGGATATTCACAGCAACGTCTATGCATTGGAAACGATCCGCAAAGCAGAACAAGGCTGTGACTTAATCTATTGCGCGGGAGATCTCGTAGACTACGGTCCTTTCCCGCGGGAAGTTATCGAATGGGTGCATAAGAACGATGCAATTTGCGTTCGCGGCAATCACGACGACATTATTATCGACCTATACCGAAACGGTAATAGAGGTCATAATGTGGCGGCGGATAGTATCAAGTGGGCACATTGCAATGCAAGGCTGCTCGGTGAAGCGGAAATTTCCTTCCTAGAAAGCATACCAGTCTACCGCACATTCGAAATGGATGGCTATCGTTATACGATGCAGCATCTGTACGACAACTATTTGACGATTGACAGCTTGCCCAAGTACGACGCTTTCTGGGAGGAACGCAGCGGCGAGACAACAGAGGATACAGGAGATCGCCGCATTATTTTCGGACATACGCATCGCAGATGCATTCATTATTTGAGCGACGCCAGTTTGTGGCTGAATCCGGGAAGCGTGTCCTACCGCCGTCGCGACGATCCGTCGAAAGAAGCGCACTATTTCACGATTACCGATGGCAAAATTGCAATGAAAAGTCTTGTCTATGATCGCACGCCTCTGCTTGAAGCAGCACAAAAGTTGCTGTTGAAGGAAGAAGAGATGAAGGTTGCCTACTTTTTTTTCGGTTAAGCTGGCTGGTAAACAGGCAACTGCAATGGGGACGTATCCACGATTTGATATCGGGATACGTCCTTTCTCATGTTTTGTCCACCGGCAGGTTGCGATTTACAGGTTGCAAGGCGATTATTTTCGCTATTTTTGAGCCTCAGTTTACTTTTTTATGATTGTTTCATTTTTTTACACTATGGCATGGGAAACGTATCTTTCATAATAGAGGTTGTGAAGTTGCTGATATGATCCTGCAGAGGCTGCGGATCATATCAGCCTATTTAATAGGAAGCAGGTGGGAAGATGACTACTATTTATTGGGTGTCGAGTAGCGACGAGTTGGCGGCAGCCATGGGCCGGGCAGAACCTGGTTCCACGATCTTGTTGGCAGACGGCGTTTACGAGCGGAATGAAGACTATATTATTGAAGGCAAAGTGGGATCGGACACCGCAATATTAAGCATTCGCGCTTTCAATAAAGGAAAAGCGACGATAACTGGCGAATCAAGTATACGCATCTTGAACTCTGCTTATGTAGAGGTATGGGGGCTGCTATTCCAGGTCGAGCAGCGCGAATCTATCATTCTGGACGGTTCGCGGCACGTGAGGATTGCGCGGAATAGATTTGAGCCGCGACAGGTTGGGGCGGAGTACAGCCTGCTGTCTGTGGTGGGAAGCGGCAGCGGCTGGAACCGAATCGAACGCAACGAGTTCGGGCCAAAGGCCGACCTTGGACCGCTCGTCATTTTTGATGGCGACGGGGAACAAATTTCGCAGCATGATGTTATCGAATATAATTATTTTCATCATATAGGCCCACGAGTCGTCAACGGGCTTGAAGCGATCCGGCTAGGCTTGTCCGGAATCTCTCTCTCGAACGGTTATATTACGATTCAACACAATCTGTTTGAAAATTGCGACGGAGAGCCCGAGATTATTTCGGTAAAAAGCTGCTATAATACAATTCGGTACAACACATTCCTTAACTCCGCCGGCCAAGTGACTGCGCGGCACGGACATGGAAACCGTTTTCATCACAATGTGTTTATCGGTGATGGCATGAAGGAAGAGATGGGCGGGTTTCGCATTTACGGCAACGACCATCACATTTTTGATAATTATATGGAAAACTTAACGTTGGATGCGCTGCTCATTGACGGCGGTAACTACGATGGGGGTCCGGATGGCTATCCGGAGGCGCCGACGCAGCAGGAACTGAGGAAACATTGGCGCGTCTATCGCGCGCATGTCGTGAATAATACGATTGTGAATTGTCGTCATGGTATTACGCTGGGCAAGCGGATTCCTTATGCGCCTGAGAATTGTGTAATCGCTTACAACCGTGTATGCGGCAAGGAGCAACAGGCCATATATGAATACCGGCCGTCTCCGGCGGTATGTATCAACAATCAGAAAGCGGAAGTCGAGGATATTCGTTGTCCGGCCATTCTAACAAGAATTGACGTCGGTCCCGACTCCGACTAAAGCTAACATGGAGGAGAACCTATGGCCCAAACTCGAAACCGGTGGACGATCTATCTAAAGCAGCTCCGGCACAAAAATCGCAGCGTATTTCTGACCTGGATGCTTTCATACATTTCGGTGCTGCTCGTGCCCATTCTGATCAGCGGCGTTATATACGGCGCGACGCTGAACGTTGTAAAGGCCGAAATTAACCGCGCCAACCAATCCATTCTTGTTCAGATGGAGCAAGCCATAGATAGCCAGTTCAAAGGAATCGAGAGCCTAAGCCTCGAGGTGAGCCTCAACAGGCGAATCGCATCATTTATTTCTGCCGATCCCATTTTGTCTGATTCAGATCACTACGAAATATACCAAATCGCAAATGATTTGCGCGTATATGAAATTGCTAACGATTTTCTTGAAGGCATTTATATTTATTACAAAAATAGCGATACGGTCATCGCCCGCAACAACCGTATGAACATCGAAGCGTTATACGACCATATCCGCCTTGAAGAGCAAATGCCGTTCCAGTCGTTTCAAAAATATTTTGACCAATGGTACATTAAAGGCTACCACTCGGTTGTTGTATCTGAAGAGAATGAGTGGAGGCCTACGGTCATGTATGCCCAAAATGCGACATCAACGATCATGAATCAGCCGGGAGCTGTCTTGCTATTTATGATTGACCGCAGCAAGCTGCTGGAGCAAGCGTCGGTGCCTGAGGAAGGCACAATCTTTATTTTGGATGAAGACAACCGGTTCATTGCGTCTACGGGCGAGTCGCTGGCGGAACCTGCTCTACACTACAGCGATATGCCGGAAGAATCGGGGCAACTGGAGATCGAGGCTTCCGGTCGCAGGCTTGTTGCATCCTATACAACCTCTTCCATTACGGGATGGAAATATGTGATGACGCTTCCGGCGGGCGTATACCACCAGAAGATGAACGTAGTAGAGCAATTGACGATCGCAAGCATCTTGCTTTGCCTTATTATTGGCGGCGGCGTAACGTATTGGCTGCTCAAGCGGAACTACCTGCCGATTCATGCGCTCATTCAGAGCTTGTCGTTCAAGGCTGGTGTTACATTCGATCGCGGCTCAAATGAATACTCCTTTCTGGAGCAGGCGCTGAGCAGTACCTTCCATGAGAAGGAGGAGCTTCATAACAAGCTGAATCAGCATAACAATACACTCAGATCGCATTTCCTGCAGCGGTTGCTGAAGGGGCAGCTCGACAGCCATATCCCGCTGCACGAATCGTTCTCAGCCTATGATCTGCGCTTCCCGCTGGGCGGATTTTCTGTTATCTTGCTGCGCATCGAGCATTTCGGCAAGTTCCATCGGAAGGATGAGGATCAGGTACATAACAAGCGGTTGCTGCACTTCCTGATCGCCAATGTGGTCGAGGAGGTTGCGCGAAAGTCCGTTAACGCCTATGCGGTAGAACTGGACCAGGAGCTGCTCGCCTGCATCGTCAACCATCAGCTTGTTTCGCCGGAGGAGCAGCGGGGGGAGCTGGAGCACATCGCGGAAGAAACGATGTCGTTCATCGCAAGTCATGCCGATGTCCAGTTGACCGCTGCCATCAGTGCACAGCAGGAGGGCGAATATGGCATCTTTCAGGCGTTTCAGGAAGCGGTCGAGGCGATGGAATACCGTATCATTGCAGGCAGCGGGGGCATTATTCATTATGCGGACCTGAGCGGCAGCGACAACCAGGGGACTGCTCCTGGTGGTTATTTTTATCCTCTCAAGGCCGAGCAGCAACTGATCGTTATGGTTCGCGAAGGCCAGCTCGATAAGGCGAAAACGTTTGTCGGTGAGATTGTACAGAAAAATGTTACGACAGAGCCGTATCCTTTCCATACAGCGAAATGTCTCATGTTCGATCTGATGGCTACGCTGCAAAAAGTAATCGGAGAAATCCGCATCGCGGGCAAGCCGGATATGCCTGACGGAGTGCGCGCCATCGAACGCCTGATGCAATGCCAGACGGTTGGGGAGATGCGCAGCCAGCTATACGATATGCTGGAGCTTTTGTGCGGCTACGTTAATAATAACCGCGAATACTGCAGCAATCCGCTAATCGATAAGGTCATGAAATATGTTAACGAGTATTACCAAGACGAGAACCTGAACATTTCCATGATCGGGGAAGCCTTCTCCATGACGCCGTCGTATGTTTCCAAACTGTTTAAGGATCTTGCGGGCGAATCTCTGCTCGACTACATTAACAAGACGCGGCTGGCGCAGGCCAAATTGCTGCTTACCAGTGAGAAATATAATGTCAGCGAAATATCGCTGATGGTCGGTTACAACGATGTGAATACCTTCCACCGCATATTTAAAAAGTTCGAAGGCATTACGCCCGGGCGCTACAGGGAAGTCAAGTAGCTCTCGGGCTTTTTTTCAAGAAAAAGCGGTTAACTTGCGGTTTTGCTACCCTCATTTTTGAGAAATTGCAGTATATTTGAGGTTTTGACAATGGTTTGTGGCACTGAATTAGCGTTACGATGAAAGCGTATTCACACCAACATATTCGATACGAAAAGAACGGAGGGGCACAATGGCGAAAAAACGTAACGGCAAGATGCACAAAGGGCTGCAGCTTACACTGGGGATCACAATGGTACTCTCATTGTTGTTAACCGCATGCACTAGTAATGGGGGCTCCGGCAACAAGGACAAGACAGAGCCAACTCAAAGCGCCGTCAGCAATACGGGCGGAAATGACGAAAGCAAAGGCAACGAGGGAGCGAATAAGCCGGTTTATCCGCTGGATACCAAAGATACGTTCTCGTACTGGGCTCCAATCAACGGAAACCTGATTACATTTACAACGAATCTGGCGGAAGCGCCAATCGGGAAGGCGATTGCAGAAGCTACCGGCGTGAAAGTAACCTACATCCACCCGACTGACGGTCAAGCGGAAGAGCAGTTTAATTTGTTGCTCGCTTCCAGCAAACTGCCGGATGTGCTGGAGTACGACTGGAGCATCTATCCAGGTGGACCAGAAAAGGCGATTGCAGACGGGGTTATCGTACCGCTCAACGATTTGATCGATAAATATGCGCCTAATCTAAAGAAGATGCTGGAAGCTGATCCGGATCTGGATAAAATGGTGAAAACCGACAGCGGTCAATATTACGCCTTCCCGATGGTACGCAACTCGGAAGGCGTAGTCTTCCGCGGACCAATGCTGCGCAAAGACTGGCTGGATGAGCTGGGGCTGCAATTGCCTGTAACGATAGATGATTGGCATAAGGTCCTAACGGCGTTCAAGGAGAAAAAAGGCGCCGCAGCACCGCTCACGGCACTATACGCGAACAAAATGAATTTACAGGATGCGTTTTTCGGCGCATACAAAACGTCGCACGGCTTCTATATTGACGATCAGGGCAAAGTGAAATACGGTCCGTTAGATCCGCAATACAAAGATGTTTTGGCGTTGTTCCGCCAGTGGTATTCCGAAGGGCTGATTGATAAAGACTTTCCAATCGTAGAGCGCAACACGCTGGATAAGCGGTTTCTGAACGGCGAGTCCGGCGCAACTGTTTACCTGCTGGGCGGCGGCATGGGCAAATGGCTGGAGTCCGGCAAAGCACAAAATCCGGATTTTAATCTCGCAGCGGCTCCTTATCCGGTATTGAAAGCAGGCGAAAAACCATTCACCGGACAGCGCGATTTCAAATATAACCCGAAAGCAAGCGCGGCCGTGACGACATCAGCGAAAGACCTGGAAACGATCGTAAAATGGCTGGATTTCGCATTTAGCGAGCAAGGAACCATAATGTACAACTTCGGCGTTGAAGGTGAAAGCTACACGATGGACAACGGCGTCCCGAAATTTACCGATATGATCGTGAAAAACGAAAAGTACACTTCGCAGCAGATGCTGGCGCAATATACAGTTCCGAATGGCCCGTTCCCGATGCATGAGCAAAAAACGACCAACACGTTTACGCAACAGGATGAGGCGGTCAAGGTTTGGTCGGAGACCGATGCGGAGAAACATATCTTGCCCGCGTTCATTACGCCTACTGTAGATGAGAGCAAGAAGGTAGCGCAGACGATGACGGCAATCAACACGTATTTGGAAGAAATGTTTATCAAATTTTTAATGGGCAACGAACCGCTCGACAAGTTCGACAGCTTCGTGAAGCAGCTGGAAGATATGGGCATTCGCGATGTAATCGACATCTATCAAGGTGCCTTGGAACGCTACAACAAAAGATAACTCCATGTATCGTCTTGCGGTAGGCTGCAGGCCGCCGTGGGGACAGGGGGTGGTGCAACCATCCCCTGCCGATGATGCTGCATGTAGACAGGAGGAGTAGGAGATGGCTCAGTTGAAGCTGGGACGCAGCAAAGTCGCGCATGCCGGGCGTCTGCCGCTTAATATCGCGAAAGACATAGTTAAGAACAAGTATTTGTACATCATGCTTACTCCTGTTTTGGCATATTTCATTATTTTTCAATATTTTCCGATGTACGGTGCGATTATTGCGTTCAAGGATTTTAATCCCAGGCTTGGAATTGGGGGCAGCGCGTGGGCAGGGCTGGGGCATTTCAGAGACTTTTTTGGCGGAATGTATTTTTGGCGGGTGTTTAAAAACACTCTGATGATAAGCTTGTACGATCTCGTTTTCGGTTTTCCCGCTCCGCTTATTCTCGCCTTGCTGCTTAATGAGGTGAAAAATGCGCTGTTCAAGCGTTCGGTTCAGACAATCACTTATTTGCCGCATTTTATTTCGCTTGTCATTATTTGCGGCATGATCAAGGATTTTACGAGCAGTGACGGCGTCATTAACGATATTATCGCATTTTTCGGCGGCGAGCGGATCACGATGCTGCTGGAGCCGTCTTTTTTCCGGACGATCTTCGTTTCGTCGAATATTTGGCAGCATGTAGGCTGGGGTACAATTATTTACTTGGCCGCGCTGTCTGCGATCGATCCCGAGCAATATGAAGCTTGCAAGATCGATGGCGGTGGACGCTGGAAGCAGATGCTTAATGTTACTCTACCGGGGTTGCTGCCCGTCTTCGTTATATTGCTCATCCTGGACATTGGCCGAATTATGAGCGTTGGCTTCGAGAAAGTTATTCTGCTGTACAACCCGACCACTTATGTGACAGCGGATGTCATTTCCTCGTATGTGTACCGAGTCGGGCTTCAAGATTTTCAATTCAGTTTCAGCTCAGCAGTCGGATTGTTCAACTCCGTGATTAACTTCGCGCTCGTTATCGGCTCCAACTGGATAAGCCGGAAGTTGAACAATACGGGCTTGTGGTAGAGGAGGGTTCGCATGCGAGTAAGCTTGGGTGAACATATATTCCGGGTTTGCAATACGCTGTTTTTGTCCGTGCTCATGATTGCAACAATGTACCCAATTCTGTACGTGGCATTTGCTTCATTCAGCGAACCGGCGCTGATGATGGCGCATAAGGGTATTCTTTGGAAGCCACTGGGCTTCTCGCTTGAAACATACGGGGCGGTATTCAGCAACCCGATGATCCTGCTCGGCTATCGCAACACGTTATTTATTGTCATTGTAGGCGTGGCTCTCAATTTGCTGCTCACTTCCTTCGCCGCATACGCCTTGTCCAGAAAAACGTTGCAATATCGCAAGCAGCTTACGCTCTTTATCGTGTTTACGATGTTTTTCAGTGGTGGATTAATTCCGTTCTACTTGCTGGTTAGAGGGCTGGGCATTACGGACTCACTGTGGGCGCTAATCCTGCCTACAGCAATAAGCGCGTTTAACCTCATTATTATGCGGACTTCGTTCGAGGCGGTGCCGGATGCGCTGGAAGAGTCGGCCAAGATCGATGGCGCCAACGACTTTGTCATTCTGTTCCGCATCTTCCTGCCGTTATGCAAGCCCGTGCTTGCAGTGGTAGGCCTGTATTACGGAGTAAGCCACTGGAACTCGTGGTTTAATGCCATGATCTTCCTTCAGGATCGGTCGATGTATCCGCTGCAGTTGATCCTGCGAGAAATATTGATTATCGGCGAGGCGAGCTCTATGGCGGAGGGAGCATCCCAGGATGAGATCATCATACTCGGCGAGACATTGAAATACGCCACGATTATGGTAGCTACCCTTCCGATTTTTTTGGTATACCCGTTATTGCAAAAATATTTCGTGAAAGGCGCCTTGATCGGTGCCATCAAAGGTTAGGATAAGGAGTGGAGTTTTGAGATGAGCCATGAAAATGTGAAGCTGAAACCATCCGAGCTGTCGGATTGGTGGGATAAAGTGAAGATTAAAGTTGATCATATGATCGAAGCGGGCTGGACAGAAGCGCCGCATGTTTCGGCAGCGGGCAAATATGACCAGATCAAAGTGGATCAGTGGATTTCGGGCTTTTGGCCGGGCATTCTGTGGATTCTGTACGATATGACCGGAGAGCGGCGTTATCGGGAGGAGGCAGAGCCTTGGGATGTAAGCATGGAGCAATGTTACTTGCGAGACAACCATTTCCACCACGATGTTGGCTTTCAGTTTCTGCCGACATCGGTTATTCGCTACAAGCTGACCGGCGACGAGGACGCACGGCGGCGCGGGCTGTTTGCCGCCAACTATTTGGCAGGCAGGTACAACCCGGTCGGACAGTTCATTAGAGCGTGGCCCCGCAACCAGACGGGATGGTCGATCATCGATTCGATGATGAATTTGCCACTGCTGTTCTGGGCGAGCGAAGAAAGTGATGATCCGCGATTCAAGCATATTGCGGTTGCTCATGCAGATATGGTGCTCCGCTCGTTTATAAGAGACGACGGCTCGGTGCATCATATCGTAATCTTCGATCCGGAGACGGGCGAAGTGGAGCGTTATGACGGCGGACAGGGCTTCGCGCCGCAATCGTCCTGGTCGCGTGGCCAAGCTTGGGCGCTCTACGGGATGAGCTGCGCTTACCGTTATACGGGGGAAGCGCGTTACTTGAATGCGGCGAAGCGGGTGGCGCATTATTTCATTAGCGCATTGGCGGAAGACGATGTGCCGCATTGGGATTTCCGTGCAGCGGCCGACTTGACGGACGAGCCGCGCGACACCTCGGCGGCAAGCTGCGCGGCATCCGGACTGATCGATATCGCGTCGCAGGTGCCTCCTGAGGAAGCCGCTTTATATCAGCGCGCGGCCACGCGCATTCTGCGCTCGTTGTCGAACAACTACAGTACGTTCGATCAGCCGGAGTATGAAGGCATTCTGCTCGGTGCAACCGGGCATAAGCCAGTCAATAGCAACATCAACGTATCGCTGATTTACGGCGATTACTATTATATTGAAGCTTTGGCGAAGAGCAAGGGCTGGAGCCAGCATATTTTTTGAGCGGGATCATGGGCCGTATTAACGAAGCCGGGAGGACAGGTAGCACCTCCCGGCTTCCGTATTCTTGAGAGGAGGTGCGGACGGAACGAAGGGAATGATTCAATAACCATCAATTCATAACGGAAAGGATGAAGAATTATGGGAACCAAAAGTATGACATGCATGATTTTGCTCTGTATGCTAGTTGCGTTAATGCCAGGAGCGGCGAGGGCGGCCGATGCGAAGTTCACAATTAGCAGCTCCAGCGTGACGGCGAGTGGACATGACGGCAATGTTCCGGCCAACACGGTGGACGGCGATTTCGCCACACGTTGGTCAGCGAATGGCGACGGGCAATGGATTCAGTACGATTTGGGCGTAAACCGCAAAGTGTCTTCCATTAAAATTGCTTTTTTGAATGGGGCAAGCCGCACTTCTACTTTTGATATTTTGACGTCTACGGACGGTTCCGCCTTCACGACCGTCAGCAGCGGAATTGTGAGCAGCCTTGTGGAAGGCCTGCAAACGTTCGATTTTCCGGATGTCGATCCTGCCCGCTATGTGCGGGTCGTTGGGCACGGCAATTCCTCCAACCTGTGGAACAGCTATACCGAAGTTGAACTGTACGGCACCGCGAGCGGCCCTTCGCCGGGTGCAAGCAAGCTGGCGGTTACTGTACCGCAGCTAATGGCTAGTGGAGATGACGGCAACATCGTCGCGAATACGATCGACGGCGATCTTGGCACGCGCTGGGCGGCGAGTGGCGACGGGGAGTGGATCCAATATGGCCTTGGATCGAGCAAGCGGGTGGAATACGTGAAGATCGCCTTCACCAACGGGGCAGAGCGAACTTTCAGCTTTGATATCCAGACTTCCTATGATGGCTACAACTTCAGCACAGCACTTTCGGGAGCGGTCAGCAGTTTGAGCAACAGCTTGCAGACATTTGATTTTGCCGATGTGGCCCCTGTACGCTACGTTCGTATTGTTGGCCACGGCAACTCGGTGAACGCATGGAACAGCTTCGCAGAGGTCGAAATTTATGGCAGCGATTCAAGCGGCAGCGGTAGCGAAGGGACGGTTGTCGAAGTTAGCACTTCCACGCAGCTCACTGCCGAGCTTGCAACCGCTGCGGCGGGTAAAACGATTGTGCTGGCAAACGGCACGTATTCGCGTACAAGCCCGTTTGCTGTTCAGAACAAAAACGGCACCGCCAACGCTCCAATCGTCATTAAGGCGAAAAACCGCGGCCAAGCTATCATCTCGGGAGCGTCGGGCTTCCGCGTCGAAAACTCCTCGCATGTGGTGCTGGACGGATTAAAGTTTACGAACATAAGCAATAGCGCAGTGGTGCTCGAAGGCTCGCACCATGTGCGACTGACCCGTAATACATTTGCGCTGCCAAGCTCGGGCGGTGGCCTGATGTGGCTGCAAGTGCGGGGCACGAACAGCCATCATAACCGCATCGACCGGAACGACTTCGGAATGAAGAGCGACACCGAACCGCTGATCGCTTACGAAGGACAGGATGGTTCAGGGCAAATTTCGCAATACGATATTATCGAATACAACTATTTCCATGATGTAGGCCCATGGGTAGCCAACGGCAAAGAGACGATCCGTCTCGGCTTGTCCGGTCTAACGCTCTCCCACGGCTATAATACGATACAATATAATGTATTTCAGAATTGCGACGGCGAGCCGGAAATTGTTTCGGTGAAGAGCAGCAGCAATACGGTGCGCTTCAATACATTCCTGACGTCCAAGGGCAGCCTAACGCTGCGGCACGGCCATAACAACAGCGTATACGGCAACTTCTTCCTCGGGGACGGCGTCGAGTCGGATCAGGAAGGCATCCGGATGTTCGGCAATGACCATAAGATTTATAACAACTACTTCGAGAATTTGACAGGCGAAGCAATCTATTTGCCTAACGGCGATTTTGACGGAGGTACTGGAGGCTCTCCACCAAGCCCGACGGTCGAACAATTGCGCAAACAGTGGAAAATTTACCGGGCGCTTATCATCAACAATACGATTGTAAACAGCACAACCGGCATCGTCATTGGATCGGGCAAAGCGTATGCTCCGCAGGATTCCGTCGTGGCGAACAATCTCGTGCGCAACAGCACCGGCACGCTTTATTACGAGGCGGCGACAACGAATACGCTGTTTCAGGGCAACATCGGGTATGGCAGCACCATCAGCAACATATCGCGCAGCTCGGGGCAGATCCGAAATATCAATCCGCTGCTCACTACGGTGAGCGGCATCCAGAAGTTGTCCGCAAGCAGCCCAGCGATTGACGCCGCTTTAGGGACATACGCGTTCGTGCAGGAGGATATGGACGGCCAAATGCGGGCGACAACGGATGTGGGGGCGGATGAATATTCCAGCGCGCCTCTGCTGAACCGCCCGCTAGCGGCAGGCGATGTGGGGCTGAATACGCCTTAGGGTAATAGATGAGCAAGCATGCCGGCGGTCGGTCCGCCGGCATAACTATGTCGTTCCATAGCTGTGAGGAGCAGGCCGGTTATTCACTTTATTTGAAAGGATGGGAGACCATGGTTCGCAGAAGCTATGGAGCAGAGGGAAAAGGCGAGGTGACGTTACATGCATACTGACACGATGCTGCCGGCTCCGCGTGGCGGCGGCTTCCGAATGGAAGGTTATTGGATATGGTGTGGTTCCGTCGTGCAAGGCGAGGACGGCAAATTTCATATGTTTGCCTCGCGCTGGCCGAAGACTCTCCCGATGCACCCCGGCTGGATGACGGCTTCAGAGATTGTCAGGGCGGACTCGGATACGCCCGAGGGACCGTACCAATTCCGCGAGGTGGCGCTTCCGGCGAGGGGAGCGCAATATTGGGACGGACGCTGCACGCACAACCCCCATATCGTTAAGCATAACAACAAATATTTACTTTATTATACGGGCTCGACCCATCCGCTAGGCGATCCGGAGCCGCCCGAAAATTTCGGGTTAACCGATCCGCAATGCATCGTGGCGCGGGCGAACAAACGGGTAGGCCTGGCTATCGCAGACAGCGTATTCGGCCCTTGGTACAGAGCGGACGAACCGATATTGCCAACACGTCCCGGCCGATTCGATAGCTTTCTGACCTCCAATCCGGCTCCGTGTGTCCGGGAGGACGGTTCCGTGCTGCTGATCTACAAGGCACGAAGCTACGAAGGCAACCTGCATGGCGGCATGACGATTGGCGTCGCGTATGCGGATCACTATGAGGGACCATACCGGGTGCTGAGCGGAGAGCCGGTGTTTCCCCCGGAGTCGTTCCATATTGAAGATCCGTTCATCTGGCAAACAGCGAAAGGATACCATTTGATCGCCAAAGATATGGAAGGGCGTCTATGTGGTGAAAAATACGGCGGCATCTACGCGGGGTCTCCAGACGGGTTGAAATGGAGCTTGCATGGACAGCCGCAAAGCTATTCCCGGACGGTGCGATGGGATGACGGCACGGTGCAGACGCTGGGAAATCTGGAGCGGCCATTCCTGCTCTTCCAGAACGGAAAGCCGACTCATCTGTTCGCGGCCGTCTCGGACGGCAATGACGGTTTTATGGACGCTTCCGATACATGGAACATGGTTATACCTTTAAAGCAATGATACATGGGGGAGTTTGCGGTGAGCAATTGCGTGGCGTCAAGCGATTGTTATGTGGCTATGACGTATAACCACTGCACTGAATTGATCGAAATGTAGTATGTTATCCATATTTGTATATGACAAAATTGCATAAAAGAGTGTTACAGAAAACCCGATCCAATGAGATCGGGTTTTCTGTAACATCTTTAAATATGATAGCGCTCTTCAAAACAGAATTATGAATCACTATCCACTTGTCTCAAACAAACCTCCGACTCGTTTTCATCCCATCACAGCGAAACACAATCTTTTTATCCTCAATAAACGTCTCTAGATGAACATTCTTCCCCAGAAGCTGAACGACATGGAGAAGCGTGCGCTCCACATACTTCAGATCCTTAACCATCAATCTAGGGAAACCACCGTTTACTTTTGAATAAACAAGTTGATCGCGAATTTTCTCCCACGATTTATTGGATATAAGCGAGCACATGGGCGACGATAAGTACATTTTGAATTAGAGATTCATAACCGGGGGGCAGTCCCGTCTATCCCCCTTTAGGACACCTTTTTTGTACCTCTTCCTGCTAGTTAATCTGTACCAGCTGCCATTGCTGATTGAGATTGCCGCTGTATAAGTTTTGCTGAATATTCGCGCCATCAGTCGTGGAGGAGCCGGCGACTTCTACCGCTTTGTTGCTATTCACATTCAAGATGCTCCAGTAACCGTTGCTGAGCTTGATCAATCGGAACTGCTGCGCGGTATTGGAGAGATCCTGCATAAGCTGAATCGCTTCCCCGTTGTTTTTTGTCCCGTTACGAACATCCATGACTTTGTTGTCAGTTGAGCTTACGCTTCGCAATTCGTAATAGTTATTGTAGGTGCCTTGATCCGTGACGATCCAGCGCTGAGCTGTCGTATTATTGTCTGCTCGCTGTTGAAGCTGCAACGCGTTAGTATTCTGGCCGCCTGGAACCTCGAGTATTTTACCCGAAGCACGGTTGACGAGCTTGTAAGTTGCGCCATTCGTGACTCCATTCCATATACCATTCCAAGGATTGAACTGCGCACGTTCATAGTACCATTCGAATATAAATCGGGCCATGCCGTCCCGGGCAGTGTTGCCATCATACATCAATCCGCCTGTTGGGTCTGCAAATGAGCTTCTCGTGCCGGGATTCAACAAAAATCCATTCATATGGACAGCGATGCTCACATTGCCCGCTGCCGTGAAGATCGCTTTGGTATTTTTGCCGAAGCCTGCGTTCGAGCCGTTGAACAGATCCCAGTAGGAAGAGTCTCCCGGTTGGGTCTTGAACCAGGTTGTCTCCGTAATATTAATTGGATAATTATCAGCGCAAGGCTTAATATTGGTATCCCATTGCTGTTGCAAAGGAGTGTAGTCATCATAAGCGCCATAGCCCGGATACCAATGTACGGAATAACCTATATTGTTCAGTGAATCCGTCAATGGATAGGCTGCGCATAGCTGATAGTATTGATCCCAACCAAGTCCCGATGCCCAGATGACGTTATCCGCGCCTTTGCTGCGAATTGTGGAGATCATGGAATTTTGGAAATTTTTGAGCGAGTTCCAGTACGCAATGAAATTGGATTGGGAAGGATGACCGCCCCAGACGCCATTGACATCAGACAGCACGGGCTCGTTAATGAGCTCGAACATAACATTGTCAGCGCTCTTGATTCCTGGCTGATCAGCGAGGTAACCCCAAATCTGATTAAACTTTGCGAGATTGGCAGGGGTTGTTGCTTGGTTGTTGCTTAAAGTGAAATCTAGGCCGAGGGTGACATACAGGCCCTTGGTCTTGGCATAGTTGATATAAGGAATGATGACGTTCTGAGTAACGGCTTGCAGGCCGGCAAAATTGTACGTGCCCGCCGCTACGTCGCCCATGTCTTCCCGGTCAATGAATAGACGTACCTGATTCATATACCATCCATGGTTGTTGCCGTATTTGGCCGAGGTGCTTGTAAAGGTGTCGGTGATATCTTTCAAATACGCTAAGATCGCCGCATGTCGATTCCCGCCATTCTGATTCAGGTAGTAATTGCTGTTCTGGTACGTCCAGTAAGCGCCCGAAGGCTGATGCCACCCGCTTAGCAAAACAGGCTGTCCACTGCTGTTCACCAATTGGTTGCCGCTTACATGGAGCTTGGACATCGGCATGCCAACCCACGCATCTGCCTTCTTGCCGCTCAGCAATAATGGCGACATCACTAGCGCCACAAGCAGCAGAAGCTTCATTGCCAAACTGACTTTCTTTTTAATCATTAATACTCATCTCCTTTTTTTGTTTTACATATGTTAATTCATGGTAGTACAAGGGTGTGGTGAAGCATACGGTGGATGAGGTACCCAGAGCTGATTCAGAAGTGAAGAATAACGATTCATAACCATTTAGACTTCAGGAGAGGAGAAGATGAAAGAGGTGAATTATTTGTAAAATTAATATGTATGCGCTTACAAAATTGAGTTTACTATTCGTTTGACACTATCAACAACCTGTCTAATTATGGTTCTGAAACCCTTCTAACTCTATCTTTAACGTACAAGTGATAGTAACAATTGACAGGTTGTTTGTTCATTATGGAAAGTTTATACTTTTCGCAGTTAAGTAGGTGTAAACAGGAAGGGGAAGGAAAAAGGATGAGTTCAATTAACTATGATTTGCTAAGACGTGCCGTTCCGACGAGTTATGACCAGTACAGGGAAGATATTTCCCACGGCAAAATTGAAACGGTTGAATATTTCTCTAAGACAATAGGATGCAAGCGTAGAGCGATGATTTACATCCCTCCAGGTTACCCGGATGGTCAAGGGGAATATAACGTTCTTTATTTATTGCATGGTATCGGCGGAGACGAAGAGGAATGGTACAATCATGCGGGTCCGCAAGTGATTCTTGATAATTTGTATGCAGACAATAAACTTGCGCGCATGATTGTGGTTCTACCTAACGGCCGTGCCATGCAGAACGACCGAGCGGAGGGCAATTTATTCGACGCGGACAAATTAAAGGCGTTTGAGGATTTCGAATTCGATTTGCTTTATGATCTCATTCCTTATGTGGAATCGAACTATACGGTTCTGACGAGGAGAGAGAACCGTGCTCTAGCCGGTTTATCGATGGGAGGAGGACAATCGCTCAATATCGGATTAGGCAATCTAGATCATTTTGCTTGGATTGGAGGTTTTTCCTCTGCGCCAAACACAAAGGAACCCGAGTTGCTTGTCCCGAATCCGGAAGATGCGGCGGCTAAGCTGAGTTTGCTCTGGTTGTCATGCGGACTTCTGGACAATCTTAAGCATGTCAGCGACCGGACACATGCCTATTTGGAGAGGAACGATGTACCCCATATTTGGTACGAGGAGAGCGGCGGCCACGATTGGCCGGTTTGGAAAAACGATTTATACCATTTTTCCCAACTCATTTTTAGATAGCCTGTCTAGCGTCTGATCCCTTAGAGGTACACGAGTGAAATAATAACCATGGTATCATGACAATTTGGATTCTCAACAATCGGAGCATCACCTTATTAAGGTGATGCTTTTGTGATGTTTTGTTCCACTTTTGATTGTAAGACGAAACACGAAGAATAGACAACGAGGATGATATTTGGAAATCAGGTTAAGAGGTAACTTTCTAATAAATGAGATCACCTGAGATAGAGAATTCCAATTTCCAACTTCATTATAATAAATCTATCCTATTGAAATAGAGTGAGGTTAAATGCTATGTCAATTCCTTCATCTGTAAATTTTTCTGCTAAGCAAGCTCATTCACTGCGACAGAGGGGCTACGTCCGTTTGCTGCGGAACATTGTGAAGTATCGCGTGCTGCTGCTTATGCTGCTGCCGACAAGCATCGTTTTTTTCATTAATTGTTATATTCCCATGTTTGGCGTTTTCATTGCTTTCAAGAACATTAACTACATCGACGGAATTATGGGCAGTCCGTGGGCAGGGCTCGACAATTTCCGTTTTCTCTTCGCTACTTCCGATGCGTGGCGAGTAACGATTAATACGGTCGCCTACAATGTTGTCTTTATTGTGACCGGTCTTATTCTCTCCGTTGTGATCGCCATTGCCGTTAATGAGGTACGTGCCAGGCTTGCATCGCGACTCTATCAGACAGTGATGATCATGCCGAATTTTTTGTCTATGGTCGTCGTTAGCTATATCGTGTACGCCTTTCTGCACCCTGAATACGGTTTCCTGGTCAAATACGTTTTGCCTTTGTTCGGACACTCTTCATTTAATGCTTATATGCACCCGGAGGCTTGGCCTTATATTCTGTGGTTAACGAAAATGTGGCATTCCGTCGGCATAGGGAGCGTCATTTACTTGGCAGCAATAACTGGCATCAGCGAGGAGCTGTATGAAGCAGCGGTCATGGATGGAGCCAGCAAGTGGCAGCAGATCATCCGAATTACAATTCCGCTCCTGACTCCCGTGATGGTCATTCTGACGATATTGAATTTGGGCGGCTTATTCCGCTCTGATTTCGGATTATTCTATCATGTTACGCTCGACTCGGGCGCATTGCGCTCCACGACGGATGTCATCGATACGTATGTCTATAGAGGACTGATTCAGCTCAATGACTTGGGAATGGCCTCCGCAGCGAATTTCTACCAATCGGTAGTTGGATTTTTCCTTGTTATCGGAGCAAATAGCCTGGCTCGTAAGCTTAATCGCGACACGGCACTTTTCTAGAATGGAGAATCAAAATGAACAAAGCAACGAACGTTAAACCGTACCAAAAGGTGTCTAAGCTAGCTGCGATATTGCTTCATATTATTTTCATCGCATTCAGTCTCGCTTGCATTTTGCCGATCCTGCTGATCGTCGCCATCTCGTTTTCAAATGAAAAGCTTCTAACGTTAAAGGGCTACAAGTTCTGGCCTGACGAGTTCGATGGATCTGCATACCACTATCTTTTTGCCAATTCGTCTACTCTCATGAAGGCCTATGGGGTTAGCCTATCTGTTACCTTTATTGGTACTTTGCTGGCAGTGTTGTTAATTGCGTTATATGCGTATCCTATCTTTCGCAAAGATTTTCCGTTTAAAAAAACCTTTAATATTTATCTTTTGATTACGATGCTGTTCTCCGGTGGGCTTGTCCCTTTCTATCTGTTGTACGTCAACTATTTGGATCTGAAGGACACTTATGTCGCGCTTATCCTTCCAGGCCTTTCGAACGCGTTTTATATCTTCATTGCTCGTACATTTTTCCAGCAAACGATACCGGAAGAGATGATTGAATCGGGCAAGCTGGATGGAGCGTCGGAGTGGCGAATTTTTTTCCAGCTTGTACTTCCCATTTCACTTCCAGTGCTGGCAACCATCGGATTGTTCACAACGCTGATGTATTGGAACGATTGGTTCAACTCCTTGTTGTTCATTAACGATAGCGATAAATTTTCTTTGCAGTATGTGATGATTCAAATGATTCGCCAAGCGGAGTTTTTCAAAAATCAATTGGCGGGGAGTGGAGTAGCTCTGCTTGTGCAGCAATCGGTACCGACGGAAAGTCTGCGGATGGCGATGGTAGTCGTCTCCATTGGTCCTATCCTGTTCGTTTATCCATTCTTTCAGAAGTACTTTACCAAGGGGCTCACCATTGGAGCTATCAAAGGTTAATTCGTCTAGCTCTGGCTTAACGGCCGGTTAGAATATATGAAAATTTATAGGGGGTTCAAGAAATGAAGAAAACGAAAGGGTGGGGCATGGCGCTTGCTTGGGTAACCGCGACTATGCTGGTCATGTCAGGCTGCAGCACCAATTCAGGATCATCCGGTTCACCTAATGCAGAACCGCTGTCAACAAGCAAGCCATCCGAGGATATCGGATCAAGCAATCCCGATATATCCACCTACCGCAAGCTCAAAGTATATACGGTAGGCAATTTTCCGCAAAACGACTCCAAGGCAGTTGTAGAAGAAATCAATAAATACTTGAAAGAAAAAATCAACGCCGAAATCGACTTTCAGGGACTGCCTTGGTCCTCCTGGTCTGAGAAGATGGCGCTGGCCTATCAATCCGGAGAGCAAGTAGACTTAACTTTTGCTCCGAACTGGGCGGATTTTTCCAACAACGTAACCAAAGGGGCGTTTCTCCCGCTGGACGATTTGTTGGCCAAATACGGACAAGGGATTATGGAGACACTGGATCCTCGTTTTCTCGATGGCGGCAAAGTAGATGGGAAAATCTACGCGATCCCAACCAACAAAGAAATCGGCGAGAGCCACACGATTATGTTCAGGAAAGATCTTATCGATAAATACGGATTTGATATCAACTCGATCAACACACTGGAAGATCTGGAGCCGTGGCTTCAAACCATTAAAGATAAGGAACCAGGGCTTGCTCCAATCTGGCTATCAGGCAGTGGCTCCGATACGCTGAGTTACTTCGATAAAACAAGGCCGAGCATGGAAGAAAACTTCCGTTACGAGCTTGTAGCCGGAGCACCTGCTGGAATCGTATTGGATACAAAGACAGATAAGATGATCATCAGCTCGATGGAGTCCGATGCGGCTATTTACAGGATGAGGCTCTATAGCGACTGGTTCAAAAAGGGATTCATTAACCAAGATGCCGCAACGACCAAAACGAGCGCCGAAGACGCATTAAAGGCAGGCAAAACTTGGATGAAGTTCGGTTCCGATAAACCTGATTCGGACAAGGAAGATTCCAGTGCCACGGGTATTGAACTCGTCAAGCTTAGAGGGAATGATCCCGAAATCAGTACAGCCAGCGTCAGCAACTCCATGATGGCGATCGGGCGCACATCCGTCGATCCCGAGCGGACAATGATGCTTCTGAACCTTCTCCATACCGATAAAAATATTGTCAACCTGATCGATTTCGGTGTGGAAGGACGGCAATATGTCAAGGTAGAGGGCAAGGATAATTTCATTAAGCTGAAAGATGGCATTGCTACCCGTGCGGATACGGGGTGGGCGCCAGGAATCGAGTGGATGTTCGGGAATCAGACCCTCACTTATTTATGGGAAGGCGAAAGCTCGGACAAATGGGAGAAATTCAAAGCCTATAACGAAAAAGCTCACAAAGTAAGGTCGTTTGGCTTCAACTTCAATACAGACGCTGTCAAAACAGAGGTGTCCGTCGTCAGCAACATTATCAAGGAATATCGTCCGCTGCTTGAAACGGGCAGCTTGGATGCCGACAAGGTATTGGCAGAATACAACGACAAGCTAAAGGCCAACGGTATCGAGAAAATCCGCGCCGAAGTTCAGAAGCAGTACGATGAGTGGAAGGCGAAGCAGTCATAAGCAGGCAGGGGAAAGACCGAAATGGTCTTTCCCCTTTCGTGCCGCATGGGCGTTCATATACTAGACAAAGGAGTGGAACTGTGGGACTTTCATTGCAATTTAAAGTAAGCGCACTCGTCCTGCTATTAGTGGCGCCACTTTTTTTCTTTCTTTACTACACCAATATCTACTCCACAAATATTGTTCGTGAGAAAGTAGCGAAATCCGCATCGGACACGTTGACCCTTCATTTAGGCGCTCTTGATGAGCTGCTGGAGCAGACCAGTACTTATTTGCTGCGAACGGCAAATGAAAGTATGCTGCTCGAGCTATACTCGGAGAGCGACCCAGACAGTGTAAACTATTATTTATCTATCAGAAAATTAATGGATCAATGGTATAGCGATGTTAGCTACTACTCTATTATTCGCAGTGTATTCGTGTATCATCTTGACCGGGAGGAGTTATTCCTCAGCAGTCAAAAGGAGTATTACGAGGAGAAGGAGGCTATCCGTGCCGGTCTGTCCGCTCGGCTGAAGAAGTTCAAGCTTCCGACGTCCTTGAAGTGGGAAATCATTAACGTCGGCGGCGAGCCGGTCTTATTTAAGGCACTTCCGGATAAAAGTGGAAGGCTGCTCATCGGTGTACTTGTCAGCATTGACTCATTAGCTCAGCCTCTAATCCGGTTGGAGTCCGTAGAGAGCGACGAGAAAATCGGCATTATATCCAAAGAGGGGCATCTGTTGTGGGGGCAATTCGCCAATGAGGATCTTGTCCGCATCCGTAGCCATCTGAACGATCAATCGAATCGCTCTAGCGCTTCTATTCCACTTAGTGACGGCAGCAGCTATTTGTTCGTAGGTAAACCGTCTCTTTTTTCGGATCTCAACGTTTTCATTTTATTGGACGAAGAATTGCTGCTGGACGAGCTGCCTCTGTTCCAACGCGTAATTAAGGTCATTCCCATAGCGGTAGTTGTCATTCTAGTTGTATTGTTCTTTCTATTAAGCCGGCTTGTATTTAAACCCATTCAGCAGTTGGCAAGCGGGATGCGCATACTTGGCAAGGGACAGTTGGATTACCGTTTAAAGGAAGAGAAATCCAAGGAGTTCCAACTGATTACACAACAGTTCAATCGGATGGCTGAACAAATTGGGAATTTAAAAATCTTCGTATATGAAGAGCAAATGAAAGTGCAGCAAGCCGAACTTAAGCATCTTCAGGCCCAGATCAATCCCCATTTTTTCATGAATTCCTTAAATATCGTCTTCCATCTTGTAGAGCTTCAGAAGTATTCACTGATTAAAAAGATGATCAGCCACCTCGTCTCCTATTTCCGGTTCATCATGAGCACCAACGATGCGTGGATTACGCTTGTTAGCGAATTTAATCATATCCGAAACTACCTTGAAATCCAAATGGTTATGTACCCGAACAAGTTGAGTTTTCACGAACGGGTGCCCAAGGAACTTGAGAACGTCCTTGTGCCGCCATTGCTTGTACAACCGTTCGTGGAGAATGCTATGAAGCATGGATTTATTAATAATGCCAAGCATTTTGAAGTCAACGTCACGGTAAGTAAAGAAACTAGTAAAGAAGGGGATTCATGCATGGCCATCGAAATCCGCGACTCTGGACCTGGATTCTCCGAGCAGCAATTGGTCATGCTTAACCTTGGCTTATATGAAAAGGAGCCCACAGACCGTCAACTGGGGATATGGAATGTGCGCAGACGCTTGATTATGTTCTATGATGGACGCGCGAATATAGCCTTCAGCAATGATCCACAGGGCGGCGGAATAGTGAATATCAAATTGCCTATGCAAAGGAGGCTTTGATTATCGTATGTATAGAATCTTAATTGTTGATGACCAATATTTTGCCTTGCTCGGTTTGCAGCAAGGCGTGAACTGGAGCGTGCTGGGCGTTACGCACATTAGTTTGGCGGAGAACGTGGATCAAGCATTGAAGATACTAAGGAACACTACTATTGATTTGCTAATTTGCGATATCGAAATGCCGGGGAGCAGCGGTTTGGATTTGTTGGCCTGGGTGGAGCAGCATTCGCCGTACACTTTGACGATTATGCTTACTTGTCATGCGGACTTTGAGTACGCGCAGCGCGCCATCCATCATGGAGCGTTCCATTATTTGCTGAAGCCCGTCGATTATGAGCAATTGAAGAAAGTGGCCAGCGATGCTTTTGCAGAGGTCGGTAGGCAAAAAGAACAAAAAAAGTTTGAAGCTCTGATGCAGGACTATCGAAGAAAATGGGAACATCAGCTGCCTATATTGGTGGAACGCTTCTGGCAGGACATCCTTAGTCAGCGGGCATCTCTGCTCCCGGACTCGCTACAAAGATCCGCACAAACTTGTGGCTTGTCGATCAAGCCTGGTGATCGTTATATCCTGGTTCTGTTTGGACTTGAGCAATGGAAAGATAATCTGAGCGCGCGGGATGAAGCCATTATGGAATACGCGCTTCGCAATTTGGCTGGAGAACTGCTTCTGCTAGAGCTGGAAGGTGTTGTATTTCAGGATCATACAGGGCTTAATCTGGCGATCGTATATGTGAGAAGTGAAGAAACCTCTATTAACAGCGTGCTTAATCACAATTGCCGTCAGTTTCTGAACGAGTGCGAACGGCTTCTTCAATGCTCCTTATCTATTTATATTAGTCCGACGGTAGTATTACCGGAAATCGTTAGCGCCTACACGTATGTGACAGAGAGAGAGCAGCACAATTTAACTCGATCCCGGCAAGTATTCATGCCTGCCTCTACTCCTATGGAAAAAAGCATGAAACAATTGCAGGCTGTAGCTCCACTAAGCTTATTTGCGGAGTGGTCCACTATTATGGAGCTTGGTGAGTTAGAAGAGCTGGATCGCCGCGTGAAGCAATGGTTCTGGAGCAGTGAAGGAAATACATGGACAAAGGAATCTCATCATCAGTTTATCCACGGTATTCTCTTCATTATTCACACCATATTGGCCCAAAAAGGTTTATCTATTCACAAGTCGGCCGAATTAAAGAGCTTGACAGATAAGGAAAGCTATCCCAAGCACTCGGATGCCCTGCAACAATGGACGAGATGCTGCCTGAAGGCAACCGTACGACTTCTCACGGTAAGCAACAAAGTATCTTCTGCTGTGGTTACCAAGATTAGACATTACATTCGTTCACGATTGAACCAGGAGATTACCCGGGAGGAAATGGCTGCCCATGTCTATCTGAACCCGGCGTATTTATCCAGATTGTTCAAGAAGGAAACCGGGTTATCTTTGTCGGATGCCATCATTCAGGAACGAATCCAAGAGGCCAAACGATTGCTGGAAGAAACCGAATACAAGATTACAGACATTGCAGAGCGTATAGGTTATACCAGCTTAGGAAGCTTTTCGAACTTGTTCAAAAGAATTGTCAGCGTAACGCCACAGCAATATCGAGCACGGAAAAAACGGGATTAATTAATCATTTTACACAACGATACGGACTTTAAGAACGGCAAAGATTTATCCGCCTGCTCCCTGATACTTGTTTGCGCCGTACATCCAAAAGCGGTAGCCTAGTCCATAAATCAGCGGACCCGCGAGCGGGACCAGCCACTTGGCCCAATGCGGTATTAGCGATGTCTCGTACGACAAAAGAAAGGCTGCAGGATAGAAATTGACAAAAGCGAGTGGAACGCCAACGGTCAAGAGCAGCTGAACCACTGTTCCGAATATGGGAAGAGGATAGGATATGAACTCCTTCAAATGGAAAAACAATGAAAACAAATATCCCGTCCTCACCCACACGAAGGTTGTAGCGCCAATAGCAGTGAGCAATCCAGCATGAATCATTGCACCGCTGATTAAAGCAAGCAGTAAATAGACATATTCTGTCCACGCCCACTGTAAATTTAATTGAGCGATGGCCCAAATCAATACAGTTCCGGAAATACTGATATGGGCGACGTATGCCAGGTTAAAACCGCGACTAATCAGGTATAAGTAGGGGTTGACAGGTTTAATGAGCAGCGTATCGAATGTGCCTTCCCGAACTTGACCTTCTAGACCCGACATTTGCACGAAAGAAAAGGATGCGCCAAGTGCATATGTAAATAATCCGATGCTATAAAGCAAAGCAATTTCAGGCCAGTTCCAGCCAGCAATCGAGTTGAATTGCTTCATAAACAGCCAAATGACAATATAGTCTCCTGCATAGGAAATGATTTGCGCGAAGGCAGAAAGTATAAAATCAGCTCGGTATTCCATTTTCTCTTTCAACAATAATCGAACCAGCTTACTGAAGAGTAATAAAGTCATAGTACGCCTCCTTTCTTATTAGCCTCCTTGAACAATTAATCGCCGTACGGCTTTGCCCCAAAGCCAATAGGCAACAACAAGCAACAAGATGATCCATACACATCCCAACGCGACGGTTCTCCATAATTCTGCCTCGTTCAGATTACCGAGATAAATCGCCGCAGGTACATAACCTAGATATTGGAATGGCAACAACTTGGCGACCGCTGCCCAAGAAGGGGAATAGAACCACAAGGGCAGAAACGAACCGCTGAAAATGGTAGTTAGGCCGCCAAGCGTCCAACTGAGCGCAAAATGGCTTAAGAACCAAAAGGCCAGAAGAGAAACAAGATAACCAAGAAGAAAAGAAAGTATTAAAGCCATTAGCAGAGCCACTAGGAAAGCAATGAAATGTATCGTGGAAGCAGGAGGAAGCATCCCGAACAAAATCCATGCAAGAATCAGAGAGGGGATAACTGTGAAAATGAACTGATAAAGCGATTGTCCAAGCCCGTCAAAAAGCAGATATAAAGGATAGGAGAGCGGCTTGACGAGCTCTGATGCGATACTGCCGGACTTAAGACTGCCGTCAACTTTACTGCTGACCCGGTTTAGCAAAAGAGCAAAAAGGAGGGTGTTTAGTATACTATATGTAATCATTTGTTCGACTGTCGTACTGGCTGAACCGCCATTTCCGATAACGGCCCTCCAAATCTCCACTTGGATGAGTATTGCAAAATAGTTGCCCAGCAGACGAAGCCATACTTCGGAACGATATGCTAACTGGTTAACAAAGGCCTTTAACGTAAACAAAAAATAGGTCGACATTGTCTGCTCCTTCTCATCCGATTTTGCTGATCGTTTGTTCCTCGCTAGCTAGTTGAAGATACAACTTGCGTATTACAGATTCGATATCCAGGCTTTCAATAGAGGCGTCTTCTACAGGATATTGGGAGGCAATCCGGCTGACGTGTTCAAATACGGTTGATTCACCTCGCGGTACTAGAAAGGTTTTGCGTATTCCCTCGTCCTGAAGCATCGTAATGCCAGGGATATCGATCAGCCCGGGATCGACTCGGAAATCGATGATAACTTTCCTTTCACTTCCTAGCTTAGCTCGCAAATCTTCAACAGAGCCATCGTAGACCAGGCTTCCTTTGTTAACGACAAGCATACGTGGGCAAATTTCTTCAATATCTTTCATGTCATGGGTAGTTAATACGATCGTTACTTTACGGTCCCGATTTACAGTGCGGAGAAAGCGCCGAATTTGATCCTTGGCCATGACATCTAGACCGATCGTTGGTTCATCGAGAAATAGAATTTTGGGCTCATGAAGCAGCGCCATGGCGATCTCAACTCGCATACGTTGCCCTAGGCTGAGCTGTCTTACAGGCTTCTGCACAAATTCATGGATGGAGAGCAGACTCATGCAAAGCTCCAGATTTTTACGAAAAGCAGAATCTGGTATTTTATAGATGTATTTGTGAAGATCAAAGGAATCAGTGACGGGAAGGTCCCACCATAATTGACTTCGTTGTCCGAAAACGACCCCGATTTGCTGTGCATTCGCTTTTCTTGCTTCATGCGGTACTGCGCCGAGTACTTTAATGTCTCCGTGCGTTGGGACCAGGATGCCTGTCATCATTTTAATCATTGTAGATTTACCCGCACCATTTGGTCCCAGATAACCAATGGCTTCTCCTTCATTGATCGTAAAGGACATATTGTTAACAGCATCTTCTTCCGTATATTGCCTTGTAAATAGACTTCTAACGGACCCAATCAGTCCAGGAAATCTTCGGTATTGCCGATACGTCTTAGTAATTCGGTTAACAGCTATTATACTCACATCGTCACCTGCCTTTAGAATTTATCGCTACTTCGATTATTTACAGCTTAACAATCTTAAGGGATATTGGCAGTAAATTCAATAAAATGTAAAATAAACTATGATTTGACGGGTGAATGATCAGCTAATTGACAGGTTGTTTCCAATTCCACTATGTAGTAAATTTTGAATTACTAATTATTGGAGGAAGAAACGGCCTTGGAGAAAAATAAACTTACAATTCAACATATTAAAGTGATTATTGCCAATAACTTATTTGTGTTCAGATTAGCTTGGAGTATACATCCACAGAGAGTGCTGGCGGATTTTGCAGTTCAAGCCGGTAGAATGATTGGCAATGTGTTTTTTTCTGTATATTTCATGAAGTACCTCATTGAGTCTATTTCAATCGAAAGGGACTTTCAGCAAATTATCCATTTCATAATTATGACGTTAGTGTTGATACTTGCTTTAATTTTACTGGACAATTGGTATGAAATTCGCTTCAAACCCTTAAGTGATCTCAAGTTATATGAGAAGCTGTATCTCATTCTCTTTCGGAAGGCAGCATCCGTAGAATTGAAATGTTTTGAGGATTATGAGTTTTATAACAAGTATACAAAAGCCATTCAAGA
Organism: Paenibacillus sp. 01T47; assembly: GCF_056398245.1. Taxonomy (NCBI): domain Bacteria; kingdom Bacillati; phylum Bacillota; class Bacilli; order Caryophanales; family Paenibacillaceae; genus Paenibacillus; species Paenibacillus sp. 01T47. The sequence goes on from NZ_JBFTPA010000005.1 coordinate 304,598, forward strand.
AGCCGATCAAAGAGTCAGCGCTGTTCTTGAAAATCTCTCAAGGGTGATATTCGTATCGCTCGCAACGATTAGCATATTTGCCGTGATGTACGCCATTGACCCATGGGTGGTATGGTTTGCTTTATTGCCTATTTTCGGAAATTTTTATTTTGGAAAAAAGCTTAACCGAATCCAGTTTCAGCAAAATAATGAACGGGTACCCTACCAACGAAAAATGGATTATGTCAACCGTGTCATCTATTTATCCCACTTTGCCAAGGAAATCCGTCTGTCCCGCATATTTTCAGTTCTGAGAAACACCTATATAGAAGGGTATGACGGTGCCATTTCGGTCGTTCATAAGTATCGAGTCAAAGCAGGAGTTGTTTCCTTTTTCAAGATATTTACAACCTTTACACTAATATTCCAAGGGGTTCTGTTGTATGGAGCTTATTTGGCTATTGTCAAGCAGTCGATTTCTATCAGTTCCTTTATCGTTCTGGGAAGCGCAATGGTCGGCGGTGCGTGGTCGCTCATCCGATTGTCTGATAGTTTTGTAGAAATTAATAAAAACGGCATTTACATTGAAAATTTAAAAACCTTTTTAAGCTACGTTTCCGAAATCGAGGAGCATGCCGGTCCAGTTAAAGCAATTGCGCCGCCAATACAGAAATTAACATTTAGGCATATTAACTTTACTTATGATGGGGCAGCTGAGGCTGCTATTCGCGATATTACGATAGAAGTTAATAAGAACGAGAAAATTGCTTTAGTCGGCCATAATGGCGCCGGCAAATCAACGCTAATCAAGCTCATGATGCGATTGTACGATCCTACTGACGGCGAAATATTATGGAATGGCCAAAATATTAAAGAGTTTGATCTCCTGTCATACCGCTCAATGTATGGAACCATATTTCAGGATTTCAAGATTTTTTCGATGACGATTGCAGAGAATGTGCTTATGCGTGATTTGGTTTCCGAAGCAGACCGCAAGCTCGTCATAGATGCACTCAAGAAAAGCAGAGTTTATGATAAGGTAGCCTCGTTGCCGGAGGGAATAAATACGATGCTCACGAAGGAGTTTGATGAACACGGGGTTGTTTTATCAGGCGGCGAGTTTCAAAAGATTGCGATAGCTAGAATCTTTGCGCAACAGGCTGAAATCCTCGTGCTTGATGAGCCTACGAGCGCGTTGGATCCGATTGCGGAATATGAAATTTTTGAAAGTATGATGGAAGCCTGCAAGGATAAAGCTGTTGTTATTATTTCTCATCGCATGTCATCAGCTATGCTTGCAGATCGTATTTATTTCATGGAGGATGGCGAAATCAGAGAGTCTGGTTCACATATGGAATTGATGCAGCTGCAGGGGAAATATGCGGAGCTATTCTTAAAGCAAGCGGAAAAGTATGTTGATCAAGAAGAGTTGGCAGGGGTGGTGAATCTGCATGAAGCCCAATAAGCATAGCTTTACTAGAGTCCTTAAAAATAATTGGTTTATTATGAAATACGGGCTGCGCCATTCCCGCAACTATATCATTTTTACATGCTTGTATGCATGCTTGCAGGAAATCGAAATTTTTATTGAGCATGTCATTTTGATTAAGTTTGTATTCGACAGCGTTCAATATGGAACTTCCTTCTCTACCGTTGCTCTATATATCGGACTTACAATTTTGTTTATCGCAATTTGCTTTGTGCTGGACAGCATCTATTTTCAAAGCGTTGAACCGAAAGGAAAGGAATTGCTTTATCAAAAAATAAGGATGGATCTCTACGAAAAAGCGATTAGCACCGATTTGGCCAACTATGATGATCCTGTTTATTATAATGATTATGTATGGAGCGCCAATGATGCCCATAATCGAATTGATGCTACGATAAACAACATTAGAAAATTGTGCCGATCCGTCACGGTTATTATAACCTCTATAAGCTTTTTCTTGTTTGTTGACAAGCTTGGTTTGCTATTTGTGCTCGCGTCTTTCATTCTAACTCTGATTGTCAGCATGATCTCCAATAAAATCAGGTACAAAATGAGAATGGAGCTTAACGAAAAGGATCGTAAACGAATCTATCTGAAACGATTGTTTTACTTGGCTGATTACGCGAAGGAATTAAGACTTTATTCCATCAAGGAGAAATTTTTTAGAGATTTCACCGATACGCATAAAGAAATGCACGGGATTGTTAAAAAACGTTCAAAAAAGCAGTTTTGGTTAAACTTCACCTCAGAGTATTTCTTCAATGAGTTGATATTGAGCGGCCTGTACGTGACTTATGTTGTCTTTATGACGTTAGTGAAAGGAACGTTAAGCTTTGGTAGCGCGGTTACACTGTTGAATTCATCATGGCGTCTAAAAGGCAACATGCAATATATGACGACGCTCATCAGTGAGATGCAAGAAAACAGCTTGTACATCGAGAAGTTAAGAAGTTTCCTGGAGCAAAAGAACGCTCTGAAGGAAGTTGAAGATCCACTGCCTGTGCCGGATAAGTTTACTGGATTAATGCTAAAAGCGTTATCGTTCCAATATGGTCCATCCGGGCCGCGTATTCTTCATCATGTTAATTTCAGCATTAGGCCAGGTGAGAAAATTGCAATTGTTGGTTACAATGGTGCCGGAAAAACGACATTGACGAAGCTGATCATGCGTCTATACGATGCAAGCTCGGGAGAAATTCGTTTAAATGGGATACAAATCGATCAGTTCAAGCTGGATGATTATCGTATGAAGATTAGCTCAGTGTTTCAGGATCATCAGCTGTTCGCTGCTACGCTTTCCCAAAATGTCGTCATGAATCAGTTTTCATCCGGCGATTCATTTCTGGTAAGAGAAGCGCTGGAGAAAAGTGATTTTGGCAATAAGCTGCAGACCTTGCGATTGGGGACCGATACCTCCATTACCAAGGAGTTTGACGACGCCGGGATAGAGCTATCTGGTGGAGAGGCGCAGAAGGTAGCGATCGCAAGAGTGTTCGCCAAGCCGACTCTTCTCATCCTATTAGACGAGCCTTCCAGCGCCTTGGATCCAATGAGCGAATATCATTTGAATCAAGTGATGCTGGAGAAGGCAGAAGATCGACCCATCATTTTTATTTCACACCGCTTATCGACGACCAGAATGGCGGATCGCATACTCATGATGGAAAATGGTCAAATAATTGAGCAAGGCTCACACGAAGAGCTTATGAGAATGGACGGGAAGTACGCTCAAATGTTTAACCTTCAGGCATCACGTTACCGCGTGGTTGTAGGAGCTTGAAAAATAATGATTGTGGGGTGGCTTGGATAGTGGAATTTAGAGAAATAACGTGGGACAACTTTATTGAATGTATTGAGCTGAAAGTTGCAGAGGAACAGAAACGCTTTATCTCCTCTAATCAACATGCACTCGCAGAAGCATATATCGCATCAAAAGAGGGGCAGGTCATTATTACATTTGCTATTTATAAAGATGAGACTATGGTCGGCTTTATCATGATGTATTATGACGATGGAAATGGGAATTTCGAATACAGCAGCTATGGCGTTTTTAAAATCATGATTGATGGGCGATATCAAGGCAAAGGGTATGGGAAGGAAGCCATGGAAAAAGCTGTAGAATTCGCTAAGACATCTCCTCATGGTGAAGCGAGGGTTGTTGAAGTTACCTATAACCCCGAAAACATAATTGCGAAAAATTTATATGCCTCATTAGGATTTGTTGAAACAGGAAATACCCACCCTTCTAGTGAGGTATATGCTGAGTTTGTTCTATGTAAGCGTTAATGAAATCAGTCGAATCCGCAGTTCTATGTGCGCTACACTGGAGAATACGGTTAAGCAGTCGACCATGTCGGCTGCTTGTTTGTTTTTTAGTGCGATGAAATGAGTATCTGACCCATGCTCTTGTGTGGAAAATCCCATCATCTAACAGGTATAGAAACCATTGAACAAAAGGTTGTTTACAAAAGATGTAAAAGTTACACTTTTTTATGAAGAAAATATTTCGTATACATTGACGAACAAGCAAAAGGAGGATGAGCGTCATGAAATTCAAAAGGTTATTTGCAATCTTACTGCTAAAAACGGTCTTCATATCCGGCTGTACGACAATTGTAAAAGCAAAAAATCGACCGTTTCCGCGAAAAGTATCCGAATGTACAAATTACGATCAATTAGATGAACCCGTGAATGTTGGAGGAAAGTCGAATATTGAGCAAGAAAAATGGTTGAGCAGCACCAAGTCTCTTCAAGTGATCGTGAATGGACAGAATGGGAGAGAGGCGTTAGCAATATGCGAAAGAATTAGATATTGAATTTGGCTCTCGAGATTAGCATCTGGCATTACATTGTCATGTGAAGTAAAGGCGTAGAGGAGAAATATGTTCATGTCAAACATCAGAAAACTGGGGATACTGCTAATGTTCGTTATGATGTTATCGAGTTGTATGTCGTCATCGCATACACTCAGGAATAACGATACGTCTGCTCGAGTCGGGGAGAAACAGCAGCTAACAATTAAGCTGGTTGGTCGTTATAGCGGGGATACGCTCCCTCAGAAGATCCAGCGTTTTGCCGATATGCATTCGAATGTGGAAATTAAGATCGAGTGGGTTCAGTCTTATAATAATCCATATAGCAAATCTCCAGTTTTGTTTGCACCTTGGACTCCAATTGAGGTACCTTCTGAGCTGTATGAGGACTCTAATAACGTTCCGGATATCGTTGAACTGGTGCCCTACCAGATGCGAGAATTGTATCGGATGGGAGTTATCGAGCCGTTAAATTTGAACGAATCGGATCTAGATGATTATGCGATTGCGACTAATGACGGATATGTTCTGGGTATGAAAAGCAAGATTAACCCGATGATTCTTTACTACAATAAAGATATTTTTGCTACCTTGGGGATTGAAGTTCCTTCGGAAAAATGGGATATCGATATGTTGAACGATGCGATCGTCAAGCTGAAGGCTGCGGGAGAGACGCTCTATATTCCTCTATCGCCATTTACACTGGAGTGGGCAACGGGACTGTACGGTGGACGTGTTGTCGGAGTAGACGGCAGGTCATTCGCCGGTTATATCGATAGTGATAATGCAATTAAAGCTGCCAAGTGGATTATGACTATCGGAACGAAAATGGAATATGCCTCGATGTCCTTAACTGATTTACGGCCCCCTATGCCTTACGATTTGGTCGATGGTAAAATCGCGCTAGCGATAGAATATGCGTATGGATTTAATATATCTATGAAAAACAGCTATGAGGAGATTGCGCAAGAGAATAACCAAATCGGAGTGGCAGCGTTACCTGTAGGAACGAACGGTCATAATCCGGCTTTAATATCGGGATTATCCCTAACCTCGAAATCAGAACATAAAGAATTGGCTATGCAGTTAATTCGGTATCTATCAGAAGACCGAGATTCATTGTATACGGACATTGCTTCGCATACACTTCAGACCGCTACAAGAACCTTGAAGGAGCCAGTGGACGCTGCACGGAAATTGATAATTATAAAGGCTATGAAAAGGTCCGTTCCAGCAATACTTAATACGCATGAGGTAGCCGAAATCGGTTTTTATGACGCGATACAATTATTTTTGCCAAAACCACTGCTTGCGATCAGGGACGGGCAGTCAATTAGAGATATGCTAAAACAGTATGCGGATCAACTGGATAGCGATGCGAGAGACAAATAATGTTTTTAAGTCAAAAACCAATAATTAGACATGTATTATAAAATATTCCATAAATGTTAAAATGATTGTGAGTCCGAGAGTTTTGTCGATTCTGTAGTCTGTACTCTCCAAGGACTGGTCTTGGTAAAAAAATAGAAACGGAGGTGATTATATGTGTGGATATCAATCAGGGGGCTGTCTGGCGAGTTCCTGCGGAGGTTCTTCTAAACTGGGGGTTCAACTGGTGAATTACGTATGTGATGGTGTCATTCTATCCCAGACTTCGTCGGGTTGCTGCAACCTTTAAAATCAGTGGACTACATGCTTACAATAATGAGAAAACACGGCTTTATGCCGTGTTTTCTCATTATATTTCATGTTGGAATAGGAGGATCATAAAGTGATGGGTCCCTTTTTGCAGTTCCTGTTATTGATTACCTTTTTGTTGTCTGGATTCGGAAAACTAATCAGTTTAACAGTTTTTAAGAAGACGATTGAACAATTAGAAATCAGCCGTCGACTTGTTTTACCGAGTGCAGCTGTTGTTGTACTGCTAGAATTATCTGTTTCGATCCTTCTTATATTTTCAGGGACTCAGTATCTCGCGTATTTAATAATCTTGTTTTTACTAGGCTGCTTTGTGTGGTCTATCTACCGGGCATATAAACGCCAGCTGAAAGTGGCCTGTAATTGCTTCGGCAATATTAATCCAGAGTCGTTCGGTTGGAATACGGTACTACGGGTTGTCCTGTTACTTGTCATTACCCTATATCTCTTATCAACCGGAACAACAACTGTATGGGCGGAGTATCCAATCGAAGATATCTATTATGCTGGAGTTGGTTCGATCGGTGTGCTTCTGGTTTACAGTTTAATGCCGTACGCGGCATTCGGTACTTTAGCAAGTGACGGTTCCAAGTAAGGGGGAGTTGGATAACATGCAATCCATTGCGAATGCTGTTCTATGGTTATTAGTCATAATGTTAGCGGTCAGTGTGCTGCGGTTGCGCAATAAGGTCTATATGCCTTTCAAGCTAAAAGAACTGTTGTACTCCGATTTCGGTGCGCCGCTAGGGGAGAAATTTCCAGTAACACACTTTCAGACGATCACTGGCGGACAAGCTGCGGTTCATAATGATTCAGGAAAAAAGAAAATTATATTGGTCACCTCTCCGACCTGCGGCACATGCACGACGTTATATCCACTGATCAATCCTTTCATGCAGAACAAAAACGATCAATACGAGTTTATCTCAATGATGTATGGTGATTTGCAAGAGGTTAAGGCAATCGGTCATAACTACAGCCTGATGGTGCCGATTGTTCAACTGGAGAACGAGGAAAGTTTGAAAGCAATTAAGACCGATCGTTTCCCATTCGGCTATTTGCTATCTCCGGATGGTAAAGTCACATCCAAAGGATTGATTACGAATGAAGAGCAATTTGACCTTCTCCTTACGTGGGCTCCGAAGCAGTCGAAGAAAAGCAGACTAGCCTTCTATCGGCAAAGATCTAATGCAGAGCAGCAAGTCTAATCGGTTATCTGACAGATTACTTTTACATCGTGGGAGCCCTGTCGTGAAATACACAATGATGATAAATGTAGCATTGCTCTTCATCACTTTATTATCCAGCTGCGTGTCGACAACAACAGCTGAAGAAGCAGCACGGAACAGTGAGGAACCCAAGTCGAAAGACACGCTGACCATCCAGCTTGTATCCATTAACGGCTCGTTTTACGGTGTGGAGCACCATCGGCTAGCGCGGAAAATCGAACGATTTGGAGATCTCAATCCCAATACGAACATTACGATTCGTTGGATAAATGATTATAATTTGACACAAGGCTCTAATTCTGTGCCGACTTGGATAAAAACTACAAAGCCAGCCGACTTGTATACAGTAACGCAGAGGGCACAGGATGTACCGGATATCTTCGAGCTTGCGCCTAATCAGATGCTAGAATTGTATCGGCGCGGCGCAATTGAACCGCTGAATATGAATGAAACAGGCGTTAGCGAATATGTGATCTCCTCCAATGACGGCTACGTGCTGGGCATTAAGAGCAAGATCAATCCAATGATTGTCTACTATAATAAGCAAGCTTTTGAATCGCTTGGACTGGACCCTCCTTCGAATCAATGGGACTGGGAAAAGCTGAACGATACGATTGTCAAGCTGAGAGCAGCAGGAGAGACCGTTTATATTCCACTTAACCCGTATACGCTGGAGTGGGCGACAAGTTTGAACGGCGGGCGTATCGCAGCGGTAGATGGTGTCACATACCGTGGATATCTCGATAGTGAAGCGGCGATCAAAAGTGCCGAGTGGCTCGTCGGCATCGGAACAAAGTATAGAGAGAAAGTTGTCAATGGCACGATTCCGCCGGCAATGCCCTTTGATTTATTAGACGGCGAGATTGCGCTTGCAGTCGAATATGCGTCTGTTGGCGACCCGAATAATTACGAGGCAATATCCCAGCGCAATGATCTGATTGGCATTGCCGGGCTTCCTACGGGAGATGGCGGCATTAATCCCGCTCATGTATCGGGCCTATCTCTTGCCTCACGGTCGAAGAATAAGGAGCTGGCATTAAAGCTGCTGCAATATTTAATGGAGGATAAAGACACCATTTATTCGGACATATCGGATTATACGCTGCAAGCGAATATGAGGCCCTTAGCAGTAACAACCAGCACTGAGAGGAAAACGTTAATTATACATGAAATGAAACGTTCCGTTCCGGCAGCGCTCTTCATGCATGAGGCATTTTCCATGCCATACTTTGAGCAATGGAGCAGTCCTAATCGGTTAGCTGCCATTCATAATGGCCTGCCGATTCGTGAATCCCTGCACCATTATGCTTTAGAGTTAGAGCTGGAGTTGAAATGAAATTGCATACGCGAAACAACTTTTCGAAGTGTTATGAAACTGTGAAAGATAAAAAGGAGGCGTCTCATGCTTGAACTGACTTTATGGCATCACCTTGAGCAGCCGGAATCCTATGCGTGCAATGGAGAAGATGAATATGACAAATCAAACTCAGAGACCGAACATCGGGATTCGTAGCATAATAGCCATACTGGGGCGTTCATTGATGCTCGTGTGGCGTTTATCGGCGCCACTTGTGCTGCTGCTTCTCGTTATGCGAGTTGTGAGCGCATTCATTCCGGCTATGCAGGTATTGGTCGTGAAGGAATTAACAGATGCGGTCGCCGGATTGCTCACGCGTGATGGCGAGATGTCGGAGCCCGTCAAGTGGCTGGCGGCAAGCGGCGGTCTGCTGCTGATTGGCGCGCTTTTGGATGCCGCAGCCCAATACATGACGATGCTGATGAAACAGAAGACGCAATTCAAAATGGAAACGATGCTGGCGGGGAAATCAATGAGTATTCCGCTGTCTCGATTCGAGCAGCCACAATACTATGATCAACTGCAAAGGGCTAAGATGAACGTCTCTTTTCGAGGTTTTCAACTGATAGAGCAGCTTTTTTCCATTGGCCAATCGCTGCTCACGGTCGCTTCATTCTTCGCCCTGCTGTGGCATTTTAGCTTTGTATTGTCGCTGGGAATGGTGCTTGTTGTCGTTCCGACGCTTGTTGTACATATGAGAATCGGTGAATGGAAGTATTGGCTGATGCGTGTGCAGACGCCGTTCTCGCGGCGCCTGTTCTACTTCTTCGATCTGATGACCAACCGTCAGTCCGCTAAGGAGGTCAGATTGTATCGGCACGCTAATAAGCTGCTACACTATTGGGGAGGATATTTCTGGAAAAATGCTGGCGAGCAGAAGAAGGTCGAGCTTCGAGCGCAAAAGATGCGAATAGGAATTGAAGGTCTGAACGGAGTGCTTGCCTTTTTATTCTCCTGTTATGCGGTCTGGGTATGTTATTCACAGCAGCTATCGCTCGGGGCTTATGTCGCGATCGCGCAAGTGCTGGCCACGACTCAAGCTTCAATGCGCATGATTGCTCAGAACTTGTCGTCCATCTACGAGGAAACGCTCGTCATGAACGAGTATTACGACTTTTTGGATTCGGAGGAGGAAGAGAACGGGCAGGGACGGCATGTGCTAAACAGCCCCATTGCGGAAGGAATTACCGTTGATCATTTGACTTTTGCCTATCCAACCAGCCTAAAGCCCGTGCTTAACGATATTTCGTTCCGAATCAAACCGAATCAGACAGTAGCGATTGTAGGGGAGAACGGCGCGGGCAAGAGCACGCTCGTTAATTGCATGATTGGACTTTACCGTGAATATTCGGGCTCTATAAGATACGACGGCGTTGACTTGATGGAGCTGGACGTTAACACATTTCGCGACCGTACTGGAGCGGTATTCCAGGATTTTCTAAGGTACCAAGTATCCGTGAAGGAGAATATTGGGTTCGGCGATGTAGGCCGGATGGAAGACTTGGCCGCAATTGAGGCGGCTGCCGCGCGGTCCGGTGCCGCGGACGTTGTACAAGGGCTTCCGGACGGTATGGATACGTTGCTCGGCCCGATTTTTGATGGGGGGCACGAGCTGTCCGTCGGCCAGTGGCAGAAGCTTGCCCTCGCAAGGTCGTTTATGCGAGATTCTGCAATTATGGTACTTGACGAGCCTACAGCATCCATGGACCCGATGGCTGAAGCGGAGTTGTTCAAGCGATTCACGGAGCTGGCCGAAGGCCGCATTACGCTGCTCATTTCTCATCGACTCGGAAGCTGCCGAATGGCGGATCATATTCTAGTCATGAAGAATGGCACACTAGTCGAGCAAGGCTCACATGAACAATTGCTAAGCTTGCAAGGGGAATATAGCCGAATGTTCGAATTGCAGTCATTGGCTTACCGATAATCTAGGTTTCTAACCAACCTGCTATGAACTTCATATCAAGGACGGGGGTGTATATATGGCATTATGGACGATGATTCTCCGCAAGGTGGTTAATAATAAGTGGCTGCAGCTGAACTTGTGGTTCGGTCTGACTGTATGTGTGGCTCTATTCTGCTCGATGCCCCTTTATTCTGATGCCATCCTGCAGCGGACGTTGCTGAGGGAGCTCCAGCAGCTTCAAGAGAGGGAAGCTGTATTTCCTGGATATGTAGGAATTAGTACGACCGTCTCCTCCAAGACGACGGACGAGAAGACGAGAAGCCAGATCGCCGAGGCCGATCAATTCGTACAATTGATACCCGAGCGGTTGGGAATGGAAGCAAGAGCGTTCTACCAACAAAGATTTACATCAAAAATGAAAATATACGGGGCGGACGCGTCGGAGCAAGAGAAGAAAGTGCTGAATGCGACAGGCGGCTTTAGGACGCTGACGGACATGGAACATCGGGTTCTTCTTATTGAGGGACGGATGCCCGTCGATCGAACGGACGGCGTCTACGAGGCGCTCGTTACAGAACGCTTCTTGCTGTCGACGAAGAGGGAGCTCGGAGAAGAACTGATCGCCGAAGTGATGACAGGGGATCGTGCACGCTTCCGTGTAATCCCTGTTGGACTTATTGTAACCGATCCGAATGCGGAGCCATATTTGCCTTTTGTTGCAGAAGAGGTCGTTGACGGATTCATGATTCCATTCGAGACGTTCGAGCGCGAGTTTGTACAAGGAGGTAAAGCGGCAATCGCTTTCCTAGAATGGCGTTATGCTATGGAATATGAGCAGTTGAACGTTGAGTTTATCGATCAGCTCGTTAAGGCGGATACCGAGATTCGACGTTTTTTCCAAGGTTATATCGGCATTGCCGAGGTCGAAATTCCGGCAACGCCGACAGCGGCATCATATCATGCGACGGAGAGTCAACTGACCGTTATGATGTTGGCGTTGTATACGCCCGTCATGCTAATGCTCTCCTTCTATTTATATATGGTTGCAAACCTGATTATTAATCAGCAGAAGACGGAGATATCCGTGCTGCGCAGCCGAGGAGCAAGCCGTACGCAGCTGATGACGGCTTATACCGTAGAAGGCTTGCTTCTTGGCCTCAGTGCACTTGCGATCGGACCGTTTCTTGGCGTGAAATTCACACAATTGCTGGGCGCTTCCAGCGGCTTTCTGGAGTTCGTCCAGCGTTCGGCGCTTGAGATCAGCTTGAGCAGCAAGTCTTACAAGATTGGAGCGGTTGCCGTTGGTGCGGCGCTTCTGCTGATCCTGATTCCGGCATTTATGGCTACTCGCGTCAGCATCGTTAGCCACAAGCAGGAGATGGCTCGAGGAGCTAAGCTCTCGTTCTGGTACAAGAGCGGAATTGATATTATTTTGGTCGGATTGGCCATCTATTTACTGATTAACTTCAATAAACGAATGGACGATTTGCAGCGGCTTGCGCTCGATGCCAATGTCTTGCAGGTTGATCCTCTGCTGTTCTTCATGCCCGCAATGTTCGCGCTTGGCGGGGGGCTATTGGCGCTTCGCGTCTATCCATGGTTCATTCGGTTCTTATATTGGGCTGGTCGCAGATGGTGGCCGCCGTCGCTTTACCATTCGCTTGTGCAGATCAGTCGCTCATCTGGCCAATATTTGACGATCAAGGTGTTTCTAATTATGACTGTAGCGACAGGGTTGTTCAGTGCCAATGCAGCGCGGACAATTAACGATAATATGGAAAGTAAAATTCAATATGCTATCGGCGCGGATATCACGGTGAAGGCCAAGTGGGAAACCTACGAGTCCGATTCCGGAGGTCAAGCAAGTCTGGCACCGAATTCGAAGCAAATGAAGTACATTGAGCCGCCCATCCAGCCGATGAGAGAGCTGGATGGCGTGGAATCGGCAGCCAAAGTGTTCAGGAAGGAAGACGCGTTTTTCGTAGAAACGAATAACAAGAGCTCTGGCGTTATGACGATAATCGGCATCGACACGTTGGATTACGGCAAGACGGTCTGGATGAAAGACGGATTGCTTGATTCTCACATTAACAACTATCTTAATCTTATTGCGCCAGACCCGATGGCGGTGCTCGTCTCTCGTTCCATTGCCGAGGAGCACGGCGTAAAGCCGGGCGATAATATTCGGGTTTATTGGCAGGGACAATCCCAAGCCGTGTTCACTGTATATGGCATTATCGACTATTGGCCGACATGGAATCCTCTACCTTCCGAAAGGTCGTTTGGAGACAAGGAGACGGAGAAACCTCATCTGATCGTTGGACATCTGGGTACAATTCAGAATCGAATTGGATTCGAGCCATACGAGGTATGGTATAAGCTGAAGGCCGGCATTTCCAGCTCGCATATCTACGATCAGCTTGCGGAGAAAGGAATTCCGCTTGTGAGTGTCCGTGACGCAAAGCAGGAATTGATACAGTCCGCGAACGCTCCGCTGCGGATGGCAATGAACGGCGTTATGACGCTTGGTTTTGCCGTTGCGATGCTCATCTGCTTCTTCGGCTTCTTGATCTTCTGGGTACTGACCTTATCCGGACGCACGCTTCAATACGGAGTGCTGCAGGCAATGGGCATTCCGTTCCACCAGGTATTCAGCATGCTTGTCAGCGAGCAGGCGCTCACCTCGGGAGCCGCAATCATTATCGGCGTCTATATCGGCAACTTGACGAGCGATCTATACGTTCCACTGTTCGAAATGTCTTTCGCAACAACGGAGCAAGTGCCGCCGTTCCAAATCGTGCGCAAGCTTGGAGATTATGTGCAGCTCTATGGCATCGTTGGGCTCACGATTGGCATCGGCTTGTCGATTCTCGTCTACCGGTTGTCGCGTACGCGAATTAGCCAAGCGCTTAAGCTGGGAGAGGAATAATAGGCCAACATGAAAACACGCCAGAACCGGCGTGTTTTTTGCATTCTATCGGCAATCGGGTTCCGATTTGTGCCTCGTTTTTTTCATCAAGTAAAGATTGGGTAACATTATAAAGGATTGGCTCTTGATTTTTTGGTGATCAATCATGGAGAATAATAAACATGCATGATTAATTCGTTGTCGAGAAATGGGGTTGTCATCTTGCGGAAGCGAATATGGAATAAGGCTGCGCTTATGCTCGCCGTATTCATGTTTATGCAGACGCTTACGGCGTGCGAAGAAAATAAGGAATCAGCAGAGAAGCCTGATACCGAAGTTACGGAACAATCGATGTATACGGATTTAGGCTTAACCAAATATAATCCACCGATCGAAATTTCGCTCGTACGGGAAATAGACGAAGACTTTACGGATTTGATAGCCAATTTTCCGGGGGAGACACTCGATAACAATCGGTGGAGCCAGCTCTACGAGGATGTGCTTGGCATTCGTGTTAAGTACGAATGGATTGCCAAAAGGGATCTCTATCAACAAAAATTAGGATCTGCATTAGCATCGGGCAACATACCCGATATCGTCAGAGTGAATGCGCAGCAGTTGCGGCAATTGGCAAACGAAGGACTCATGCAGGATTTAACCAGCGTGTACGAGCAGTATGCAGCGCCGTTCACCAAGGATGTGCTGAACCAGGAAGGGACGGGGCCGTTTGAGGCGGCAACGATTGACGGGAAGCTGATGGCGATACCAGAAACGTCGGCATCGATCGAAGGTGCCCAATATTTATGGATACGGACCGATTGGCTGAAGCGGCTCGCTTTAAAGCCGCCAGAGACGATGAATGATTTGCTCGCAATTTCGAAAGCGTTTACAGAAAAAGATCCCGACGGAAACGGCAAAAACGACACGTACGGGCTGGCGCTAACGCAATATTTGTGGGATCCCGTTATGGGGGCTTTGGATTTTATGGCCGGTTACGGCGCTTACCCAAACATTTGGCTGGAGGATGATACGGGCAAGCTTATGAATGGAGCCGTTCAGCCGGAAGTGAAAAAGGCGCTAGCCGTTCTTCAGCAGATGTACCGCGATGGACAAATTGATCCGGAATTTGCGTTAAAGGACGGCCGTAAAGAGAAGGCGATGATCTCGGAAGGGAAAATCGGCATGATGTTCGGAGAGCAATGGGGTTCATTCTTGGTTCAAGCAAGCTACGAGAAGGATGCCGATGCGGACTGGCAGCCATTCCCTATTGTGTCGGATAGCGGCCAGAAGCCCAAAGTACCGCTTCGCTTTGCGACTACGCAGTTTCTAGCCGTCAAAAAAGGGGTAGAGCACCCCGAAGCGATCGTGAAAATGATCAATTTGCATCTAGAGAAAAATTGGGGCGTTACAGCGGAATACGAAACCTACTACAGCACTCCGTATCCAGCATGGCAGCTCTCGCCCTTTACTCCCGCCCCATTGCTCAAAAATTACGAGGCTTTTCTGCAGCTGGATGAATTCCGGACAACGGGAGACGAAGCGGTGCTGCATGATGAGGCTAAAGCGATCAAAAAAAATATCGATGCGTATTTGACTAAAAACAACGTAACCGGCTGGGGGTGGGAACGTACTTACGGGCCCAAGGGGGCGTTCTCCATCTTCAGGGATTATGAAAAAAACAATCAGCTGCTCTACGAGAAGTTCGTCGGCGTTCCGACGCAAGCGATTATCGAGAAGCAATCCATATTGGACGATTTGAAGCATAAAACATATATGAACATTATTCTCGGACGGCCTATCGAGGAATTTGACCGCTTCGTCGAAGAATGGCATCGATTAGGCGGATCGCAGATGACGGCTGAGGTAAACGAGTGGTATACCAAGAAAGACGGTACATCCTAGATAAGAAGTAGGTTCTCTCATGGCGTTCCTTTAGTATTACTTGTTCCCTCCATAGATAAAGCTGCTTGCGAGGAGTTGTGTAAGATTGCTTAAGATACCCGTCAATTCCATGCGCCATGCTTTGTTTTTAAGGCTTGTTATCATGCATCTCGTCGTTATTTTGCCTATTATCTTACTTGGCGTTTATTTATATAACTGGAGCTACACCAACGCGAGCCAGGACATTTCCAGAAACACCTTGGCGCAGCTGTCATCGTATCTTGAGGACATGAACCGCGAGGTGGAATGGCTGGAGGTTCAGCAATTCGATATGCTGCAGGAAGGAGAGCTTACGAAAGTCGCGGTAACGTGGGATATGATGGACAGCGTCGAGAAGAAGGAGAGCATGGACTACTTGGTTCATCGGCTGACCTCCATTAAGAACAGCAGCGCTTATATGAAGGATATATATGTTCATATCCCCTCCATCGGCAAAACGCTCTCATTCGGCAATGCCGTTCACGATCTCGAGCAAGGAAGGTATGATCAAATCCGTGCCGTGTCGGAACGAAACGGGGCGAAGCGTCTCATCAGGCAGGGAGATTCACTTCACCTAAGCGCCTCCAAGTTCGGGGGAAGGAAGGGGGAAGAGCCGCTTTATATCGTGCAGATCGAGCTCGATACGGCGAAGCTGAAGGAATCGTTAAATCAACTGAGCGTTTATGCTGAGAGCGGTTCTTTTTTGATCGCCGATGAGGTGGATTTTACGCTGCTTGGCAACGACAATTCTAGCGTTATTTTGGACAAATATTTGCAAACAACTCGTCTTTCGAAAGAAAGTTCCCTGCTATTGAAAGTAAATGGACAAACGTATCATGTCGACAAAGCCAATTCACCGGAATTAGGGCTTTCGGTCGTCACGTATTTGCCGGAGGAGACGGTCAAAAGGCCGCTTAATAAGTTTAATCTATGGGCTTGGCTGTTCACGGGCACGTCGATTCTCGCTATAGTTGTTTATTCCCTCTCGACATACAGGCTCGTTCATCGGCCGCTGCTGCTGCTTGTTCAGAGCTTCCGCAGAATGGAAGGCGGCACGCTGGATATTCAGATCGATCACGAGAAGAAGGACGAGTTCGGTTATTTATATGATCGTTTTAATCACATGCTGAACAAATTGCAGACGCTGATCGATCAGGATTTTAAGCAGAAGCTGATGATGCAGAAGGCTGAGCTGAAGCAGCTGCAGTCACAGATTAACCCGCATTTCCTGTACAATAGCTTCTTTATCCTTAATTCGCTTGCCAAAACGGGCGATACGGATCGTATCGAGCTTTTTACAAATATGCTGGGCGAATATTTCAGATTCATTACGCGCAACGGGGAGGATAATGTTTACCTTTCGGAGGAAATCAAGCATGCAAGGATGTATACCGAGATCCAGAAGCTTAGGTTTTCTAGACGCATAAGCGTACAGTTCGACGAGCTGCCGAAGGAAATGGAGCGCATACGTGTACCAAGGCTTATCGTTCAGCCGATTATCGAGAACGCGTATGAACATAGTCTTGAGAAAATGTCGGAGGAGGGCTTTCTGCGCATCTTCTTTGTACGGAATGAGCAGGAGTCCATGATTGTCGTCGAAGACAACGGAAGCCGGATCGACGACGCTCTAGTCGACGCTTTGAACGGTCAAATGGCAAATAACGGGGAAGCGCATGAAATGACAGGGATCATTAATATCCACCGTCGGATTATACTGACCTATGGCGAAGGCAGCGGCTTGTTTCTATCAAGAAGTGAGTTAGGTGGCTTGCGAGTCGAAATACGCATAAATTCAAAGGAGGCGGATGGGGATGCACCGGCTGCTAATCGTCGATGACGAGGAAATTATAACCGACGGACTTTATGAGGTGTTGAGCAAGCTCATTCCGGATCAATTGGACGTTTGCAAGGCGTATTCGGCTAAGGAAGCTTTGGAATGGATGTCGCGAACGCGCATCGATATTGTAATGACTGATATCGCCATGCCGGGCAAGAACGGACTGGAGTTGTCGGAAGAAATATTGACGTATTGGCCGAGATGCAAGGTCATTTTTCTTACGGGACATAGCGAATTCGATTTTGCTTACCGGGCATTTCAAATGCCGGATGTCCGTTATTTGCTGAAGACAGAAGGGTATGCGAAAGTGACGGAAGCCGTCCGGGGGGCCTTGCTCGATATTCAGCGAAGCACGGTCGAGAACATGTTGCTTGAGCAATCACGTGAGCAGAAGTATGCATACGAGTTCATGGCGCAAGGCGATTATATGAGGCAACTGCTGCATGAGAGCGATTCGCTCTGTTCGGAGCAGAAGGAGCTCATGGAGGAATTCGGCCATTTGAATATCGGACTGGACCCAACGAAAACTGTCATGCTCGTGCTTGCTAGGTTGTCGTACCCGTCCGGTATGACGTATACGGAGAGGAGCAAGCTGCTTGCTTCGGCCAGGACGATATGGGATTCCTTGCTGAAGGACCATGTGAAGAGCATCGGAATTGTCGATCGGCATGGTGACCTTATGTGGTTCATACAGACTGGAAGTGAAAGCGGTGGGAAACCAGCCGGCGACTTCGCATGTTATATCGAGGGGGTACTCGAGCTTATCCAAGAAGCCTGCCTCTCCTCTCTTAAACTGGAAATCACGTTGACAATAAGCGGAGCAAGCTGCGATTGGACGGCCGTCACCCAGCAATATGAGAGACTGCGCCGACTGCAGCAGCTTAGGATCGGAACTGGCATTGGCATGATTCTAAGGGACCATGACGAGAATATGGACGGATTTTCGGGGAAAGAAGCATTCGTACCGAGCCGTAAAGTAGAGATTATGGCTGCACATTTGGAGGCTGGCCGCGCGGAAGAGTTTTATTCTGATTGGGAGCAATTGTCGAGAGTGGCGCTGCTTCACAACGAGCAAGCACAGCGATCCATCGAAGCTTATTATTCGGTTGCTCTGATACTCTACTCGTGCTTGAACAAGCTGGGGCTGCAAAGCCGCCTTGATGATCACGGGAAGCTGATGCGACTGGACTGCCATGCCTCGATGAAGGAGGGGTTCGAGTATTTGAAGCAAACCGCGGAAGCGATTTTCCGATATAAGCAGAGCGATGAGCGGGACAGAACCTCGCAAGTTATTGACCGAATCTGCCAGTACATCGACGACCATCTGAGGGAGGACCTTTCTTTGGTAAGGCTTGCGGAAATCCACTACTTCAATCCATCCTATCTGTCGCGTTTCTTCAAGCAGGAACGAGGCATTAATCTATCTGAATATATCGACACCTGCAGAGCAAGAAAAGCGAAGGAACTGCTGCATGACAACGATTTGAAGGTAAGAGAGGTTGCCGTATCAGTCGGGTATGAAGCCGCTCATTCGTTCACGCGTTTCTTCAAGAAGGTGACGGGTATGACGCCCCAAGAGTATCGCGATTCACTCAACGTATAGATGAATTCCAATGAACAAGGCGAAAGGATAAGGTTTCTCTTATCCTTTCGCCTTGTTTATTGTTTCTGCGCGCAGCCGGTTGTTGCAGTACTACAATTTGAAGGGTAAAAAAATATGATTCGTCAGGTTGTGGATGTATCTTGAAGACGATAAATTGATGTAACGAGAGGCCGAGCAATGCCGCGGATCGCAATCGAAGTCTTATATAACTCGGAATGAATCGAGCCACGCCGCCAAATGACGGCGACAGCCGTTTCACCTTGTGAAATTGTTTAATAAATACGGTAGTTGCCGCTTAATGCCAGCAGACTGAAGAAATACAGGCAATTATCGTAATAGCGCCGCTCGCCGGTACGGAGGGGCGTGTCCCAGAACAAGCGGACAAAATAGGCGGAATCGGGTCCGTCCGCAGCGAGAGAAGCCATTGCATTCGTGGCGAGAAGGCCGATCGGATGGAGCGCCGGTTCCTCAAATGGTTTGCCTTCGATTGTATAGCGACGATAGTCGGAAACATCGATGTTGCGGAAGAACGCCTGGATGCGATTACTCTGATCGATTTGCCATGGGTCCTTGCGGAACCATTCATAGTCAAGTCCGATATTCGCCGCTACGCGGTAAGCGTCACTGAAGAAATGCCGAAAGTCGCCGTGCCGCTGAGGTACCGCAGGCGTTCCGTCATAGTTCGCGTATTCGGGGGAGAGTCCCGTTTCCGGATGGCAGGCGGCATGCAGGTAAGCGCGACTCGCTTCTGCGGCATCTCTCCAGAACGGCCTGTCCTGTTCATCGGCATGAATCGCGAACAATTCATAGAAGTGCGGGAGATGATAGGAGGGATCGCTAAACGGCGATTCAGGTATGAATTTAATCAGCTTAGTTGCTGGATCCCACATCGGGTCGCCTTCGCCGTTCTCTCCCTGATGGATGCATGCGCGCAGAATTGTTTTAGCTTGCTCGGAATAATCAAACGGCACTGGCCCGTTACCCCAGCGGTTCGAGGCGAAAATTAAGGCCATGGCGAAAAACTCTTCCCCGTCGGGTGCTGGACCTTGTGAAATACGAGAGCCGTCTGGCTTGCAATGCCACGCGAAGTAATGCTTGTAACGCCCGTCCTTATGCTGCATGAACGTCTTCGCATAGTTCCATAGTCTGTCGAATTCATCTTTTTTGTTCATTTGCACCGCCATCATCATGCCGTAAGACATGCCTTCTGAGCGTACATCCAGATTGCCGGTATCTAGAAGATACCCTTTGTCGTCGCCCAAAGGGTAATAGATGCGCATTTCAGGGTTGCCATAGAACAGCTCGTTCCAAGCCTGCTCGAGCTTGCTTTCGATTTCCTGAAAGGAATACCCAAGTTCCTTGAATAGATTTCTGTAGCTGCCTGTATGGAAAGCACCTTGGTTTGAGTCTGACATTGTCGCAACCTCCACAGTACATTTTTTTGAACATATCATAACATGGTCGATGCTTAAGGAATTATAGCGTTTACTTTAAAAAATATAGCACTTTTCAATTTTCGAAGAGAGAGGGCTGCCTCATGCATAGCGTTATTATTGTCGACGACGAACTATTTTTCCGCAAAGACTTTATAGGAATGATAGATTGGGAGGGCAACGGTTATCAAGTGATCGGTGAAGCGGCTGATGGCAAGGACGCGCTTGCCATGATTAGAGACAAAAAACCCGATCTTGTCATCACTGATATCCGAATGCCCGTACTCGACGGTCTTGCCTTAATCCAAGCTGCGGAGGAGGAGAAGCTCGATACCGAGTTCGTTATTATAAGCAGGCATACCGATTTCTGTTATGCGCAGCAGGCCGTTCGTTTGGGCGTATTGGATTATGTGCTTAAGCCTATCGACGAAGATGACTTTGTTTATGCACTTGTGAAGCTGCACGACAAGCTGGAGAGGAAAAAACAGCTTCAAGTGCGTAAACGCATGCTGAAGAACCAGAAGCAGATCGAAACTTTGATCAGGGGAGAATCGACGGGGAAGGCGAAAGAGGAAAGCATAGTGCTGGAAATGGCGATCGGATCAGAGGCGTTTACATACACGCTAATTGAGCTGAATAACGTTCATCCTTGGAGCGGAAGGAAGTTTCCGTTAAAGGAGAAAATTCGGGCAGACATTCGGGATGCGATACAGCAAATCGTCCCAAGAGCGTCAGAGCCGTTTATATCCGAGCACGGAAGAACCTATGGGTTGATCGTTCCCTCAATGTATCTTGCTGGCGTTGGAGGAAGCATAAAGACGTTTATGGAGCTTTTATTAATGCGGCTCGAAGATCGCTGTGGGCTTCCGTATCGCGCCTACGCGGGAACAACGGTCAAGCAATTGGATAAGATCAAGGAATCGTATACAAGCGCCAAAAAAGCAGTAACTAGCAAGTATTACAGAAGCGCCGAGTGTTTCATTGCATATAGCGAAGTGAAAGAAACAACATTAGTTTACGGACAATTAGACGGCGACCTATGTCGGAAGTTGGTAGAGGCAGTCGAGGAGAATGATTCATATGAAATCAGACTGGTCGTTAATCGGATATTTTCTGAATTTCGCGAGAAACGTTTCTCGCCCGAGGCGATTCAAACAAGCATCGTACACTGCGTGTTATTGATTTGTATATCGATTAGAAGCATGGAAGGCGATGAAACCGAGCTGACGTCCTTTGAACCAATTATTAATTGGTATGATTACAATGTCACGTTAGACGAGATCATACGGCTGCTTAACGCTTTCGTTTTCGAAGCAAGCGATTTGATCAACATGCTATACAGAACCTACGGGAAGGGGAGAATTCACAAAATCAAAACGTACATCGACCAAAATTACAGCAAAAATATTAGTTTGAAAATCATTGCTGGTCAATTTTATTTGAATCCGGCTTATTTAGGACAGCTCTTCAAAAAAAAATACGGTGTGTACTTTAATGAATACCTGCAGCAGCTTAGAATCACAGAGGCGAAAAAATTGTTGAGGATTAAGGACTTTCGCATATACGAGGTGGCAGAGCGTGTCGGATTTAACAATTCCGATTATTTCATCACTCAATTCGAGAAGCTGGAGCAAATGTCACCTTCCGAATATCGAAATAAATGGAACCTGCAATAAGACCGAAGGCTGTTAGTTGGCGGTGCTGCTCGAATTGCTATTTCGCTTCGTGATCGGATTCATCTGCATAACAACTAGAAATAGACGGGTAATGACTGAGAATTTGGCGGGTTGTTCCTTGCCGAGGTTAACCTTACTATGTTCAATAATAGGGAAAGAGGTGAAAGCTTTTTGACAAGCAAGAAGCGCTTTGGAATCATTGCCGCCTTTGCAGTGACCGCCACAGCGATATTCCTTCTCAGCCAATTGCAGGCTAACCGGAATGAATCGGAGCAGCGGCCTGATGTGAAGCTGTCGGCTTATCTGAAGGAAGAGACGGTAGAGCTTAGCAAGAAGAGGGATAGCACATATGAAGTGGATTTACTCATGGATGATTTCCCGATCGGGGCTGAGGTTGTACAAATTCGCGCCTTGCTTCACATTCCGGTTGCATTCGAAGTCGGTTCGATCGTTCTGAACCTCAATAATGTTTTGGCGGCAAATGTCGCCTTAAAGCCTTCCGATGAAGGGCTGGAGCTTTGGATCAGCAATGACGACGGTTCCAAGGTTTCATTCACGAATCTTGACGGCAGCAAAGCGCTGGCTACGATTACATTAAAACAAAAGCGGGAGTTGATTGTGAAAATGAAAGATGAATTGAAGGTAAGCAGTCTGGAAATCTTGGAGTCCAATCATAATAACACGGCATATGACGTTAACCAGGCAACCTCGAAGCTGAGCTATGAGCCGCCTGCCAGCGCGGTTGGGAAGCTTCCGCAGAACGGCAATCCGATCGTATCCCATAAATTCGGCGCAGATCCTTATGCTCTCGTATATAATGGCCGTGTTTATATTTACAATACCTACGACGTACTAGAATACGACTCCGCTGGAGAGGTGAAGGATAACTCTTACGGATCAATCAAGCGGCTGTCGATCGTTTCCTCCTCGGACTTAATGAACTGGACGGATCATGGTTTCGTAGTTGCCGCTGGTCCCGAAGGGGAGGCGAAGTGGGCGACGCAATCCTGGGCGCCGGCAGCGGCGCATAAGGTGATTGACGGCAAGGATAAGTTCTTCCTTTACTTTGCGAATAACGCCAGTGGCATTGGCGTGCTCACGAGCGACAGCCCGACGGGACCTTGGATCGATCCGATCGGCAAGCCGTTAATTGCGAGATCGGCGCCGGCCGCAGAAGGCGTGACATGGCTGTTCGATCCGGCGGTGCTGGTCGATGATGACGGCAAGGCGTACATCTACTTTGGCGGGGGTATCCCAGAGGGCAAAGAGGAGAAGCCGGATACGGCTCGCGTTATGCAGCTAGGGGACGACATGATCAGCGTCGTCGGCGAAGCCGCTGTCATTCCTGCGCCATTCATGTTCGAGGATGCCGGCATCAATAAAGCAGGCGGTACTTATTATTACACATACTGCTCGAATTTTTACGGCGGCACTCGTTCAGAAGGAAGCCCGCCTGCAGGGGAAATCGCTTACATGATAAGCGATCATCCTATGGGGCCGTGGACATACCAAGGCACCATTCTGAAAAATCCCGGCCACTTCTTCGGCGTGGGCGGCAATAATCACCATGCGATGTTCCAATTCCAGGACGAATGGTACATTGCGTATCACGCGCAGACATTATCAAAGGCGATGGGTGTACCGAAAGGCTATCGATCGACGCATTTGAACAAAGTGAGCTTCGGCGCGGACGGCTCGATTCTAGAAATTGAAGCGGATTTGAAAGGTGTACCGCAGCTCGATAAGCTTAACCCGTTCGTGCGAGTGGAGGCGGGAACGCTTGCTTGGAGCGCAGGCATTGATGCGTTGCCGCATAAGATGGACGTTAACGGAACGACGGTAGAAGAGGTTGCAATCGGAGCTATTCACAACGGCGATTGGACAGCTGTGTCAGGCGTGGACTTCGGCGCCGGCGCCTCTACGTTTTCGGCGTTCATAGCAGGCGGAAGCGAGGCTGCCGTCATAGAGCTTCGTTTGGACAGTCCGGATGGCGATTTGATAGGTTCGCTTGCTGTTCCACAGGCTGATGACGGATCGACAGGCTGGACAGAAGTAAATACGGTGGTTGAAGGCTCCGTAGGCATTCACGATCTGTATTTTGTGTTCAAAGGCAAGGCCGATACGGATTTGTTCACCTTTCGTGCATGGCAGTTTTCTAAATAATTGAAAAGGTTACCCTTAATGAAATCGATTCATCTTACTTGAACAGAAAAAGACTTGCAGCCTCTTCGCTGCGAGTCTTTTCTTTGATGTAAAGCAGAGGTTTTGTTGTTAGTGGAGTTCCTATATTGGTTGAACTAAAGAAATACAGTTTAAGCGAAGCGAGAAGATCGTTCTGGAGAAACGCAGTGTTCGCCTTTGTAGCCGGATTTTTACCTTTAAATGTCTTAGTCAATCAAAAAATTTGGTTACAACCGCGATCGTAAGAATGATCTTCTCGTGCAGCGACCAAAACGAGAAACTTTAGTTCAACTTATATAGTTCAATTGAAAAGAGGCCTTAGCTTGCGATTTAGGGTTCAATTTGTTGTTTTTTAGTTGTTAATCGAGACCAAAGCTATCGTTTATAGGGTAAACGAACAAGAAATGAACAGGTACTTCTACAGAAATGAAAGCGTTAAAATAAATAGTAATAACGGGGAAAAATGAGGAGGTTAGCGGTATTGGCGAAGTTAGAATTGCCGGGAGAAGCAATCGGCGGGATGATTCTGAAGGCGGTCGGCCTTAAGCGTGTATTCGGTAGAGGCAGTGGCGCCGTCACCGCGTTATCGGATGTTCATTTGGCTATACCAGCCGGATCAATGGTTGCGCTTAAGGGCAGGTCCGGTTCAGGCAAGACGACTTTGCTGAATATGCTCAGCGCGCTTGACGAGCCAACGGAAGGGCAAGTGTTTTTCCGAGACAGAGAAATTACGCGTATGCCCGGAAAAGAGAGAAGTGCTCTGAGGCGCAAAGAAATCGGCCTCGTCTTCCAGTCATTTGGACTTATTCCGCTCATGAATGCATACGAGAATGTGGAATTCGGCCTGCGCGTTGCGGGCACGCCGTTTAAGGGCAATCGGGAGGCGGCGGAACGGGCATTGGAGCAGGTTGGGATGAAGGAAAGAATGAAGCACCGACCGGCCGAGCTCTCAGGAGGAGAGCAGCAGCGCGTGGCGATCGCAAGGGCAATTGCCCACGAGCCTGTGCTGCTCATCGCGGACGAGCCGACGGCGGAGCTCGATAGCCGAATGGGCTTTCAAGTGATGAGAGTATTCCGGGAGCTCGTTAATCGTTCTGGTATGACGGTCGTTCTGACCACGCATGACCCGGGCATTATGGAGCTTGTCGATCATGTCATTTCATTGGAGGATGGAAGAATTGTATCGCAAACGAACATCGAATAAGGGAGGCGGACTGCTGCTTTCAGGCGTGCGCCGATCGGCAGTGGCGTTGGCATTGATGCTAGCGCTGTCCGGCTGCGGCCTTCTCCCTGCAGAGCAGTCTGCTTTGCAGCCGCCGCTTGTTCAGCCGGCGCAGGAGCAATTGGATATCGTAGAAGCAAGCCGCGGATCGATTCAGACATATCTGAAAGGAACGGCTCATTTCGTTTCCTCGAGCGCGGAGAACTTGTCATTCAAGGAATCGGGAGGCCGGCTCAAAGCAATCAAGGTAAGCGCCGGGCAGGAAGTTCACGCTGGCGATCTGCTCGTGGAGCAGGAAACCGGTGATCTTGAGCTTCAGGTTAGCCTTCAACAGCTTAACGTGGAACGAGCAGAGCTGCTGTTCAAGCAAGCATATCTTGACGGCGCGTCGACCACTGACTTGCGTTTGCGCGAAATCGATCTCGAACGCGAGAAAATATCGCTTCAGTCGATGGAGAAGCGTCTTGCAAAATCACGTCTTTATGCGACCCTATCGGGAACGGTGACGTTCGTGGAGACGTTGAATGCGGGCGACTTTGTGAACGCCTACCAGGCTATCGTATCGATCGCGGATACGTCCCGCATTCAGCTTACGTATGTTGCCGCAGACATGAAGGAGGTACAGCCGGTCGAAGCAGGAATGCCGGTCAATTTGAAATATAAGGGAAAGGCGTATACAGGCAAAGTGCTGCAATCGCCTTCCACTGTGCCTATCGGAACGGACGGATCCAAAGCAGAGCGCAATGCTGTAACGCTCTACATGAGCATGGATAAGGCCCCGGCAGGCATCCAAATCGGAGATAGCGCCGAGCTGACGATCGAGCTTCAGAAGCGCGAGAACGTCATCATCCTGCCTCGCTCGGCCATTCGTTCTTACATGGGGCGCTATTACGTACAGGTGGCGGAAGGCGAGCGACGCAAGGAGGTCGACGTAGAGGTGGGGCTGATAACGCCGACGGAGGCCGAAATCATTAAGGGACTCGAGGAAGGCCAGAAGGTCATCTTGAACAACTAACTAACAATGAAGACCGGATACAGCAATGTATCCGGCGCTGGGATGGGGTGTACGTATGGCCTTATGGACGATGATCCTTCGAAAGATGGCAAACAACAAGTGGCTGCAGTTGAACCTTTGGATCGGCCTTACTGTGTGCGTGGCTTTGTTCAGCTCCATGCCGCTTTACTCCGAAGCCATATTGCAGCAGACGCTGCAGAAGGAGCTTCAATCGGTGCAGCTTCAAGAAGGCGTGTATCCGGGATATATCCGCATCGGAACGACAGTATCCTCGTCGATCGTGGACGAGAAGACAGTAGAGGCCATCAGGCGGGCTGACCGATTCGTGCAAACGATACCGGGAAGAGCGGGACTCGAAGCTTTATCCGCTTATCAACAACGCTTCACGCAGCGAATGAAGGTGTACGGAGCTGATGCTACGGATCAGGAGAAGCAGTCGCAAAAGGCGGCGGGCAGCATCAAGTCGCTATCCGGTCTTGAGAAGCGCGTTCGCCTGATCGACGGCGTGATGCCAGCCGTACGCACGGACGGCATTTACGAGGCTCTCGTTACGCAGAAGTTCCTTATTGCGACGAAGCGTGATCTCGGGGATGAATTGATCGCGGAAGCGCCGGACAAAATGAAGTTCCGCTTTATCGCGGTAGGGATCATGGAGACGGATCCGACTGCTGATCCTTATTTGCCTTATCTCGCTTCAGAGGACAGCGATGGTTTTATTATTCCATTCGATCAATTCGAGAGCGATTTTATAATAGGAGGCAAGACGAAGCTCGCGAGCCTCGATTGGCGCGTGGCGCTTGATTACGAGAATTTAACGATCGATTCGATTGATGCATTCGTACAGGCCGACAAGGACATCAGGCGATATTTCCGTGGTCGCATCGGCGTCGACGAGGTCAACATTCCTGCCATTTCGACAGTGGATGCTTATCAAGGCAAACAAGAGAAGCTTGATGTCATGATGCTGTCTCTTTATTCGCCGGTCATGCTGATGCTCGCCTTCTATCTCTATATGGCGGCCAATCTCATTATTGAACGGCAGAAGACGGAGATTTCCGTCCTGCGCAGCAGAGGGGCAAGTCGTCTGCAGATTATGACGGCCTATACGTTCGAGAGCCTATTTCTTGGCGTTAGCGCACTTGCGGTTGGTCCTTTTCTCGGCATTCTGTTCACTAAAGTATTAGGCGCCTCGAACGGTTTCCTAGAGTTCGTCGATCGTTCGGCCCTTGAGGTCAGTTTGACCAGCAGCGCTTACTTGATGTCGGGTGCAGCGGTAGCTGCCGCATTGGTTTTGACTCTCATACCGGCTTTCATGGCAACCAGAGTCAGTATCGTCAGTCATAAGCAGCAGAATGCCCGCCATAACAAGCTGACGTTTTGGCATAAGACCGGACTTGATTTTATCCTCGTCGGCGTTGCTATGTATTTGCTCTATAATTTCAACAAACGGCAGGAGGATTTGCAGCGGTTAGGGCTTGATTCGGATGCTTTCCAGCTCGATCCGATGCTGTTTCTGATGCCTTCGCTTTTTGCTCTCGGGGGCGGCTTGCTGCTGCTGCGGGTTTATCCGTGGTTCATACGTCTAATCTATTGGGCAGGCCGCAGATGGTGGTCGCCAGCGCTGTACAACACGCTAATACAGATTAGCCGATCGTCCGGTCAATATCAGACGATCAAGCTGTTTCTAATCATGACCGTTGCGACAGGACTCTTTAGCGCGAATGCGGCCCGAACCATAAACGACAACATGGAGAGCAAGATTCAGTATGCCATCGGAGCGGATATGTCGATTATGACCCGCTGGGAAAGCGATGCGCGTCCCTCAACCTATATGTCGTCGGCTCCTCAAACGCTGTCCGAGTCGACCTCGTCCAGCTCGAGCCGGGTTAATTACATCGAACCACCGTTTCAGCCGTTCGAAGAGTTGGAAGGCATTGAGGCGAGCGCTAAAGTATTTAAGAAAGAAAATGCGCGCTTCGTCACGCCTGCCAGCGGGGCAAGCGGATCGACGACGCTCTTTGGCATCGACACGATGAACTTCGGCCAGACGACATGGATGAAGGATGGACTGCTTGACTATCCCATTAACGGCTACCTGAATCTCCTCGCGCCTAATACGAAGGCGGTATTGATCTCTCGTTCAATCGCGAAGAAGGCAAAAGCAAAGCCAGGCGACACCATCAGCTTGTCCTGGGACGGGCTCGATCAGGCGCAATTCGTCGTCTATGGCATTATCGACTACTGGCCAAGCTGGAATCCGCTTCCTACGGGCAGCAAGGATAATGAAAAAGCGGTTCAACCCAATTTGATCGTGGGCCATCTCGGAACAATTCAGAAGAGACTTGCTGTAGAGCCATACGAAGTATGGCTGAAACTGAAGGACGGCGTTACAAGCCAATTCGTCTACGACCAACTAGCAGAGAAGAAGCTGCGAATCATCCAGCTTCAGGATGCCACGCAAGAGCTGATTGAATCGAAAAACGATCCGTTCAGACTCGCAATCAATGGCGTTATGACACTCGGATTCGTTATCTCCATGCTCATCAGCTTTTTCGGCTTCTTGCTGTTCTGGGTGCTCACGCTGTCAGGCAGAACACTTCAATACGGCGTGCTCGGGGCAATGGGTATTCGGTTTGGACAAATTATCGGCATGCTCGTCAGCGAGCAATTGCTGACTTCGGGAGCGGCAGTTGTTCTGGGTGTTTTCATCGGCAATTCGATAAGCGAGCTATTCGTACCGCTCTTCGAGATGTCCTTCGCAACGAAGGATCAAGTACCGCCTTTTGAAATGATTCAGCAGCTCAGTGATTATTTGCAGCTGTACAGCATCGTCGGCATTACGCTGACCCTGGGTTTGCTTATTCTCGGTTACCGCTTGTCGAGAATCCGGATTGCACAAGCACTCAAGCTTGGAGAGGAGTAAAGGATGATTAGAAGTGAAGGACTCGTCAAAATTTACAAAATGGCGGATCTTGAGGTGTTCGCTCTGCAAGGTCTGGATCTACAGGTCGAGGCCGGCGAGCTAATGGCGATTATCGGCAATTCAGGCAGCGGCAAGTCGACGCTCCTGAACATGCTGGGGGGACTTGACAAGCCGTCGGCCGGCAAGCTTTATGTGGACGGCAAAGACCTGCTGAAGTTCGGAGAAAAGGAACTGGTAGCCTATAAGCGGGATACAGTCGGTTTTGTATGGCAGAACAATGCGCGTAATCTTATTCCTTATTTAACGGCGCTGGCTAATGTGGAGCTTCCGATGCTGCTTCGCGGCAAGCGCCGGCGGGCACGGGCTATGGAACTGCTGGAGGCGGTAGGACTTGGCCACCGGATGAAGAACAGGCTGAATGAGCTGTCTGGCGGTGAGCAGCAGAGGGTGGCGATCGCGATCGCGCTTGCCAACGATCCGAAGCTGCTGCTCGCCGATGAGCCAACAGGATCCCTTGATACGAACACATCGAATCAAGTACTCGATTTGTTCCGAGCGCTTAATCGATCGATCGGAATTACGATCGTAATTGTAACGCATGATCCGGAACTGGCTCGCAAGGTGGATCGGGTCGTCCAGATTCGGGATGGCAAAACGTCGGCAGAGATGATCCGCAAAGTCTCGTACGCTGATGAGCTGGCCATGTTGGATGCCGAAAGCGCTATGTTGGAGGCGGAGAGCCACACGGAATATGCGGTGCTGGATAAAGCGGGTCGCCTGCAAATTCCTTCCGGTTTCCTAGACACGGAAGGATTCAAAGAAATCAACAAGGTGCGGGTAGAAATGGAGGATGGCCGCATTGTCCTGTATCCGCGTTAGGAACGCACGGAAAGTTAACGTAGCGGCAATCTTAAAGATTATGACGTGATTGGGAAACCTCCTATGCGAAAAGCAAAAACCTCATTTCCCGCTATTAGGCGAGGATGAGGTTTTTTTGCTAGAAATGTCAGTCGATACTGCTACGCAAAAATGTAAGCGGTTACGCGATAATGGAAAACATCTTACGATATTCGTTAGCACTTACACCGGTATACGCTTTGAACTTCTTATAGAACCAATCCATCTCCGAATATCCGATCTCATTCGCGATTTCGTACACCTTCATGTCCGTATTCTCAAGCAGCAGCTTTGCTTTCTCCATGCGCTGTTGCAGCAAATATTCATTGAAGGTCATATTTTCCTGATACTTGAATTTTTGACCTAAATACGAGCAATTGAAATGCAGACTGTTGGAAATTTGCTTCAAGGTAATATTTTGATGCAGCGATTCATCGACATATTCCTTGACCCTCTCGATGATATTAGGCTGAAGCTGGGCATCATTTTCCACAGGCGTCCATGATAGCGCTTTATTTTTATCGTTTACACAATCAAGCTCGCCTTTGACGGTCATAAGACATGAAGTCAACTCGACAGAAGAAACAGGATCTGGCAAATAATCATTTACTTGGTAATAGAGAGCCTTTCTGGCAAGCTGGAAGTCGTTGCTTCCGCCTATCAAGACGAGCGGTACGCGGCTCTTCCGGCGAATGTAATCACAAAGAAACAAGGCGTCATGGTGAGAGCCGTTCATGCCGACCAGGATGAGCGAAAAATAGTTTCGATCGAGAAATTCGATAGCGTCCGCAGAGCTGTTCGCATAAGCGTCCAATTCAAATCCAATTCCATTCCACTCTGGCATATGTTGCAACATCTCCATCGACGATGTGGAGTCATAGTCGACAAGCAGCACTTTATACACGATGGTTACCTCCCAATTGCATTTGCTTGAGCGTAAACGTCTACCGCCGTCTTTGGCTGTAAAAGCTAACGTTTCGCTGTGAAATATAAGCACAGTAAATCAACAGATGCTTTACATTCTTATACTTGTACTTAGGGGTTTCCCTGACGGGAGATAAGTCTACGCTTTAATTATGTAAATTGGGGGCAGTGGATACAACGTGCTTTTCTTTGCATTGCCCACAGGTTTTTACTTGTTGAAAAAAAACCGGCTTTTGGCGAAAGTAAATGATTTCCAATCTAGAATATGACAGGTAATAAACCTGATATTCAACAGGTTGTTGCTTGCCTTATGAAAGCGCTACACTTTCGATGTAGTTCAATATGTTAAGGGGGATTCGCAATGAAGATTCGTAAATTAATGGTTTTGTTATGCGCGCTCGTTCTCGTTCTTTCTGCATGCAGCAGCGGTTCGGGCAACAGCAAGAACAACGGAACAAACGGCGGCTCGAACAATGGCTCGGGCAATGCAGGCACGGAGACTACCGTTCCTGAGGGCGACGGAGAAGAAGAGTTATACAGCTCGCCCGAGATGGACTTCGACATGGGTGGAAGAACGATCAAAGTCGTTTCCTGGTGGGATATGGCGATTCAAGAAGACAATCCGGATAACATACAACGCAAGAAAAACCTCGATGAACTGATGAAGAAGCATAACTTCAAAATGGAATACGTAGCGGTCGACTTCGGCGAATATCAACAAAAAGTAACAGCATCCTTGCTTGCTGGAGAACCGCTTGGCGATATCGTCCGTTTGGGAAGAAACTATACGATTCCGACATTAGTCAAGCAAGATTTGCTATGGCCGGTCGACGAGTATACGAAAAACACGAAAGTGTTCAATCAAAAGGCTACAAGCGAATTCTTTACTTATGAGGGCAAAGGCTATGCGTTCACAGAAGACCAGGGCAACCTGATTCAAGGCATTTTCTACAATCGGACGCTCTTGAATCAGCTTGGCATCAAGGCGCTTCAAGATTATGTAAAAGAAGACAACTGGAATTGGGATACATTCGTTCAAGCAGCGAAAGAAGCCAATAAAGATACAAACAACGACGGCAAGCTGGATACTTGGGGGCTTGCAAATTCTCAAGTTGTCGAGCATGCAATGTATTCGAACGGCGCTCACCTGACGAAAGGCGACAAGCAAAACCTGGATGATCCAGCAACGCAGGAAACATTGAATTTCTTGTCGAAACTCGCAACCGAACAAGTGTACAGACCGACTGAGGGTGGAGATTGGACCGAGCCTGGGCAATTTTTCCGTCAAGGAAATACGCTCATGTATGCCGGTGCCATTTATGAACTGAATGGCTTCAAAACGGATATGCCGGATGCGGATATCGGCTTCGTACCGTTCCCTAAAGGACCAAGCGCAACGGAATATCATTCCGGCGAAGGCGCATACCAAGCACTAACAATTCCAAAGGCAGTGGAGCATCCAGAGCAGCTGCTTTACATTTGGGAAAAAATCAACGATATCGACTCCGAATATGACTATCCGGGTCAAGCGTCCCTTGAAAGCAATTTTGCGAACGAGGATGACATTAACAACGCTAAGCAAGTAGGATCTGGCATGATCGTATTCGACCATGGTACGTACGGCGATGCTTTGAAGTTCTGGGACTTTGTCGGAGAGATCAACAGCGGGGTATCGGTATCTACAGTTGTCGAGAAGTATAAACCGGTATTCCAAGCGGCGATTGATGCGGTGTATGGTTCTTAACATGTAATAACGTGTGAGAGACAGTCCCCATTTTAGAACTATTTCTAATGGGGACTGTTGTTGAATTTAACTTCTTACTGCAGGAGGGAGAAAAGTTGAACTTCAGAAAGAAGAACTACATCGCAATTATACTCGTTCTCACTATAGTGGCAACTTCTATATGGGCTTTCTACCCTTCAGATTCGAAGGATAGCAGACGCGTAATGGCCATGGGAGATTTCGACGCTGTTACGGCATCAGCAGGAGAAGACAGTTATGATGCGTATTTGACTAGCCACATAAATGCTGGGCGGCCGGAAGAAGTCATCCGAATAGAGGGCGAGAAGTTCTCGGGAACGACTGGAGAAGGGTTCGACATAGCGGACGATTTAGAAGGACTGTCCGGCAAGGCGGTTGTCACTCCGGATAACGGCTCCATTGTGTGGGATGTACTGGTAAAACAAGCGGGTCTGTACAACATAAGGATTCATTATTTGCCGATCGAGGGAAAAAGCTCTGCGATCGAAAGGCAGTTTGCCATTAACGAAAAAGTCCCTTTTAAGGGAGCGGATATATTATTATTCGATCGAGTTTGGGGAAATCGACAGGACGAAATCGAGCGTGACGATCGCGGCAATGAAATCAGGCCAAGGCAGGTAGAAAAACCGGCATGGCAAATCGGAATTTTCACGGATCGAAATGGATATTATGACGAGCCTTACTCCTTTTACTTTGAGAGCGGGCAGCAATCGTTTTCCTTGACGGCCTTAAGGGAACCGATGGCGATTGATTATATTGAGCTGTATCAGGAATCAGTTTTGTATTCGTATGAGGATATGAAGAAAGAGTATGAGACCAAAGGAATCAAGGCAGTATCGGATCAATACCTTGAAATACAAGCGGAGGACGCGGTCGCCAAATCATCTCCTACGTTATATCCGCTGGCGGACCGATCGAGTCCGACGGTCATCCCTTACAATGTGTCGAAGCTTCGAATCAATACGATCGGCGGAACGAACTGGAAGCTTCCTGGACAGTGGATCGAGTGGGAGTTTGAGGCCCCAGAAGACGGCTTATATCAGATCGCGTTAAAGCAAAAGCAGGATACACTGCGCGGCATATACGCCACTCGAAGCCTCACGATCGACGGAGAGACTCCTTTCCTGGAAATGAAGCGCTTACGCTTTAATTTCAACATGGATTGGGAGATGAACGTACTGGGCGATGAAGAAGAGCCGTATTTGTTCCATTTGTCCAAGGGAACGCATCGCATTCGAATGGAAGTTTCACTCGGCGATATCGCCCCGCTCATTCGAACGATTGAATCCAGCGTGCTGCAGCTTAATGAGATGTATCGGAAAATATTGATGATAACGTCAAATACGCCCGATCCGTTCCGTGATTACCAATTAGGGAAGCGGATACCGGACATGGTTAAGACATTCGAAGAGCAAGCCGTAATCATACAGAACGTAGCCGATTATTTAGAGAAATCGACAGGAGAGCGGAGCGACAAAGTAGCCGTTCTTCATACCATGGTTGGTCAATTAAAGGAAATGATCAAAAATCCGGAAACGGTTGGCAATCGCTTAACCGCATTTAAAACGAATGTCGGGGGATTAGGCACGTGGATTCTCACGGTTCGCGAGCAACCGATTAAGCTGGACTATCTCATTGTGTCCTCTCCAGACAAGAAGCTTCCGAGAGCGGGAGCGACTTTTTTTCAAGAGATGAAGCATGAGCTTGGTGCGTACTTTGCTTCTTACACCGAGGACTATGACAGCATCGGCAATACGGGAGGAGAGCAGGACCGTAAAATAACGGTGTGGATTACAACGGGGCGGGATCAAGCACAGGTGCTTAAGAGCTTAATCGACGATTCCTTCACGCCGGAGTCGAATATCGCGATAGATTTAAGGCTTGTACCGGGGAACATCTTGCTTCCGGCAACACTGGCAGACGAGGGACCTGACGTTGCCATGCAAATCGGTGAGGACATTCCCGTGAACTATGCGATGCGGGATGCTGCGACAGACTTGACCCAGTTTAGTGATTTCGATGATGTAGCCTCGCGTTTCCATGACAGTGGACTTACGCCTTACAAGTACGATCAAGGCGTTTATGCACTGCCTGAGCAGCAGTCGTTCCCGATGCTGTTCTATCGGAAGGATATTCTTGAGGAGCTAGGGCTTGCGCCGCCAAAGACATGGCAGGATATTTACAACATGATTTCCGTCCTCCAGAAGCACAACATGGAGTTCTGGCTGCCAATCGAGGCTACGAACGCAAGTCTCGTACCGAATGCGACCTTCTCTATGCTGCTTTATCAGAATGGCGGCGAATTCTATCGTGATGACGATAAGAAGAGTGCGCTTGATACGGATTTATCTATGGAAATGTTTAAGAAGTGGACGCAATTTTATACGAACTACAAATTCCCGGTATTGGCAGACTTCCCGAACCGATTCCGTACGGGCGAGATGCCAATCGGCATTGCGGACTATACAACATATAACATGCTGACGGTGCTCGCGCCTGAGATTAAAGGGCTGTGGGAGTTCACGCTCGTTCCTGGTACGGAGCAAGATAACGGAACCGTTAATCATGCGGTAGCCAGTCATACGACTGGCGTTATGATGATGGAGAATGCCGATAATAAGGAAGCGTCCTGGGAATTTATGAAATGGTGGACCAGCAAGGATACGCAAATTGCTTACGGTAGAGAGATGGAAGGTTTAATGGGCGAAGCTGCACGTTATCCAACTGCTAACGTAGAAGCACTTGCAGAATTGCCTTGGCCAATCAAGGATTACAACAATCTGTCCAGTCAGTGGGAGTGGGTTGAAGGCATACCTCAAGTGCCGGGCGGTTATTTCACCGGCCGACATCTGGACAACGCCTTCCGCAGAGTCGTCAACGCGAACGAGAATTCTAGGGAAGCGCTTAACGATTATGTGCTCTACATTAACGATGAAATCGAGATTAAGCGGAAAGAATTTAATTTACCGTAATTGTTTGGGGGTGGAGTTCATTGCAAGCCGAAACAACCAGTCAAGCCGTATCTAATCTTATCCATCCGAAGAAAAAATCGAAGATGTCCCATGTATGGACGGAACTGAAAAAAAATAAGCATTATTACCTTCTGATGAGCCCATACATGCTTATTTTCTTTACCTTTACGGTCATTCCGGTCGTATTCTCACTCATACTTAGCTTTTTTTACTTCAACATGCTCGAATTTCCGCGGTTTGTCGGATGGCAGAACTACTCTAGATTATTTCTGAATGACGACATCTTCATGATTGCATTGAAGAACACATTCATCTTCGCAATCATTACCGGTCCGGTCAGCTATATCGCCTGCTTTTTCTTTGCGTGGGTTATTAACGAGCTGTCGCCTAAGATACGGGCGGTTATGACTTTGATCTTCTATGCGCCGGCGATTTCTGGAAACGTGTTTTTTATCTGGCTGATTGTATTTTCGGGCGACCGCTATGGTTATTTGAACGGATTCCTGATTAAATTCGGATTTATTCTGGAGCCGATCCAATGGCTGACTAATGAAAAATACATTCTTATGATTGTCATGATCGTGCAGCTATGGCTCAGCTTAGGCACAAGCTTCCTTGCCTTTATAGCAGGACTGCAAACGATTGATCGGACGCTGATAGAAGCGGGTGTCGTGGACGGAATAAAAAACCGCTGGCAGGAGCTATGGTTCATTACGCTGCCTTCGATGAGGCCGCAGTTGCTGTTCGGCGCCGTTTTGCAAATTACGGGATCTCTCGCGGTGGCCGATATTACGATCGCGCTCGCGGGTTTCCCGAGCGTCAACTATGCGGCGCACACGATTGTAACCCACCTGATGGATTACGGCACGATTCGATTCGAGATGGGTTATGCCTCGGCGATTGCGACCGTTTTGTTCGGTATTATGATCGGGACTAACAAATTGACGCAAAAACTGCTCAGAAAGGTAGGTGAGTAACGTTGGTCGTTAAAATGATGACCGTATTTCGGACAACGAAGCGTCTGAACCGTTCGTTTACGGTTAGCTTCATCTTGTTCGCGTTTCTCGCCGTGTTCGGAGCTTTTATGGTGCTGCCTCTGCTTTATGCAGTGAACAACGCCTTCAAGCCGCTGGACGAATTATTTATATTCCCACCGCGATTCTTTGTCAATAATCCAACATTGGATAACTTCTATGACCTGATTGCCTTGATGGGCAATTCATGGGTACCGTTATCGCGTTACATTGCCAATACAGTGCTTATCACTCTCATCGGGACGGTAGGACATATTTTGCTGGCTTCCGCTGCGGCGTATCCGCTGGCTAAATATCAGTTCCTCGGTTCGAAGACGCTCTTCTCGATCGTCGTTCTGTCGCTGATGTTCTCGGGTCATGTCACAGCGATTCCAAACTATATGGTCATGTCTTGGCTCGGCTGGATCAATACGCATGCATCAATTATCGTTCCATCGCTCGCTTTTCCATTAGGCCTATTTTTAATGAAGCAATTCATGGAGCAGCTTCCGACGGCTTTGCTGGAAGCCGCCAAGATTGATGGAGCGAGCGAGTACCGGATCTATTGGAGCATTGTGATGCCGAACGTGAAGCCAGCGTGGCTCACGCTTATGATTTTGCAGTTTCCTATGCTATGGGGAACAGACGGAGGCAGCTTCATCTACAGTGAGAACCTGAAGACGCTTCATTACGCACTGGGACAGATTACGCTAGGTGGAATCGCGCGCGCGGGCGTCGGAGCGGCCGTCGCGCTCATCTTGATGGTTGTTCCGATCACGCTCTTTGTTATCTCCCAGAGCAGCGTCATTCAGACGATGGCGACTTCCGGGATGAAAGAGTAGAAGGGAGACTTGCACGATGTTGAAGAGTAAAAACAAACGAAGAGCTTATCTCCTTGCGGCCATATGCTGCTTAATTGGCATAAGCACGGGAGGAACGCTTGCTTCTGCTGCGAGTGGCGATTCTTACAACTATTCCGTCTGGGGAGAGACTGTCGTATCTCCTTCCGCTTATGAAGCGACGACTCTAATGACCGGCACTTCGCTTGGTGTAGGTGCGTTTAAAGATCCAAGTGATCTGCACGTGACGGCGGACAATGAAATATATGTACTCGATTCCGGCAATAATCGGATTGTCGTTTTGGACATCAATTATCATCAGAAGGCCATCATCGACACCTTCGATAACGCCGGAGCAACCGATACATTTCTGAATCCTCAAGGTATCTTCGTAACCGATCAGAAGCATGTGCTGATCGCCGATACAGGAAACAAGCGGGTCGTTCATTTGGATGAGAAAGGCCGTTTGGCGCAAATCGTAGAGAAGCCTGAATCCGATCTGCTGCCGGTCAACTTTAATTTTCAACCGGTGCGGGTCGTCATGGATAAAGCGCAGCGCATCTATGTCATGGCGATAGGTGTGTTCGACGGGCTGATGGAATTTAGCGCGGAGGGTGCGTTCACTTCTTACATCGGCGCGAACCGTGTCTGGGTAGATCCAGTGGAGCTGTTCTGGAAGCGGCTATCGACGAAGGCGCAGCGCAGCCAAATGGTGATGTTCACGCCAACGGAGTTTACCAATATGGACATTAATGACGAAGGCTTCATTTACGCGACCAGCGGTGATTCGGGTGACACCATTCGTAAGCTGAACGCCCAAGGCAATGATATTTTGCGAAGAACCGGTTTTTACAAACCGCAGGGTGATATAAACTTTACGAGCGATCTTGGACCTTCCAGACTTATAGACGTCGATATTACGGACAGTGAAATCTACTCGGTTCTTGATTCGAAGAGAGGTCGGATTTTCACTTATAACGGAGACGGGCAATTCATGTACGTGTTCGGAGGCATGGGCAATCGGATCGGCGAGTTCAACACGCCGGTTGCCATTGAACGGGTTGGGGACGATTTCCTCGTTCTGGACAAGGCGTTCGGTGAAATGACGTTGTTCCAGACGACGGAGTACGGCCGGACGTTGAATGAAGCCGTCAGAAGCTATTACCGGGGCGAGGAAGACAAGGCGCTTCAGCTCTATGAGCAGACTATTAATATGAACACGAATTTGGATTTCGCTTATTCCGGCATCGGCAAGGCGATTCTGAGGCAGGGCGACTACAACGATGCGATGCGTTACTTCAAGCAAAGCCTTGATCAACCCAACTATTCCAAGGCGTTTCTCCTTTACCGCAAGGAAGTGCTAAGAGCAAACTTCAGCACCGTTATGACGGTTGTCATCGGATTAGCCGCCGTTACCCTGACCGTAAGGATCTATCGGAAAAAGCAGGCTAGAAAGAGGGGCGTTTCGTTTGAATAAAGAGTACATTACATTTCCATTTTATGTTATCATGCATCCCTTTAACGGTTATTGGGAGCTGAAATACGAACAAAACAAGAAGCTGAACTTGATCTTGTCGTTCGGGATTCTGCTGATGCTTATCTTGACTAACGTACTAAGCAGTCAGTACAGCGGGTTTCTAGTTAACATCTACAATCCTGAATACATGAACAGCTTAATGGAGATCACTTATGTTCTCGTACCGGTCTTATTCTGGTGTGTAGCGAATTGGTCGCTTACGACTCTAATGGATGGTGAAGGTAAATTCGTGGATATCTTCACATCCACCTGCTTCGCACTACTGCCTTTGGTTATTGTCAACTTCCCGTGGATTTGGCTAAGCAATGTCATTTCCATGCAAGAGACAACGTTTTATTATTTTTGCAACAGCTTTGCCGTTCTATGGTCGGTATATCTTCTGTTCGTTGGAAATATGACCGTTCATCAATTCACACCAAGCAAAACAATCGTAACGATTATGCTCTCGCTGATTGCCATTGGGTTCATGGCGTTTCTCTGCTTATTGTTTTTTAGCTTGATTCAACAAATTATTACCTTCATCACGATCTTATATCAAGAAATCACCTTGAGGAATTAGGAAAGGAGGAACGTTAGATGCGTATGGCCAGAAATGCCATCTTGTCCGCGTTTCTCGCAACCGGACTGCTGGTCGCCGGCTGTTCCAGCTCGGGTACCGCAAACCAAGCGGAAGACGCGCAGCAGCTAGAGGCGGCATTCGTGCAAGGAAAGGCGCTTAACGCTTCGTTCACGGATGCGCGTCTCGCCGATATGAAGGGAATCGCCGAGAATGAGCGGCTTAGGCTGTTCATCAACGAGGAGACGGGCGCTATTGCCGTGCTTAACAAAAGCGGAGGCGAAGTATGGCATAGCAATCCCCTCGAAGCGGAGGCTGATCCTGTCGCAACCGGGGTGAATAAGGGTTTGCTGTCCTCGCAATTGAAAATAGATTACTATAACAGCTTCGGACAGGTCAATTCGATTAATACGTTCCTGGACAGCGCCTTGTACGAACAGGTTAAATATGAAACGATTGATAGCGGAGTCAAAGTAACCTATAAATTCGGTAAAGCCGAGAGATCTGCCATGGATCTGCCTCTCATGTTAAGTATGACTCGTTTTGATGAGTTGTCGGGCAAGCTGGATAAGGCAGGTCAACGTGCTTTGCGTATTGGTTATACAAAAAATGAGGATAAAGCGGTCTATGCTCGGAATGACCAAGCGCTGAACGGTCTTCAGCTTGATCGCGCGTTCAAAGCATTCGAGGATGCCGGCTATACGCAAGAGGATCTGGAGAAGGATATGGCTGAACTGAATTTTTCGCAAGATTCGCCTGCACCGAGAATTTTCCTCGCTTCCATCGAGTATAAGCTCGATGCGGACTGCCTTGTTGTTAGGGTGCCATCAAAGGAAATTCAGTCTCCTAGCGAGTATCCGGTCAGCAACGTCTCAATGCTAAGCTTCTTTGGCGCAGCGGGGAGTAAGGAGAAAGGCTCGATCTTCGTTCCGGACGGCTCCGGCGCTCTCATCTCGTTCAATAACGGCAAGACGAAGTACCCTGCGTACCAGCAGGCGGTATACGGTAATGACCAGGCAATGGAGAGGGTCGAGAACGCTGTTAACGAACAAACCGTTAGGCTGCCGGTTTTCGGCATGATCAGGGACGGCAACGCATTTCTTGGCATTATCGAAGAAGGCGCGCCTGTTGCGACGATCAATGCGGATATCAGCGGCAAATTGAACAGTTACAATTATGTTTATCCGACCTTCAACGTTACGAACAAAGGGGAGCTTACGCTCCAGGCGAACGGATCGGAGCGAACATTGCCGAAATTCCAGGAACAACCGATGAAAAGTGATTTTACGGTGCGTTATGCCTTCCTTACGGGCGAGTCAGCATCGTATCAGGGCATGGCCGAGTATTATCGTCAATATTTGGAGCGCCAGGACGGATTACCGGCTCCGAAGAAGGGGAGCGGGGATAGTGAGCTTCCGTTCTACGTTCAGGTCGTGGGAAGCATTGCGAAACAGAAGCATTTCGTCGGCGTCCCGTACATGACGCTCGAGCCGCTTACCACTTTCAAGCAGACGCAGGAAATGATTAGCGAAATGAAGAAGCTCGGCATCGCCAATATTAAGATTCGATATGCCGGTTGGTTCAACGGCGGACTCGATCATAAAGTACCCGATGACCTGTCGGTAGACAATGCGATTGGCGGTGCAAAAGGCTTGCGCAGCTTGGCGATGTTCGCGAAGGAGCAGGGCGTAGACCTCTATCCGGACGTAGCCATTCTAACCGCGCATACGGGGAAGGGATTCGACGAGAAGGAGGAAGCGTCGCGTTCTCTGCGTGGCGTGCCTTCGTCATTCTATCCTCTTGACCTTGCGCTAGGGCGACGAGACCGCTCGAAGTCCCCATCCTATGTCGTATCGCCGAGGCGTGTCGGTACTTACGTGGATGCTATTCTAAAGGACATGGAAGGTTTCGATACGGACGGGATTTCGCTTCGTGATATGGGCGACAAGTTGAATAGCGATTTCCGCAAAAACAAACAAATCGACCGTACAGAGTCGGAAGATATTTCTACTCAGGCGTTGAACAAAATTCGTGAAGCAAACTTGAATATTTTGGCCGAGGGCGGCAATGCTTACACACTGCCTTACTTATCAGATATTACAAACGCACCTTTAACGAATAGCCGCTATAAGCTTGAGGATCAAGAAATTCCATTTTTCCAAATGGTGATTCGCGGAAATATCGATTACACGGGATCGCCATTTAATTTGACCAGCTACACGAACGTAAGGCAATACATTCTGAAATGTCTCGAGTATGGCTCCGGCGTATACTTCGAATGGATCCACGCGCCGAATTATAAGGTTAAGGATACGGAATTCAGCAATCTATATGCCGTCAATTACGAGCAGTGGCTGGAGCAGGCTGCATCCATATATGCTGAAGTGAACGGCGTATTGGGTAAAGTTCACAATGAGCGTATCGTAGCGCACGAGAAGCTAGCCGAAGGCCTGTTCAAAACCGTCTATGAAAGCGGGACGTACGTCATCGTTAACTACAATGCGACGAATGCAACAGTAAACGGGATGACGATAGAGGCCGAGGGCTATGTGACGGGTGGTGAGCAATCTTGAAAACGATAACGAAGCTGGTATTCAGATCAAGAACGTACAACGAGCAGAAGGCTTTGTGGGGCTTTCTCTACGTGCTGCCCTGGCTGCTTGGATTTCTATTTTTCTTTTTTATTCCTTTATTGACTTCACTGCAATACAGCTTAAGCTCGATTAAGGCCAATGCGAACGGAATGACTATGAAGTATATCGGATTCGCGAACTATATTGAAGCGCTCACGGTCAATACGAGCTTTAATCGAATATTGACGGAATCGGTCGTTAATATGGTCGTAAACGTTCCGCTTATCGTTATTTTCAGCTTGTTTCTGGCTGTGCTGCTGAATCAAAAGTTCGTCGGGAGAGCACTGGCAAGATCGATCTTTTTCCTTCCAGTTATACTTGCTTCCGGCGTCATTGCGACTTTGGAGGCATCAAGTCTGGTGCAAGCGATCAATGAACAAAATGCGAACGGGGGCGTATTTTCGAGCGGTACGATAGAGTTGGCGAACATCATGTTGCGATCCGGAGTCAATGAAGATATTGTTTTGTACCTGATGGATGCTGTCCAAAGGATTTATCAAATCGTCAGTCAATCCGGCGTGCAAATTCTTATTTTCCTAGCTGGGATTCAGACCATCTCGCCGCAGCTGTATGAGGCCTCCAAAATCGAAGGGGCAACGGGGTATGAGGCATTCTGGAAAATCACGTTTCCGATGGTCAGTCCGCTCATACTCGTAAACGTCATTTATACGATTATCGACTCTTTCTCCAGGAACAACATGACGACGCTAATCAAAGAAACCGGCTTTACCACCTTTAATTTCGGGCTTAGCTCGGCGATGGCGTGGATCTACTTCCTGGTCATCATGATCATTCTATTAGTTAGTGCATACTTCATATCCAAGCGGGTCTTCTACCAGGAATAGAAGGAGAGTGAAAACGTTGATATTGGCCCGATTGTTATCGTTGGAAAGCTGGAAGCGAGGGCTGTGGACGATCGTTCGGCTCGTGCTGATTATCGGATTGTCGTTCGTTATCTTGTATCCCATTATTCAAAAAATTTCGACGGCGATCAAAGACAAGGCGGACCTGTATTCGCCGATCGTCGTGTTTATTCCAGAGCACTTTACGCTCGACAATTTCAAGCAAGCGATCTCCATTATGGATTATTGGGAAACGCTGGCAAATACATTTGTGCTATCTAGCATGACGACGATCATGACCGCCGCATCCTGCGCGTTCGCAGGTTATGCGTTCGCCAGGTTGAAGTTCAAAGGAAGCAATCTGCTGTTCGCTGGCGTTATATTAACCATCTTGGTTCCGCCTACGACCATCCTAATTCCGATCTATATGAACTTGAAGGACTTTACGCTTCTAGGCGTGATCCCGCTGCTAACCGGCGGAAAGTCCTTGAATTTGCTTAATTCTTACTGGCCGTTTATTCTAACTTCCCTTACGGCGAATTCGTTGAAGGCGGGGCTGTACATCTTCATCTTCCGTCAGTTTTTCCGTGGTATTCCGAAGGAGGTGGAAGAAGCGGCATACATCGACGGGGCGGGCGTTGGCTCGACGTTCCTTCGCATCATGCTGCCAAATGCGATTCCGTCGATTGTTACCGTATTGCTCTTCTCCTTTGTGTGGCAGTGG
This sequence comes from Paenibacillus sp. 01T47, assembly GCF_056398245.1. NCBI lineage: Bacteria > Bacillati > Bacillota > Bacilli > Caryophanales > Paenibacillaceae > Paenibacillus > Paenibacillus sp. 01T47. The sequence continues at coordinate 348,486 of NZ_JBFTPA010000005.1, forward strand.
AATGATAGTTTCTTCACGACAACCTATCTGACGTCGAGCAAAGTGATGTCCACGCAGTTGTCGTCCCTTCCTTACAACTTGCAAATTTTGCTAGAAGGCGGCGCAACGACCAACAAAGACCCGTTCTTCATGAGCATGGTGCAGGATACCGGTATTTTGCTTGCGATTCTGCCGCTCGTTATTCTTTATTTGTTCGTTCAAAGATACTTCGTCGAAAGTATCGAGCGTACTGGAATCGTCGGTTAAGAAAAGTACTGACGCATGTATAGCGCCTTGGGGGGGGCCAGCTACTTCGGTCAGCTGCCCGCAGGGCGCTTATTGCTGCTTAGAGGTTTGGTGTGCAAAACAAGATTACGTTTGAAAGGCGGGCAAACGAATTGAGTCAAAAAAGAAACAAGCTAATATACAGCATTATAGCTGCTGTCACCTTAATTGCGGTTGTTGCTGTGCTTATTCTCAATAAGCATCAAGCGGAATCAGTGAATGAAACGGCTGCGCTTCAGACGGAAGCACCTGCTGGCAGCGTCAATACTGAAGATGGCCAGCCTACAAGCACGATTGAAGCGACTCCGGCTCCAACCTTGAAGCCAACTCCGACGCCGGAACCATCGGTTGAGCAGGATATTCCATCGCTTGCGGAGACATTCGCTGATTACTTCCCGATCGGAGCTGCCATCGAGCCGGCCCAGATGGAGGGCCTAAAGGCAGAGATGCTCAAGAAGCACGTGAATTGGCTTGTTGCGGAGAACGTGATGAAGCCCGATGCGATTCAACCTACGGAAGGTAAATTCAATTGGGGGAATGCGGATCGAATCGTAGCGTTCGCGAAAGAAAACAACATGGAGGTGCGCTTCCATACCTTGCTTTGGCATAGTCAGGTCGGCGCTTGGTTTTTTAAGGATGCGGAGGGCAAGCCGATGGTTGAGGAGACAGACGTGGCTAAGCGCGAAGCGAACAAAAAGCTGCTGCTGCAGCGAGTCGATACGCATGTCCGCACAATTGTCGAACGATACAAGGACGATATCCAATCATGGGACGTTGTCAATGAAGTAATAGAGCCAGCCGATCCGGACGGGATGCGAGCTAGCGAATGGTATAAGATAACGGGTACAGACTTTATCGAGACGGCATTCCGAGCGGCACGCGAAGCGGGCGGAGCCGAGGCAAAGCTGTACATTAATGATTACGGAACGGACAATCCGGCGAAGCGAGACCGATTGTATGAGCTTGTGAAGGAAATGCTGGATAAAGGCGTACCGATCGATGGTGTCGGTCATCAGACCCATATCGACCTATTCGGGCCGACGGTGAATTCTATTATCGAATCGATGAAGAAGTTTGCTGAGCTAGGTCTTGATAATCTCGTTACCGAGCTGGATATGAGTCTCTACGCATGGAACGATCGCAGCGATGTTGGCAGCGATATACCGGTTGACCTGCTGCAGAAGCAGGCGGATCGATATCGCGAGCTGTTTGAGGCTTTCAGAAACAATAAGGACATTCTTAGCGGCGTCGTATTCTGGGGCATCGCGGACGACCATACGTGGTTGAACAGCTTCCCGGTGACGCGTACCAACGCGCCATTCCTGTTCGACAAGCAGCTCCACGCGAAGCCGGCATTCTGGGCCGTCGTCGATCCATCTGGGCAAGCACGACCATAAAAGTATAAAAAGTACCGCCTATAATTTGTGTAGGAAAACCTATAGATAGACGGGTTGTTGCCGAGGCGCATACAGGCTAGACTGGTTGGATGATGGACTAATCCAGCCTTACTAGGAGGAGCTAGCGATGAACAATACGACAATAACGAACCCGGTCATCTGGGCAGACGTTCCGGATCCGAGCGTGATCCGTGTAGGATCGACCTTCTATATGGTAAGTACAAGCATGCATTCGATGCCAGGCTGTCCGATTATGAAGTCCGAAAACCTGCAGAATTGGGAGCTTGTTAATTACGTATACGAGACGTTCGAGGATAATGACGCGCACAATTTGCTTGACGGTAAAGGCATTTACGGCAAGGGATCATGGGCTGCCAGCTTACGCTATCGCGACGGTATCTTTTATGTGTGTTTCTCGAGTCTGGATATGAATCAGTTCTATGTGTATACGACTGAGGATATCGAGAACGGGAAATGGGAACGAAGCGTTATTCAAGGACTTCACCATGATCCGAGCATACTGTTCGACGACGATGGCCGTGTGTTCGTCTTCCACGGCAATGGCGATATTCGAATTACAGAGCTGTCTGAGAAAGCAACTGCTCTGAAGCCGGACGGCATCAATCAATTGCTGCTCGAGACGGAACGAGACGGAATTATGCTTCGTGCCGAGGGCTGCCATGCCTACAAAATCAATGGTTATTATTATTTATTCTTCATCGATTGGCCAAATGCAGGTAACAAGCGCCGCAGACAGCTATGCTATCGTTCACGTGATCTGCTCGGTCCATACGAGCACAAGCTAGTACTCGATGATCAAATGGATTATCGCAACAATGGCATCGCACAAGGTGGCATTTTTGATACGTCAGAAGGGGATTGGTATGCGGTACTGTTCCAGGATCACGGGGCCGTTGGCCGTATTCCATGCGTTCTGCCGGTCGTTTGGGATAATGACTGGCCAGTTCTGGGGCAACAGGGCAAAGCGCCTAAGACGTTCGAAGTGAAGCTGCCCAGCTCGGAGACAAAGCCGCTTGTCATCAGTGATGAGTTTGATTACGGGGAGAATCGTCTAGCGCTTCATTGGCAATGGAATCATAATCCCGACAATGGTAAATGGTCGGTAACGGAGCGACCGGGCTGCTTGCGCCTAACGACGGGTCATATCACGAATAGCGTAGAATTTGCCCGCAATACGTTAACACAGCGTACAGAAGGTCCGGCATGTGTCGGTACAACGTTTATGGACATCAAGGCTATGAAACCGGGCGACCGTGCAGGGTTAGTGTCGCTGCAATATGCTTTCGGCTCGGTCGGTATTCAGGTCGATGACAACGGCGATTTTTACGTAGCAATGTGCGTCAATGGCAGAGTGGACGACGGTCAAGGCGAAATCACAGTTGAACGCGTAAAGTATGAGGGCGACCAAATCTATTTGCAAATAGAGTGCCAGTTCGATAATGGCGATCGCGAGGATATTGCCTGGTTCCGCTATTCCTCGGACGGAGTGAATTGGGTTGTGATCGGAGATCCGTTTCATATGCAATATAGGCTTGAACACTTTATGGGCTACCGATTCGGGCTGTACAATTACGCCACGAAGCAAGCTGGCGGTTTCGTTGATTTCGATTACTTCCGCTATGTGAGTCTGATTTAACTAATTTCGCAACGATAAGGAGAGTGCGCTTGCTTGAATTATAACAATCCGGTTATAAGCGGTTTTCATCCGGACCCAAGCGTCTGTCGCTTTGGCGATGATTATTATCTCGTAACGAGTTCCTTCGAGTATTTTCCGGGTGTTCCGCTGTTCCACAGCAAGGATCTTGTGAATTGGACGCAGCTCGGTCACGTTTTGACAAGGACCGAGCAGCTCGATCTAAGCCGTGCACCAAGCTCCGGCGGCATATTCGCGCCTACGATCCGTGAGCATAACGGAACGTTCTATATGGTGACGACGAACGTTACCGCCGGCGGTAACTTCTTCGTACATACGAATGATCCGCGCGGGGAATGGTCGAATCCGATATTCGTCGACCATCCCGGCATAGACCCAGATTTGTTCTTCGATGAGGATGGAACATTGTATTTCACTTCCTCTGCTCACGGGGATCAGGGGCCTGGCATCTATCAAAGCAAGATTGATCCGAAAACCGGCAAAAGGCTGACTGATCCTGCTTTCCTCTGGACGGGAACAGGAGGCCAGTACCCGGAAGCACCGCATATTTATCGTGTCGGCAGTTGGTACTATTTAATGATTGCCGAAGGCGGCACCGAATACGGCCATATGGAAACGATCGCTAGAAGCGAACGTCCGAATGGACCTTTCGCAAGCTGTCCGCACAATCCAATCTTAACCCATCGCAGCCAGTCAAAAACGATTCATGCAACGGGACACGCAGACCTCGTTCAAACGCCGGACGGAGACTGGTGGGCTGTATTTCTTGGCATCAGGCCGCATGGCTATCCGAATAAACACCATCTCGGCAGAGAGACGTTTCTTTCTCCCGTCACATGGACGGAAGAGGGTTGGCCGATCATTGGCGATAACGGAACGGTCAGCGAGACGATGCCGGCAGGCAATCTTCCGTTGCTGCCTGTAGCCGCTGCCCCAGTTCGGGACAACTTCGATGCGGCGGCGCTTGCACCGTATTGGAATTTTATGCGTTCACCCAACCCGGATAACTGGTCCCTTAGCGAGAAGGATAGTTGTCTAACGCTGCAGGGCAACGAGACGACGTTGAATGAAATCGGAGCGCCTGCATTTCTAGCGAGAAGACAACAGCATTTCGATTGCAGCGTGTCTACACATATGGAATTTGCACCTGAGCGTGACGGAGAGGAAGCGGGCATTACCGTTTATATGAACGATCGCTTCCATTATGAGATTGCTGTGACTCGTATTGCTGGCGTGTGCAAAGTAATTTTCCGTAGAAAGCTTGGCAGCTTGTGGAAGATCGAGAACGAGGCGCCGTGGCCGTTCGATTCTATCGTGCTTCATGTGAGCGCAAATCGCGACCTGTATGCTTTCGGATTTTCTGATGGCAACGGAGAACCATTCTGGTTCGGCCATGGAGAGACCTCTCTTCTTGCAACGGAAGTGGCTGGCGGATTTACTGGCGTGCTCTTCGCCTTGTATGCGACCGGAAATGGCGCCAAATCGGAGTCGCTTGCCCATTTTGACTGGTTCGATTATGAATCAAAGTAACAAATTATCCATACGAACAATAAAAGCTTTTCCCATATTACCTGGAAAACGCTATATTCTTCTAAATCGGCAATCAAATTAAGTTTAAAGTCAACCTATACATGAAGAGGAGGCGATCGGAGAAATGGACAATTCCCGATATGAAGGATCTTTAAAACTTCATAAATCGTTTAGTCAGCAGTTTTTAATTGGTGCAGCTGTAAATATGAAGACGCTGGTCACACAACGCGAGTTGTTGGCTTATCATTTCAATAGTGTAACGGCTGAAAATGAGATGAAGTTCGAGCGTTTGCATCCTGCAGAACACCAATATACTTTCGAGGATGCGGATCGAATAATGAATTTCGCGAAAGTAAACGGAATGCAAGTAAGAGGGCATACGCTGGTCTGGCATAATCAAACGCCTGCTTGGGTGTTCGAGAATGAGACTGGAGGTCTAGTTGATCGCGATACGCTGTTGGAGCGAATGAAAGCCCACATCAATACAGTGGTTGGGCGTTATAAGGGTCAAATTTATGCATGGGATGTCGTGAATGAAGCCATATCTGATAGTAGCGAAGAACAACTTCGTTCGTCCAAATGGCTCGACATCGTCGGTGAGGAATTCATTTCCAAGGCGTTCGAATATGCGCATGAAGCCGATCCCGAAGCGCTGTTGTTCTATAACGATTATAACGAGTCCGTACCTGAGAAGAGGGAAAAAATTTATAGACTGGTAAAATCTCTGAAGGAGAAGGGCGTGCCAATTCATGGTATCGGACTGCAAGCGCATTGGAATCTATCCCATCCGTCACTGCACGATATCCGAACTGCAATTGAACGTTATGCTTCGCTGGGGCTCAAACTGCATATCACGGAGATGGACGTGTCGGTGTTCGAGTTTGAAGATAAGCGAACCGATCTGATATCACCTACTTCCGAGATGATGAGTCTTCAGGAGGATAGGTATTCCGAGTTATTCCAGCTGTTCTGCGAATATAGCAATGTGCTGACGAGCGTGACGTTCTGGGGGGCCGCGGACGATTATACTTGGTTGGACAACTTCCCAGTCAGAGGGCGCAAAAATTGGCCATTGCTGTTCGACAAGGAACAACTGCCGAAAGGATCGTACCACAAGTTGGTCAGCAGATAGCATAAACGTTTAAAAGCAAGAATATCGTAAAGCTTTCTTTGCTTAGGTGATCATGCGATTCGATACAACATGAAAGCCCTTCTGCCCGGTTATATCAGGGCTAGAAGGGCTTTCATGTTGTATGGTCATTTATTATATATAGAAATGTCGCTTATATGATGTAGGCGATTCCCTAAATATGCTTTTTTGAATATGCAGGTGAAAAGATCAGTAATAAGAAATTCTCAATGCAAAATGAGCTGCGAGTGACTATTGTGTGAAGCCGAAACCAAGAATTGTAAATCGCTTGCTCTCATGCTCTGACGCCATTCTGATTTCTACTGTATGCTCTTTCGATTGCTGCTCCCGAAATAAAATGAGGGCGTGGCAACGCGTCCACTTGACGGTTTGGGACTCCGCCACCTTCACAAGCTTGCCGTCAACCCAAATATCGGCGTTTCCGAAGTCGTTGCTTCCGGAATTTTTATAAATGAGAAGCAGGCTTTTGCAGTGAATCGTCATCGTGAAGCTGTCGCTGCCGGATTCAGATGTATGCATCCAGTTGTCGGGGAATTGGGCTGTGCCGTATGGATGATCATCCATCTCCGCGAATTGGAGTTCGGTATCGGATGCGTAGAAACTGCCTTCCGTAATCTTTGCTACACTAGAACCATTGTCTCTATCCAGCAAACGAACTTCGGCGAAATCGTTGCCGAACATCGGTGGTTTGTCGAGGACGATTTCCTCTTGATTAGGTGCGCAACGATCGGTCTCCATGAATAGCGAGCGCAAGCAGTCGGCCATGATGAGATGTCCCATATTTGTCGGATGATAGATGTCGCTAAAAAATTGCGACTTGGAAATGATGTTGCCCTCGTCCTTCGACTTTTGAAATTGTTTTGTAACTGCATCCTTCACGCTTACCATGGGAAGATCATAATGATAGCCTACAGGAGAAAGTTGTTCCTGCAGATTCCAATCGTTTTCGAACACGCTGAACAGCAGAATGACGGCAGGCGAATTGGCGGCGGCCAGGATTTTCAGTACGAGACTCTCGTAGCAAATCCCTTTCGTCTCGTCGTCAGCGTCATTGACGGCAAACTCCACGACGACGATGTCCGGTTGAACCGTTCCGTTTCTCAGGACATCTCGCTCATAGCGAATCATGCCCAGTTCAGAAGGCGTACCGCCTAAGCCAGCTTTAATAAAGCGAATCTGATTACCTCCGTCCTTACCGAACATCTCTTTAAAAGCGGTATATGTTTGGTGAGCATAGCAGGACGTATGGAGCGGGTCTGCTCCAGCTCCATGAGTAATGGAGCCGCCAATGAAAGCAATCGTAACGTTATCGCCTCTCTTAGCCTTTTCAATGGCGGCTTTCAATCGCTTATTGTTGCCTTTGTCAAGCAGCGATTGGGCGATCATCTCATGATAAGCCTCCGAGTTAACATCAACGAGCTTCTCAGTTGCGTTCAAGGATAGACCATCTGTCATTGTGATTCCCCTTTCTTAGCTTCAATTAGTCTATCTTAGTACAAACCAACCGAGCAGCAAACCCGTCAAAGTATAGTTAAAGGTTCAGAAATTCGAGCCATGATAACGAAATAGATTGGCTAGCAGTATTCGCATCCATTTATACGAAAAGGAGTACTGTACTTGTTTTACATAACAACTAATATGATAGATCCTAAATGTTGAAAAGTAGGTTTTATTGCACATTAAGAATTTCTTGGAAGTGTTGGCTAGTAAATTTACAATCACTCCATCGCAGAATATATCAATTATACGTGAGTATAGATCATTGTTTTTAGGCTGCTGATAATTTACTATTTATTAGAAAGTTGGTAATTAATTGAAGAATAAACAATGCATTTACGGAGGTGTATGGGCTGGAAAGGAAATGGAAGCACGGATAGGGGAGTGTTAGCCGGTTGCCTGGACATCGTGAAATATTTCTTTTCTACAATGTTGGAAGCGCTTCCAAACAACGTATTTATAGGGGGATTACATGGTGCGTATAAAAGAATACAGGATGAGAAGTGAATCTATTAAAAAATTTCTCTACATACTGCCTTTCATGGGTTTACTAGCTACCTTTGCATACTACCCGCTATATGGTTGGGTTTATGCCTTCTTTGACTATACGCCGCCGACACCTTTGTCTCAATCCACTTATGTTGGTTTCAAGTGGTTTCGTTCCTTAGTCGAAAACCAAGTAAAGATAGACCAATTGCTTCAGGTTATCAAAAATACGTTTGGGATGAGCGGCTTGGGCCTGCTCTTCTCATGGCTACCAATGATTTTTGCTATATTTTTGAATGAGATAAAAGCTTTGCGTTTCCGGAAGTTTGTGCAGACGGTAACGACCTTGCCAAACTTTATCAGCTGGGTACTAGTCTATTCATTGGCCTTTTCTATGTTATCGAGTGAAGGCATCATTAACGGTCTATTGAACCAACTGGGACTCATCGATTCTCCGATCCTATTCCTTCAAGACTCTGAACATGTATGGATCACCATGTGGGGGTGGTCAATCTGGAAAACGTTGGGTTGGTCAGCCATCTTGTATATAGCTGCCATTATGAGTATAGATGAATCCCTTTATGAAGCGGCGCGTGTAGACGGTGCGACAAGGATGCAGGTCATATGGCATGTGATTTTACCAAGTCTGATGTCAACCTATTTTGTTCTGTTAATGCTGCAAATTGCGAGCTTCCTGAATAATGGCTTGGAGCAATATTTTGTTTTTCAAAATGCATTTAACAAAGAAAACATACAGGTTCTGGATTTATATGTGTACAACCTAGCCATGGGGGGCGGGAGCTATTCCGTTTCTGTTGCGATCAGCATGCTGAAGAGCTTGGTCAGTGTTGTGCTTCTCTTTTCAGTGAACGGATTATCAAAAATGATAAGAGGAGAGAGCGTGGTATGAGCGATAAAGCAGCAGGCCTGGCAGCGAACACTGTTAACAACAACAAGCAGTCCAGCATAACCGACATCTTGATCTCATCATTGATTTATACCTTGTATACGCTGTTTGCTCTACTATGCATTTTTCCATTTTACTCTATCATTATCAATACAATAAGTGCCAATGATCTTAGCGCCAGAGGCGATATTGTATTCTACCCGCAGCAAATCCATTTCCAGAACTACTTGGATGTATTTAAGATTCCGGGACTATGGAACGCTGCCGTTGTATCTTTGGGAAGAACGCTGATCGGGACTTCTTTGACCGTTGGGGCTTCAGCCTTTTTGGGATTCATGTTTTCTCAGGAGGATATGTGGGGGAGAAAGTTCTGGTACCGCTTCACAATAATTACGATGTTTTTTAATGCAGGAATTATTCCGTGGTATCTCACCATGCGATCCTTGCATTTGACTAACCATTTTTTGGCCTACATTTTGCCGACAATAGTAGCCCCGTTTTTTATCATTCTTGTAAAAACCTTTGTGGAATCAACGCCTAAGGAATTGCAGCAGGCTGCAAGTATCGATGGGGCTGGGGTTATGACCATTTTCTTCAAAGTGATATTGCCTATAAGCAAGCCGATATTAGCTACAGTTGCCATATTTGCAGCGGTGGATCAATGGAACTCTTTTCAGGATACGCTGCTGCTCGTCACTGACAGCAAATTGTATAGCCTGCAGTTCATTTTATATAACTATATCAATCAAGCAAGCTCATTATCTACCATGGTCAATCTTCAAAATGCCGGTTCTACAGCCATGGCAACTCTGGCAACCAAGCAAACGACAACATCAATCCGTATGACGGTTACCATTATTGTTGTTGCGCCTATATTGCTGGTTTATCCGATCTTCCAGAGGTTTTTTGTAAAAGGGATTATGATAGGGGCAGTGAAAGGCTAACCTGCACCATTATAATAAAAAAATGAATTGAGGGGGTTTACCATTGAGTAATCGTCATAAAGCGGTGAAAAAATCGATGGTGGTGTTGTTTACTTGCATATTCATGGTGACAACAGCATTGGCCGGCTGCAGCAAATCGGAGCCCAGCACGGATGAAAAGGGACCACAAAACCACACCACGATTGATCACAGCAAGCCGCTAACCCTTACCGTATTCAGCAACGCGGCAAATTACCAAGGAGAGCAGACCGGGTGGTATGGGAAGCTTCTCAAAGACAAGTTTAATATTACATTGAACATTCTTGCTCCTCAGGTAGCCGGCGATCAGTTATACAAGACAAGATCGGCAGCAGGTGATCTGGGAGATATTCTGATCATCGAGAATAGTCAATTGGAAGAGTTGATTCCGGTCGGTCTTGTAATGGATATCACCGATCGGGTTGCAAATACGAAGTACCTGTCACAATATGTGGACAATCACTTCAAGCCTTTTAATGGAGGGTTTGATAAAGTAAATCCGGAAGGCAAGATTTATGGTCTGCCGACTTTTGTAGCGGATACTTCACCAACAACATTTTCAGAAGAACTGCCTTACTCCAGTCCAATCCTGCCTTGGGATTACTATAAGGGAGTAGGAGCTCCTAAGCTGAACAATCTGACCGATCTACTGAATGTACTGAAGAAGATGCAGGAAGAATACCCTAAGACGCCAGACGGCAAACCGATCGTTCCGATCACGCTGTGGAAGGATTGGGACGGCGGGGGGATGGAAAATGTACGCTGGTTGAGCAACTGGTACGGTTATGAACAGCCTAATGGTACCTCTACGATACAGTTGAATGCCAAAGGCGACATCGTTCCGCTCATCGATGACAACAGTATGTACAAAAAAATTGTGCAATTCTATTTTACTGCAAATCAAATGGGTCTGATCGATCCGGACTCGGCATCTCAGGACTGGAACAAGGTTGCTGAGAAGCTTACCAACAAGCAGGTGCTTCTTTTGTGGTACTCATGGCAAAGAGGGTTTTACAACTCGATTGAAAGAGGGATGAACGGAGATGGGAATGTCGCAGTTCCGATCGCTGACACCCGAATCATTCAAAGCAGCGATGCTTATTACGGCAGCGGGAGAGTATTTGCAGTCGGTTCAAAAGCCAAGGAACCCGACAGAATTATGGAATTCTTGGATTGGTTCGTGTCTCCTGAAGGCCTGCGCTACACGACGAATGGTTTTGAAGGCTTCAACTACGAAAAGACAACAGACGGCAAGTTTAAGCTGACCCAAGTCGGTCAAACGGCATTTCAGGAGAATACACCTGTTCCGGAGGAATACGGGGGCGGCGGGTACCAGGATGGCCAAAGCAAGATCAATAGTATGATCATGAGCGATTTTGTGAAGGACCCCGATTCAGGAGAGTTTTATAACAATAATTACTGGAGCTCTACAAAAGAAGCTAACAAGACAACTTTAACGACAGATTGGCAGAGTACATTTAATGCAACGAACGCAACAGAATACTACCTGAAAAATAATATGATCGATATTGTACCTAACATTAATACAAGTTTCGGTGTTGATTCATCAGATATCAAAAACAAGCGAAGCCAAATATCGGATTATGTAAAAAACACATCATGGAAAATGGTTTTCGCAAAAAATCAAGGGGATTTCGACCAGCTGTGGGCAAAGATGAAGACAGATGTGGTGGGTCTGGGTTGGAATGATGTCGTTGCCTCGGATACGGAAAAAGCTAAAAAAATCGTTCAAATGCGTGCTGAAGCGTTAGCAAGCAAATAAATAAAATCTTTCATAATTTCAAACAAGAGGGGTATGAATGAATAATCATACTCCTCTCCTTTACTAGATTACTTAGATTGAAGGGAGTCGTTATCATTGCTTAGAGTCATAAAGGTTAACAATGGAATGGTCCAGGGTCTTTCAGCAGCGGACCCGCGAATTACAAGCTTCAAAGGAATCCCATTCGCCGCTCCACCTGTGGGCGAAAACCGCTGGCGTGCCCCTCAGCCCGCGCAAGATTGGGAAGGCATATTCAAAGCATTCGAATTCGCGCCGATATCGATGCAGGTGAGACAAGAGATCGACGAAAATAATATCTATACCCGGGAGTGGGCCGTGGAACCTGACATTGCGATGGACGAGGATTGCCTCTACCTAAACGTATGGACACCAGCCAATCGTGCAGATGAAAAACTACCAGTCTATGTATGGTATTTTGGCGGAGGACTGCAAGTTGGCCATCCTTCCGAAATGGAGTTTGACGGCGAACGCATGGCTAGACGGGGCATCGTGGTGGTTACGATCAACTATCGTTTGAATGTCTTTGGGTTCTTGTCCCATCCCGACATTACGGCGGAAGCCCCAGAAGCTCCCGCTAACTTCGGCAATCTCGACCAGCAGGCGGCTACAAGGTGGGTCAAGAGCAATATTGAAGCTTTCGGCGGTGATCCTGACAATATCACCATCGGAGGGCAGTCCGCCGGCGGTGGAAGCGTCATGAGCCAGCTTACTTCACCTCAGAATGAAGGGCTCTTTCAAAGGGCAATTATACAAAGCGGAATCTTTACGCCGTTATACCCGGGAAATCTTATGCCGCTTCTTCGGAGCAGCTTGGCAGAAGCGGAACAGGACGGTGTGAAGTTTTTTGAGTATCTCGGTATATCCTCGCTTGCAGAAGCCAGGAAGCTGGATGCGGTGTATCTCCGCGACAAGGCGGTGGAGTACCATGGATTCTGGGGCACCGTCGCAGATCAAGTGTTTAGCTTGGGTAACCCGTTTGAATTGTTTCTTCAAAACAAGCGCTGGATGGTACCGGTAATGTTCGGTCATACGTCCACCGAGTTTTTCAGCGTTCCGCAAGTCGACACCATTGACGACTTCAAGCAAATGGCCATCGCTTTGTTTGGCAATGATGCCGATACCTTTATGGAGCTTTGCAGCGTTCAGCCTGATCATCTCGAAGAGAGCAAGAAGAAGGCCTCGGTGAGCGGCATTGAATATGCCATTCGAATTGCTGCGCAAGGGAGCGCCGATGCTGGTGCCGATACCCCGCTGTATTATTATAATTTTGATGCTGAAATACCGGGTTGGGATAACCCTGGCACTTTTCACTCGGTGGACCTCTGGTTTTTCTTCGAGACGCTCGCTAAATGCTGGAGACCATTTGTAGGCAAACATTATGATTTGGCGCGCCAGATGTGCAATTACTGGGTGAATTTCATCCAGTCGGGAGACCCGAACGGACTCGATGCTACAGGAGAGGAATTGCCGCAATGGGAGCCCTATACTACCGAAGCCCCGTATGGGATGCTGTTCGCAGATCGGGCCGAGTTTTCTAAGGAGCAGCCTAGCGAAATTATGAAGTTTCTAGTGGAACAATATTTCAAGAACAACAGGCTGAACCGCAGCGCCCTTTCATTCGGATGAACCGATTTTGACATAGCTGTCCGGGATGGAAATTATTCATTTGCATGCTTTTGAAATTTTCTTGGCGAATACCCCGTTATTTGTTTGAATTGCCTGCAGAAGTGTTCCACATTATGATAACCGCTAAGAGAGGCTATTTCAGCAATGCTCTGATTGCTGTGAATTAAGTATTCTTTGGCCATTCGAATGCGGCTGTTGATGACATCATCCATGCAAGAGGTACCAAATGTCTTTTTGTAAATATTCTGAAGATAGCCCGGACTGATACAGAGATAATCCGCCATTTTCGAAACCGTCCAATAATCGCCAGGATGGTTTTGAATGGCGATGCGAAGCTTCAATAAAGGATAATGTTGAGGCAAAATGTCAACTTGAAAGTAAGATTCTAATAGCTTGTTGAACAGCGTACGGAGTAAACAGTCAATGGAGGATTTTTTGTAATCTCGATTAAAGCTGTGTTCAATGACGAGCAGTTCAAATAACTTGTAGCAGTAGTCCGGATCATTTAGAAAAAAGGGAACGCCTAACGGAAGCGAAGATTCCGTAAAGTAAGGTTCATTGGTTTCGAAGCGAATCCAGTCATTGACGAATTGATCCGCACAGGCCTGGTAATATACTTTTTGTTGCGGGCAATAGAGAATGGCGTTATGGGCGGGATATTCCTTTAATTCGCCATTGACCCAGAATTGTGCGGGAGTTTTGTTGATGACAAGGAGCCAGTGATTGCCAATAGGGACATCGATAACAAAATTTTTTTCGTGCGTAGTATTGCATTCTACATAATGAATATGGGTCATGAGCCCCTCCTTGTAATTAGATCTACTATATTAAGTAGAAGAAATTTATGGATTAATATTCAAATGCGTTACAACAACCAATAATATAAACTAATGGTAAAAGGTTGAATTGAAATTATGCCCTTTCGGCTTTCCGAGCGGAAGCGAAAGGGCTAAAAAGTTATATTCTCGTTAGTTGAAGCTTTGTTATAGTTGTCATTAACCTTTCACACCACCGACGACCATCCCTTTGACAAAATACTTCTGTAGAAACGGATAGACCATAATAATAGGCAAGCTGGCTACAATCGTCATCGTTGCGCGAACCGATGTTGGCGTAACCGTCGTTACATTGCCCTGGGCATTAGCAAAGGCATCGGCAGCCGAGCCGCCTGAGCTCGTTGTAGCGCTTGATGTAGACAATACCTTCATCAGTTCATACTGCAAGGTGCTTAGTTCTGGCCGGGAAGAGTTGTACAAAAATACATCAAACCAGGAGTTCCACTGGGATACCGCTACGAATAGAGACACCGTAGCAAGAGCCGGTATAGTAAGCGGGAGCACAATGCGCGTAAATGTGATAAAGTCTCCAGCACCATCCATTTTGGCCGACTCCATAATGCCGTCCGGCAATCCTTCAATGAAGGAACGGATAACAATCATATTAAACACGCCGATAATGCCGGGGATAATGTATACCCAGAAGCTGTTCAACATCCCAAGCTCTTTGGTCAGCAGGTAGGTCGGAATCAAGCCGCCGCTGAAATACATCGTGAAAATAAAGATCATAGATACCATTTTTTTTAATGCATATTCAGGACGGCTAATGGTATAGGCCAGCATCGCTGTACAAAAGACGGAGATGATTGTCCCGATAATCGTGCGCGCCGCGGAGATAAAGGTCGCATAAAACACATTGGATTCGTTGAACACATATTCAAAGTTTCTCAGCGTCCATTCGCGTGGCCAAATATAAATGCTGCCTCGAATCGAATCATTCGCATCGTTAAATGACAAGGCAAACATGTTCAAGAAGGGATAAAGGGTCAAAATAACCAGAATAATCATAAAAATAATATTACACACATCGAATATTTTATCGCCTATCGATGAATTTCGAGCTGATTTGGCTTGTTCCATAGCCTTTGCCTCCTTTCAATTAGTACAATCTGCTTTCGCCCATTCGTTTGGCGAGGTTGTTGGCTGCGATGAGGAAGATGAAGCTGACCACGGTTTTAAACATCCCGGCGGCGGTCGCCAAGCCAAAGTTATTCATTTGCATCCCGTATTTCAAGACGAAGATGTCCAGATTTTCCGAAAATTCAACATTGATACCGTTCCCCAGCAAGTACTGTGCTTCGAACCCGGACTCCAGAATATGGCCCAAATTCATAATGAGCAGGATGACAATGACCGGCTTCATGCCCGGAAGCGTAACATGCCACATCCGTTGAAGGCGCGAAGCGCCATCCATTTCAGCCGCTTCATATTGAGTCGGATCAATCGTTGTAATAGCAGCCAAATAAATGATGGTATTCCAGCCGACATTTTTCCATACTTCCGTTACTCCGAGAATTCCCCAGAAATATTCGCCAACTCCCAACCACAAAATAGGATGATCGATGAGCTGCAATCGGAGCAGCAATACATTGACGATACCCTCTGGCGCGAGTGCTGTTTGCACAATATTTGCAGCGACTACCCATGAAATAAAATGCGGCAAGTAGCTAATTGTCTGCACCGTTCGCTTGAAATAAACCTTACGCAATTCATTTAGCAGCAGCGCCAGCACAATGGCCGTTGCAAATCCCAGTACCAGATTAATAGAGCTCATAACGAGCGTATTGCGCAGGACGAGATAAAACTGCTGTTCCTGAAACAAAGATTTGAAGTTATCTAAACCGATCCAGGTCTGGTCAAAAAGATCCTTTGCCAATTTGAATTTCTGAAAGGCAATCGTCCATCCCCAGAGCGGAATATATTTAAATAGGATAACCCAGAGGAGAAAAGGCAATGACATCAGCATTAGCATTTTCTGTTTGGATAATGTTTTGAATAAGGTTCTCAGGCGCGAATCGTCAGAAGTCGATCCTGCCAGCTGTACTGCATGTTTCTTCACCCGATCCGTCTCCCTTCCGGCTAAAACTGTCTCTCTTGAGCAAGCTTAGAAGGGAAAAGTGAAGTGGCTTCACTTTTCCCGGTTCATTATTATCATTCAGATGCTGCTGTCTACCAATTTCCTTCGATACGATCCTTTACTTTGGCGGTTACAAATTTTTCAAATCCAGCAGAACCTAGCTTATTAAACTCTGCGATGTATTCATTCCAAATGGGCTCAAAGGCTGTCTCAGAAGCGAACACCATTTTTGGATAGTATTTCTGCTGTAGGTCGCCTGCTTTCTGATTGAAGATTTGTTCAGGAGAGCCTTGTTCCTTCTCGATACTCCAGGCAGGGTACCAAGCTCGTTCTACCGGTTCGGAGTAAAAGCCGGAGAAGGTCTTCAGACCGTAGGCTTTTAGCAGGGCTAGATCGCCATCCGTGTAATTGACCGCCGCAACCTCTGGCTGACTAGTAGGCACATGAGCGTTGCCGTCCTCGTACACCGAGTTGTTGCCATAACGCGGCCACTCATAATCGAAGTATGCCCAGCCGTATTTACGTTTGAATTCATTGTCGTTGCGGTTGGCTACTTGCTCCTTGCTCATGATGAAACGGCCTTCTTCATTTACCGAATAGGTGACATCTTTTTCACCCCATTGAATGAGCTTCTGATTTTCTTCGGTCAATAGGTTATCCCAATATTTAATGATTCGTATTGGATCCTCAGCGCTCACGGTAATTCCGAGCCCTCGGTTGTTTACAAAGGAGGGAGGATCGATATAGGCATCTGTTATGCTTTCGTCAAAGACAATGGGAAGCGCCACATAACGTAGGTCGTCATTGCCTGCCGCTTTCAAATTGTTGGTAGCATCGCCAATCTGCCAAGCATAGTTGACATATCCGAGCACGCGGCCGGACGTAAGTTTAGCGAGGTACTGGTCTTTGTTAGCAGTAAAGGTTTCCGGGTCAAGCAAGCTTTTCCGGTTCATCGCATTTAATGAAGAAAGCCAGCGCTTCTCATATTCGCTAGCCATATAAAGCTTGGCTTCATGAGTTTGCATGTCAACCATGACGTTGCCGTCGTTTGGATATCCGGCTAGATGCATCGGCTGATTGGTGATGGTGAAAAACTCGCCAGGGGTGCCTGCGAAAGTAAGGAAGCCAATCGTACCTTTTCCGTCTACCGTAGGGTATTTGGCTTGATACTGCTCGATCAGATCAAAATATTGATCAAGCGTTTTCACTTCCGGATAACCAAATTCTTTCAGTACACGTCTTTGCATCCAAAATGTACTGGACGCGTCCGGCTCCATCAAATAGCCGTTTACATTGGCCGTGAAAGGAAGAATATAGATGTTTCCGTCCTCATTCGTGATCTTGTCCATATAATCGCCGTAGACACGCTTGATGTTAGGACCATACTTCTCAATCAGATCGTTGAGCGGGATGAATGCGCCTGCATCCAGAAGCTTAGAAAGCTCGCCTACTGGAGAGATGACATCAGGATAATCGCCGCCGGCGATCATGACACCAGACTTTGTGCTTGCATCTCCTACTACATATTCCATCTTCCAATCGACACCTGTCTGACCTTGGAGGATCTTGCCGATGGTTGTGTTGCTTGCAAGCACGTCTTTATTCGTACCGAAGGCGAAGTAATCGTAGGTTACCGGTTCTGTACTTACCTCGCTTTTCGTTCCTTCTGCCGCTTTGTTTCCACCTGCATCATTATTTGAGCAGCCAGCAAGGAGGATTGTCATAGCCGTTAGAACGGCCAGGCTGGATTGCAGCCATTTTTTGTTGCGCATTGCTGTATCCCCTTTCTCTATCAAAGTATTGTAAGCACTTTCAGTATAGAAGATAGTGTTTATGATTGTTATATAGCAAAGTTTAGATCGGTCTTTGAATAATTAAGTACTTATTGCTCGGAATTTATCTTTTTTTTGTCCAGCGGTAGACGCAGCATGATCCGTGAGCCTCCCCCTGGAGAACTGTCAATCGTGAAGCTGAACGATTCACCGTAGCATATTTTCAGGCGAGTAATGACATTTTTCATTCCGATGGAATCGCCCATAATCGCTTCCTCATGGAGATAATGATGAAGCTCGCTGATCTTCTCCTGATCCATGCCTACCCCGTTGTCTACAATAAGGAAGACAATCTGGCCTTGTTCTTGCGCGATCTGAATCGTAATATAACCGATGCCTGGCACACTCTCAATGCCATGAATGCTTGCATTTTCTACAAACGGCAAAAAGGTCATCTTCGGAATTTCAATATCCAGCAGGGATTGATCCACCTCGATATGAAACTCCAGTTTCGTATCGAAACGGTACTTCTGAATTTCCAGGAAGCTTTCCATTAATTCAAGCTCCTCGCGAATCGTAACGAAGCTTCGCTTCCAAAGAATTGATTTACGGAAAATTTTCGCCATGTTCTGAATCGTCTTGGCCGTCTGCAGCTCGCCCTTCATCTGACTCCGCATTCGGATCGTTTCGAGCGCGTTGAATAAAAAGTGAGGGTTGATCTGACTGTGCAGCGCGTGCAGTTGAGCTTGTCTTTGACTTAGCTCCAGCTCTTTCTTCTGAATTTCTGTAACATACACATCATTGATCAGATTCTCAATCCGCTCGCTCATTCGGTTGAACTCCACTGCAAGCTCGCCAACCTCATCCCGTTCTCGATGATAAGGAATACGTTCGAAGTTTTTGCCTTTTACGGATTTCATGTGTTTCAGAATCTTTTGAATGCGTGTATGGATCGAGCGGGAAACAATAACAATCACAATCGTAGGCACAAGGAAATTAATCCCTGCAAACCAAAGGATAAATTGCCCTGATTGCCGGACATCATATAAAATTTTCTCTTCATCCAATACTCCGTATATCGTCCAGTCTCCCAAATAGCGGTTGTTATGATATTGCTTGCTAATGATGATTGCCTTATTCGGTACGGGTATTTCCTTGAGACTTAGTGTCCGTCCTGTTTTGATCAGATCACTTGGTTGACCGCTCGACAGACGGCCGTATCGAGCTTGAGAAGACGGATCCATAAAGTAAAAATCCCCCTCAAAGCTGGATAAATCAAGAATTTGGTTAATGTATTTCATATTTAAGTCGATTTTCATGACATGCTCATAGGTTTCAAACCGGGGATCGGATAGCTTTTGAATAACGCTGATACTGTCGGACGTCACATACAAATAGGGATACGTGTTATTGAAATTTTCAATTTGATGATACCAATCCGTATTCCGCATCTCGTTCTCGAGCCTGATGATATGGCTCGAAGCCAGTATCGACGGATTGTCGCTCATAATCACAACAGAGCTGATGGATTTGTACTCCTTGTCGGCTCGGTTGAACAGATTGGATATGGCATTTAGAGACTCCACATAGTGGTCATGGGAGGCATGGAGGGTGTTTAAATGATTGTTGAGCTGCTTGTTAATCGAATACAGATAGGAAATACCTGCTGCATCTTCAATGACTGCCCCAAATTCGGCTTTTAAAAGATTTATGGCTTGTTCCGCATCTGTCGTTTTCTGATTTTTGATGTTAATGGTAGTCACATGATAGAACATCACGTTAGTCAGTACGATCGGTATGAATACGCATACAATATAAATGAAGACCAGTTTATTTCGGAGCTTCAGATGATGAAGCCGATAGTTGAGCACGGGGGAGCCTCCTTATTTTTTACCGATAATCTTATTCCGATAATCCGTTGGCGTCATGTTTTCCAGCTTTTCAAACTGGGCGGCAAAATAATCGGCATTTTGAAAGCCTACGAGATCCGCGATTTCGTACATGCGTTTTTTCGTTTGCCGCAGCAGCCGCTTGGCGTCCTCTATGCGAAGCGACAGCACATACTCATTGAAATAAACGCCGTAATTTTTGCGAAACAACTGACCGAGATAGACTGGATTCATATGGAATTCGGCAGCTATTCCTTTTAAATAGATGTTTTCTTTGTAGTGGCTGTCGATATATTTTTTCACTTTTTCAATACTGCCCTCGTTCTTTTCGCCTCGCTTCTCCGCTATATATTTAGCCGCTTCTTCTATAAACTGCAAGAAAACATGCCTTATCTGCTTCAAATTGCGGTATTTCATTTGCCAATTAAGCAATTCGTCCAACCATTGCAGATCTTTTTCGTTTCCTCCCAGCTGCCGGATGATATTGATGATAGCAATCATGATTCGCCTAATTGTATTCGTAACGGCACCTGGAGCGAAATGCCGCTCCTGAAAGGCAATAAAAATGGCATCAATGGCGGAGTGATAACCTTTCAGTTGATTGGCTTCAATCTCATAGATGAGCTTGCTATGCAGTTCTTCATCCACATCAAAGTAATATAAGGGCAGCTTATACAGGTCCGATGCCATAAAGATGCCGTTAAAGCCTGCGGCAAAACGATAATTCAAGCATTCCTCGGCACTGGTTCCGGATTGAGCAATTTGTTTTAAATGGCTTGTAGAATGGCCTATAAACAAAGCTATCGTCGTTGCAAGCTCCGTCTCCAGCATGTCCAGCAGCTTGGCGTAGTTCGTCCGCTCTGCATTGTTTTGCTCGTCCAGCCACAACTGAGGCACAATAAAGCCATATTGATTGTACGCGCGTACATGAATAAGCAGAGCTTGTCCCTCATGATGAAAATATTGCTGGAGTGCCGTTTGCAGTGCTGGAAAATAGTCAATTGCCCCTTGAGGCAGCCTATCTTGTATTTCTGCAATGATATACGTATAGGAAGAGGAGAGTGGAAGCTCCAGCGCATGGGCAATCCGCGCCATCACTTGCTCGCTTGGTTCGGTCTGCAGCAAGCTTTCGATGACGGTTTCGATAAGCGGCTTTTCTCTCGTTATCGATAAGAGCTGTTTTTGATTCAGCGAATTGGCTATTTTTTTCAAAGTGGATGTAAACTCCTGTTCATCAACGGGCTTCAGGATATAATCCGACACATTGTAGCGGAAGGCTTGCTGAGCATAAGAGAAATCGGGGTACCCGCTTAAGATAATAAACAGCGGTTGATGCTCGCATTCCGCTTTCACCTTTTGAATCAGCTCCAGACCGTCTAGCAAGGGCATGCGTATATCCACAATGACGAGGTCCGGGGTCTGTTGTTCGATAAGGTCCAGTGCTTGCTTCCCATTTTCCGCTTCGCCACAAATTTCAAATTGCATAGACGACCAATCCATCAGACTTATTAAGCCCTTGCGCACAAAAATTTCGTCATCCACGATCAGCACCTTATACATGGTTTTTCCTCCTTTGAGATACAAACTACGGCCTTAACTACGGCTATTTAACTACAGCGATTCTTTCGGTAATGATGCATTCCCTTGCAGGCGTTTAAACGTTGAAGGCGAAACCCCCTTATACTTCTTGAATTGCTTTGAGAAGTAGCTAAGCTGCTGAAAGCCGTTTTCGAGAGCTGCCTGCAGCATGCTGCACGAGCCGGATTGGATCATCAGCGCGGCGCTGTTGACGCGGAGCATATTAATATATTCGAGTGGTCTCATATCCGTCAGCTCTTTGAATAGCCTGCATAGATGGGACGGCGATATGGAGCCGATGGATGCCAGATCGTCGAGCGTGAGCGAAGATTTGTAGTTTTTGTTGATGTACTCCAGCACTTGAATCATGTTTTTCCATTTGTTCGTGTTTAAAGGATTGGCGCGTTCGTATAGCTGCTTTGGAATCAAATGAGGGTAGAGAACTGCGAGAATCATATAAAGCCGTCCCTTGACACCAAGCTGAAATCCTTCGCGTTCGACGCGGTATTCCGCGAGCAGATCTTCGATTCGGTCGATCAATAGACGATCCTGCACTCGCCGCCGAGTCAACAGGGAAGGGAACAAAAGATCTCCTCGAAGAAGCGGATTCAAACATTGCTCCTGACAGAAATCGGGTTGCAGGGCGGATAGCCACGATAGCTTAAATACGATAGCGGTGTAGGAGCAACCGTATGCGGAGTTGCAATAGCCGCTGTGGAGTTCTGCCGAATTGACGATCAGACAATCGCCAGCCTGCACATGGATCTCCACATGGTTCACGGAGAATACGGCCTGTCCTGCTCGAATATAAATCAACTCGATTTCCTCGTGCCAATGCAACGGAAGAATAGACTGATTGCCCGAAAGATAATCTACGTTATAGACGGCGAACGGAAAGTCAGAGGAGCCGTGCAGAACTTTTTCCAGAAGACGGTATTCCAGCAAAGATATTCACCACCCTATCAATATTGAGTTAATTATAAACAAAATAGAGTTATAAGTTAATTTATAATATCAATTTCGTGGTAATGCTGAGGATTCGAATTCAGTATACGAAGGAAATGAATATTCGCTGTCCTTTTGGACCAGTTAATGATTCGAACTGCATAGGTCATGCTTTAACTTTACAAATGATTAAAGTTGCAGGCGATTTGATATAACAAATCTCAGTTATAGTTAACATACTTTGTCGAAAGGGGATTTGTATTAAATGAGTAGAGTACGAAAAAAAATGTCAAGGTGGATGACGGCAATGTTGGTCTTGCTGGTAGCTGCCACCGGAATTGTAAAGCCTATGCCGGCTCAAGCAGCTCCACCCGCGGCCATTCCGTCGCAAATCACACTGGCTATAGGCGGAGGCGCAGCCGATGGTAAAACGGCTATGGCTTTCAACTGGGTTGCGGATGCGACGGTTAACACATCAGAAATTGTTTACGGTACTTCTCCAGACTTGGCCGGCGGTACAACAAAAAGCGCCGAAGTTGCCACAGTCAATGCTTCAACTGTGACTGGCAGCGTTCCGGACAACAAGCTGGTTAACGTTAAAGAGGTACGTACTTATCGTGTAGTTGTTCAGGATCTGACACCAGAAGCCAAATACTATTACAAAGTAGGAAACACAACCAACGGTTATTCCGCGGTCTCTAGCTTTACTGCGCCTGCAGATCCTACGGCTAGGAAACCGTTTTCTTTTTTGATCACTCCTGATACGCAGGGAACATCCCCAAGCACGTATCAAAACACCGCCGACTTGTACGATTATATCAAGGCGAACCATCCGGATGCCGCATTTCTCGTCCATAATGGCGATGTAGTAGAGGATGCGAGTTTTTCAGACCACTGGCAGTATTTCTTTGATGCCGCTCAAAACCTTTCTAGTACGATGCCGATCATGGCTACCCCTGGTAATCATGACAATTCAATCTATGATAAAGATTCCATTCAGTATACAAACAGATTTAATTATACAACTCTGAAGAGACCAAGCGGTCTGTCTGAGGCTGCTGCTGGAACTGTGTATTCCTTTGAATATGGAGACGCTTTGTTCATCTCTCTTAATTCGTTTGGTCTGAATTCCAGTGATGATGCCGTACAATGGAAATTTCTGGCTGATGAGACGGCAGCGTCGACTAAAAAGTGGAAGGTCGTAAATCTGCACGCTTCGCCTTATGACCCGGGTTCAAGCCACTATGCAGTGGACAATGTAATCGGTAAAAAGTTTACCGATGCCGGCATCGATCTGGTTCTCGCCGGTCACGAGCATGCCTATGCCAGAACCACATTAAAGACAATCTCAACTGTGGCAGGAACAGGAAGCATTCAAAAAGCGAATTTTGGCGAAGCACCGACCTATGTCATAGGTGGATCGGTGTACAACTATGCGTACAGCTTGAATGCTACCAAAGACACTTCATGGAACGACTTCTTCTATGACCTTCGTATCAACAAAACAAGTCCAGGTGGCGGATCCATCTATTCACCAGGTGTATATAGCAGAGCTGAGGTTACAAGCAATGCAATCATTTATAAAACGTATTATAAAGCGACAGGCTCTGACAAGCCTTTCCGAGTCATCGATGAATTCACCATTACCAAATCGGGGAACGAGATCACCCAGCCAACAGGCGGCGGCAAAGTGCCTGCCTCGGTGACATTTATGTTCGACAACTTCAATGAGGATACACGCAAGACGGTGAAAGACAAGTACATTGCCCGCTTTAACTGGGTAACTCCAGTAACAACGAAGTCGACGCAGCTCTTTTATGCGAAAAAATCCGACTTTGACAGCAACGGCGGCAAGTTCACGGATTTTGTTTTGGGAACCAATTTCACAGTTGATTTGAGGAGCAATATTGAGAATTTGAAGTATACAGGCGCAGGGACGCAATACTCAGTCGACCCGGTCCAAAGCCATAAAGCACAAACGGCTGTCCTCGAGCCGGGGACGGAGTATGTGTACAGCGTAGGTGACGGCGTTCAAAATGTGACGAGCGTTACAGCGCCTGCCAGCTTCATGACACCTGCCAGCAACATCGATACTTTTAACTTCAACTGGATTTCCGATGCCCAAGCAAACGATACCAGAGGTTATGCAGCAACGCTCGATAGTTATAATAAAATGAGTAAAAAGGCGCTGACGCAAGCCTTTACAGATTTTCCGGATGCTGCGTTTGTCCTGAGCTCGGGCGACCAGGTCAACTTTGGTTTCGACACATGGGAATGGGATGCATTCTTTGAGGCCAATCAGGATTTGTTCTCGAAAGTGCCGCTTTACATGGCGACGGGCAATCATGAGTTCGATGGAGCGGGCAACAGCTGGGCCAACAACAGCTGGACTCCTGTGGACCCTACGCTGCAGAACTTTTTGGGCCGCCACAATCCGCCTAAAAATGGCGCATCCTTTTACGGTGGCGGCGAAGGCACGGAACGAATGGTTTCGGGTATGACGAAATTACAACTCGAATCCAGCAACTATTATTTTGTACATGGCGACACGCTGTTCTTGGTGATGGATTATCAGGATCAGAGCACCGCCGCGCAGATCAAAGCACAGCAAGACTGGATGAAAGCTGTCGTGAAACAAAATCCGACCAAATGGCGCGTTGGAATGTTTCACAAAACGTTGTTCGGATATCGGATGGCCTCTCCTGTAGCCTCCTGGACGAACGCTTTTGATGAAGCGGGAATTGATGTGGTGCTGATGGGACATGACCATATTTATGCCCGCACCAAGCTTCTCGCAAGCGGCAAAGTCGTTGCAGAGTACGGCGACGGGACAACCTATCTAACGAATTACTCTGCAAATAATGACAACCGTGGATCGTTATACAAAGAAAATCCTGCCATTGCGTACGTCGATATTAGAGAAGTCGGACGGGGATTTGCCAATATTTCGATTTCGCCTGATCAAATTAGAGTGACAAGCAAAGGTTTCGATAAAAACGATGAACTGCAAACCGGGGATGTTGACGTGCTGGTTACCAATAAACCACGTACTTATGATTTGAATGCCTGGAATTATCCAGCGGTTCCGCAGGAAGTCGATGAATTTACGATCACGAATATTGCCGTCAACGGGTTTGCCAAAGAAGGGCAAACATTGAATGCCTCGATTACGCCGGCGAGCGCTACTGCATCCTTCAAATGGGAAATCTCGAAGGACGGTACGTCTTGGACGACTATCGCAGGAGCAACAGCTGCTAATTACGCGATCAAAGCGGCGGACGTAGGTTCATATTTGCGAGCTGTTGCAACGGGAACAGGTTTTTATAACGGAGTTGTTACCAGCATAGCCACAGGCAAGGTCACTCCGCTTGCCAGCAGCGGCTCAGCAAAAATAAAAATCAAAACAGCAAACGATCTGGTTGCACTGTCACAGAAATTTGGCACGCCTGAATATCCATTTGACGGGAATTACGAACTGTCGGCGGATATTGATATGACAGATGTTACGTTTACATCGATCGGCAGAGACACGGTTCCAAAACAATTTATTGGGACATTTAACGGAAAAGGTTATATCATTCGAAATCTCAAGATTTCGTCCACAGACACTAGCACGGGCTTCTTCGCTTATATCGGAACTGGTGGAAGAGTAGTAAATCTAAATTTGGCGAATGTAGACATAACCGGTATGAATAGAACTGGAATTATTGCAGGGGTATCCAGCGGTACGATTGAAAACAGCTATGTGGACGGCAAAGTAACCGGCACCGGTTATACAGGCGGTATAGCAGGGCTGCTCTATGCGGGCACATTGCAAAACACGGTCATGAACGCAGATGTTAGCGGGACCACAGTAGGCGGCTTAATAGGAGGCACCAATTATAACGGTTCTGGTTGGTCGCTTATTCAACAAACAGTTGGAAATGTAATTTTAAATAACGATGTGAGAGGTACGGTTACAAGAATCGGTGCAACTCAATATACCGGTGGTATCGTCGGTGATATGGGCGGCGGTTCGGGCAGCGTGCTTCAGACCCTTAATGGCAATACATTCTCATCTGAAATTATTGGAAATCCTACGAAGCTGCTCGCAGGCTATTGGTCAGGCAGCAGGCCGATCGTTGAATCCAATCAAGTGAACTACTATGACAGCGCAAAGTTAAACACAAGCGGCATACCTTCGGGAACCGTCTCTGCTTTTGTAGCGAAGTCGGCAGCTGATTTTGCACAGCAAGCAAATTACGTGGCTTTGGGATGGGACTTTACGAGCATTTGGAAATGGGATGCCACGAATAACGCACCCGTGCCTCGCGTTCTTGAACTTGGCGGGGGCTCGGATAAAATAACAATCAAAACTTCAAGCGATTTGGTTGCATTGTCGCAGAATTTCGGTACGCCTGAATATCCGTATGATGGGAATTACGAGTTGTCGGCGGATATTGATATGAAGGATGTGGAGTTTGCCGCGATCGGCGGAAAAGACACATCAAAGCCATTTATAGGCACGTTCAACGGAAAAAGATATACGATAAGTAATCTCAAAATTTCAACGACAAACAGCAGTACAGGTTTCTTTGCCTACATCGGCAATGGAGGCAAAGTCGTAAATCTGAAATTGGTGAATGTCGATATTACCGGTGGCAATAGCACAGGTGCCATTGCAGGAACTTCCATGGGCACGATTGAAAACAGCTATGTGAGTGGTAAAGTCACCGGTGGAAGCATTACTGGCGGTATTGTAGGTACGCTCCATGCAGCCACTTTGCTAAATTCCTTCGTATCTGCAGATGTGAGTGGAACAACAGTTGGAGGCTTGATTGGCGGTACAGGTTGGAACAGTGCAGGTTCGCCTATTCCCGTTCGATATGAGACTTCGCCAACCGTCATTCTGAATAACTATGTGGGTGGAACGTTTAATAAGCTTGGCACATATTCCGGTGCAATGGTTGGTGATATGGGCGGTTCTGCTGGAAATCTGCTCCAAACCTTAAATGGCAATGTGGTAGCCAATGCAATTAATGGACCTGCCCCTGGTCCAATCGCAGGGTATTGGTCCAGCAGCAGGCCAATCGTGGACTCCAATAAAGTCAATTACTATGACGGAGCGCGTTTAAGCACTAGTGGGTTGCCTTCAGTGATTATCCCAGCATTTGCTTCAAAGTCGGCTGCTGATTTTGCACAGCAAGCAACCTTCGAAGCCTTGGGATGGGACTTTACGAACGTATGGTATTGGGATGCAACGAACAGCATTCCCGTGCCTCGAGTGTTTAATCTTGGTGAGGAAGAAGAAGGAACAATCTCTGCTCTAACTGTTGCCGGTGGAACGGTTGAAGTAGACGGTGCTGCCGCAGGAAGTTCTGCACAGGTTGAGGAAGGCTCGACGGTTAAAGTAACTGCGGCTGTTCCAAACGGACAACGCTTTGTAAAATGGAGTGCGGCAGGGCTTGCATATGGAAGCAACACAACAAATCCACTGACATTTACGATGCCGGCAAACCCGGTTTCATTGACGGCTGAATTCGAAAATGTACCGATGTCGAACGCGGATTTGAGTGATCTTAGGGTGGACGGTACGACAATAAGTGGATTTAACGCGAATACGCTGAGTTACACGCTGAATGTGCCGAACGTAAAAACCTCCGTGACGGTAGCGGCAACCGGGTCCGAATCGAAGGCAACCGTCGCTGTCGTAGGCGGCAGCGACCTGGTTGTTGGAGACAACACGATAACGGTTACTGTAACGGCGGAAGACGGAGAAACAACAAAGGTCTATACGATAATTGTAAAGCGCGGGACAGCGGGGCTATCTTCCAATGCCGAACTGAGCGATTTGAAAGTGGACGGCACGACAATAAACGGATTTAACGCCAATACGTTGAACTATACGTTGAATGTGCCAAACGTAAAAACTTCCGTGACGGTAGCGGTATATGCATCTGACACGAAGGCAACTGTCGCTGTCGCAGGCGGCAATAACCTGGTTGTTGGAGACAATATTATAACGGTGACCGTTACAGCAGAAGACGGAGAAACAACGAAGGTCTATACGGTTATCGCAAAGCGCGGGGCAGCGGATCTGTCTTCCAATGCCGAACTGAGCGATTTGAAAGTGGACGGCACGACAATAAACGGATTTAACGCCAATACGTTGAACTACAAGTTGAATGTGCCGAACGGTCAAACTTCCGTGACGGTAGCGGCAACTGGGTCCGACTCGAAGGCAACTGTCGCTGTCGCAGGCGGCAACAGCCTGATTGTCGGTGACAACGCCGTAACGGTAACTGTAACGGCAGAAGACGGAGCGACGAAGAAAGTATACACGATTACCGTGCAACGCGCCGCCGCCTCGACAGGCGGAGGAGGAACGACCGCACCTGCAACTGACAGCAAACAAACACTGCCTGCGGGCACAGGGGGGACGGCCCAGTTCGAAAAAAATGCCGTCACCATCGTGGTTCCTGCCGGAGCATCGGAGAAGCAATTGACGATTACGGTGGAGAAGGTGATCCAAACCTCGCAGCTCGTAACGAACAAGGACATTCTACTTAGCCCGGTCTATGAGATTCTGAAAAACTTTACAGAAAAATTCTTGAAACCGATCACGATCACGTTAACGTTCGATTCGGCAACAGTCGGAGCGAATCAGATCGCTTCTCTCTTCTATTACGATGAGGTGAAGAAGGTTTGGGTGGAAATCGGAGGGATGGTGAGCGGTAACCGGATTACGACGGAAGTCGATCACTTCACGAAGTTCGCGGTATTCGCCGTAGCGAAGAAAGAACCTGAAGAAAACACAGGTGCAGGCGCAACGTTCAGCGACGTAACAGGCCACTGGGCGGAAGCAAGCATCAAGAAAGCGGCTGCGAAGGGCATCGTCGACGGTTATGCTGACGGAACATTCAGGCCGAACGGCGAGATAACGCGTGCCCAATTCGCGGTGATGCTGGCCCGTGCTCTGAAGCTGGAAGGCAACGGAGCAGTACTGGCGTTTACCGATAAGGAACGCATCGGCGACTGGGCGAAGCAAGGCATCGCACAGGCCGTGAAAGCTGGCATCGTGAACGGGTATAGCGATGGTAGCTTCAGGCCGAACGCGAAGATCAGCCGCGCCGAGATGGTGACGATGATTGCTAATGCGCAGGGTCTGACCGCAAAAGCCAATGCAGCAACTGCGTTCGAGGATCATGCCGACATTCCGGCATGGGCGAAAGCCGCAGTATCAGCAACGGTTGAGAAAGGTATCGTTCAGGGCATCGGTGCCAATAAATTTGCGCCGAACCAAACGGCAACGAGAGCACAAGCAGCAGTCATCCTGCTTAGAGCGCTCGAGATATCCAGCAATTAAAGCTTTATCCTCTCTTTAAAGCCAGGCCCCCGGTAAATGAGCCGGGGGCCTGAATTTTATAACAGCACCGGACGGTTTCCGAGAGAGACATTCACAAAACTGAGAAAGCAGTTGTCGCAGCGTTGCTTATTACCAGTTAATTACTCAAACTGCATAAGTCATATAACTAAAAAATAAGGAAGGGGCTGTCTCAAAAGTCATAGTTGACTTAGGGACACCTAAGACTGAAGCGAACGCCAATCGGTACACGTTCCCATTACAATTGTGAGCGAATACATTGAGGAACGGCCATGAAATAGGTATTGATTATTTTATTACTTTCGCCAGTATTTAATTTGTTTAGTGCTCGGAATCAAGATGAATATTTACAAGTATTTTGGAGAAGTGCAGTATCCTGGTTTATTTTATAAGGCAGCTGTTTATTTTGAAGGTATAGCTGCAGCTCAATGTTTATGAGCTGAAGGCAGAGAGGATGGAACTGTATTAGAAAGCTATATCAGTGGCTCAGAAGAAGATAAGCCTAGGTAATCTATCGCAATGGTTGGAGAAAAATAGTAAACGGATATAGATTTGTTCCGAATATTGATTATTAGGTTTACTCGCTATTTTTGTATAAACAATATCAAATGGTTTACTTTTTGATTTTTTAGGTGCTATTAAACAAAAAATATTCAATGAGGTCATCAAACATTATTTAATGTTTTTTTTGAATTGTTTTAATTCAGTTAATAAATGGTCTAACTGTTTTTGCGATGTTTCTAACTGTTTTAAATGTTTATTTTGGCTTTGAGAACTCTTGTTACTGGATTTCACTAATGCTTCTAGGGCAAGACCAGCAGCGATTGCTGTTATACTATCTCCTAATGTAGTGATGGATGCTCCAATAAATGCAAGTTTAGCAACCTGAATATCTGTTGTATCAGATGTTCCATTTAATTCGCTTTTATTGTTGTTCATAGTCATTCTCTCCCTGCGTAGATCAAAAGTTAAAGGATTCCTTAATACTCACAACATATGCAATTAATGTGGGAAGAGGTACCTAGTTTGATTTAACTCGATGAATA
Source organism: Paenibacillus sp. 01T47 (assembly GCF_056398245.1). NCBI lineage: Bacteria > Bacillati > Bacillota > Bacilli > Caryophanales > Paenibacillaceae > Paenibacillus > Paenibacillus sp. 01T47. The sequence goes on from NZ_JBFTPA010000005.1 coordinate 379,290, forward strand.
GTTGATGTACATGGGCTGACTAGATTAGCTTGTTACCCTGGCAATGTAATCACTCAATTTATTGCCTTAAAGAGGTAAGGAGTTACTACTTTGATTCAAGTATCAGCGTAAATACGGAGAAACTTGACAAGGAGCAAGTGGTTAGATACCAAACCATGTAAAAAGAAAAGCCGAAATAGGAATCGGCTTCTGATAAATTAATTAGTCGTGATTCATAAAATACAAAAACCAAACTGCATGATTTTGTTCATCTGCTGCAGCTTGTGTAAACAAATCTTTAATAACAGGATTATCAGTTTTTCTTGCTATCTCATGATAAAAATCAACAGTTTCTTGCTCAGCATTAAATGCTACGGATACTCCTTTTTGAAAATCTGTTTGGCATTCTTCTGTTCTTTCTGGAATTGGTTGTTTTCCAGTTAACCATGTGTATATTTGCGAAAACATGTTAAAATGTCTAATTTCATCATTTCTTATTTCGAGTATTTTATTTTTAATATCAGCGGTTGGAGCTTGATTTGCTAGTTGTTCATAGCAGTAAATGGCAGAATATTCTCCATTTAAAGATTTTGATAATTCTCCAATACCAATAAACATCATATCTTCAGAAGGATTTTGTGTCTGATTTAACGCAAGAAAATGTTTTTCAACTTCATTTAAGTGTTTGCGGTATTCGCCGCCATAGTAGAGATGCAATGGATGGTCCATATATTCATATTTATCAGCAAGCATTTTGAAAGTTGAAGCCAGTTTCAAATGATATTGCCATGCTAATCTATTACTTATTTTATTCAAAAGATTCACTCCTTAAAATTAGGCTCGAACCCATCATATGCAGTTACCTATTAGTGGGAGTGGGCTTTCTCTATAGGAACATCACTGGATATTGAGGAACGTAGGAGAGGAAGTATTTGCAAAGACAGATGAAACAATCCAGTTGGAATGATGGATTCAAACGGCAACGAAAATACTATTTCTTCCCTTCAAACCGGTGATCGGAATTAGAAGATTGTCTAGAAAGTCTGATTGCCTTTTTTGGAGGGTCTTTTCGTGTTATAGGTGGTGAAATGCTATTACTGCGCGGTGAAGACAAGCGCTTTATCTTTGCAACGAATAATCGATTTATCTTCGAAGATTAGAAAATTTTCTCAATTGGCTTCGTACGCATACCCCCACAAACGACATTATAAATCCGAAACTACTTTATTAACGAAAGTGAAGGGAGCGGCTCATGAAACAATCGAAAGCGGTAACGCTTATAAGCCGGATCTACCAAAACCAACATCCGTTATTTGATTCCGAGGAGACAGCTAAAGCAGCAATTGACGATATCGATATTTTCCAAGTCGCTCCCCAAGTTTATTATTTATTGAAGAGCAGCGGCTTATTGGAAGCCGTGCCTTCCGAGCACCGAAGCAGGATTAAATCGGGCGTGGATGCTGTTTTGTTTCAAAACATGCTGATCCGCTCCGAGATGTACAAGCTTCTTGATGCGTTTGAGCGTTCAGGAATTCAAGTGATCGTGCTGAAAGGCATTCGGTTGTCTGAACGTTTTTTTGGACATTTTTCGGGCAGGGGAACATCCGATATCGATCTGCTTGTACGTCCAGAAGATTTGGATAAGGCGGTCGCCCTATTGGAGCGCCATGAGTTTATCCGGTATATAGAAGACGATGCGGATCATTTCCATATGCTGTTGAATAAATTTTATGCGAATGAGGATTTCCCGCTGCTCGGGGTGGAGCTGCATTGGAATATTTTGCGCGAACATGTCTCGGATACGGATATGAGCTGCTTTTGGATGGATGCAGAACCGATTTCTCCCTATCAATTGGTGAAGGAGCTTTCGGCCAAGGACACCTTTTACTACCTATGCCTTCATGGCTATAACCATAATATGTTATCACTGAAGTACGTTATCGATATTTTGCACGTCCTGAGATGCTGTAGCGCAGAAATAGACTATGGCCAGCTCTTTGCACAGGCAAAGAGCGATGGGAACTATGCCAAAGTACTTATTGCGCTGACAATTGTCTATGACTTGTTTCCCGAGCTGCATGAAACCAAGCCGCTAAACGTACGGAGACGCTGGCCGCTTTGGAATATCGAACTGATGCGAAATGCCCAATTCGGGATCAGAAACTGGCGATTTTATGGCTTCCATCTGTTTTCTGCCTTCGTCGCCTACGATTCGGTTAAACAACAGTGGGCGCATCTGCGTTATTTACTGCTGCCGCCAAGAGATTATGCCTTGGACCTATTAAAGTATGCCAATAGATCAGATGTCCCGGATTCGAATGAGCCGATGAGCAAAATCTATGCCAAAATCTATAAGAGAAGACTACAATTTTGGATTCGAACCATTCGTGCCAAACAAAAGAAGAATTAAATCGAATATTCTTGTTTTATATATACAAAAAGCAGGTATTAATACATTTTATCATAGTATTATTTTACTAAATTTCATAAATATCATTGACTATCACTATAATATGACATAAATTCCTTGAAAGGAGGTGAATGAAATGAAAAAATATGAAGCTCCTAAAGTACTTACGCAGCATACTGTCGAATTTGGAACAGCTAGACCAAGCGATAAAGTCGGTGGCTACGAATGGTGCCAAAAACGTAATTTTAAACCTATGTTTTGCAGGCATTATATTGGAGGCTAACTAGAAAGCAATGATAGATTTTATCTGAGAAGCGGAGCTAACGATCGAGTTTGCTCCCTTTTTATTCTCAGGAATAACTTCTGAAGAACGGGCGGTGCATAATGACGTACACACTGCATACACAGGTCGGCAGGAGTTCGATCGATTTTCAAATTCAAACTACCTTTTTATATGATGAATTGACCGCGCGTTTTCGTTCCTTTAAAGCAAGTGGAAATCTTGAAGCGCCTGACATTCAGGTGGAGGTCTACGACTTTTACGGGAAACCTTTCGACGACGGTCCTGTCGAGATTCAAGAGAACGGCGGCGAATATGTCTATATCCGTGCGGACTATAAGCTGGTGACAACACCTGATTACAGCCAGGCAAAAATTTATGTTCACGATGACCTTGCACTCAAGCACGCCTTAATCAATCTCTACAGCGCCTGGCTGATCTATCGGCGCGCAGGGCTGCTCATCCATTCGTCATGCGTGGTGGAGGATGACCGCGCTTGGATGTTCGCCGGGCCATCGGGAGCAGGCAAGTCGACGGTAGCTGATCTTTCCGTTCCCCGTCCTATTCTTTCCGATGAGGCTACGCTCCTATTGTTTGAGCCGGATGGTTCGATTACAATCCACGATTCCCCATTTCGGAGCGAAATGGAAGAAGCATGCGAGCTTCCAAGCAGTCCCTTGGCAGGCATTCATTTTCTGATTCAATCGCAGGATGTAAGGCGGGTAGGTATCCGCAAAGGCGACGCGCTGATTTCTTTGCTGGATAAGGTTTTTTATTGGGAGCATAACAAGCTGGAAACGGCAAAGATGATTGCACTTTGCAAGCAGGCAGCAGAAGGTGTACCGGCTTATGAGCTATATTTTCAGAAAAACGATACCTTTTGGGGAGTGATATCATGACGATAATGGTAAACAAAACACTGCTGAGACGGGAAAATATCGAGACGGCTGAGCTGGATGGCGAGTGGCTGCTGCTGAACATCGACACCCACGCCATCACGAAAGTGAACGAGCTTGGAGGTTATATTTGGTCGATTCTTCCCGAATTTCCAACTGTCGCAGAGCTGGCCGAAAAAGTACATACCGAATACGGCGTTGAGATGGAAGTTGTCCTCGATGACGTTCAGGCGTTTGTTGAAATGCTGATTGAGGCCGGACTGCTAATAAATGCATGATTTGACGCCAATTATGTCAGCAGTAATCCAGCGAACCGGAAAGATCGAGCTGCCCTCTGCGGGTATCAGCATGTATCCCTTGATCAAGGAAGGAAACGTAAGCACTTTCTTGTCCGTGCAACGGGAAAAATTGAAAATTGGCGATATCTGTTTATTTGTTACGGACCAAGGTGCGTTGATCGGACACCGGCTGTACGCCGTAAAGCAGGACGGCTCAAAGGAATTATTTATCTTCAAGGGAGATACATGCTATGAGCCGGATGATCCCGTAACGTTCACAAGCATTCTGGGTCGATGGTCCGGCGTTCGCCGTAACAATCATTTTCAAGCTGCGAATCATTGGAGATCCAGGCTGCTTGCTGTACTGGCTTTGCGTGTACCAAAATGGCACAAAGTGATTCGATGGTGCGCAGTAAGAAACGAGCGTTATATGTAACTGCCGGAGAGTGGCATTGAAAAAGGAGTATTTTAAATTGAAAACGGAGAATGCGAAGCGGGAAGCTGGTAAACCTGTTAACGGCGTCGCAGTAGAACAACAGGATACGGAGAATCCATGGCTCCGTATAAGGGCGGATGTGGATTTCAACCTACGACGATTTTGGCATTACGAGGTTGTTTTCAAGACCTTAACCATGGAAATGGTGGACGGGCAAGGGAAAACCATCATGACCTTCCATAAGAATAACATGATCGATGTATCCGTTCGCGAGGCTTTCGGCGGAGCATCGTTTTTTATTATAACCGGTGATGGCGAGATAGAAGCTGCGAGATTCTCGCTTCCGTACATTGAACCTTTCCGACAGGCTGTTCCCGCGATAAGGAACTGGCTGGCGGAAAGGGACGAAACTGGAGGTCTTACCCTCCCAGCTCTAGAAGAAAGTACGGAAACGTATAGATGCTCAAAATGCGACAAAACCGTCTCTCCCGGTACAAGCAAGTGTTTAAACTGCAGCAGCAAATGGTCCATGCTGCGCAGGTTGGCGGCTTATTGTACCCCGTACCGAAGCCCCATGCTGGTAAGCGCGCTGCTGCTTGTTTTATCCGTATTTATTGAAGTGATCCCACCCTATTTGATCAAAATGATTGTGGATGAAGTGGCCAAACCGTTTGGAAGCTTGAACGTGCTTTTTGCATTGGCAAGCGGTTTGGCCCTTGTACAGGTCTTATCTGCTGCGATGCAAGTCATTCGAAGCTACCTTGGCGTTCGTATAGGCGGGAAACTGGTAGGGGCGATCCGCCGGGATATGTTCGGCGCTTTGATGAAGCTTTCGATGCGCTTCTTCGATCACCGCCAGGTCTCTCAATTTATCGGCCGTATCCAGGATGATACCGATGAATTAAAAGAATTTTTGACAAACGGCATGGTGTATCTAGTCACGCAGATGCTGCTCGCCGTAGGCATCCTGTTTATGCTATTCCATCTGAATTGGCAGCTGGCAGCGATGATTCTGATCCCGACCCCATTCTTGTTTGCTGGATTCTATTGGCTGTGGAAGAGGCTGAGCTCACTTTGGTATTCGCAATGGCAATCTGCTTTGCATGTCAACAATGTGATTGGCGAAGCGCTACAAGGCATTCGAGTCATTAAAGCCTTTGCGCAGGAAAATGCCGAGAAAAACCGTTTTGACAAGGTGAATAATCATTGGATCAATCGCACGATTTCCTTCGGTAATCTTTGGCTTGGCGTATCTCCGATTTTTACGGTACTGACGGCTGTGTTCGGCATCGCTGTTTGGTATTTGGGAGGACGATCGGTCATGTCCGGCACCATGTCTATTGGAACATTGACCGCCTTTACGACCTATTTGCTCATGTTCTTCGGGCCTGTTCAAGCCTCCGGACAGCTATTAAGCTGGCTAAACCGCTCGCTTGGCTCGGCCGAACGGATTCTCGAAATCATCGATGCCAAGGTTGATGTCCCTGATAAGCGGGACGCGGTAGAGCTTTCTTCCGTGTCTGGCGAGATCCGCTTTCATGGTGTACGTTACGGGTATGAAGTGGAACGACCGGTGCTAAAAGATATTAACCTCACTATACGTCCCGGTGAAATGATCGGACTGGTTGGCCGCTCCGGTGCAGGGAAAACGACTCTCATAAACATGATTTGCCGATTTTATGACCCGAATGCTGGAAGCGTTGCGCTTGACGGGCACGACTTGAGAGATATCCGGCAGGAGAGTCTCCGGAAGCATATTGGCGTCGTGCTTCAGGAAACGTTTTTGTTCGATGGTACGATTGCCGAGAACATAGCCTACGGCCGTCCGGATAGTCCGCCGGAGACCATTATCGCAGCTGCCCACGCCGCGAATGCCCACGATTTTATTTGTCGTCTGCCGGAAGGCTACGATACGCGCGTCGGGGAACGCGGACACCGTTTATCGGGCGGGGAGAAACAGCGTATCGCAATTGCGAGAGCGCTGCTGCTTGATCCGGAGATTTTGATCTTAGATGAAGCGACAGCATCTGTTGATACGGAGACGGAGCGGCTCATTCAAGAAGCGTTAAGCCGCTTAATCAGGGGAAGAACCACTATTGCGATTGCCCATCGCCTATCCACTTTACGTCATGCAGACAGGCTTGTAGTCCTCGACCAAGGCCGCATTGTTGAAATGGGGACGCATGAAGAGCTTTACGCGAAACAAACGCATTATTATCGTTTGGTCGAATCACAAAAACAAACAGCGAAAATACCATCGGAGGTCGGATAAGATGAACCCGTTATTCTTTTTAAGCCGCTCGGAGCTGAGTCAAATCCGTTTGTTCCGATCTTCTGAAGGTATTTTGCATTTGGAGCAGGAAGGTAAGGGTTTTGCCCGCGTAACACTTATTCGCAGTTTTCCGTATACAATGCCCGACAGGTTCATCTCGGTTCGCTCGGCGGAAGGGCGTGAAATTGCAATGATACAGGATGTGAAGCTTCTCGCGGAAGATAGCTTTCAGGCGGTACGAGAAGAGCTTGACCGAAATTATATGATTCCTGTCATTAAACAAATCCTGACTGTTAGAAAAAGAGGCAGCGAGTGGTATTTGCAGGTCGATACGAATTATGGCCCGGCAGCATTGGTCATGGATAACCTTCATGAAAATATCCAACCCGTAACGGAAAGTCGCTGGATGGTAACGGACAATGAAGGACGCCGCTTCGAGCTGTCCGATCCGGAGCAGATGGATGCCCGAAGCCGTGAATATTGGAAGAAGCTGATCTGATTAACGGTTTGTAAAAGTCAGGAGGTATTCGTTTGGAAAACAAAGGGTCATCCTCATATGAAAACACTGATTTTTTTTGTTAACTACTTATCGAGAAGAAACCGCGCAGACTCTGTCAATACCTATTAAATGAATGCACCCGCTCGCTTGAAATACGTAAATCTGCCCGTGAATAACAAGACAAAGAATCAATGAAATAAATGTTGAGAATACAATTAAGACTAATCAGATGATAGGAAGAGAAGTTATTTTTATGTCTCAAATAGAAATCATCATACATTGACAACATCTGTCGGATGACAAGAATATGAGCCGATTAATGACCGCCTAAATCGCGGTTTTTTTGTTGAAGAAAAATAGATATTAATATGATAATTTCACGGCTGGAAGGATTCATGCGTTCATATCGTAGACCCCTGGACTCTTCCAAATTACCATTGTTTTAGCTAGTTTGTCCGCTGAATACTTCTTCGATTCGTTTCGGGTACAAACGGAAGTTTCCGCTGCATCCACAGGTGCTGCTCTGAAAAAAGTATTGCATCATTGTTCTCATTTCTCCAGATTGTCCTTAGGTTTCTTGTATAACCTTAGCTGCTGTGGATCAGGCTTGTCTATTACGATGTTGTTAATTAAATCTTCTTTGTAGAAGTACCTATTTTCCTCATTCCACACATTCTTCGCATGAGATTACAAAGAACATATATTTAATGTGAATAGTGATTTACTCCTAATGGTTGCTGGCTATTCATGTTTGAATAGGCATATACCTGTGAGTTTGTTATTTGTGTAAGTGAAATTTGATTACAGATATTGGGGATTTGTTGTAGTTGTTGTAGTGCCATTTGATGTTCTTGTAAAGCTGTTTGAATAATTTGTGCAGCTTGTTGAGTTTGCTTTGACACTAGCTGTTTTATCCTCTTTTATGGGTTGACTTATAACTTGAATACAAGCACAAGCACAATTATTTCCATTGACGACTTGATTAATGTGTTCGAGAGTAGATAAACAATGCATTAATAATCGCCAACAAATACCCCCAGTGTAACTGAGGGTATTTAAGTAATCTAATTCAACATTTAAGCACGATCACGATCTCGAGCACGATTTCTAGCACCCGCTAATCCAAGTAAACCTAAAAGACCAAGCCAACCCCAATTTGAACCACGATTATCTGATGTTGCATTTGTTCTATAGTTGTTAGCGTTCAAAGATGTATTGTAATTATTGGTTCGATAATTTTGATAGTCATCTGTATTTAATGCACGATTAGTGTCATTAGTGACGCGATTGACATCGTAACGAAGCTCTTGTCCCGGTGTATTAGCGTTACTTTCCGCTGATACAGAAATTGAGTTGAACATCATTAAACAGCTGATAAAGCCAATTAATAAAATATTTTTCATTTGATTACCTCGCTCTGTTTTGATTTTAATACAATGATATGTTTTGTAGTAAAGCTTAAATTTATACAAAAAATTAATTGTTATAAAAGGCGTGGCGGAAAATGTTTTGCGTCTTTGGCTATCACGTTTCTTTTATTCCAACAATCCCAATTCCTCATATACCTTATTTGATACAACACCGTTCTGCGCCAAATGATGATCACGTTGAAAATTTTTCACAGCCGTAGTTGTATTCGAGCGAAATTTTCCATTACATATTCCATTAAAGTATCCGGAGCTCTTTAAACGAGACTGAATTAGTTGTACATCTCCTCCGACGTCACCTTCCGCCAAATCCCTCGGTTCATGATTCGGATCCCCCAATATGTGTCCATATATCGTTACTTTAGCCCCGAGTGGAGTCATTTCGAATAATTCAATGACATCATTGTTGCGCATACGTATACAACCGTGACTCAAATGCTGCCCGATAGAAAACGGTTTGTTCGTGCCGTGAATGCCATAATTCCCCCAAGGGACGTTTAATCCTAGCCATCGTGGACCAAAAGAGGGACCCCAGTTTTCTCCCTTATATACGACTTTGTATTCCCCAACAGGGGTTGGAGTGGACGGATTACCGACGGCGACGATATAAGTTTTAATTTCCTTTCCCTGTGCCCGTACTATTAATCTGTGTTGTTGAGGATAAACTTCGATAGAAAACCCTCTTTGATCAGTTACGATCGGTAGCGAAGGTTCGGCATTAGTTGTTTGAAAATTGATTACCTCAATCGCGCTCAAAATAAGCAAAGCTATTGCAAAAACTCGAAGAAAGAGGAAAGTTATTTTTCGATTCATCTGTAGTCACCATAAAATTTATTTTCTTAGCTATTGCTGTAGCTTATCCTCTGATCTAATTTTTCATTCTGAATAATGACATTTAATCATTGCACATTTTTTTGTTTGGTAATATATCGACCTCAATTTTAGGAAGCCCCAATTTATTGTAGTGATTTATAAAAACTCGATCAATTGTAACAACCGTTTAAAGGCTTTCTACCAGAATGATTTTTTATTCTGGTCATTAGTAATTCACTTTCAATTATTAGTTTGTGTCTAACAAATGGGGTGTAGTTTAATTGGCCCTGAGCTTTGCCATGCTTTAACATCTCTAATGAAAGGCAAATGGCAGATTTATATATTATCAATAGAATCATTTGACTGAGATACAGAAACAAAGAATGCTGCATTTCGAATTCATTCGAAATGCAGCATAGAGAATGGTGAAGCATCATTTATTGTATCCTTCTGAGAAGTTTTAATACAAAAATATATAAATCATATGCAGAATCAAAACAAAAAACTTCTAATTATAGGAATTTCGACTGTTTCAGCAATTGCATTTCATTGATATAAAAATTAGTATTGATTCCGAGCAAGAAATTGCCAACCTTTCTCTTTGCAGGTACGGAAGCAATTCCGTTATCAGTAAGCAATGTATCACATTCTTCAATCTCCATCTTTGCTTGATCAATGAGAGCATCCAGTATTTTTTTAAGTCTTTAATATCTCCTCCTGAGATATTATATCCATTAGTGGATAATGCATAGATGTACGCCATTGCCTAGAATTTGGGCGAAATATAGATTAGTCTGAAACTGAAGCAGCATTATCACCTTTCCAGATTATCCATACGAGAATACCCATCGATACGACTCCACCAAGTAATCCTAATGCCATATCTTTTTGCGTATCAAAGATATCACCTTGCATTCCAACAAATTTGGCTTCGCCACCTGGTCCGGCTATTAAGGCGGCAGACATTTCTAAGATCTCGAATAGTGCGCTAAAACTGAGCACAACGGCAACTGGCAGAGCTATTGACCAAATTCCGCGTAACTTAACTTTGGATTTTAAAATCTCATAGAATGGAAAAGCAAAGAACAATCCAAAGAAGAAATGAACGACTCGATCGTAATAGCTTCTTCTTGTATGAAACAATGTTTTTAGCCAATGGTCAAATGGTGTGCCTTCATATGTATAATGTGCCGCATAAGTATGAAGACAAAAGAAAACAAGCATCAGAAGATAGGACAGATTTGAAAAACGAAACCATTTATAAGTGAAAATAAGGATAAGGATAACCAAGATTAGCGGTAAGCTATCAGCTAGCCATTGAGATCGCTCAGTGGGTGATATGGCCATAAGACCAAAAAATAGGATGAAGATGAAGATCATGAATTTTAAAGGTTTATTTCGAGCAAAAGGAATGCTTGTACTTGTCCAATCCATTCGTTCTTTAGTCATGGGAATTTCACTCCTTACATTGGTGATCGTATGATTCCCGGTTTTAGAAAAATAAATACAGATCACTGGCAAGTAATGAATCAGCAAATCAAATTTTAGTGGAAGCCAAAATTATCGCAGCAAAAAAAGAGTGAATACCGAAGACCGTGGGAGGTGCAAGATGCAAGAGAAGTAACGTAGTGCTTTCTAAACGGGATGCTGGGATAGTATTAATCCCAGACACCCCAATTGGAATAGAAGTCATTTAGATGATGATCCAGACGGTAAGTAATTATAGATCTGGTGGAGTAAAGACTTTAATTGCTTATTTGGACGAGGTTCCAGAAGATCAAGCTCATTAAATGTACTTACAATGTGGCGGCCTTTTAATCGAATGTACGGTTTTAGTTTTTTTGATTTCTTCTTCATGCTAATCACTAAGACCTCCTGAAATTTATGATAATGGCTTATTTTATGTCTAAGGAAGGCAGATCGCCTGTGCATTCGCCAAAAGTGTTGTATCTAAAGGGTTATATAGATGACTTGCTGTGAGTGCGATCGAGCAACAAAATTCGTTGAATACAGAACTACATGGAAGGACTTAATGGGATGCATAACGGAAGAAGTACCCGAGCAGCCGAATGTATGAAGCTAACTGTCCTACCTTACATAAAAAATACCCTCCGGATGTTTGGGAGGGCTAGACGGACTTAGATATGGTAGTCATATATCTTATGCTATGAATAAAAAAACGTGAGTCAATTGTTTTTACACCTCTTGATTAATTTGTGCAGCTTTTTTTCACGTTTGTTCAAGTATTTTTGCATTATTGAGTTCTTGGTTTAACTGTTGATATTGACCTGATGCTTGCTGATGATAACTAATTGCATAGCTTATTTTGCCATTGATAATTAGATTTTCACCTAATTTAAAAACAAATAATGCTGCATATTCGATTTAATTCGAAATGCAGCATTAGGAAGTGAAGAATTATTTATTTTAACCATCTCAAAACAATTTTAATTGCATTCACACATCTAATACCCAACTGAAGCTTGTGACTAACCATTTTAATCCTTTCGTTGTGCTTCGTCGTTGTTATCGTCAGCAGCCTCTCCAACCTTATTTCCCAATGCTGCGCCTACGATACCGCCAACAACAGTTCCAACAGGACCCAAAGCAGAGCCTACGACTGCACCTGCAGCAATACCACCCGCCGTTCCTACAGCTTTTCCGATGTCAGCTCCATCCGTATTGTTACTATTTTGGTCAGAATCAAGATTTCGATTGAGTTCTTCATTTTTAGTCATTTAATTTCACTCCTTCGTTTTAATGACAGCTGCTACATTTACCGTAGTCACAATGGATATCATGTCCTAAATAGTATGAAAGGATTCATTCCTTGATGAGCTTGAAGCTATTGCGCGGTAATCGATCCGGACAAAGGGATGTGTAAGGATGTCTCGCATGGTGAATTCACTGCTTCAATGCTTGGATGAATTAAAATCGGAGAGTATATTACATGCTGCAACCATTTTGGATGCAGAATTGGATTCTGTAATATGGGGAAGATTTGATACAAAAATGAAATATGATGCCCCAACAGATTCAGAGACGTTTACTGGAAGCATGGCTCACGAATTATGAAACGATTTTTAGTATGGATACAAAAACACGTCTCTTTTTTGCAATAAAAATATCCCCACCAAGGTTCACTCAATCTTCATGTAACAACACGAAGTTTTTTGAGTGTCTACTTAAAGGGGATAATACCATACCTTAAATTGAAGCAAGGGGATTTGTAATTATGTGGATTCATTACACTTCAATGATGATTGGTAGAACCATTGGCCGTCTTTTTGTTTTTGCATAAAGCAGCTTACTTGTAGATTCTTTAATACGATGTTTTAATATAGACCACTTACCGTCGTTTCCATTTTCTTGTAAGTCAGCAATGGTTTTCATCACAAGTCGACCTACTTCGCCTAATAAAGCTTCGGATTCTCTAACGTATACGAAACCTCTGCTAATAATATCAGGCCCGGATAGTACGGAGCCTTCTATACGACTAAGTGTGACAACAACAACAAGGATGCCATCCTCGGCAAGATGTTTTCGATCGCGTAATACAATGTTTCCGATGTCGCCTATGCCCAAACCATCGACAAGCGTATTACCGGCGGTAACTTTCCGTGTTTGTTGTACATGATTTCCAGATAGGTCAAGAACATCTCCGATATTCATTATATATATATTATCCTTCTCTAGTCCAACAGACTCAGCAAGTAAGCGATGCTGGTATAACATGCGATATTCTCCGTGGATAGGGATGAAATAGGTTGGTTTCATTAGCGTAAGCATAAGTTTAAGCTCTTCTTGGCTGCCGTGACCTGACACATGCATACCTGTCGCAACACCTGATCCATGAATAACATGAGCCCCAAGCATATACAGATGATCTAACATGCTTGCAACGTTCTTTTCATTCCCTGGAATGGGTGATGACGCGAGGATGACGGTATCACCAGAAGAAATTTCTGTATGTGGATAGGTGGAGCTAGCAAGACGCGAGAGTGCAGCCATCGGTTCACCCTGACTTCCCGTACACAATACCGCGACTTTTTCTCTCGGGAGCTGATTGGCCTCTTTTGCTTCAATGATCATACCTTCGGGAATATGGATATAACCGAGCTCCTGAGCAATCGTTACGACGTTGATCATGCTGCGACCAAGCAGCAGGAGCTTGCGGTTTGTTAGAATAGAAGCATCCACAACTTGCTGCAAGCGATTAATGTTGGAAGCAAAGGTGGACAGAAATATTTTATTTGTTGCTTTCTGAAAAGCATCTGCAATTTTTTCGCCTACCAATCGTTCAGATGGAGTGAAGCCTGGTCGCTCAGCGTTCGTGCTCTCGGATAATAAAGCAAGCACGCCTGCTTCACCAATTTTCGCCATCCTATGAATGTCTGGGAATTGTTTATTGGAAGGGGATAGATCAAATTTGAAGTCTCCCGTATGAACGACCGTACCTTCTGGCGTCTGTAATACGATGCCAACACAGTCTGGTATGCTATGGTTTGTACGGAAAAAAGAAAGCTGAAAGCTTTTTCCTAGCTCAATAAATGAGTCTGTTTTAATTTCATGAAATAAGGTTCCTTTGAGACGATGTTCTTTTAGCTTTCCCTTGATTAAACCAAGTGTAAGACGAGTTCCATATAAGGGAATATTCAGCTGTTTTAATATATAAGGAATTCCGCCGATATGATCTTCATGTCCGTGCGTAATCACTAATGCGCGTACTTTTTCTTGATTCTCAATCAAATAGGAAATGTCAGGGACGATTAGATCTATGCCGGGCAGACTCTCGTCCGGAAATTTAGAGCCACAGTCAATGACAATGATGTCGTCAGCATATTGGATGACATACATATTCTTTCCAATTTCAAAAACACCGCCAAGGGCAAAAATAGATAGTTTATTCAACTCTTTATTATTCATCTCCAACAAACCTCCGCATCATTGGTAAATGGTTAAACGAAAACAGGAAAAAACCCTGCTTTTCAACAGGGTTTTTCCTATTAGGAAGCAGCTTATATTTTAAAATCCTAGCATTCAAATCGTAAAACCTAGACTATGTTCACTCGGAAGTATAGTTTTTCCGTGAGTATTGTTGCTTTGGAAGAAAATATCGCATCATGCTGCGCATTTCACCAAACAGACCGCCGAGCGTATTCTGAAGAACTTTAGCAACGGCTGGATATGGTCTAACTACAGCGTAAATTCTCTTTTAGAAATAAAATTTATCCCTTATTCCTAATTCATTAATGAGAATAGTTGTTAAAGCCTTGTGGTTGTTGATGGTTGTTCATAGTTGAATATGCAGTCATTTGTGTTTGTGATGACTGAGCCACTTGGTTGCAGATGGTTGAGATTTGTTGCAATTGCTGAAGTGCTGTTTGATGGCCTTGCAGAGCGGTTTGTATAATTTGAGCGGCTTGCTGTTCACGTTGTGCTATTTGTTCCAGTGCTTTTGCATTATTGAGTTCTTGGTTTAACAATTGTTGATATTGCCCTGATGCTTGCTGAGTTTGGTTCACCAATTGTTGGATAAGTTGTTCGGCATGAGCTAGTTGTTGCGAAATCTGATTGTTGGACTGAAACTGGTACAAATGAATTCCTCCTGTTGGATATTTTGGATTTTCTGACCTGATTAGAATGACTCAAACTAAGATGGAATATTCAATTTCCTCTAAATTTAATTTTCATATCCATGAGCTGCCGATTCATAGTCAAAAGGCATTAATACCGAAATTGGCGAAATGAACGAAGGACGTACGAGGTCGTTCAGCCCTTTTAGGCGTATTAACGTTTTGTTATTAACGAGAGAACAACCGATACCGGCATTAGTACGGTCGAAGTAGCGGTAGCATTCATCACGATAGAAAAATTTATCAAGAACCAGGCACTACAAAAAAAATTCATCATATATAGTTGATATCCGTTCGGATTTGATGAGGAGGATATCATGCAACCTATGTTACCTATGGAAAAATATTTTGGGCAGTTTGAACTGGTGCATGCTTTTTATGGGGCTATGCCTACAGGTGTCAGCGTTTCTGAAACTGGCCGTATTTTTGTTTGCTTTCCGAAATGGGGAGACGACGTTCAATTTACTGTGGCGGAAATTGTTGAGGGTGAAATGCAGCCTTATCCCAGTTTAAAAATAAATTTGATTAATACTAGCAACATTGTAATGTCTTTCGTCAGTGTCCAAAGTATCGTTGCTGATGGAAGAGGAATACTTTGGGTACTAGATACAGGGGCACCAAATTTTTCTGAACCTATTCAAGGGGGAGCAAAATTAGTTGCTGTTGATTTAAGCACGAATACAATAAGAAGAGTATATACCTTTACAGAAGATGTTGTCTTGCCAACAACTTATCTGAATGATGTCCGTTTGGATTTTCGTGTTGGAAGAGCAGGTTATGCATATATAACGGATTCTTCTTCCAGAGGGCCAGGAGCTATTATCGTCGTAGATTTAGAAAATGGGAACGCGTTTAGACGGTTAAATGGGGCAATATCAACTTCACCTGATCCCTATTTTTTACCGAAAGTAGAAGGTGAAATTTTGATGAATCGAAACCCGGACGGCTCGACTTCCCCATTTAGATTGGCTTCCGATAGTTTAGCGATTTCTCCTGATGGAAAGGTTTTATTTTATGCTCCGCTAACCAGCCGTCAACTGTTCTCAATCTCAACAGAAGCCCTAAGAGATAGAAGGATACAGGACATGAATTTATCCCAATATGTGCACTATTGGGGGGAAAAAGGTGCGTCTGATGGAATGATCACCGGCGCAAACGGCACCGTTTATGCGGGAGACTATGAAAACAACAGTATCCGGAAGATATTGCCGAATGGTGCAATGGAAACCATCGCACATGACCCGAGAATTTTATGGCCGGATACTTTTTCGATTGGCCCCGATCAATACTTATATGTCATTGTGAATCAATTACATCGGCAGGCGAGATTTCATTATGGAAGAGACCTGCGGGAAAAACCATATAGTTTACTTCGTATGAGAATTGATGAATTCCCTGCTCCTACCTTTTCATAATAATTTTAAACGAATGTAGCTATCCCTGATCCCAAACTAAATCCCCTATTCCGCTTACGGAGTAGGGGATCTTCAATTCTAACCAGGAGCGAACAACGTATGACACAAGCTAATCAACAACTTGAGTTCTTCTCGGCAAACCACTACGAAAAGTAAGTTCCCGCGAAGCGTGTTAGTATTATCAGCCTCAAGTTGGTCCGCGAGTCCACCATCCTGTACCCCGACAGATCCATCCTCATCCATCCTCTTTACCTCAGTATATGTAGCCAAATCCTACGGCACATTCTTGAGGATGACGATCGGGAGCACTTCTTTGTGATCTGCCTAGACAGTATCCGCCCTTATTGTATTGTTGGATTTTTGACACGGAGAACATTTTATTCTCTGAAGTCTCCGGTTAAAACCAAAAACGCGCTTGAACCATTGTGGTTACACATTTTGCTGGGATGAAATACGGTGTCAGGACGGAATGTTCATAGCGGTCTGAATGTTTTTCAGATCGAGCTGAATTTGCTCTGGAATATGGTAGGGATGATATAGGCCCCGCTGCATCATGTAGATTGTTATCTTTTCATGGGTGTCTATGGCTTCGTCGAGCTGTTTCATCAAAATTTGCTTGATTTCAGGGGTGGCACATTCGGTCACGGCCATGGCGTAGTTTCTGACTCCGCTCTTGGCGTTCATCAAATAATCCATTGCGATCACGTCATCGGTCAGCGTATGAAGCCCTGCCATGTGTTCTAATATTGTGTTCATGTTTTATCTCCTATAGGATCATTTTAGACAGCACTCCACCGAGCTCCTGAAGCTGCTGCTGTGATAATTGCACATCTTGCTGCAAAATTTGCATGAGCTCCGGGTCGGTTACCAGAGCTTGCATGGTTTTGGATTTGGTCATGCAAACCGTCTTGAACGCAGCTATTTCATGAACCTCCAGCATCTCATGCAAAGCGTAATTGGAATTCATTCGGATTGTCCTCCCATGTATCTATCCATATTCAAGGCTTTAAGATGACTTTGATGCAATCGTCCGTTTTCGTATCGAACACTTCATAACCGCGCTTGGCCTCGCTGAGCGGAATGACGTGCGTAACAATATCTCCAGGGTCCACTTTGCCCGACGTAACCAACTCGTACATATACGGCATGTAGTGAACGACCGGAGCTTGTCCGGAACGGATATTCACGTTGCGCTGCATGATGTCGCCGAGCGGGAATCCGTTATAGCGTCCGCCGTATACCCCAGTGACTTGGATAGTCCCGCCTTTGCGGACAGCCTGAGACGCAATGATAAATGCGCTCATCGTGCCGCCTTGCAGTTTCAAACCGCTTGCTAGAAATTCGAGATCGCTCATCTTGCCGTCCATTCCTACCGCATCAATCACGACATCGGCGCCGCCTTTGGTCATTTCCTTGAGATTGTTACCGATATTCTTATCCTGTTCGAAGTTTACGATTTCCACATTGTTCGTTCGCTTCGCATGCTGTAAGCGGTAATCGACATAGTCGACGGCTATGACCCGCTTTGCTCCTTTTAGCCAGCAGAATTTCTGGGCCAGTAGTCCGACTGGACCGCAGCCGAGCACGATGACCGTATCACCATTCTTTACGCCGGCGTTATCTACGCTCCAGAATGCCGTCGTCATGGCATCGGCGATCAAGCTTAGCTTTTCGTCCGGTTGTTCGCAGTTTTCGGGAATCTTGAAGTGGGTAAAATTTGCGAACGGGACTCGTAAATACTCGGCTTGCCCGCCAGGGTATCCGCCGGTCGTTCCGGAGTAGCCGAAATATGCGCCCATGTCCCCGTGTTCGTTTGAATTGTCACATTGGCTTTCCAGCTGATTTTTGCAAAAAAAGCATTCTCCGCATGCGATGTTGAATGGGATGATTACACGGTCGCCTTTCTTTACCTTTGTCACGCCTGGGCCTACCTCTTCTACGATCCCCATCGGTTCATGCCCGATGACATAGTTCTCCTGAAGGTTAGGGATCATCCCGTGAATAAGGTGAAGGTCGGAACCGCATATGGCGGTACTGGTGATCTTTACGATCATATCGTCCGGTTTCTCAATCTTCGGATCCGGCACCTCTTTGACTACGACATTTTTAATCCCTTGATACGTTACCGCCTTCATGCTTTATGTCCTCCAATATGTTCATCTGGGGTCCGATCAAACATCCCTTTACGCGACGTATCACCCGGGAACAAATTCATCTGCCCGATCATCACCGTATTTTTCGCCGAAAGCTGGTCGAGTTGGTACTGTTCGTTCAGCTCGTAAGGATGGAACCATTTTTTACGAATCATGAGCTCCGTGATTTCTTGGTGCATTGCAATCCCCTGCTTAAGATGATTGCGCAGCAGCGCTCTTACATCCGGAGAAGCCGTTTCCGTCAGGGCGATGGATAAATTTCGCACACCCTCCTTGGCACGAAGAAGGAAGTCCATTGCAAAAGTCATATCTGCCATTTCTGGCATATTTAATGAATTAATCGGGTCTAAATAATCGGTATTCATTTGCGTTCCCCTTTAATGTGTTATAGGTGTCGGGCTATTCGGAACAGGCGCTTGGAAAGGAACTCTTGCGTAGATTGCTTGCAGCTCGGTGATTTGTTGTGTGGATTGAATGACGTCTTTCTGCATTAACGCTTTTAGTTCTTGGTCAAAGACCAAGCCTTGCATAAGTTTTGACTTAGCGATGCAGAGCGTTTTAAAGTTTAACGCTTCATGTAGTTCCATCGATTCGTGCGGCGCTAGCGTTGGCGTATTCATTGAGTAATTATCACCTCCTGTTTTTTCATCAACGTTAGATTTTCCGAGGCACCGGATCTTATACTAAAATTGTTTGCCGGAAAAGTGGGATCCGGATATTCCCATGCAGTCGCAGGAATATAAACAAAATCTCATCCGCATACTTATTTCTGTTTAAATTAATGATCTTTGCTCAAGGGAGGATGACTCGCTTTGCCCAATGAAAACAAAATTGATCTAGCTACCGAAAATGCAAGAAAACCGGCAGAAGGTACACTTAACTCGAGCGGCAATACGCTGGAGCAGCATGCATTTAACGCAGTTTCTGAGGCGCAATCGGCTTTAAATCAGGCGATAAACTCGATAAGTGAACCTAATGCGGCAACAAATTCACAAGCTTTGGAGACGGCCCGGCAGCAATTGACCCAAGCAGAGGAATTTTTAGATCAAGCACAAACCTCAGAAAACGCATTACGTCTACCGGACCAACAATAAAATGGTCTTGGCGCAGATAGGCTTGGTAGAGAGTCTCCTTCTTTTTCGGATACATGTGGAGTCAGGCTTACTAATGTCGAGGTATGATCGTCTATCGATGTCGAGAAGACGCTGCGATGATGTTTACCCTTAGCCGATACTCTCCGTATGGGCAAAGAATCTACGTTGACGCTCGGAGGAACGTATTTGCCACAGGAACAGAGAGTCACCGTCAGAAGGCTTCGGCTTGTGCCGAAGCTTTTTGTTTTTTGAGATGTCTCGGACATTTTCAAAAAATTTATTCGAATCCGGGTATTATTAAGCAGTGAAGCCCCATTTATACAATTAGCTGGACTTTGATCTCTCCCTGAAGACAGCCTGCTTCACTTTACAAATTGAATATCGACAAAGGGCATTAACATCTACGTGTCGGAGCACCGCGAACTCATTACGGGCGGCAAAGTGGAAACCTGCGACGTATGATGCACTAATCAATAACTCTTATTTGTGCTTGAAAATGATGGAGGAAATATTCTGTATATAAGAGTTATCGACCCACTTCACCTCCTCTGTCCGAAAAATAGAAAACCCGATCAAAATAGATCGGGTTTTTTGTCTCAGTATTATACTTTCAATGCAGAATTAAGAAGCACTATTCTATTAACTCAAACAAACTTCCGACTCGTCTTCTTCCCATCACAGATGAACACAATCTATATCTGAATCGAGCTCGCGTACCTCGAACATTTTTTCCCTGCCCTTGCCAGGGACGCGTCCGAAGCGTGCTTGTTCTTCCTTCGTTGGATTATCGAATCGGCGCTCGATATCCTCGAATATTTTCAAGCCCAAATAATAGGGATTCAAGGTGTGCCGGGATGGCTGCACGACAGAGGAGTTTAGCTTAGCGAACGTAATCGTTTCATCGCTCGTTAGATCAAGCTCGCGAATAATTCGCTGATGTCAGTAGGATGCCCAGCCTTCGTTCATAATCTTTGTTTCGATGATTTGCGGCCAGAAGTAGAGCATCTCATCACGAAGCATAGATAGAATGTCGCGCTGCCAATCCTCCAGAGTAGGGGAGTATTCCTCAATGAACCAGCTGAGATCTTTTTCTGGCCATGGCGGAAAACGCTTGGCGTCAGCGGCCTGCGATTGAGCGAATCCATAATATAGATTCTTATCGAATCGGTGCTGCTTATGTTAAGTAAATAGCAACATTCTCCGGTGTACGTCCCTCAGGCTCATGCTTAGGCTGCTCTGACAGCACCGTTCCATCCTCTAAGTGCAGCCAAGTATCGAAGCTTCTCTCTCCTTCTTTCAAGGAAATGACCCTCGCTCCTGTTAAAAAGGGCCGATCCAGATATGCGTTACGGGTCGTCCGGCCATAGCAAAGACGGATGCCATGCCAATCGCCCCAGAAATCGTGACCGTGGTCATGGCCAGCGAAGGTGCCCATGACATCGCCCATCTCGATCATAGCTGCGAAGAAGCCGGAATTCACCCAAGGCGCGCAGCAGAAAGGAGCATTACGCTCTCCGTAGCAGACACCGAAGTCCCATACATCGTTATATTCAGGAAGCGGTATGTGAAAAAAGGCGAGGGAGGGCAGCGGCGTTCCGCCATTGCTTCCGGTAAGTCGATAGGACTCACGTGTGTACCAATCAATCTGATCGCGGCGAATCCAATCATAATAGCCCATTCTGCTATATTCCAGCGGAGAGTAGCTGCCTGAATCCAGAAAATAAAGGGCTGCAGCCGTTTCGCGTTCTTTACCTTCTACGGTAAGGACATAACTACCGGAGCCATGAATGCCAGGTAGGTCAGGCTTAGCATAATTATGTGGGTAGGTCAGCTGCAGCGCATGAAGCTGCTCCCGCGTGACGGTTCCTTCCGTATCGTGGTTGCCGAACACAGCAGCCCAAGGGATGTTCAAGCTCTCAGGCACTGAGCAAGCGCGTCGAAATGCGACTACCGGGTTAGGGTGACCAGCTGAAGCGATGACATCTCCTGTGTAGACGACCAGATCAGGCTGCTCGTCTTTCAGGATATCTAGCATCATAGCTTCCATCCTTTGTTCTTCCGCTTCGTATGAAGAAAATTCGGGATCTGTGAACTGCACAATTTTGAAGCTCCCATCTTCTCGAAACCGCAGCGACTTAGCCATTGTGGGACTCCTCAGCGGCAGCTGTTTTGCTATCGACGATAGTAATGCTCTTGGATGCCCATGTGTCATCAAGCAATCCCTCTGGTAAGCGAGCATCCCATTGCTGAGTCAAGGTTAATCCTAGCGCAAGTGCAGCAATTGCAGCTGTATCTGTAATGGATACAGGTCCTTTTAGAAGACCGCTATTAATCCCAGGTCCGATACAGCCCCAGAATACGTCACGGTCCATTGGATGGGCGCTGCCATGGCTGTATTTGTTATCACCGCCTCCGCCATGGTCAGTGAGAAGTACAACTAAGCTGTCTTCCATAAGACCTAACTTCTCTAATCGCTTCAACACACTGCCGATTAGTTCGTCACAAGTAGTTATCGCAGCTAATACTCCGGACAATCATCTCTGTAGCCGTAACGGTGTCCAGAGCCATCCGGTTCATCCAGTTGTAGAAATAACAGACGAACGTCCTGATTCTCTTCCATGTATACGAGAAGAGAAGAAACAAGCTCCGCATCCGGCAAAGAAACTTTATGTACGCCGAGATTATCTTCAATAATACCGGAGTTAATCGGACCCCAGCTGCTAAAGGAAGCAAGCTTAGCCTCTGGCTGTTGTTCTCTTACTAGTCGAAAGAGGGAAGGAAAGGGAGAATCACTCGGATAGGATAGTGTTGCCGCCTTCTCATTATTTAATTTATGCTTGTCAGGCTGTACCCCATGAAGCACAGATCCCCAACATTCTGCACTGATCGTCGGCATTTCCGCCTTGGCATCAAAGGTGTAGGCTCCACGTGGAAGCCAAGCATCTAGATTCGGTGTGTCTGCTTGCTGTACGAAATTACCCGCACCATCCATTCCAAGAATAAATACCCGCTGTACAGCCTTAGTTTGCTTCATCATCTTTCACTCCCTCATATTAAATCTCTCGTGAAGGACGTGTATTCCATTAATAGGAAACGGCACGACCAGTTCACGCTTTTAGCATAAGAGCACCCGTTATAACCGTCAATATCCTAATTCATGCTCTGAGACAACTAGTCATTAGCGTGATAAAGATATGTCATTATTATAGTAGTTCACTTGATTAACAGCCCACTATAATGAGAGACAGAGAACGACAACATGAAAGGGTGAGCCTTATGACGGCGTTTGCATCAAACGATACATCCACAACTATGAGTAGCCGAATGCGAACATTCAAAAAAAATATAAAGAAATACAGGGCTTTACTCATTATGATGGTCCCCGGGCTAGCGTACTTGATTTTAAACAATTATATTCCTATGTACGGAGTCATCTTAGCTTTCAAGGAACTGAACTATGTAGATGGCATTTGGGGCAGTCCTTGGGCTGGAATGTACAACTTTAAGTTTTTGTTCAGTTCTCCCGATGCTTTTCTGATAACGAGAAATACGATTATGTATAACGTGTTTTTCATCGTTGTGAATACCACTTTTGCGCTTCTTGCCGCACTGTTGGTCAACGAGATCAAAGATAAAGTCATCACCCGTTTTTACCAGAGCACGTTTTTGCTGCCACATATCATTTCAATGGTAGTTGTCGCTTATCTGGTATACAGTTTTTTAAATACCGATAGCGGGCTTATCAATAGACAGTTAGACAAATGGTTTAGCGCCGAGTCGATCTCTTGGTACAATGAGCCGGATTATTGGCCATATATTTTGGTTATTGTGAATGCGTGGAAAAATGTCGGCTATTTGGCAATTATTTATTTTGCGGCCATTATCGGTATTGATAAGGAATTTTACGAAGCGGCAACCATCGACGGCGCTAACAAATGGAAACAGATGACTCGGATTACGATTCCACTCATCTCGCCAATGATTATCATCATGACGCTGCTAGCGATCAGTTCCATTATGCGTTCAGACTTCGGTCTATTCTATCAAGTACCGATGAACTCAGGTCCGTTAATGCCTACAACTAATACGATCGATACATTTGTCTACCGAGCAATGATTGAGCGTGGAGACATTGGAATGTCGACTGCCGCTGGTATTTATCAATCTGTTGTCTGCTTCTTCTTGATCTTAGGGGCAAACTTCGCAGTTCGCCGAATCAGCAAGGATGACGCGTTATTCTAATCGATAAAAATTCATAAAGAGAGGAGGCATCAAGCAGATGCCAGTTACATCACGTTTGCGATCTCCACTTATCCATCTGTTCTTTGTGCTCTTCAGCATAGCGTCACTATTCCCGTTCATTTTAGTATTCATGGTCTCCATTTCAGATGAGAGTTCTATTGCCCAGAACGGATACAGCTTAATTCCAAGCAAAATTAATTTCGCCTCTTATCAGTTCTTATTTAATGACTTTGGTCAGATTGCGAGATCTTATGGAGTAACCATTCTCGTAACTCTTATTGGAACAACGGTCAGCTTGTTTATAACGGCGCTCTTCGCTTATCCTTTATCACGCAAAGACTTGCCGCTGCGCCGCACGATGTCATTTCTTCTATTTTTCACGATGTTGTTTAGTGGAGGCATGGTGCCCTGGTATATCACCTATGTGACAATGATTGGGCTCAAAAACACACTGTTTGGCATGATTATACCCAATCTATTACTGAGTGCCTTTAACGTTTTGTTGATGCGTAGTTTTTTTGCCAACACGATACCAGAATCTATCGTTGAGTCAGGCACGATCGACGGGGCGAGCGAGCTGACTATCTTCATGAAGCTAGTGGTGCCGCTTTCAGCTCCAATTATGGCGACAGTCGCCCTCTTCAATTTGTTAGCTTATTGGAATGACTGGTACAACTGTATGCTGTTTATCGATAAACCAGATTTGATGAATATCCAGTACCTTATGACCAAGACGCTAAATAATGTACAGTTTCTAATTATGAAGGCGGATACATTCAGTCAAGTAGGCGAACTTCTTTCCAAAATGCCAACCGAAGGTGTTCGAATGGCACTCGCCATTATCGGCGTCGCGCCGCTCCTGGTCGCTTATCCATTCTTTCAAAAATTCTACATCAGCGGTATCACCAGCGGTGCGGTTAAAGGTTAAGAATACGCATCTAGGTTTCCGATAAAAACAAAGAGAAGAAGGGATGGTTACATTGAAGAAAAAGCTGCAAATCGGATTAACCCTGATCATCATTGTTATGCTAGTTCTGTCCGGATGCGCACAGAACAAAACAGGAGGTTCCAACACTCCAAAAGAGGATACGAATAACACACCATCCAATGAGACTGGTGATGCTGCAAGTCTCAAGCCTTACAAAATTACATTGATTTATCCTGGTGCTGTGCCTAAGGATCTAAAGCTTGTTCAGGATGAAATGAGCAAATACTTAACAGAAAAAATCAACGCAACTATCGAATTGAAACCGATTGATTGGGGCTCTTGGACAGACAAGACTAACCTGATGAAAATTTCCGGCGAATCCTTTGATCTCATCTTTACTGCCGGATGGTTTGGTTATGGATTAGACGTATCCAAAGGACAATTTGTAGAACTGACAGATCTCATTGCAAAACACGGTAAAGATATCCCTGCCATTTTGGGCGATGATTTTATGAAAGGCGCACAAATTAGCAACAAGACTTATGGCGTTCCTACCAAAAAGGAATTCGCACAAGGTTTTGGTTTCCTTCTAAACAAAGAATTGGTTGATAAATATAAATTCAATACTGAAGGAGTTAAAACTCTGGAGGAAATGGAAGAAATGTTTAAAGTAATTAAAGAAAAAGAACAAGGTATAGTACCCGTTGTTAGTAATAAATTTGCAAACACTTGGGGAGCAGCTAATTACGATAGCGGTATAATTTCACGTGACAGCAAAGAGTTGAAAGCTATTGATACCCTAGAAGACCCTAAATTTATTGATTTTCTTAAGCGTATGAGACAATGGAATCTTAATGGTTGGTTCGATAAGGATGTTATGACTTCAGATTCAAGCGGTCAAGCAGAGAACATGATGAAAGCCGGCAAAGCCTTTGCAATCGGTTCATCATTGAAGCCTGGTAAAGATAAAGAAATGTCTGTAACAATGGGATTGCCGCTCGTACAAGTTGAGACAGCTCTACCTTATACAACAACAGGTGAAGCAAATGGAGCATTGCTATCGATTTCCCGTACTTCCAAGGATCCTGAGAGAGCAATGATGTTTCTTAATATGCTGTATACGGATGCTAAACTTCTTAATATGCTGGATTGGGGAATTGAAGGTACGCACTATGTTAAAAAAGCAGACAACGTCATTGATTATCCAGAAGGCGTAACCGCTGAGACACAAGGCTACCCGAGCCCAGGCGGTTGGATGTTCGGAAATCAGTTCATCTCATACCTGTGGGCAAACGAAGACGCTGACAAGTGGGAACAATTCGAGAAGTTCAACGAAAGTTCCGAACGCTCTATCGCTCTTGGCTTTACCTTCGATGAGGCACCAGTTAAGGCTGAGAAGGCTGCAGTCGGTAACGTAGATAAAGAGTTCCAGATGGTTCTGAACTCAGGTGCTGTCGATGATGTGGAAGGAACAATTGCCAAGTATAAAGCTAAGCGTAATGCTGCGGGATACCAGAAAATTTTGGAAGAACAGCAGCACCAGCTAGACGAGTGGGCCAAAGCGAATACGAAATAAGTTATATGCAGGAGTTGGAGAGTAAACCTCCAACTCCTCCTTCTTTTCCAACCTGATGAGATATGCCATAATAAAATGCAAAAGGTATACCGACATGAAGGAATAGGGGAAGAACTGTGATGAATCCTAAAGGCTCTTTGCGTTTCAAGTTAACGGTCGGCTTTATTACCATTACGTTGCCTCTAGTCTGTCTGCTGCTTTACAGTAATTACACGGCCTCCAATTCCGTACGAGAACAAGCGGCGGAGTCGAGCAAAAGTATGATCACACTATATTCTAACCAGATCCAGACTGCGCTTGGCATAGAAACTAATTTTCTATACGATTTAGCAACCGCGGATGTGGATATTCTGTCATTGAACAAGATGGTCTACAACTCTAACGAATATACATTGACCAAGATGCGGATCCTGAACAGCTTAAGCCGATATAATCGGTTTGACAGCACTGTAGATATTCAGTTCGCCTATTCTAACGCATATCTTGATCTAATTCATACCAATATCAAAACAGCCTCTTACGATGAAAATCTGGCCATCAAGCAAGGCCTTCAGGACTTGCTTGACACAGTAAAGCCTGGCAGCCCGTTATTTTCAGGGTGGAGGGTAGTTAGCTCTGGTAACATACATGGCTTGGTACGCATTGTGGATTCGGGCGCTGGTGTATACTTGGGAGCATGGGTTCGCCTTGAAAAGCTGATGATTCCTCTGGATCTGATTCAGCTGGGAAGAGAAGGCTTTGCTGCTCTTGCGGATAGTGAGGGGAAACTGATCACCGGAAGCTTCGATGTTGGCGGTTTCGCCGATCCTCCTCTTATTGACTTCTACGAGAAATACCAGAGGATTATGGGAGAAAAAGATACATACATTGTCGTCAGTAATCCAATTATCTCAACGGATGTTACGCTGGCTGCGTTCATTCCGGAAAAGCGAATGCTTCATAATCTTGCTCGTTTTCGTATGATTATTGCTTGGATTCCGGTATTTGCCGTTGTGATGCTCTCTCTCTATTTGATTTATCTTAACGGTATTATTCTCAGGCCGATGAATGAATTAATAAAAGGCATGCGCACTCTCAAAAGAGGGGACTGGGCATATAGGCTGAACAATTCTCCTTCTAGGGAGTTTTATATGGTCAATGAAACCTTCAATGACATGGCGCATCAAATTCAAAAACTGAAAATTAACGTTTATGAAGAACATATTCGAGCTCATAAGGCGGAGCTTAAGCATTTACAGCTGCAAATTAATCCGCATTTCCTGCTCAACAGCATTAATGTGGTCTATAACCTTGCTCAGCTCAAAAATTATTCCGTAATTCAAGCGATGTGCCTTAATCTAGTGAAATACTTTCGCTTTACGACCAAAACGAGCAAGCAGTTTGTTACTCTCTCCGAAGAGATGGAACATATGGACAGTTATTTGCGTATTCAGCAGCTCCGCTTTCCCGAAAGGATAACCTATCGGTTTGTGATGGATGAGGACTCGAAGAAGGTACAGATTCCTCCCTTGATCGTGCAGCCTTTTATCGAGAATGCAATCAAATACGGTTTCGACTTCATGGATGATCCTTTTCATATTGAGATTCATTCCATAATAGATACCGATCAAAAACGTTGCCGCATTCGGATTGTTGACAACGGCAGTGGATTCTCGCAAGAGCTGCTGGACTCCTTACGGAGTGGTCGCTATTTCCATCAAACAAATGATCAGCATTTGGGCATCTGGAATAGCTATCATCGCTTGCAGCTTCTTTACGGCAACACCTTTCGCTTGGAATTCGATAATTGCGCTGACTCTGGCGCTCTAATAGAGTTGGAGATTCCTGTCGAGGCTCCAGTAGATTAGGGTATAGCGTTGACTCGGATTATAATAGAGAGGTTTTTGATTCCAATAGATTTATCATGATAGCAGGAGGCGAAGAGCTTGCAGGTTCTGATTGTTGATGATGAGATGTACTCCGTCATGGGGATAAAGGATGCAATCAACTGGGATGCACTAGGTGTCTCTGCGGTATTCGATGCCTATAACATGAGAGAGGCTGTTAAGATCTTTCAGGAGCAAGAAATTCAAATCATGATTAGTGATATCGAAATGCCGAAAAACACAGGAATCGAATTGCTAGAGTGGGTAAACGAGAATTCCCCGAATACGGAGACGATCTTCTTGACGGCTCACGACGATTTTAGGTTTATGCAGCGGGCCGTCCAGCTCAGCAGCTTTGACTATATGATGAAGCCTGTGGAATATGAAGTCTTGGAAGAAGCGATCCGGAAAGCTATTCTTAGTGTGAATAAGAAGAGTGCAGAACTGGTACAGAGCGAACAATACAAGCCATATTATGAGTTGTGGAACAAAAAAAAGACGCTGCTTAGCGAACGCTTCTGGTACGATCTGCTGTCAGAACGTATTGTGGCTAGAGAGAATGACAACTGCAGCCTGCCAGCTGAGTACGGCATAACATTGAAGCCGGATGATCGACTGCTTCCAGTCATAGTCAGCGTAGAAAATTGGAAGCGGGAACTCAGCACGCGGGATGAGGAAGTGATGGAGTACGCCATTCGTCAATCCTCCTCCGAGCTGTTGATTGCCGACTCACGAGGAGAGGTCGTTCAGACCAAGAACGGTGTCACGTTGGCGATCCTCTACTTCTCACCGGAAGAGGAGTCCACGCTTCGTGATCGTATTGGTGATAGATGCAATATGTATATTGATGCTTGCAGTCAATACTTAAACTGTACGGTATCCTGCTACATCGGTGAGCCTGTGAGACTGCATGAGTTAACGGTGATGTATAAGACGCTGTTGTCCATGGAGTACAATAATCTCAGTGAGTCCAATCAGCTGAACTGGCTTAGCAAGCAGAGTCCAGATCCTTTTCCAGATCCTTGCTTGCCTGACTTTACGGCTTGGGCGCTGCTGCTCGAAAACGGCAAAGAAAAAGAACTGGTTCAGCAGCTGAGGAATAGTCTTCAGGAGCTGGCTTCGGATCGACGATTTGGTGCAAACGCGCTGCAAGCCTATTATCAGGGATTTCTGCAGATGATTCACTACCTGCTGCAGAAGAAAGGTCTCTCTGCCCATCAACTGCTTCAAGACACTAGCGTCCCTCAAATGAAAGCGCCTCCGCGTACGCTAGAGCAGATGGAAGAGTGGGGTATAAATCTGATTCAAAAGGTATATTGCTATCTCTTTCAGGAAGAGTCAGTCATTCCACGTCTTAAAGCATTTATTGCTGATCATCTCAGGGAGAATATCACCCGGGAAATGCTCGCAGAATACGTTCATCTCAATCCTGCTTATCTCTCCCGTTTGTTTAAAAAGGAGGTAGGGATGAGTATTACAGATTATTTGCTTAACGAGAGGATGCGGATTGCCAAAGCGTTGATTGCCAGCTCGACAATGCCGATTTCAGAGATCGCTCAATCGATTGGATATAGTAACTTTTCCTACTTCTCTAAAATGTTCAAGCGTGTCTATCAAGCGAACCCCCAGCAGTTTAGGAAGCTTTCTGGCAGCTCGAACAGCTGAATTGTTCGTTGTTTTTCATCGCCGCCCGATTAATTGGGCGGCTTTTTTTTTGCCGCAGCTTATAGAAAGCAATGAAGTCACCAGTCTGTTAGTAGATAGTCATTATTCTGGTAGAGTGAAATGGGCTGTGTTCATACAATTCAAGTACAGCATTCTTTACAGTGAAAGGAGATCAGCCGGATGAGCAATAAAATGAAATTTCGTGAGGATGGTACCTTCGTCATTGTCCAATTCTCCGATGTGGAGTTTATAGACGCGGGAGATTATGACTCGGATACACCGGAATTTAATCGCTTGACAAGGGAGACAATGGAAAGCGTTATCAAACAAGAGAAGCCGGATCTAATCGTATTTGCCGGTGATGTTACAGCTAGCGCCAGAGGAAATGATCCGATTCAATCCTTACGCGATGCTGTCGCGGTAGCGGAGGAGAGCGGCATACCATGGGCAGCTGTTTTCGGCAATCATGATTCAGAAGGAGCCGTTTCTCGTGAGCAAATGCATGAAGAACAGCTAGCCCACAGCTACTGTGTCGCTGAAGCCGATCCACCGAATGTAAGCGGGTCTGGTAATTATATCATTACTCTTCTTGACCAAAATGATGAAACGGCCGCTGCTTTGTATTTCCTCGACAGCGGTGATTATTCTTCTAACCCGTCGGTTGGCGGCTATGACTGGATTCGAAGAGATCAAATTGAATGGTATGTCTCCGAATCGCAGAAATTGTCGTCCATTAACAATGATTCGCCCTTACCAGCATTGGCGTTCTTTCATATTCCTCTGCCGGAGTATCAAGAGGTATGGAATAATCAGACTTGTCTGGGACACTGCTTTGATGGAGTAAGCGCACCGGTTATAAATTCCGGTTTCTTCTCGGCGATGGTGGAGATGGGAGATATAATGGGGACGTTTGTTGGTCATGATCATGCGAATGACTTTAGCGGAACGCTGCATGGTATCCGCCTTTGTTACGGCCGATCTACGCGATATGTGAGTTATGTGGATAATGTCCGCAAGGATCATTTTCAAACGGGAGCAAGAGTTATCCGATTAAAGGCAGGCGAGCGGAATTTCGATACATGGATTCGCCAAAATGACGGAACGATTGCGGTTTTGCCTGAGCATTATCCGAACCAGTCCGACTAATTATAAAAGCTTGTGCGAGGAGGCTTGTTGATGAATTGGCAAATATTCGATGTGAATGAGTGGGTTTATCCGGATACTGAATTATCAGATGCAGGGGCGAGAAGCATTAATCTAGAGACGGCGCGAGGCACCTATATTGGCTGCCAAATATTGTTGGAGGGACTCCCTTCTAATGCGAAAATAACATGGGAATATGTCTCGGCCGAGTCTGAATTTGTGAAGAATACGTCCATGTATCAGCTCATTGATGTTCAGGTGAATGAGAATACAGGGCCGGATTATTCCACCGTACCTGTAGGCACTCCAGCCGATTATGTAACACGACTTGCGCCGTTCCGTGTATATGATGCTTTAAAGCCGGTCGGGAAGGAATTCCAAGTGCGTGCTGAGAAAGATGCCCTATATGTTTGCTGGAAAGTGGACGAATCCGCAAATCCACATCAGCATGTCGGGGAGCTCCGTTTTCATATTGATGGCAATAGCTATGTCATTCCTGTTGAAATAGAGGTCTTTAAAGCTAAAGTTGCCAAAGAGGAAACGCTGTCGATTACGAATTGGTTCTCATTTGGCAATATAGCAAAGTGGCATAACCTCGAAAAATGGTCGGAGCCCTTCTGGAACATGGTTTACCAATACGGAGAAGCGATGCGCCGGACTCGTCAAACTCATTTCTTAGTCGGCATGGAATTGGTTGATATCAAGGAAAAGGGAAGCGGAAGCTATGAATTTGACTTCTCACGTGTCGAGACGTTAATCAAAATGTTTTTAGGTCTGGGCTTCACCCGTATAGAAGGCGGACATATAGCTGGTCGAAGAGGCTGGGACGATTCATTTTTCGTTTTAAACTATGATACCAACATAAAAGCAACAAGCCCGGAAGGCTATACATTTATATCGCAATACCTATCTTCCTGGAACAAGTTCCTTGCCACTAATGGCTGGTTGAGCTTAACCGTACAGCATATTGCTGATGAACCGCTTGAAGAGTCGGCTCAAGATTATCGGGTCTTGGCAGGCATAGTTAGAAAGTTCATGCCGGGGGTTCCACTTATTGACGCAATCATTCATACGGAACTGGAAGGAGCATTAGATATTTGGGTGCCAACGAATAGGGACTATGATCGTAACAAATCGGCTTACGAAAGAATCCAGGCTGGCGGCGATACGCTATGGTTTTATACATGCTGGAACCCAGGCGGTCATTATATGAATCGCTTTCTAGATATTCCGCTTCTCAAAACAAGATTTCTGCACTGGGGCAATTACTTATACAAAATGAATGGCTATCTCCATTGGGGATTGAATTATTACCTGGAAGGCCAAGATCCATTTGAATTGACAAATCCCATGCTTGCTCCAAGCGTTCACGCCAAAAGGGTGCCTGCCGGCGATACTCATATCGTCTATCCGGGTACGGATGGACCTTGGCTAAGCATGAGGCTGGAGTCGATGAGGATGGGCATTGAGGATTATGAATTGCTTCAACAGATAGCTCAAGCTGACCGTAAAATAGCGGATGAGCTAGTAAACTCCTGCATGACAAGCTTTACAGAAGCAAATACCGATGCAGCAGCATTTCAGCAAGTACATCGACGATTGCTAGAAGCCGCATCCATCTGATTCATACCTTACTAACACCATAACTTCCTGCTAAGCGCTTGATATTTTTATTTATCAGTTTCTTAGTGGGGAGTCCCCACATCATTTTCATCAACCTACGCATGAGAATGGAGCGATAGACGTGTCCTTGCTGCGTAAGCTTTCGATTCGTTCACAGTTATCCATAATCGCGTTATCCATCACCTTTGTCTTATTTTTCATCTTATGCATCAGTTATTTGCAAATGGCTAAGATCATTAGCTCAAACAGTGAAAAATATTCGAGCGAGATTGTAGATATGATCCCTAAAGACGCACTGATGCGCGACATGAACGCGATTCGCTTTTCTTTTATTTGGATATTTGTGTTTGGAGCTGTTTTCGCAGCAGTTATGTTCATTATTATTACAAGCAACATTTTGCTTCACAAGAACGATTCCTTAGCGAAAGAGCTTCTGGATACAAATGCGGTGCTTTCCTTCATGCAGCTAGAGAAGAAGAAAGCTGAGCTTGCATACCTGCGCTGCCAAATTAATCCTCATTTTCTCTATAATACGCTGGAAATGATCAAAGGAATGGCTGCAGTAAAAGGGGTTCTTGAGATTAGAGAGGCTGCCGCTTTGCTTGGAAGTATATTTCATTACAGCGTTAAGGGGGGAGGAAATGTTCTCCTGGACACGGAGCTTTCTATCATCGATTCATATTTACAAATTCAAAAGCTGCGTTTTGGTACCCGCTTTAGTGTGATATTTGATATCGATGGTCTTGCCCGCAACTGCCATGTGCCGAAGATGATCTTGCAGCCAATTGTCGAAAATGCGGTTTATCACGGACTAGAGTTAAATGAGAAGCAAGGTTTATTAAGGATAAGCGCAAATCTGGATGTGTACAGAGACTTGATTATCGTCATTGAGGACGATGGGGTAGGGATGAATCAAGCTCAACTGGAGCGGGTCCAATCTACATTGTCGGACTTGGGGCCGAATGGATTGCTGATAGGCGAGAGAGATAACAGCATCGGTTTTGCCAATGTGAATGTAAGGATCAAGCTGATCTGTGGTTCAGAGTATGGACTTGATATTGCTAGCAAGGAAGGTGAAGGAACTCGGGTAACGGTGAAACTGTCGACGAAGGGGGAATTTTCGAATGTATTATAAGGTTCTGCTAGTTGATGATGAAGCATGGGTTGCTGAGAGTCTTAAGGCGAGTGTTAATTGGCATGCTTATGGGTTTGAGGTTGTAGGAATGGCTTATAACGGGACAGAGGCACTGACCATGTTTGAAGCTATACTTCCCGATATCGTATTCACCGATATCCGTATGCCAGGTATGAATGGTCTGGAGCTAATCAAAAAAGCACGCGAGTTTCCGCATAAAGCGCAATTTATTGTCGTAAGCGGCTATGCAGAATTTGCTTATGCGCAGAAGGCGCTCTCTTATGGTGCGCTTGCGTATTGCCTTAAGCCGTTCGATGAACAGGATATTATATCGATCCTAAGCAAATTTAAGAAAAATAATGAAGCACAACATGAGACAGCTGATAATCCACTTCAATTATTTTTGGAAGAACCAAACGAAACAAATCGCAATAGGCTTACACACAAGCTCGAGCAATATGGCCTAAGCGATGGCTTTAATGATGGAGTTGGCCTAATCGTCTGTTCCACTATCGGTAATGAGTCAGTACAGGCTTCAGAGAACTATTTGCAGGTTAAGATCGGCAGATCAAAGTCTCTGTATCTCGTGGCATGGGCTCAATTGGAGAAGACAATTAATGAAATAAGCAAAGGGATGCCTGATCGGATCCGTGGAATTGGCGTAAGTGAAAAAATAACAGAAATGGAGAAACTAAAGGAATCGGTTGAAATCGTAAATTCATTAGCTGATCATTACTTTATTTCTGGTAAAGCAGCGATATTTCGCAAAAAACCCCCGCTACGCAAACCTTTTTACGAAATGCTGAAGAGAATTGATGATGCTATTCGAATAGGTGATATAGCTGCTGCGAATGTTGCTTTTGACCAAGTACTCGTCCTGTTCAGAGAAGGAAGTCTGACTATGAGCCATGCACTCCAGCTTTATAATATCGTACTTTCATTCATGTACCAGTTTGGAATTGAGCTGTCCGATAAGATGTTATATAACAATGAACTGCTGCTTGCTTCTTTTGGCTCTCTATCTGAAATGATTCATTGTTTACGTCAATATGTAAGCAGATATATTCTTGAAGCGACCGAAAACGTCTCACAAGAAATTAGCAATGAAACCTTTAGAGCTATTCTGAACTATGTGAATCAAAATTACATTCAAGATATATCGATACAGAGCTTATCGATCAAGTTTTATACAAACCCTAGTTATATCAGTCAATTATTCAAAAAGGAAGTAGGTGAGACGTTTACAGCATATATCGCCAAATTACGCATTACCTATGCCTGCAAGCTGCTTGGCAATACTAATTTAATGGTGGGTGAAATTGCAGAAAAGGCGGGATATCAGGATTATTTCTACTTCACAAAAATTTTCAAAAAAGTTGTTGGTACCACGCCATCAAGGTTTCGTGCGGAGATGAAGCTCGCGTAGGTGCTTCTTTTATTAGAGGGTATACCTGCTCACGGTGTAGTAGTATGTAAAATTTTTAGATAATCTATCGTTATTTATTATGAGATTTGATGGACCTTATCGTTTAGGTTTTTTATGTAGAAAAAGTATGAATTTGTACAGATACCTCGCTTTAAACCAAACTCTTATAATTAGGATTACAACCAAATGTAACCGCTTTCAAATATACTCCAATCCTTATACATTAGGCGATCATTCATTTGGGTTTAGTAAGGAATGTATCCAAAAAATGATATTAAGGGGGAAAGAAGAATGAAGCTAAAATTATTAACGATGATGCTGGTGTTTGCAATGTTTGTATTTACTGGCTGCTCACAAAATTCCGGATCTAATGCGCCTAAGGATGAGCCACCCCCGGCTCCTACAACGGAGACCGTCGAGGAGACGGCAACGGAAGCGCCACCTTCAACTGCGCCAGTCGATGAGAAGATTGACTTTAAAGGCGGAACGATCCGCATCGGGCAATGGTGGGGAATGGAAAACTATTTGAATGAGGAAGAGAAGGAAATGCAACGCAAAGCAGAGGAAAAATACAATGTGAAAATTGAATATGTAACCGTACCTTTCGCTGAGATTCAATCAAGAATAGTAACCACTTCCGTAGCAGGGCAGCCTTTTGCCGACATTATTATGATTCCGACGGAATGGGCGATTCCGAAGATGGTTAGTGAGGGGTATCTTCGCAATATTGACGACCTAGTGGATATGAAAGACCCTAACTGGAATCAAGTTATGTTGAAGAATGGCAGCTACGGCGGGAAGCAGTACAGCTTCACTGACAAGGACAATAACGGCAATGGATTCTACTATAACAAAACGTTAATTCAAAAATTTGGTTTAGAAGATCCTTATGAATTGCAGGAAAAGGGCGAATGGACTTGGGATAAGTTTCTAGCGATGACCAAAGCCGCTACGAAGGATGGCGTATTCGGCGTAACTCCTTACGATACAGCTTCGAGCCTAACGCTTCCTTTCATTTACTCCAATAACGGATCTGTAACGAAAGATGACCAAATTACATTTGAGGAACCGGAAGCATTAGAAGCTATTCAGTTTGTCTCCGATTTATACAATGTTCATAAAGTTGTGGGCGGATCTTTTGTGGAAGGTAAAGCGCTATTCTATCCTGGAGCTCGTTGGGTTTCAGCAGATTTCAATGGCAGCTTGGCCGATGACTGGGGTTATGTATTCTTTCCTAAGGGTCCTAAAGCAACCGATTATGTTGTTCCAATAACTGTAAACATGTGGCATCTGATGGCGGATGTAGAAAACCCTAAAGCAGTTATGACAGTTTGGCAGGAGCTTTATGAGAGAAACCCTGAAAAAGGCTATGATGGCGTAATTCGTGGAGAAGAAGCTAACTTTAGAAGTGAAGAGGGCCTCAACACGCTGCGTAAAATGCTTGGTAACGGAACGGTGATGCAGTTCTTTGCCTATGATGGCTTCCAGGGTTATTTCGATGAAGCGATTAATAATATCATGACAGGAAAAGCGACACCTGCAAGTGAGCTTGCAAGAATTAAACCGCTTGCTCAGGCTGCAATTGATGTGACTTTGAAGAAATAGGATTTGGTTGCATAAAACGCTGCGCGCACCCCAATTCATTTCTATGGTTGGGGTGCTGCTCATAAGCGGGAAGGGGGATTCCATATGGCCAACGTCAATAAATATGGAATAGTCAAGGTAGTACTTTTAGTGACGCTATCTGCTGTGTGCATCCTGCCCCAGAGCTTTCAATCAAAGGGGATGTCCACGGTAAAGGCAGCCTCAAATGCTGCTGATACTTCTGAAGCTATCTCGGAGCAGATGCTCGGTAGTAAGAGTGAGGACGGATACGACCAATATTTGGTGAAGCATCAGAATGCGCCTAGGCCAGGGCAAGAGATTATCATCCCAGGAGATACCTTTTCTAAAGTGGTAGACATGAAGGCTAACGTCGTTAACAACATGGCTGGATTGGCGGGCAATGCGGTTGAATCGGATGAAACGGGAAGTATCTCATGGGAGTTCGATGTAACGAATGAAGGTTTATATAATATTGCAATAAATTTTTACCCAATGGAGGGTAAGGGTGCGGATATTGACCGCGAGCTGCTGATTGATGGAGAAGCGCCGTTTGCTGAGAGCAGAAATTTGGTGTTCGGAAGAGTTTGGACGAGCAAAGGAGAAATTGCACGTGATAAGCGTGGGAATGACACCCATGTCCAGCAGGTAGAGCTGCCGATGTGGCAGGAGACGTACGCACAAAGTGCGGATGGTCGCCACAATGAACCCTATTTATATTATTTTACTCCAGGGAAGCACAGCATCACTTTAGTTTCCGCAAAGGAAAAGATGCTGATTCGTTCTATCAAGCTGAACCAAGTTGAACAAGCAAAGGATTACGAAGCGGTTGCCGCTGAATATGAGTCGAATGGTTATAAAGATGCTTCTGATGTCATGATCAAGGTTCAAGGGGAATTAGCGGATTTGAAGTCAAGTCAAGTACTTTATCCGATGATGGATCGCAGTAGCCCTTCTACCGAGCCTTATCATATGTCTCAAATCCGACTCAACACGATTGGCGGCTTCAACTGGGCGGAATCCGGTCAGTGGATGACTTGGGATATAGAAGTGCCGGAAGATGGACTTTATCATATCGGCATTAAATATAAACAAAGCTTTCAACGAGGTATGATTTCTTATCGCAAAATGTATATTGACGGCAAGCTGCCGTTTCAGGAGGCTGATGGCATTGCCTTTGGTTTCTCAACGAATTGGGAAATGAATGAGCTTGGAGACGGGAAGAGTCCGTACCAATTTTATTTAACGAAAGGCAAGCATGAGATTAAGCTTGAAGTGACACTCGGAGAAATGGCATTGCTGCTGCGAACAGTGGAGTCCAGTGTGCTGGATCTAAATTATATTTTCCGGCGCATTATTATGGTGACGGGCACGGTACCGGATGAATATCGGGATTATCAGCTTGATAAAAAAATTCCAGAGATGATTGAAGTTTTCACCAAACAAATGGAAGTGTTGAAATCTATAGTTGAGCGTGTAGAGAAAATATCTGGTGGCAGCAGTGATCGCACAGCTTCATTGAATCGGCTCATTTTTCAGCTGCAAGACATGGTAGATGCTCCAGAGACAATAGCACGCCGGTTAGAGACGTTCAAATCCAATACAAGCTCATTAGGAGATTGGATTTATTCCATCAATTATATGCCTTTATCGATTGATTATCTTGTCATTGCCTCTCCTGATAAGAAAATGCCTGCTGTCAAAGCGAAGTTTTTCAAAAGAATGAAGCATCAAGCGGGTACGTTCATGCTCTCTTTCTTCACCGACTACAATGTGCTCGGTTCGACGGAGAAAGGCGGTAAAAAAATCACGGTGTGGATGACGCAGGGGATTGATCAGGCAAAAATTGCGAAGCGGCTTATTGATGAGTCATTTACTCCTGAAACCGGAGTTGCCGTCGACATAAAAGTGGTCAGTGAAGGCGTGCTCATGCAAGCCATGCTGGCAGGACGCGGTCCTGATGTTTCCTTCGCTCTGCCGGAAGATAAGCCAGTCAATTATGCCTTGCGGAATGCAGTGGAGGATTTATCCAAATATCCTGGGTTCAACAAGGTGAAGCAGCGCTTCCATGAGAGCGCATTAGTTCCTTATGAATTCAATAAGGGAACATTCGCACTGCCTATTGAGCAGCAATTTCCGGTTTTATTTTATCGGAAGGATATTCTCGAGGAAATGAATCTGGAAATTCCGCAAACATGGGAGGATGTCTTTGAGATTATTCCTGAGCTGCAGAAGCAAAACCTGTTGTTCGGCTTCCCTATTCAGGTTTTGGTGAAAACGGGGGCGAACGTACAAGATAACGCTACATTGCCGGTTAACTTTACATTCGGAACGATGCTGTTCCAAAACGGCGGGGAAATTTATCGCAAAGGTGATAAAGCCAGCGCACTAGATACTGAGGTGTCCGTAAAATCATTTATCGATTGGACGGAATTATATACGACCTATAAGCTGCCGTTAACGACCGACTTCGTGAACCGTTTCCGCAGTGGAGAGATGCCAATCGCGATTGCTGACTATACGAGATTCAATCTCATCAACGTCGTTGCACCGGAGCTGAAAGGACTATGGAATTTCACCCTGGTTCCAGGACTTGAGCAGGCTGACGGCACTATTCGCCGGGAAGTGCCTGCAACTGGAACCGCTGCTATTATGCTGAAGGACAGTAAGCATAAGGAGGAAGCATGGTCCTTCCTAGATTGGTGGACCAGCACGGATGTGCAGGCGAAGTACAGTCTTGAAATTGAAGCCATTTTCGGGCCGGCTGGAAGAACTTCCACAGCTAATCTGGAAGCGGTGGCTCGGATTCCTTGGCAGGTGAAGGATTACAACGTATTGATGGAGCAGTGGAAATGGGCAAAGGGATTGCCTGAGGTTGCTGGCGGATATTTCACTGGCCGTCATCTTGACAATGCGTTCCGCAGCGTCGTTATCTCTAACGAGGATCCACGTGAAGCGATAGACCATTATACGAAATTTATTAATGAGGAAATTGTGAAAAAGCGAAAAGAGTTCGGCTTGCCAAACTAGAGAGAGGGGGCGGTTGTATTGTCAGGCCCAAATCAAGCAAGCGTTGAATTGCAGGGTCCAAGCAGATTGAAGAGGCAGCCTAGCGAGAGGCGGAAGAGGCTTGCTCATCTACGGGGCGAGATTAGTGTGAAACGGCATGGGTATGTACTCCTTGCTCCATATTTCATACTCTTCTTTATCTTCACCGCCTTCCCAGTCCTTATGGCATTCGGACTTAGCTTCACGGATTTTAATGTACTTGAAGCGCCAGGGTGGGTGGGTTGGGAAAATTATGCCAACTTGTTCGTCAAGGATGAAGTGTTTCTAATTGCGTTGAAAAATACGCTGCTGTTCGCGGCGATAACCGGTCCGCTCAGCTATATCGTTTGCTTCTTTCTGGCATGGCTCATCAACGAGCTTTCACCTAAGATAAGGTCTATTATAACGCTTCTATTTTATGCACCTTCGATTTCAGGAAATGTATATTTGATATGGCAAGTTGCCTTCTCTGGCGATTCTTTCGGCTATATCAACGCATTCCTGATGAAATGGGGATTTATTCTTGAACCGATTCAATGGCTGCAGGATCCCAAATACATGCTGGCGATTATTATGCTGGTTCAGCTCTGGTTAAGCCTCGGTACAGCCTTTCTGGCTTTTATCGCTGGATTACAAGGAATGGATATGACGCTAATTGAAGCTGGTGCGATCGATGGCATAAGAAATCGCTGGCAGGAGCTGTGGTTTATTACATTGCCTTCACTGCGTCCGATGCTGATGTTTGGCGCGGTTATGCAGATTACATCTTCGTTCGCGGTCGCAGATGTGGCAACAAGCCTAGTCGGCTTCCCAAGCCCGCAGTATGCGGGACATACAATAGTAACGCATCTGAATGATTTCGGGACGATCCGTTTCGAGATGGGCTATGCTAGTGCGATTGCAACCGTATTATTCGCGATTATGCTAGGCTCGAACTTGGTCGTGCAGAAATTGCTTCGGAAGGTGGGTGACTAGAGAGCATGAATATAAGCTTTCGTCTGCGTCGAGAGAAGAAACTCAATCGTTCCCTTCCTGTTGATATAGCTCTATTTCTAATATTGCTAGGAGCAGGAGCATTCATGGCAGTGCCTTTCGTTTTCATGATCAGCACTGCGTTAAAGCCTTTGGATGAGATGTTCCTGTTTCCTCCCACATTTATTGTACGTTCTCCAACAGTGGATAACTTTTATGATTTGTTACTTATTTTTTCTGATTCATGGGTACCGCTTTCTCGCTATGTGTTTAATACGGTCTTTGTTGCATTAACCGGCACGGTCGGGCACGTCATTTTAGCTTCCATGGCAGCGTATCCGTTGGCGAAGCTGAAGCTTCCAGGCGGCAATATCCTATTCGGGATTGTTATCCTATCGCTGATGTTTGCATCTCAGGTAACTTCCATTCCCAACTATTTAACGATTACGTGGCTGGGTTTGCTCGACTCTTATTGGGCGTTGATTTTCCCGGCTTTAGCAACTTCGCTGGGGTTGTTTCTAATGAAGCAATTTATGGAGCAAATCCCTGATGCGATAATTGAAGCCGCGAAGATTGATGGTGCGAGCGAGTACCGGATCTTTTGGACCATAGTCATGCCAATGGTTAAGCCAGCGTGGCTAACGCTTATTATTTTCTCCTTTAAAGGCTTATGGGGAACAGGCAGCGGGGGCCAAGGCGCTTCCTATGTGTTTAGTGAACAGTTAAAAACGATGGATTATGCCTTTAGCCAAATTTTGTCCGGAGGATTTGCTCGTTCAGGACCGATGGCTGCCGCTGCGCTCATTATGATGCTTGTGCCGGTCACGATCTTTATCGTGACGCAAAGCAGCGTGATTCAGACAATGTCGACATCAGGCCTGAAAGAATAAAAGAGAAAGGGGGAACGCAATTGGCGTCCATAAGGGGCATTGCATCATTTCTTATCCTTATGTGCTTCATTACCGGCTTCGCTGTTCCGGCTTATGCTCTGCCTGAACACGGATACAACTATTCCTACTGGGAAGAGGCGGAGCCTGCGCCATATCCTTATCTGGCCGAGAAGCATGTGGACGGATCGGAGCTTGGTATCGGCCATTTTAATGTTCCGCAGGATTTATTTGTTGCCAAGGATCATCGGATTTATATCGCAGACACAGGTAACAATCGTATCGTCAGCTTAGATGAGAATGGCAAACTTATTCGTACGATAGACGGCTTCGACAATAACGGCAAGAAGGAAACCTTCAACAAGCCCTATGGCGTATTTGTCGATGCTTCACAAAATATTTACGTAGCGGATACGTACAACAATCGGATCGTTAAGCTCAGCAATGATGGAACTCTCATTCAATTGTTCGGAGCCCCTGAGTCCAGCATAATCCCGGAAGGGTTTCAATATTTCCCCTTCAAGCTGTACGTTGATAAGTTTGATCGGATTTACGTGATTGCGCAAGGTGCCTTTGAGGGGATTATGGAGCTTGACGCTTCAGGCGGTTTTAAAGGTTATATCGGAACGAACAAAGTGAGATTTAATCCAACTGACTTGCTGTGGAAACGTTTATCGACCAAGGAGCAAGTCGGGAAAATGGAGTTATTCCTGCCAATTGAATTCAGTAATTTGGATGTCGATGATCGCGGCCTAATCTATGCCGTATCTTCGGAGGCTAATTCGAATACACCAATTAAGAGGTTTAATCCCAGTGGGGAGGACATATTGCGCCGTGAAGGCTATTTCCCTCCGATGGGAGACATTTCGGTTATTCGTCTTGACCCCACAAAAAGTGTAGTGAGTGACCAAAAAAATAGAGGAAGCTCCAGATTCATTGATGTAGTATCCGATGAAAGCGGCATGTATAGCGGCTTAGACTCCACTCGCAACCGCATCTTTACCTATGACCGCGATGGCAACCTGCTCTATCAATTTGGGGGAATAGGCACACAGGCTAATAACTTTCAAAAACCGGTTGCCCTTTCAATGCTCGGAGAGCGAATAGCGGTTCTGGATAATGAGATGAACCGGATGACGATTTTTGCGCCGACTCGCTATGGCAAACTAATCCGGCAAGCTGTAAAGGCCCATTATGCGGGCAAGGTGGATGAAGCTGCTGATTCATGGAATAAGGTGCTTCAATTAAACGCTAATTTCGAT
Organism: Paenibacillus sp. 01T47; assembly: GCF_056398245.1. NCBI lineage: Bacteria > Bacillati > Bacillota > Bacilli > Caryophanales > Paenibacillaceae > Paenibacillus > Paenibacillus sp. 01T47. The sequence continues at coordinate 422,252 of NZ_JBFTPA010000005.1, forward strand.
ATCGCTTATATTAGTATGGGCAAAGCGTTTCTTAAGAAAAATGAGAACAAGATGGCCATGAATTATTTCAAAAACGGAAATAACAGGAAGTATTATTCAGAAGCTTTCAAACAATACCGCAAGCAATATGTATGGGAACATTTTGGTACCATTATGACGGTTCTACTCTCCGCTGCCGCGCTCTTCGTTGCAATCCGTATCTATTGGGTCAGAAGAAAGCCGAAGCTCTACTTTGTTGAAACCAATATTGTAAAAGCGCCTTTCTATACAATGATGAGACCTTTCAACGGATTCTGGGAGATGAAGTATGAACAGAAGGGTCGAGTGAAAATTGCGCTGATTATTCTGTTGTTACTTGTCGTGACGATGATTTTGAAGCGGCAATACTCTGGCTTTGTTGTTAATTTCAATAAGCTAAGCACACTTAACAGCGTGGATGAGCTCATCTATATTGTGCTGCCATTTATTTTGTTTTGTGTGGCTAACTGGTCACTGACAACATTAATGGACGGTGAAGGAAAGTTTCTTGAGATTATTACGGCTGTTGGTTATTCGCTGCTGCCGTTCATTATTTTGTACCTGCCGCAAGTCGTATTCAGTAATATGATTACGCATGAAGAAGCCCCTTTTTATTATTTGATTGAGTCTGCAGCTATTTGCTGGTTTTTGTGGTTGTTGTTCGTGGGTATGATGACCATTCACCAATACTCTATTTTCAAAACACTACTGACTTTATTCCTCACCGTTGTAGTCATGGTTTTTATTGTTTTTCTATGCATCCTTTGTTTTAGCTTACTGCAGCAGATGACCACTTTCATACTTTCAATCTATTCAGAAATCAGGGCAAGAGCGTGAGGAGGTGCGTACATGAGTAAGGGAAAGAAACGGACGATATTGATGATGCTCTGCTGTCTTATTGCAGCATCATGCCTATACGAAACCATGTTCAGGAACGAGATGGAGGCTGCGAACGAGAGTCTGCCAATGAAGAAAGATAACCACGAAGTGACTATCGCTTCTGAAATGAGAGCACTTCCGGGTGGAATGGGTATGATTGCTGAGAATGAGTATCTGCAGCTATTTATCGATAAGAAGACGACTGAGGTCAGTGTGAGGGAGAAACGCAACGGGCAAGTATGGTCGACCAATCCCATTGATCATGCCAAAGATACGATTGCAACGGCAATTAATAAAACCAATCTAGCCTCACAGCTGATTATTTCGTATTTCAATGACAAAGGGCATGAGTCCTTTATGAACAATGAAGAAGAGAGCATTAAGAAGAATCAGTTTGAGATTGCTCTCGTTGATAACGGCGTCAAAATCACTTACGAAATCGGAAGCTCAGAGAAGGGTCTAAGTTCTATCCCAAAAGCTGTCGGCAAAGAACGGTTTGAAGAACGAATCTTGAACAAAATTGCGGATGAAGCCGTTAGAAATAAGCTTCGTACTCGTTTTTTCTACAACGAGGAGAAGCAGCAGTATGAGCGCAAAAAAATGCAGGATTATGTCGTAAAGGACGTCGTGGCAGTTCTTGAGTCCATCGGCTATACGGCTGAAGATGCACAAGAAGATAACCAGATGGTGGAGAGTGGGGATCAGGCAGAAAATGTAGCACCTCGATTTACTATCCCGCTTATCTACCAGCTTGAGGGTGAGAATCTCATTGCACGAATTGCAACGGATGAGGTGATGGATTCGGACGCATTCCCCCTTCATACGATGCAATTACTTCCATTTTTCGGAGCCGCTGATAATGAGGCTGAAGGTTATATGTTTGTGCCGGATGGATCAGGAGCACTCATTTATTTGAACAATAACAACCATGCAGCACGTGCCTATGAGGTTCCGCTGTATGGCATCGATCAGACACCGCTGCAAAATTCGAGAACTGAGGTTCAATATACACAGGTTTCTAGATTTCCTGTTTTTGGAATGAAGCAAGAGAATCACGCGATGTTTGCCATTATTGAACAGGGCGATGCCCAGGCAACAATAACGGCGGATACGAGCGGCAAGCTGAATAGCTATAACCGGGTAGGTGCCACTTTCAAAATGAAAGATATGGAACCAGTTGTGTTTAGAACGGGCTCGGTTACCAAGCAGGTTCCTAAATACTCGGAGATGTATGATAGTGGCCTTCAAATTCGCTATGCTTTTTTAGAAGACTCTTCTGCTGATTATACGGGAATGGCTAATTACTACAGGGACTATCTAATTAAGCACTATGGCTTGACTCGGCATAAAAGCGGGGGCGACACGCCATTCGTTCTGGAGTTAATCGGCTCAATTCCAGTTCGTAAAAACTTTCTAGGTATTCCTTATCCATCTACTGAAGCGGTAACTACCTATTCACAGGCGATAGAAATACTGGAGTCTTTGCAGCAACGTGACATATCCCAAATCCAGCTCAAATATTCAGGTTGGTTTAACAAGGGCGTTCAGCACAGGCTGCCTTCATCGATCAAGCTGGATTCTATTCTTGGTGGAAAAAAGAAGTTTGAGAAATTATTAAATTATGCAGAGGAAAACAATATCGAGGTATATCCGGACGTTGCTTTTCAGAGGGTTTATGAAAACGGCAAGGGCTTTCAAGCATCAAAAGATGCCACGCGCTTCCTTAATCGTAAATTTGCTAAAAGCTTCGATGATGATATTGTAACAACCAATCCTTCAGATATGCTCTACTATTTGCTCTCACCTCGTAAATTGACGGGCGTGGTAGATAAGTTTCTGAAGAACTATAAATCATTTGACTCCGATGGCGTTTCCTTACGTGATTTGGGAGAGGATTTAAACAGTGATGTTACCTCTCATGAAACCGTTAACCGACAGGAAGTCATAGGGATTATAGGTGAAAATCTACAGAAGATTAAAGAAGAAACCGGGAAAATCATGCTTAGCGGAGGGAATGCTTACACATTGCCGTATGCGAAGACGATCGTAAATGCTCCGCTCACGAGCAGTGAATTTAATATTGCTGACGAAGATGTGCCTTTCTACTCTATGGTTTTGCACGGATATGTGGACTATGCCGGAACGCCTATAAACCTCGGCCGTGATCAAGATCAGAGAACCGCCTTGCTAAAAACGCTGGAGACAGGATCCACTGTATTTTATCAATGGTTTTACGCACAGCCTACTATGATTCGTGATACGAAGCTGAACAGCTTATATTCTCCGCATTATGGAGACTGGTTTGAGGAGGCCGTTCAACTATATAAGGAATCCAATGCCATCTTAAGGGATGTGCAGGATCAGACGATTAAGGGCCACCGCAAGTTAGCTGATGAAGTATTCGAAACAACTTTTGAACAAGGCAAAAAAATAATAGTGAACTACAATAAATCAGCGGTAACAGTAGACGATATTTCTATTGAAGCACAGGGTTACCGCGTGACCGGCGGTGGATTATGATGAAGCGTAAAAGTCCGACGCTGCAGCAGAAAAAGTCTAGACTAGGCATTCTTTTCGTAACACCTTGGTTTCTAGGCTTTGTTTTCTTGTTTAGCATTCCACTGTATAAGTCCTTTCTGTATAGCTTAAATACGCTAACTCTTGGTAAGGGCGGCTTCGATACCAAATATGAAGGATTTTCATTTTATAAGCAGCTATTTATGTCGCATCCAACGTTCAATCGAACGCTGATTGAGGCAATTTCTGATATTTTGATTAATGTGCCGTCCATTACGATATTTAGTTTATTTGTCGCAACGTTGATTAATCAGAAATTTAGAGGAAGGATATTTGCGCGAGCCGTATTTTTTCTTCCGGTACTTCTTGCAGCACCCGTGCTATCACTGGAGAACAGCTCCGAGATGGCATCCATCGCCTCGACGATTACGGGTTCTTCAAGTGAGGATGGAGGCTTTGCTTTTACTAGCTTTGAGCTTCAGCGAATGCTGGTTGAGGCGGGTGTAGGTAATGGGATTATTAGCTACATTACAGGATCAGTCGATCGGATTTATGAAATTATCAGCTCATCTGGTGTGCAGATACTGATATTCCTTGCAGCGCTCCAATCGATCTCACCATCTTTGTATGAAGCAGCGAAAATTGAGGGGACGACAGGCTATGAAGCGTTCTGGAAAATTACTTTCCCGATGCTTAGCCCTATTTTACTGACGAATATCGTGTATACCGTTATTGATTCCTATAGTACAAACGCATTAAGCCAGATGATAACGGATACGGCGTTTCAAACACTTAATTTCAGCCTCAGCGCAGCGATGGCATGGGTGTACTTTCTTATCGTATCCGTCATTCTACTTGTGACTATGACACTCGTTTCACGCAAAGTATTTTATTACGATTAACAGGCAAAGGGGGGAATACAGTGAAGCTGGCCATCCGTTCAAGCGCAACAGCTTGGAGAGAACGTGCAAGGCGATTCAGCCTGCTTAATTGGAGTAAGCATTGGAGCTGGGTGACTGTTCGAACGATACTCGTGATCGGTTTTTGCTTTGTGATTTTATATCCGCTATTTTTCAAGCTATCGGTGTCGTTTAAGGATCGTGTGGATTTGTATGATACGACCGTACTTTGGATTCCGAAAAACTTCACATTGGATACGCTAAAAATTGCCTTTGAGGCGCTCCGCTATCCGAAGACATTCATGAGCTCATTTACGATTGCGGGAGTTTCGACTCTCTTGCAAGTGATTTCCTGTTCTCTGGCGGCATTTGGATTTGCACGATTGCGCTTTAAAGGGAGTAAGATCTTATTCGGGGGCGTTATCTTTACTATTATCGTGCCCGTGCAAACGATTATGATTACAACTTATCTCAATTATCGTTACTTCGATGTATTCGGTCTTATCGAGTTGTTCACTGGACAGAAGGGGATTAATCTTCTGGACAGCTATTGGCCATTTATTCTTCAATCTGCTACCGGTATGGGAATAAAGAGCGGTTTGTTTATCTTCATTTTTCTCCAGTTTTTCCGAGGCATTCCTATGGAGCTGGAGGAGGTTTCTTACATTGATGGATGTACCGTTTTTCAATCGTTTTACCGTATCATGCTGCCTAATGCCATTCCATCGATCGTTACAGTTGTCCTGTTCTCGTTCGTTTGGCAGTGGAATGACAATTATTTCGTCTCTCTATTCCTGACATCAACAGATGTATTATCGACCAAGTTGCCTGTCATGTGGGCTTCCTTCTCTATGACGGACCCACTCTATGCCTATATGGTTAAAAACGCGGGCGAGCTGCTGTTTATTGCACCCATCGTACTCTTGTATATGTTTGCACAGCGCTATTTCGTAGAAAGCGTAGAGCGCAGCGGATTGATCGGGTAAATGATCAATGAAGTGTTTAGTTATCTACGCAAAAGACTCGAGCACATACCATCTCAGAAAACACAACGGTCCCAACCAAATTAAAATAAGTAAGGGGGGAGCCGGCATGCTTTGCGAGCATGCCGGCATTTTTATATGAAAGCTGTTATTGCATTCGTTATATTATCTCTGTTCATTCTCTATTTTTTGTTTCAGCCCAGCGTGGAGAGAACCTTACATATAGGGATCAAGTACTGCAAAAAAAAGGAATATGAGGCCGCGCATTTAGTAGCGCTGGATGGTCGCTTAACGGAAGAGGTCAAAGAGGAAATCATTGGTCAGCTAGAGAAAGCTTATTTTCGACGTGATAAAATTGATTTAAAGGGTCCAGCTATTGCAGCTACTCGTGGGGAAATTATTGAAGTATCTTTACAGTACCTACAAGGTCCGCGCAAATTTTCAATCTGTTTGGTAGCGACGAGGAAAGAGATTACTACTACCCCATTACGATTATGAGCGAATATATTGAGGAACGGCCATGAAATGGGTAATGACGGTAATATTACTTACACCAATCTTGATATTATTTAGCGCTTGGAATCTATGAAGACAAAAGAAAACAAGCATCAAAAGATAGGACAGATTTGAAAAACGAAACCACTTATAAGTAAAGACAAGGATAAGGATAACCAGGATAAGCGGTATACTATCAGCTAGCCAATGAGATCGATCAGTGGGTGATAAGGCCATAAGACCAAAAATTAGGATGAAGATGAAGATCATTAATTTTAAAGGTTTATTTCGAGCAAAAGGAATGCTTGTACTTGTCCAATCCAGTCGTTCATTAGTCATGGGAATTTCACTCCTTACATTGGTGACAGTATGGTTCCCGGTTTTAAGAAAGTAAATACAAAACGCTGGCAAGTTATGAATCATCAAATCAAATTTTAATCACCGCAGCAAAATCGAAGACCGTGGGAGGTGCTAGATGCAAGAGAAGGTCATGTTGTGTTTTTTAAACGGGTAGCTGGGATAGTATTAACAGATTTATCCCAGACAACCCAATTGGAATAGAAGTCATTTAGAGGAGCCAGATGGTAAGTAAGTATAGATATGGTGGAGTAAAGACTTTAATTGCTTATTTGGATGAGGTTCCAGAAGCTCAAGCTCATTAAACGTACTTTTAATGCGGTTGCCTTTCAATCGAATGTACGGTTTTAATTTCTTTGATTTCTTCTTCATGCTAATCGCCAAGACCTCCTGAAGTTTATGATATTAGATTACTTTATGTTTAAGGATATTAGCTCGCTTGTGCATTCGCCAGTGACAGATAAGTTCAATGCCGGGAACATTGTGCTGGATAAGTAGGAAAACCATTTGAATATTGTAATACAACAAAAATCCTCGGCAAATATGGCTGAGGATAAGAGGGTAAATATAATCCTTTAGAGGGGTAAAGTGACAGTCAACAGTGAAAATAGTTGAAAATTCAACAGTTTCAATTCAACTCCGAGGTTATTAGCCTGATGGTTAAAAATGTATTTCATTAGCTGATTCGTTGAATATTGAATTACTATAGGACCCGTATTTAATGTACGGGACCTCTGAAACTAGATTGTCATTCTCTTAACGTTTGATGATAGCACAAATATAACATAACTTTTTTCTTCCTTTTATAAGCTTTAAGTTTTCACAATATGCACATTTCATAGGCACTCACCTCCTGAGTTATTATGTCCGATGGTCGTTAAGGAATATACAGGTAAGTTGAACATTGAAGATTACGGGAGTAGCAAGCATGTTACATTAATCTCAAAGCAGTTTGAAAAGGAAATTTGTAATTACATGAGGAGGATTAAAAAACCTGCCCATTGGGCAGGTTGGCAACTTATTCTTATGCGTTAGCAGTCTCTGGTCGCTTTACTTGAAGTGGAGGAGGTATAAGCCAACCTTTTTCTTTGCTCAGTTCGAGTATTTTAACACCTAGTGCAGTTTTAGTAAGATGATATTTCGCAAATAAAGCTCCAATATCTTCTCTAATAGACTGACCCATAACTTGGCTACAAGCAACTAGTCCAAGTGATGTGTCAGCAGCAATTTTAGCGGCAATTTCAGGATCAGAGAATCTTGCACCTACAGGGATGTCTTCGAGTTTAACAGGGGGTCTTTCAGGCATCATAGGTACGGAAGCAATTCCGTTATCAGTAAGCAATGTATCACATTCTTTAATCTCCATCTTTGCTTGATCAATGAGAGCATCCAGTATTTTTTTTAAGTCTTTGTCTCCAGCATGGTTTAAGTATGCTTGGTAACAGGATACAGCGCCTTTTGCTACAGTTGAAGCCTGCCAAACACTAAATATTTCACCGTAGTGCATTGGTTCATCCTTTGGATTRCCGCTTAAAATTCCCATTTGATTTGCTCCTTTTGATTCATTAATTTTTTGAACTGACTTAATATGCTTAACTACACAGAAAWAATACGAGTAATGGTGAAATTCACAAAAATACTTGGAAACACTTCGGATTAGTCAGAAAAAATAAACGAAGCTATTTTGCACTCAAATGAACCCCCCAATAAATGCAGGGGTTCATGAAAAATGATTCTCTATTCTTGCTTAAGTACGTTCCCGATCTCGGCTTCTTAATCCGATTAAGCCCGTTAAGCCAAGCAAACCAAGCCAGCCCCAATTATTTCTTCTATCGTCTGTTGTCGCATTTGTCCGATAGTTGTTTGCATTCATACCCGTG